>NZ_KE384101.1:117829-186880 GCF_000423885.1 Thermomonas fusca DSM 15424 | reverse complement strand
TGATGATCTTCGCCACCACGCCGGCGCCGACGGTGCGGCCGCCTTCGCGGATCGCGAAGCGCAGGCCTTCGTCCATCGCCACCGGGTTGATCAGCGTGACCACCATCTTCACGTTGTCGCCCGGCATCACCATCTCGGTGCCTTCCGGCAGCTGGCAAGCGCCGGTGATGTCGGTGGTGCGGAAGTAGAACTGCGGGCGGTAGCCCTTGAAGAACGGGGTGTGACGGCCGCCCTCGTCCTTCGACAGCACGTACACCTCGGCCTCGAACTCGGTGTGCGGGGTGATCGAACCCGGCTTGCACAGCACCTGGCCGCGCTCCACGTCGTCACGCTTGGTGCCGCGCAGCAGCAGGCCCGCGTTGTCGCCCGCCTGACCCTGGTCCAGCAGCTTGCGGAACATTTCCACGCCGGTCACCGTGGTCTTCTGGGTCGGGCGGATACCGACGATCTCGATTTCCTCGCCCACCTTGATCACGCCGCGCTCGATGCGGCCGGTCACCACGGTGCCGCGACCCGAGATCGAGAACACGTCTTCCACCGGCATCAGGAACGGCTTGTCGATGTCGCGCTGCGGCTCCGGGATCCAGCTGTCCAGCGCGTCCACCAGCTTGATGATCGACGGCACGCCGATCTCGCTCTGGTCGCCTTCCAGCGCCAGGCGGGCCGAACCCGCGATGATCGGGGTGTCGTCGCCCGGGAAGTCGTACTTGGAGAGCAGCTCGCGCACTTCCATCTCGACCAGTTCCAGCAGCTCGGCGTCATCCACCATGTCGGCCTTGTTCAGGAACACGACGATGTACGGCACGCCCACCTGGCGCGACAGCAGGATGTGCTCGCGGGTCTGCGGCATCGGGCCGTCGGCGGCCGAGCACACCAGGATCGCGCCGTCCATCTGCGCCGCACCGGTGATCATGTTCTTCACGTAGTCGGCGTGCCCAGGGCAGTCGACGTGCGCGTAGTGGCGGTTCGGGCTTTCGTACTCGACGTGCGCGGTCGAGATCGTGATGCCGCGCGCCTTCTCTTCCGGCGCCGCGTCGATCGCGTCGTAGCCCTTGAACTCACCACCGAAACGCTCCGCGCCCACCTTCGTCAGCGCCGCCGTCAGCGTCGTCTTGCCGTGGTCAACGTGACCGATCGTGCCCACGTTCACGTGGGGCTTGGTGCGCTCGAACTTACCCTTTGCCATGGCTGCGTCTCGCTGGAATTTGCCTGCCGGAACAGGCGTGGGATTGCGAATATGGTGCTCACGAAAGGAATCGAACCTTCGACCTCCTCCTTACCAAGGAGGTGCTCTACCGACTGAGCTACGTGAGCAGATTTTGCAGCAGGACATTGTAATGCAATGGTGGAGCGGGAGACGGGAATCGAACCCGCGCTAGTAGCTTGGAAGGCTACAGTTCTACCATTGAACTACTCCCGCGCCGGGAGCCCTGCCTTGTTGCACCGCCGGCTGGTAAGGCCAGCGGATGACACATGGAACTGGTGGAGGGAGGTGGATTCGAACCACCGAAGGCGTAAGCCAGCAGATTTACAGTCTGCCCCCGTTGGCCGCTTGGGTATCCCTCCGTTCTTTCCTCGTTGAAAGACGGTCAAGCCCCTCAAAGAGCCCGTTATTCTGGCCGTCGCTTTCGATTGTGTCAACGGCTTTCTGCAAAAAAACCCCATCCCGTTCCAACGCCCGCTGCGGCGACCGGAACCGCCCCACCGACAGGCTCAGACGTTGAAGCGGAAGTGCAGCACGTCACCTTCCTGCACCCGGTATTCCTTGCCTTCCAGGCGCAGCCGACCGGCGTCGCGGGCGCCGGCTTCACCGCGGTATTTGATGAAGTCATCAAAGCCGATGGTTTCGGCGCGGATGAAGCCCTTCTCGAAGTCGGTATGGATCACGGCTGCCGCCTGCGGCGCGGTGGAGCCCGCCTTGACCGTCCACGCACGGACTTCCTTCACCCCCGCGGTGAAGTAGGTCTGCAGGCCGAGCAGCTTGTAGGCAGCGCGGATCACGCGGTTGAGACCAGGCTCCTCGAGGCCGAGATCCTTCAGGAACTCGTCGCGATCGGCATCTTCGAGCTGGCTGAGCTCTTCCTCGATGGCGGCCGACACCGGCACCACTTCGGCGCCTTCGCCCGCGGCACGCGCGCGCACGGCGTCCAGGTGCGGATTGCCCTCGAAGCCGTCTTCGAGCACGTTGGCCACGTACATCACCGGCTTGAGGGTGATCAGGAACAGGTCGCGCACTGCGGCCTTGTCGTCGTCGGAAAGGCCCAGCGAACGCGCCGACCTGCCCTCGTTCAGGGCGGCGCTGATCCGCCCGAGCACGTCGGCACGCGCCTTGGCATCCTTGTCGCCGGTCTTGGCCGAACGCTCGGCCTTGTTCAGCGCCTTGTCGACCGACTCGAGGTCGGCCAGCGCCAGTTCGGTGTCGATGGTGTCGATGTCGGCAAGCGGATCGACCCGGTTGTTGACGTGGATGACGTCGTCGTTCTCGAAGCAGCGCACCACGTGGGTGATCGCATCGACTTCGCGGATGTGCGCCAGAAACTTGTTGCCCAGGCCCTCGCCGCTGGCGGCACCGGCCACCAGGCCAGCAATGTCGACGAACTCCACCGCGGTCGGTATGACCTTCTGCGGATTGATGATTTCGGCCAGCGCGCCCAACCGCGGATCCGGCACCGGCACCACGCCCACGTTCGGCTCGATGGTGCAGAACGGGAAGTTGGCGGCGGCGATGCCGGCCTTGGTCAGCGCGTTGAACAGGGTGGACTTGCCGACGTTCGGCAGTCCGACGATGCCGCATTTGATGCCCATGGGGGATCCGTGGTTCGGGATTCGTGATTGCCGATTCGACGCTATGGTCAAATCGACAATCACCAATCGCCAATCACGGCGCGGGCGTGTGCAGCTGGGTCATCGCATCCATGAAATTGCCCTGCACTGCCAGCGGCAGCACCTCGGCGGCATTGCCGATCGCGCGCAGGATCGATGCCTCGTCGGCCGCGCCGGCGCGACCCAGCACCCATGGCGTCACCTTGTCCTTGTGGCCGGGATGGCCGATGCCGATGCGCAGGCGGTGGAACTTGCCGTGGCCGAGCAAGCGGATGGTGTCGCGCAGGCCGTTCTGGCCGCCGTGGCCGCCGTCGAACTTGAGCCGCGCCACGCCCGGCGGCAGGTCCAGTTCGTCGTGCACGACCAGCATTTCCTCGGGCTCGATCTTCCAATAGCGCAGCGCCGCGGTGATCGACTTGCCGCTGGCATTCATGAAGGTGGCGGGACGCAGCAGCCACACCGGCTCACCGGCCACCACGATCCTGGCGGTCTCGCCGAACAGCTTGCTTTCCAGCCCGAAACGCACGCCGTCGGCCTGCGCCAGCGCGTCAATAAACCAGAACCCGGCGTTGTGCCGGGTTCGGGCGTGTTCGGCACCGGGATTGCCCAGCCCGACGATGAGGCGAAGAGCAGCCATCGGAACGACTCCGTTTCCGCGACGTCATCCCCGCAGGCGCGGGGACGACGCGCAGGACAGGATTACTTGTCGTCCTTCTTGGCGGCCTTGGTCGCCGGCACTTCGGCGGTTTCCGGCGCAGCGATTTCTTCCGCCTCTTCCTTGCCGTGCTTGGCGACCACGACGGCGACGTCGTGTTCCTTGCCCAGCTTCAGCGCCGGGATTTCCACGCCGGCCGGCAGCTTCAGGTCGGACAGATGGACCACCTGGCCGATCTCCAGCGCGGACAGATCGACGTCGATCGCTTCCGGCAGGTCCTTCGGCAGGCAGCTGACTTCGACTTCGGTCAGCTCGTGCATGACGACCACGCCGCTGGTCTTGCCGGCAACGGACTTCTCCTGGTCCAGGAAACGCAGCTGCACCTTGGTGCGCAGGGTCTGGCTGGCGTCCACGCGCTGGAAGTCCAGGTGCATGATCAGCTGCTTGTACGGATGGCGCTGCATGTCGCGCAGGAGCACCTGCTCGACCTTGCCGTCGACGTCCAGGTTCAGGATCGACGAGTAGAACCACTCGTGGTGGCTGGCCAGCCAGATCGCTTCATGCTCGATCTGGATGGCCTGCGGGGCGGCGCTGCCGCCGTAAACGATGGCCGGCAGCTGGGCGGCACGACGCAGGCGGCGGCTCGCACCCTTACCTTCGACGTTGCGGCCGGTAGCCTTGATGGTGTGTTCGGACATGGCAATGACTCACTTCTGTTGCGATTGAACCGCCTCGCGGCGGTGGAAACACTCACCCGCGACCAGGTGAGTGGGGTGCATCGCCGGCGGGCCGGCGGCGCGGATGGGTGTCAGTCGACGTACAGCGAGCTGACCGACTCGCCAAACGCCATCCGGCGGATGGTTTCGGCCAGCAGCTCGGCCACGCTGAGCTGGCGGATCTTGCTGCAGGCGCGCGCCGCCGGCGACAGCGCGATGGTGTCGGTCACCACCAGCTCGTCGAGCGAGGACTTGTTGAGGTTGTCCATGGCGGCGCCGGACAGCACCGGATGCACGCAGTATGCGACCACCTTGCGGGCGCCGCGCTCCTTGAGCGCATTGGCGGCGGCGCACAGGGTACCGGCGGTGTCGACGATATCGTCCACCAGCACGCAGGTCTTGCCCTCGACGTCGCCGATGATGTTCATCACCGTGGCGACGTTGGCGCGCGGGCGGCGCTTGTCGATGATGGCCAGCTCGGCATCGTCCAGGCGCTTGGCGATGGCGCGTGCGCGCACCACGCCGCCGACGTCCGGCGACACCACGATCACGCCCTCGGTGCCGTGCACGCGCCAGATGTCGGCCAACAGCAGCGGCGAGGCGTAGACGTTGTCCACCGGGCAATCGAAGAAACCCTGGATCTGGTCGGCATGCAGGTCGATCGTGAGCACGCGATCGGTATTCACCGCGCTGAACATCTTGGCCGCCACCTTGGCAGTGATCGGCACGCGCGAGGAGCGCGGGCGGCGATCCTGGCGGGCGTAGCCGAAGTACGGCAGCACCGCGGTGACGCTGGCCGCCGACGCGCGCTTGAGCGCGTCGATCAGCACCAGCAGCTCCATGAAGTTCTCGGCGCTCGGCGCGTTGGTCGGCTGGATGACGTAGACCTCCTGCCGGCGCACGCTTTCCTCGATCTCCACCTGCACTTCGCCGTCGGAGAAGCGGCTGACCAGGGCCTTGCCCGGGCGCACGCCCAGTTCGCGGCAGACCGCGTCGGCCAGCGGCTTGTTGGCATTGCCCGAGAAAACCAGCAAGTTGGGGTTGTCTTGCATTTTGGTGGCCGCGTTGGGGGAGGCGATGGGCGCGCGATTGCGCAGGTTGGCAGGGGCGGAAGGATTCGAACCTACGAGTGCCGGGATCAAAACCCGGTGCCTTAACCACTTGGCGACGCCCCTAGAGATGCTGCTCCACTGCATCCAGCAGCGGCGACCGTTCCGCGCCGCGCGCCAGCCAGGCGGACGTGCCCGAGGAGAGCAGGCCCGCCGGCAGCGCCGCCAGCGCCGTTTCGGCGGAACCGCGATCCGCGAATTCCACGAAACAGCCGCTGCCCGAGCCCGTCAGACGCGGCGTGCCGACGCGCGAAAGCGCCTCGAACACAGCCTCGACGGCCGGTTCGCGGCAACGCAGCACCGGCTCGAACGCATTGCCGAGCACAGCTCCGGAAAGGAAGCCCGCTATTGTCACGGGTGGCGCATCGCGCGTCAAATCAGCGGCTTGGAACAATGCCGCGGTGGCGGCATGCACGCCGGGCGAGGCCAGCAGGTACCAGGCCGGCGGCAACCGGATCGGCTCCAGACGTTCGCCGATACCTTCCGCCCAGGCGTTGCGGCCGCGCACGAACACCGGCACGTCCGCGCCCAGCGCCTGCCCGAGTTCGGCCAGTCGGGCTTCGCCCAGGCCCAGGCCCCACAGGCAGTTCAAGCCGACCAGCACGCTGGCCGCATCCGACGAGCCGCCGCCGAACCCACCCCCCATCGGAATGCGCTTTTCAATGCCGATGTCAGCACCTTGCAGGCATTTACACGCATTTTTCAGCAGAATGGCGGCACGCACCATCAGGTCGTCCACCTCCGCGACGCCGCTGGCGCCCCCACCGATGCGGGCGATCACGCCGTCGGCGCGTGGGCGCAGGTGAACCGTATCGCCCCAGTCCAGCAGCCGGAACACGGTCTGCAGCTGGTGGTAGCCGTCGGCGCGCCGGCCGGTGATGTGCAGGAACAGGTTGAGCTTGGCTGGCGCTGGCCAGGCGCTCCAGCCCTCGGCCGTGGTGAAACCGGTCATTCCGCCGCCCACTGGTCGATAACCAGCCGCACGCGATCCTCGCCCCGGCGAGCCTCGACCTTCCCCGGCAGCGGCAGACCGCCGGCATCGGCATTCCAGCCGTCGTATTCCACCGTCCAGCCGCCCTGCTCGATCCGCCGCGGCAGCAGGTCAAGCCCGTAGGCGATCCGCGCCGGGCCAAGCCCTGCCGCGGCGGCGGCCGCGCCGCGCACCCAGCAGCCAAGCGCAGCCACCGGGATGTCCCAGCCGGTGGCCTCGCGCAATAGCCGCGCGGGATCGGAATCGCGCAGCGGCGTTTCGGCCACGCCCTGCAGCACGGCGCCACCACCATCGACCTCCAGCACCCAGCTCTGCCGCGTCACCGGCGCCGACAGCTGCAGGCGCTGCGCGCCCGCCGCCTGCGTCCATTCGATCCGGCCGCTGCCACCCTGCCGGCCATTGGACAGCGCCACTCTGCCGACCAGCGACCAGGCGGGTGCGGCGCAGTCACCGCCGGCCAGCCCCAGTGCAGCCGTGCGCACGCGCTGGGCGGCGTCGCCGGCAAGCACATCGCCGCTCGCCACTGGCCGCGGCAGCGTCGCGCAGCCTGCCAGCGCCAGCGCCAGCAGCGCGCCCGCCGCTGGCCTCATGCCCCGGTCTCCTGCAGCGCGCGCTGCAGCGAACGGTTGTCCGGATCGAGACGGCGCGCATCGTCGAAATACTTGCGCGCCTCCTCCTTGCGGCCCAGCACCCACAGCACCTGGCCGAGATGGCTGGCGATGTCGGGGTCCTGTTGCAGCGCGTAGGCGTGGCGTAGGTGGTCCAGCGCGGCGCGGGCCTTGCCCAACCGGAACAACACCCAGCCATAGCTGTCGATGATGGCGGCGTTGCCCGGCTCGGCCACGCGCGCGCGGTCGATCAGTTCCAGCGCCTCGCGATAGCGGTCGGTGCGATCGGCGAGGGTATAGCCCAGCGCGTTGAGCGCGGCGACGTTGTCCGGGTCGATCACCAGCAGGCGGCGCAGGTCCGCTTCGGCCTTGCCGATCTGGTCCAGCCGCTCCCACATCAGGCCGCGGGCGTAGAGCAGCGCCGGGTCGTCCGGGAACGCCGCCAGGCCACGCGCGTAGGCCTCCTGCTCGCCGTTGGCGTCCCTGGCCTTCTGGCGCAGCTCCGCCTCCAGCAGGTAACCGTCGCGACGGTTGTCGTCGGTAAGCTCGGGGTCGGCCTGCAGCGCGCGCAGGGCCTCGAATGCCTGCGCGGGCCGACCCATCGCGTGCAACACGTTGGCGGCACGCAGGCGGGCGGCGCCCTGCATCCGTTCGCCCGGCACCTTGGCATACCAAGTCAGCGCCTCGTCGTGGCGCTCCAGCAGTTCCGCCAGCTGGCCCAGCAGCAGCCGCCGCATCGGATTGGGCGTGGTCGCGCCGCGCTTGAGCTCCTCGTACAGCGCGGTCAGGCCGGCCTTGTCGCCGGCCTTGTCCAGCAGCGCCGCACGGCGGGCGTACATGGCTTCATCCTGCGCACCCAGCGCCAGCACCTGCGCGGCCTTGCCGGGATCGCTCAGCGCATCGTATTCGCCGGCCAGCGCCCAGCGCAGGGTCGGCGGCAGCTGCGCCGGCTCGCCCAGCGCAGCCAACGCGGCGCGGGCCTCTTCCAGCTTGCCGCCTTCACGCAGCAGCTGCGCCCGCAGCAGGGCCACGCGCGGCTCGCCGGGGAAGCGCGCCACCACCTGCTGGACGATGCGATCCACCAGCTTCGGCTGCTCCAGCCGCTGCGCCAGCCCGCCGAAACCCAGCCAGGCCTGCAGCTGGTGCGGCAGGGCGTCGCGGGCCACGATCTCCTCAAGCATCGCCACCACCAGCGCCTGCCGGCGCCCGACCGCGCCAACCAGAGCGGTCAGCGCCGGGCGCCAGCCATCGGGCTCGGCCAGCAGCGCGCGCAGTTCGCGCCGCGCCGCGCGCTTGTCGCCAGCGCGCAGGGCCAGGCTGGCGGCCACCATCCGCGCCTCCAGGCTTGGTTGCGGCGCCAGCGCCTGCCAGGTGTCGTACGCCTCACGCGCCAGCGCGTCCTCATCGGCCAGCAGGGCGATGCGGGTGGCCCGCTCGGCCAGCACCGGGTCCTGCGCGGCGCGCGCGGCATCCAGATAGTGTCGCGCCGCCTCCGGCAGCAGCCCGCCCTGCAGCGCGAATTCGCCGGCCAGGCTGGCTTCCAGCGGATCCACCCGGGTCTGCGCTGCAGCCGGATTGCCGGCTACCACCGCGGTGCAGGCCAGCAGCGCGGCCAGCAGCGCAACCAGTGGGAACGGGCGCGGACCGGAGCGTTGCGGATTGGGCATGGCAAGGGCCGGTACAATTGGCGGTCGGGCCCGCAGCTTAGCGCAGGCAACTGAACGAATTCGTCGCGCACCACAGCCATCGCCACGCCCCATGAGCCTGTATGTCCTCGGCATCAACCACCAGACCGCGCCGGTTTCCCTGCGCGAAACGGTGGCGTTCGGCCCGGATACGCTGCGGCAGGCGTTGGCGTCGCTGCGTGCACAGGCCGGCGTGCAGGAAGCGGTGCTGCTGTCGACCTGCAACCGCACCGAGCTGTACGCCCGCAGCGACAACGGCCCCGACGCGCTGGCCAACTGGCTGGCCGGCCAGCAGCGCGCCGGCGACGACCTGCATGCCTACCTGTACCGGCACGACGAGGCCGATGCAGTGCGCCACCTGTTCCGGGTCGCGACCGGGCTGGATTCACTGGTATTGGGCGAGCCGCAGATCCTCGGCCAGGTCAAGCAGGCCTGGAACGATGCGCGCGATGCCGGCAGCCTCGGCGGCCCGCTCGACCGCGCGTTCCAGCAGGCCTTCGCCACCGCCAAGCGCGCGCGCACCGAAACCACCATCGGGCGCAACCCGGTCAGCGTCGCCTCCACCGCGGTGCGGCTGGCGCAGGAATCGTTCGCGCGGCTGGATGAATCGGACGTGCTGCTGATCGGCGCCGGCGAGACTATCGAACTGGCCGCCCGCCACCTGGTGGCCGGCAAGGTGCGCCGGCTGTTGATCGCCAACCGCACGCTCGCCCACGCGCAGGACCTGGCCCGGCGCCACGGCGGCTTCGCACTGCCGCTGGAGGAACTGGATCGCCACCTGGCCGAAGCCGACATCGTCATTTCCGCCACTGCCGCACGCCAGCCGATCCTCCAGCGCGCCCAGGTCGAGCAGGCGCTGCGCTCGCGCAGGCACCGGCCGATGCTGCTGCTGGACCTGGCGGTGCCGCGCGACATCGCCGAGGACGTCGCCACCCTGCGCGACGTCTTCCTGTACACGGTCGATGACCTGGAGCGGGCGATCGAGGACAACCGCGCCGCCCGGCGCAACGCCGCCGAGCAGGCCGAGGCGATCATCGAGGTGCACGCTTCACGCTTCATTTCCGCACTCGGCCAGGGCGATGCAGCGGCCCCGCTGCGCCGCCTGCGCGAGCACGGCCAGGCGGTGCAGGCGCAGGCGCTGGCGAAGGCGCGCGCGCAGCTTGCCGCCGGCCGCGATCCGGCGGAGGTGCTGGACCTGCTGGCGCACACCCTGACCAACAAGCTGCTGCACGCGCCCAGCGCCGCGCTGCGCGAGGACGCCGCGCTCGGCGAGGCGGCGATCCGCCTGTTCACCGCCGGCAAGGGCGACGCCGACGCATGACTCCCGCCCTGCGCCGCAAGCTGGAAGCGCTGCTGGAGCGACGCGAGGAAGTGGAGCGCCTGCTCGCCGATCCGTCCGTGGCCGCCGACCAAGCGCGCTTCCGCGCGCTGTCGCGCGAATTCGCCAGCCTGCAGCCGGTGGCCGATGCGCTGGCCGCGGAGGCGCAGGCGCGCGAAGATCTTTCCGCGGCGCAGGCGATGCGCGACGACCCGGAACTGCGCGAGCTGGCGGACGACGAGATCGCCGCTGCAACCGCCCGGCTTGCCCAGCTGGAAGGCGAACTGCTGGCCCAGCTGGTGCCGAAGGACGCACGCGACGACGGCGGCCTGTACCTGGAAGTGCGCGCCGGTGCCGGCGGTGACGAGGCCGCGATCTTCGCCGGCGACCTGTTCCGCATGTACGCGCGCTACGCGGAAACCCGCGGATGGCGGGTCGAGGTGGAATCGGCCAACCCCGGCGACCACGGCGGCTACAAGGAAATCATCGCCCGCGTGGAAGGCAACGGTGCCTATGCGCAGCTGAAGTACGAATCCGGCACCCACCGCGTGCAGCGGGTGCCGGCCACCGAATCGCAGGGCCGCATCCATACCTCGGCGGCGACGGTGGCGATCATCGCGCTGGAGAGCAGCGGCGATACCGAGATCATCATCAATCCCGCCGACCTGAAGGTGGACACCTTCCGCAGCTCCGGCGCCGGCGGCCAGCACGTCAACAAGACCGAATCGGCGATCCGCATCACCCATGTGCCCACCGGCGTGGTGGTGGAGTCGCAGACCGAGCGCAGCCAGCACGCCAACCGCGACAAGGCGATGAAGCGCCTGCAGGCGATGCTGGTGGAGGCCGAGCTGGAAAAGCGCGCCGCCGCCACCGCCGCCGACCGCAAGCTGCAGGTGGGCAGCGGCGACCGCAGCCAGCGCATCCGCACCTACAGCTATCCGCAGGGCCGGATTACCGACCACCGCGTGGAAGGGCTGACCCTGTACGACCTGCCGAACATCCTCGAAGGCGACCTCGGCCCGCTGATCCTCCGCCTGCAGCAGGAACAGCAGGCTGAGGCCTTGGCGCAGCTGGCGCGCGAGGCGTGAGGCACTGGCGACGGCCAGCACACCGGATTCCCGCCGCCGCGGGCACGACGAACAAGGGATTCCCATGACGATTTCGATTTCCCGCGCCGGCCCCGCCGACCTCGATGCGCTGGCCGCACTGTTCGACGCCTACCGCCAGTTCTACGGCCAGCCGCCGGACCCCGCGCTCGCACGCCAATGGCTGCGCGAGCGCCTGCGCTTCGGCGAATCGACCGTGCTGCTGGCCAAGCGCGCGGGCGCAACCGTCGGCTTCGTCCAGCTGTATCCGATGTTCTCCTCGGTGCGCACCGCAAAGACCTGGATCCTCAACGACCTGTACGTCGATGCCGGCGCGCGCCGCCGGGGCGTGGCCCGCGCGCTGCTGGACGCCGCCGCGGCGTTCGCGCGTGAAGACGGGGCGGCCGGCATTTCGCTGGAAACCAGCCGCGACAACGCGGCGGCGCGCGCGCTGTACATCGCCGCCGGCTGGCGGGAAGACGCCACCCAGTGGTATTCGCTGGCGCTTTGAGCCGTACCGCGGACTGACGCGGCCCTGCGGCAACCGATCTACACTCGTCGCCTACCTGCCCGCAAAGGAACGACGATGTCGATCGACGCCACCCTGCGACTGCTCAGCAAGGCCCGCGGCCTGTCCGTGGCGGACATCGCCACCGCCATCCCCAGGGCCGGGATCGGTACCGTCAATGCCTGGCTGAAGGGCGAGAAGCTGCCCGGGCGCGATCAGGTCGACGCCCTCGCCCGCGCCTTTGGCGTGCCGGCCAGCGCGCTGCTGTCGGAACTCGCCAGCTCCCTGGATCCCGCCCGTACCAAGGGCGAACACGAGCTGCTGGCCGCCTACCGCAGCCTGGGCACCCGCCAGCAGGGCGCCCTGCTGGAGGTGGCGCGCAGCATGAAGCCGAAGGTGGCGCGCTGATGAGCCGGCTCACGCGCAAGCAGTACGAAGCCCTGCTGGAGCCGATGCAGGTGGAACTGGCCCACGCCGCGCGTTGGCTGCAGCACAGCGGCCGGCGGCTGGTGGTGCTGTTCGAGGGCCGCGACACCGCCGGCAAAGGCGGCGCCATCAGCGCCATCCACGAACACCTCAATCCGCGCCAGTGCCGGGTGGTGGCATTGCCGAAGCCGACCGAACGCGAAGCTGGCCAATGGTATTTCCAGCGCTACATCGCGCAGCTGCCCGCGGTCGGCGAGATCGTCCTGTTCGACCGCAGCTGGTACAACCGCGCCGGGGTCGAGAAGGTGATGGGCTTCGCCAGCGACACACAGGTAACGGCGTTCCTGCGCGCCACCCCGCAGTTCGAGCGGCAGCTGGTCGACGACGGCATCCTGCTGTTCAAATACTGGCTGTGCTGCGACCAGGACAAGCAGGAAAAGCGCTTCGCGGAACGCCTGGACAACCCGCTCAAGGGCTGGAAGCTCTCGCCCATCGACCTGGAGGCGCGCACCCGCTACCGCGCCTATACCGACGCGCGCGAGGCGATGCTCAAGGCCACCCACAGCGAACAGGCGCCGTGGACGCTGGTGGATTTCAACGACCAGAAACTGGGCCGGCTGAGCCTGATCCGCGACCTGTTGAACCGCCTGCCCGACACCCGCATCGATGCGCCCGACATTGCCTTCCCACCGCTGACCGGCAGGCTGGCGAAGGAACGCTATCGCGCACTCAAGCCGATTCCCGGCTTCAAGCCCTGAGCCGGCTCAGCCGGTCGTGAACCCCGCGCCGGCAACGGCAGCAGCGTTCGCATCGAAGCGCGCCACCTCGTCCACCCGCGCCAGTGGCGGGCCGCGCTGCAGCCAGCGTTGCAGCGCGTCGATCGCCGCATCGTCGCCAGCCGCCAGCACTTCCACGCTGCCGTCGGCGAGGTTGCGCGCATGCCCGGACAACCCCAGCCGCAGCGCCTCGTCGCGGGTGGACGCGCGGAACCACACGCCCTGCACCCGGCCGCTGACGAGGAAGCGGGCGGCGGCCATCTCAACCAGCCGGTGCGGCGGCGGCCGGCTTCGGCCCGCCGAACCCGGCGATGTCTTCTTCCAGCATGCGCGCGGTCACCGGCCCGGTGTACTTGCGCAGCATCCTGCCGTCGGGGCCGATCAGCCAGGTCGTGGGCAGGCCGCGCGGCGCACCGAAATCCTTCGGCGGCTCGTACACGTCGATGCGTGCGATCGGGTAGGCCACGGGGCGTTTGGCCAGGAACGCGCGCAGCTCGTCCTCGCTGGTGTCCTCATAGGCCAGTCCGATCACCGCGATGTGCTGGCGCATCGCCGCCAGCGCCGACAGCTCCGGCATTTCCTTGATGCACGGCCCGCACCAGGTGGCCCAGTAATTGACGATCACCCACTTGCCACGCTGGCCGGCCAGGTCGTAATCCGCGCCGTCCAGGGTGGTGACGCGCAGCGACGGGCGCTCCACCTGCGGCGGCTGCGCCGCGGCGGAAGCGGGCTTGGGCTTGGCCGCGGGCGCGGTCGCCTGCGGCGCGGGGTCTGGCCCGCGCGAGCAGGCCGCGAGCAGGCCCGACAGCAGCAGGGCGACGAAACGAAAGTGCATGCGATTCATTCTTCCTGGATCCCGGCATAGACACTGGAAACGGGTTGCCGCAACGGCTGCTGCAGGGGGGTGCGCAGCAGCGCGATGGTTTCGCGCACGGCCACGCCCAGCGCATCGTCCGGCTGCGGCACCGGCACGTCGACCGCGGGGATCCGCAGTTGGGCGGCCTCGTACAGTTCGTCCAGGCGCACGTCGTCGAGGTCGCGCGCCAGCAGCCACTGCCCGCTCTCGGCCCGCTGCAGCACGTTGATGCTGGCCATCCGCCCCAGCAGCGACTGCACCATGCTGTCGGTCAGGCTGGGCTCCATCGCCTCGATCTGTTCGCTGGTCAGGCCATTGCCACTGGCACGCGCGTGCTGGAAGCGGCCGAGCATGCGCAGCAGCCCGTACAGCTCGTGCCCGTGCGGCAACCGCAGCGCCTGCGGCTGGTAGCGGAACGCCGACATCGACGAGGCGAACGAGGCGCCGAACAGGATCGACACCCAGCTCAGGAAGATCCACAGCATCAGGATCGGCACCAGCGCTACCGCGCCGTAGATCTTCTGGTAGGAATCGAAGCTGCCGAGGTACAGGCCCAACCCGGCCTTGACGCATTCGAACAGCGCCATCGACAGCAGCCCGCCGGCCAGCGCATGCCGCCACGCGACGGTGCGGTGCGGCACCACCTTGAACACCGCGGCGAACGCCAGCAGCTCGATTCCCATCGGCGCCAGCCGCAGCATCAGCGCCTCCAGCCAGCGCCCGGCCAGGGTTTCGAAGATCGCCAGCGCGAAGAAGCGGGTGGACAGCGCCAGGCTGGCCGCGGCCACCAGCGTGCCCAGGGTCAGCACCGTCCAGTACACAAGGAAGCGGCCGAACTTCGGCCGCGCGGTGGGCACCCGCCAGATCCGGTTGAAGATCGCCTCCACGCTGCTCAGCGTCACCATCAGCGACACGATCAGCGCCAGCGCGCCGGCAGTGGTCAGCGACTTGGTGTTGGATGAGAAATCGGTGAGGTAGCCGGACACCGCCTGCGCGGCCCGCGGCACGAAGTTGGCGAAGATGTAGCCGCTGAGGCGCGCGCTCCAGGCATCGAACACCGGGAACGCCGACAGCACGCCGAACGCCACCATCGACAGCGGCACCAATGCAAACGCGGTGGTGTAGGACAGCGCGCCGGCCGCTTCGAACAGGCGGTCGTCGAGGAAGCGCCGCAGCACGAAGCGGCCGAAGCTGCCGGCCCGGGCCGGGTCGCGCAAGCGTTCGCTCCAGCGGTAGATCGAATCCAGCGGTTCCATCCGGCAAGCGTAACCGATGCCATGAATCCATCGCTTGCACTATGCTGCCGCGTCCCTTGGCACGATTGGCGCGCATGTCCGAGATCCTGGTCCTGTATTACAGCCGCGGCGGCTCGGTGGCGCGACTGGCGCGGCAGATCGCCCGTGGCATCGGGGAAGTCGACGGCATGCAGGCACGCCTGCGCACCCTGCCGCCGGTGGCACCGGTGACCCAGACCGCGCAGCCGCCGGAACCCGAAGACGGCGCGCCCTATGTCGAAAAGCGCGACCTGGCCGAATGCGCCGGCCTGCTGCTGGGCAGCCCCACCCGCTTCGGCAACATGGCGGCGCCGGTCAAGCATTTCCTCGACACCCTCGGCGCGGAATGGGCCAGCGGCACCCTGGTCGGCAAGCCGGCGGCGGCGTTCACCTCCACCGCGACCATGCATGGCGGCCAGGAATCGACCCTGCTGACCATGCTGGTACCGCTGCTGCACCATGGCTGCGTGGTCGCCGGCATTCCGTTCACGGAAGCTGCGCTCAACACCACCCGCAGCGGCGGTACGCCCTATGGCGCCAGCCACGTCGCCGGCATCGACGACGACCCGCAGCTCAGCGACGACGAAACCGTGCTGGCGCGCGCGCTGGGCCGGCGCATCGCCCAGCTTGCGCAGCGGCTGCAGGCATGAACGCGCAGCGCTACCTGGCCGCCGCGCTGGGCGCACTCGCGGCGTTGTTCGTCGGCTGGTCGGCAACCCGCGCCGAGGCACTGCCTGGGCTGCTGGTATTCGCGCTGCCGCCCGCCCTGCTGGCGATCACTGCCCTGCGCGGCTGGCATCGCGCCGGCTTCACCGCCGCGGTGCTGGCCCTGCTGTGGTTCAGCCACGGCGTGATGCTGGCCTGGGCGGAACCCGCGCAGCGGCTGTTCGCACTGGCGGAAGCCGCGCTGGCGCTGCTCATCGTCCACGCTGCCTGCCTGCCCGGCATGCGCGCCCGCCGCGAGCGACGCCAAACCCCGGAATGAACGCCGATCCGCGCATGGCCGGGCTCGACCCGGAGGTTGTCGCGATGGTGCAAGCCGGCGCCCGCGCGCTGCGCGACCGCGATCCCGCGCGTGCGGAATCGCTCTTGGTGCAGGCCTGCCGACAGGCGCCCGCGCATCCGGAGCCGCTGCGTTATCTCGCGATACTGCAGTTGCATACGCGCCGCGCGCCGCAGGCCGTCGACACGCTGCAGCGTGCGCTGGCACGGACGCCGGGCGACGCGCTGCTGCATTCGGACCTCGGCAGCGCGCGCGCGGCCTGCGGCCACGCCGATGCCGCGCTGGACAGCTGGCGGCGCGCCTGCGAACTCGACCCCGCGCAGCCGACGCCATGGTTCAACCTCGGCCGCAATCTGCAGCAACGCGGCGATACCGATGCCGCCATCACCGCGCTGGAGCGCGCCACCGCGCTGGCGCACGCCCTGCTGCCCGCGCAGGTGCTGCTGGGCGACGCGCTGGCGCACGCCGGCCGCTTCGAAGAATCCGCGGCCCGCTACCGCGAGGCGCTGCGCCTGCATCCGGCCTGCGGCGATGCCTGGCGCGGGCTGTCCAACATCAAGACGGTGCCGTTGGATGAGGCCGATGCCGCCCTGCTGCGCGCGCAGCTGCAGCGTCGCGACCTCTCCAGCGCAGATCGGGTGGCGATGGGCCACGCGCTCGGCAAGCTGGAAGAGGACCACGGCCGCTACGACGCTGCCTACGTCGCATTCCAGGCCGCCAACGGGCTGCAGAAGCAGCTGACGCCGTGGCGCGCGCAGGCGTTCGAACGCTACGTTGAAGACGCGCTGGCGGCAACCGCCAGCCTGCCGCCGCCACTTGATCCTGCGCTGGGGCAGGAGGTGATCTTCATCGTCGGGCTGCCGCGCTCCGGCTCCACCCTATTCGAACAGATCCTGGCAGCGCATCCGCTGGTGGAAGGCGCGGGCGAACTGCCGGACCTCGGCATCGTGCTGCAGCAGGAATCGCTGCGCCGCGGCCGGGCCTATCCGCAGTGGGTGGCCGAGGCCAGCGCGACCGACTGGGACCGGCTGGGCCGCGACTACCTCGCGCGCACCGCGCGCTGGCGCAGCCGGCACCCGCGCTTCACCGACAAGCATCCGGACAACTGGAAGCATGCCGGCGTGCTGCGCGCGATGCTGCCGGGCGCGACGGTGATCGAAACCCGGCGCGAACCATTGGAAACCGCGTGGTCCTGCTACAAGCAGCAGTTCTACGCACAACCGCATTTCGCCAACGACCTGGCCGACATCGCCTGCTACCTGCGCGGCTGCGAGCAGGCGATGGCAACCTGGCGCGCGCGCGACCCGGCGCGCCTTTTCCTGCATCGTTACGAATCGCTGCTGGAAGACCCGGAGCCGGCCATCCGGGGGCTGCTGCGCGATTGCGGGCTCGCTTTCGATGCGGCTTGCCTGGCGCCGCATCGCGCCACCCGCAGCGTGCGCACGGCCAGCGCCGCGCAAGTGCGTCAGCCGCTGCGCGCCGGCACCGCCCGGGCCATCGCCTATGGCAGCCTGCTCGACCCGCTGGCATCGCTGCTGGGATCGCTGCTGTTCTAGCCGGGCATGCCGCCCGCTGGGGTTTTACAATGGGCGCATGGACAACCTGCTCATCGTCACCACCGGCGGCACCATCGACAAGATCTACTTCGACGACAAGTCGGACTACCAGATCGGCGATCCGCAGATCGGCATGATCCTGCGCGAGCTCGGGGTGACCTTCCAGTTCAACGTGATACCGATCCTGCGCAAGGATTCGCTGCACATCAGCGACGACGACCGCGAGCTGATCCGCGCCACCATCGCCGCGCAGTCCACCCGCCATGTACTCGTCACCCATGGCACCGACTCGATGGTCGCCACCGGCAAGGTGCTGCAGAGCATTCCCGGCAAGACCATCGTGATGACCGGTGCGCTCAGTCCGGCACGCTTCCGCGGCTCAGACGCCGAATTCAACATCGGCTGCGCCATCGGCGCTGTTCAGTCGCTGCCGGAAGGCGTCTACATCGCCATGAACGGCCGCATCTGGACACCCGACCGGGTGCGCAAGAACGTGGCCGAGAACCGCTTCGAAGCGGCCAACTGAGCCCGCCTGGCGCACGCCGGGCTTGACCCGCAACAGAAAACCCCGGCCGGAGCCGGGGTTTTTGTTGGTGCCACCGGAGCTGCGACAGGGCTGCGCCGTGAGGCGACGCAGCCCTGGCAGGCTCAGTTGGTGCTGCTGCTCAGGGTGACCCCGGAGAACGTCGAGTACGCGCGCACCTTGATGTAATAGGTGGTGGCGGTGGTAGGCGTCAACGTGCAGGTCTCGTTGTTGCCGGTGTTGTACGGACGGCAGGTGTAGGTACTGGTGGTCGGCTCGGCGCCGGCGCGGACGAACAGATCCGCATCGCCGGTGCCACCCGAGGTCTTGATGGTGGCGGTCTTGCCGGCCGCCACTGCGAGCGTGTAGGTCGAGGACCAGTTGCCGGTGCTCACCGTCGGCAGGTTCACCGAGGTGTCACCGCCGCCACCGCCGCCAGCGGTGTAGTCGCCCACCAGACTGACGCCGGTGAATGCCGAATAGGCCTTCAGGCGGATATGGTACGTGCCGCCGGCCGAGGTTGCGAAGGTGCACGTCTCGGCATTCCCGGTCTTGTACGGACGGCAATCGTAGACGGTGTCGGTCGGGGCGCTGCCCAGCTTGACGTACATATCCCCATCGCCGGTACCACCGGACATCACGAAGGACACGTTGGTGGCACCCGCCGGCACCACCATGGTGTAGCTGACCGTGTTGCCGGCGGTCTGGTTGATGCCGGTCACCGCCACGCCCTTGGTCAGCGCGCCGCCGGTGCTGCCACCGCCGCCGCCACCGCCGCCCGCACAGGCCACGCCGACCGAGCTGAACGCCGCGGTGACATCAGCCTTGCTGAAGCCCAGGTCGGTCGCCGCCGTTTCCACGCCGCAGGCACCCTGGTTGAAGGTGCTGCTGGAGGTCCAGTAGTCGCGATTGGCGCGGGCGAACGTCTGGAAGGCCTTGACCACGCCCCAGCCGGGCTTGTTGGAGAGCAGGTAGAACGCCTTGTTGTAGACGCCCGAACTGTAGTGCACGTCCATGCCGCTGGTGTAGTTCGAGGCATGCCCGATGGAGCGGCCATCGCGGGTGGGATCATCCATGTAGCGCAGCGCGCCAGTGCCCTTGAAGATTTCGGCACCCACCTTCCAGTCGTTGCTGCCGCGCATGTAGAACTCCGCGGCCTCGCCGGCCATGTCGGAGAACGCTTCGTTCATGCCGCCGGACTGGTTGGAGTAGACCAGGTTGGACTGCTGCTCGGTGAACCCGTGCGAAACCTCGTGCGCGGACACGTCCAGGCTGACCAGCGGGTAGAAAGTGCTGGCGCCGTCGCCGAAGGTCATCGCGCTGCCGTTCCAGGTCGCGTTCTCGTAGTTGTTGCTGTAGTGCACGCGCATGGTCAGCTGGAAGGTCAGCGGCGCCATGCCGATGTACGCCTGGTACATGTTGTAGATGCCGTTGCCGAAGTAGTGCGCGTCGTTCAGCGGCGAATAGGCGCCATTGATGGACTTCACCGTGTTGCGCGGGCAGGTGTACGAGAAGGCGGTGCTGCCACTGGTGCCGTGATTGAGGTTCACGGTCTTGACGTTGGGACTGGTCATGGTGCAGGTGTTGCCACTCTGCGTCACGTTCAGGTAGCCGTAGTCGGTGCCGTACTCGTACTGGCCGGTCTTCTGATTGCCACCGGGACCGGTGCCATTGGCATGCTGCAGGTTTTCCCAGCGCTTGATCACCTTGCCGGTGATGGCATCCATGATGATCACGGGACGGGTCGGTGCGGCGTTGCCGGAGACGGCATCGGCATAGAAGCTCACCGCGTAGGCCAGATGACCACGGCCGTTGTCGTCGACGAAGACCACCAGTTCGGAGGACTCGTTCTCGGTGAGCATGCCGGCGATGCCCTGGCCCAGCGCAAGCCGCTTGCCGGCGACCAGCGCCGCGGCCTTGCCGAACTTGGGCGTGGTCGAGGCGATGTCGGCCTCGAGCCCGGACACCAGGTTGCCGAACATGGTCCGGACGTTGCCGTTGCGGTCCTCGCTGACCACCACGCCCTGGCCAAACACGGGAATGCCGCGCCACGCCTGGTCATAGCGATAGTTACGGACGCCGCGGTCCTGGCGGGTGGCGCGCATCAGCAGGGTGCTGTCGGCGCCTGGGCGGATGAACTGCGCGTGGCGGCGGTTCGCCATGGAGGCGACGCCCTGGGTCGCGGTGAGCGACTGGTACTGCTGGCGCAGCTGGGTGATGTTGCGCTGGTGCAGGTCGGCCCGCTGCGCCGCGTGCGCGCCGGAGGCGGCAAGCGCGAACAGGATGGCGGTGCCGAGCAGGTTGGTAGTGCGGAAACGGTTCACTGGCGTTTTATCCCTGGGGTTGTTGGTTGGGTGGCCGCGATCGCGGCGACGGACGAACAACTTCACAGCCCACCTGCGCGCCCCCGGCGTGAACCGCCATGTAGTTGCGACACGGGTGTCGCCACGGAACCTGAACGGCTACGAAGCGATCGCCGACGGTCAGACTCCACCACAAGGCGCGGCAAAGAAGGATGGGTAATGGGGATATAACCAGAAATTGTGTGCCGCCAGAAAGCAAGCAGCATCAAGGTTTCAGTTGTTACGATAAACCTGCTGCGATGCAGCATCCAGCGCCATCGCGGGTTCGCGACGGGGTTTTTGCGGCACCGCATCACATTTCTGCGCTGCCGTAATGCGTCACATTGCGACGCTTCCGGCTAGTCCGATAGTCACAGCCTCGCATCCGGCGCGACCGCGCCGGCCTGCGCAGTGCCGGGCTCAGAACATCCCGGTTTCGAGCCTGGCCACGTCCGACATCAGGGTCTGGTTCCACGGCGGGTCGAATACCAGCTCGATGTCGGTGGCCACAACGGTCGGGATCTTCTCCAGCTTGCTGCGCACGTCATCCACGAGGATGTCGCCCATGCCGCAACCGGGCGCGGTCAACGTCATCCGCACCCGGACCCCGCGGTCACCCCCCTCCGGCTGGTACAGCTCAGCCAGGTACACCAGCCCCAGGTCCACGATGTTGACCGGGATTTCCGGGTCGAAGCAGGTCCGCAGCTGGTCCCACACCACCCGCTCGACATCGGCATCGGTGGCGCCCTCCGGCAGTTCCAGCGGTTCGGCCGGCTGCTTGCCGATGGCATCGCCATCCTCGCCGGCGATGCGCATCAGGTTGCCTTCCACGAACACCGTCCAGCTGCCGCCCAGCGCCTGGGTGATGTAGCCCACGGTGCCGGCAGGCAGGGTGACCTCGTCGCCCTGCGGGACTAGGACGGCGGCGCAATCGCGCTCGAAACGGACGGGTTCACTGCTACGGGAATACATGGCGGGAGATAAGGTCGGATCGAATCCGTACCATTCTAGTCCCAATCGAATTGCCCGTCTGCCATCGCAATGGGATGATCGCCGACTGTTTGACCTCGATCAGCTCCCGCATGCCCGACCACGCCATCTCCGCGCGCCGCTGGTACGCCCTGCCCCTGCTGGCGCTGGGCGCGGGCGGGTTCGCCGCCGCGTGGACGCTGCTGGCGCTGCTGCTGGAACGCCAGTGCGCCTGGCTGTCCCTGCTGGCCGCCGCGGACATGGTGCTGCTGCTGAAACTGTCCGGTCTTGCGGGCGGGAAACGACGCGCCGGCTGGGCGGTGGCGACGACCGCATGCGTGATCGGCACCGCCAATTTCCTGATCACCGCTGGCGAAGTCGGGAAGAGTTTCGGCCTGCGCCCATGGGAATCGGCGCTGCAGTTGGGGCCGGGCTATGCCTGGCTGCTCACGCGCCTGGCCAACAGCGACTTCGACCTGCTGCTGTACGCCGCCAGCCTGCTGCTGGCGGCGTGGCTGGGCCTCAGTGCCCGCCGTCCAGCGCCTTCAGCTCGCTGACCAGCGCGCTCGCCATCTCGCTGCCGTCGCCGTACAGCATGCGGGTGTTGTCGGCGTAGAACAGCGCGTTCTCGATGCCGGCAAACCCGGTGCCCTTGCCGCGCTTGATGACGATGGTGTTCTTCGAATTGACCACGTCGAGGATCGGCATGCCGTAGATCGGGCTGGCCGGGTCGGTCTTGGCCACCGGGTTGACCACGTCGTTGGCGCCGATCACCAGGCTGACGTCGGTATTGGCGAACTCCGGGTTGATGTCGTCCATGTCGGCAATCAGGTCGTAGGGCACGCCGGCCTCGGCCAGCAGCACGTTCATGTGCCCGGGCATGCGCCCGGCGACCGGGTGGATGGCGAATTTCACCTTCACCCCGCGCTCCTGCAGGCGCTGGGTCAGCTCCCAGATCTTGTGCTGCGCCTGCGCCACCGCCAGACCGTAGCCGGGCACGATCACCACGCGCTCGGCGTAGGCCATCATCGCGGCCACGTCGGCGGCCTCGATCGGTTTCATCGCGCCGCCGATGGCCTGCATCTGCGCGCCGCCACCGCCGAAATCGGAGAACAGCACACTGCTGATCTTGCGGTTCATCGCCTTCGCCATCAGCCGCGTGAGCAGCATGCCGGCCGCGCCTACCATGGTGCCGGCGATGATCAGCGCCTCGTTGCCCAGCACGTAGCCTTCGAACGCCACCGCCAGGCCGGTGAAGGCGTTGTACAGCGAGATCACCACCGGCATGTCGGCGCCGCCGATGGGCAGCGTCATCAGCACGCCGAGGGCGAGGGCCAGCACGAAGAAGGCGACGATCCACGGCATCGCCAGCGTAACCAGCGCCATCACCCCACAGACCACCGCCGCCAGCGCGACCAGCGCATTGAAGTACTGTTGGCCGGGGAAGGTGTAGCGCTTGTCCATGCGCCCGTCGAGCTTGGCCCAGGCGATGATCGAACCAGTCAGCGACACCGCGCCGATCAGCGCGCCGACCACCGCCAGCGGCAGGCCGACGTTGAATTGCGTGGTGGTGACGCCATTGGTGGTCGTCATCACGAAGCCGACCACCTGATGCGCGCCCGGCTGCGCGGCCAGCCTGACCAGCTCCACCGCGCCGATCGCGGCCGCGGACCCGCCGCCCATGCCGTTGAACAGCGCCACCATCTGCGGCATGTCGGTGAGCGCCACCTTGCGGCCCCAGACCCAGTTCAGGCCGACGCCGATCACGATTGCCGCGATCATCAGTCCGATGTTGTGCAGTCCCGGCAGGAAGAAGGTGGCGACGGTCGCGATCAGCATGCCCGCGCCGGCCCACTGGATGCCGCTGCGCGCGGTCTTCGGGCTGGCCATGCGCTGCAGGCCCAGCAGGAACAGGGTGGCGGCGACGAAATAACTCAGCTTCACCAGCAGCTCGGTCATGCCGCGCCCCCGGGCTTCTTCGAGGCCTTGAACATCTCCAGCATCCGCTCGGTCACCACGTAGCCGCCGGCGGCGTTGCCCGCACCCAGCAGCACCGCGACGAAGCCCAATGCCTGCTCCAGCGGAGTGTTCGCCTCGCCCAGCACCACCATCGCGCCGATCAGGACGATGCCGTGGATGAAGTTGGAACCCGACATCAGCGGCGTGTGCAGGATCACCGGCACCCGCGAGATGATGACGTGGCCGGCGATCGCCGCCAGCATGAAGATGTACAGCGCCACGAACCCGTCGCCCACGATGCCGCTCCCCGGTTGCCTGTCCGCATCATAAACACGGCTTGCGGCGACGCGCCATGTCAACCGCGGCCGGGCCCGTGCGTTTTCCAGCGCATGGCCGGCGCAATCCCGCGCCGCCTCAGCCACCTGGGCCACCATGCTGCTGCTCGCCACCGCTAAGCTTGGACCGGTGAACGCCGAAGTCCCGCCGCCCCAGCCCGAGCCGGTCACGCTGGAGACATTCCTGCGCGGCATCGACGCGCGCGCCTTCCGCTTCGCCGAGCTGGGCCTGCGCCATCGCGAGGACGCGCTGGACGCGGTGCAGGACGCGATGCTGAAGATGCTGGCCTACCGCGACCGGCCGGCGTCGGAATGGAGCCCGTTGTTCTGGAGCATCCTGCGCAACCGCATGGTGGACATGCAGCGCCGCGGCCTGCTGCGGCTGCGCTGGCTGCTGCCCGGCAGCACCGACAGGGACGGCGAAACGCTGGACTGGGCGGACGATGCGCCAGATCCCTCGCGCAGCCATGACGGCCGCGAAGCGTGGGAACACATCCGCGCCGCCCTGCGCAGGCTGCCGGCGCGCCAGCGCGAGGCGTTCACCCTGCGCGTGCTGGAGGAGCTGGACGTGGCCGACACCGCGCGCGTGATGGACTGCAGCGAAGGCTCGGTAAAGACGCACCTGTCGCGCGCGCGCGCGGCGCTGCAGAAGCAACTGGAGGATTTCCGATGAACACCCACCCGACCGACCGACTGCCGATGGATGCAGGCGCCGACGCCCGCTTCGACGCCGCCATCCGCACCCGCCACGCCACCGCGCTGGCGCAGCTGTCGCCGCAGGTGCGCGCACAGCTGGCACAGCGCCGGGTCGCCGCGCTGCGCGGCGAACGGCCGGGCGCGCGCCGGCACCGGCTGCGCTTTGCCGTCGCCGGCTTCGCCGCGCTGTCCGCGCTGGCGCTGGGCGTGCGCCTGTACCCGCAGGAAGCGCCGCCCGGGGCCGCGCCGGCATCGACGCAGCTTGCAAACAGCACCGGCGGCAGCCTGCCGCTGGACGAGGATCCCGATTTCTATGCCTGGCTGGGTTCGGCGGATGCCCCCCGGCTGGCAATGGAGTAAGCCATGTATCGCCACTTCGCCCCCCTGCTCCTGCTCGCCACTCTTGCGCTGGCGCCCACCACCGTCCTCGCACAGGAGGCCAAGGCCGACGCCATGCCGGCGTGGGACCAGCTCACCCCCGCCCAGCGCGAGCTGCTGATCGCGCCGGTGCGCGACCGCTGGAACCGCGAGCCTGAAAAGCGCGAGCGCTTCATGGCGTACGCCGAGCGCTGGAAGTCCATGCCGCAACCGCAGCGCGAGCGCGCACGCCACGGCATGCAGCGCTGGGAAGGGATGACGCCGGAGCAGCGCGAACAGGCGCGTGCGCTGTTCCACGCCGTGCGCGGACTGGACAAGGACGCACGCCATGACTTCATGGAGAAGTGGCGCCAGATGACGCCGCAGCAGCGCAGCGACTGGGTGAAGACGCACCCCGCGCCGGAGCGCCGGGGACACGACTGATCAGCTGGCCGGCGCCGCCCGCTCCGGCCAGACCGTCTTCGCCAGCAATTCGTCGTTCCAGTCGAACGCCAGCGCGCCGTCCTTGAGCAGCAGGCTGACGAAATTGAACACGTTGCGGGCGAACATCTCGCTGGCGTGCTGGGCACCCATCGAGGCCAGATCCAGCGGGCCGGCGATGGTGACGCCGCCGCTCTCCACATTTTCGCCGGGCCGGGTCAGCTCGCAGTTGCCGCCGGTTTCCGCGGCCAGGTCCACGATCACGCTACCCGGCTTCATCCCCGCCACCATCGCCGCTGAGACGATCTTCGGCGCCGGCCGCCCCGGCACCGCGGCGGTGCACACCACCACGTCGATGTTCTTCAAGTGTTCGGCCAGCCGGCGCTGCTGCTCGGCGCGCTCCTCGTCGGTCAGCGCACGCGCATAGCCGCCCTCGCCCGCGGCGCTGACACCGAGGTCGAGGAACTTGCCGCCCAGCGACTCGATCTGCTCGCGGGTTTCCGGCCTGACGTCGAAGCCCTCCACCTGCGCGCCGAGGCGCTTGGCGGTGGCAATCGCCTGCAGCCCGGCCACGCCGGCGCCGACGATCAGCACCTTCGACGGTCGGATGGTGCCGGCGGCGGTGGTCAGCATCGGGAAGAATCGCGGGGCCAGCTGGGCGGCGATCAGCACCGCCTTGTAGCCGGCCATGCCGGCCTGCGAGCTGAGCACGTCCATCGCCTGTGCGCGGGTGGTGCGCGGCAGCCGCTCCAGCGGGAAGGCGACGATGCCACGCGCGCGCAGCGCCTCACCGCGTTCAGGGTCGGCCTGCGGATGCAGGCTGCCCACCAGCACCGCCCCCTGCTTCAGCCCGGCGATGGCCGCATTCGATGGCGGCTGCACGCAAGCCACCAGATCGGCGTCGGCAGTGGCGTCTTCCGCCAGCTGCGCACCGGCGGCGACATAGGCCGCGTCGGGAAAGAACGCGCCAACGCCAATCCCCGGCTGTACCCGCACGGTGGCGCCGGCCGCCACCAGCTTCTTGCAGGTTTCCGGACTCAGCGCCACCCGGCGCTCGCCCGCCGCCGTTTCCCGCGCCACGCCCACGATTACCGCCGTCGCCGCCATCGCCCGCTCCGCGTCAGATTGGATTCCGCATCCTACCGTTACCATGGCCCTCCCCCGCAAGCTGGCCCGCCATGCTGACTCTGGATGCCCTCGACAGCCGTCGCTCCACGCCCACCCGCCAGCTGTGCGAGCCCGGCCCCGACGAGGCCCAGCTGCTGCGCATGCTGCATACCGCGGTGCGCGTGCCCGACCACGGCAAGCGGGTGCCGTTCCGCTTCCTGCGGATCAAAGGCGACGCCCGCACCGCGCTGGCCGAAGCCGCCGCGGCGCGCCTGCTGGTCCGCGAGCCGGAGGCGGGCGAAGCGGTGGTGGAGAAACTACGGGCCCGCTTCACCCTGCCGCCGCTGACGGTGGCGGTGATCGCGCGGCTGGATGAAGACGCGCAGATCCCTGCCTCCGAGCGTTTTTCCAGCGCCGCCTGCGTCTGCCTGCTGCTGCTGCAGGCCGCGCAGGCCGAAGGCTACGGCGCGCAGTGGCTGACCGGGTGGCCTGCCTACGACCGCGAATTCCTCGAAACCACGCTGGGGCTTGCAGCCGACGAACAACTGGTGGGCACCATTGCCATCGGCACGCCCGCGCTGCAAGCCCCCGAACGCGACCGGCCCGATCCGGCGGCGCTGCTGCGCGATTGGCATCGGTAGGATCGCCATGCCGCAGCCCACGCTCCACCTCGTCGACGCCTCGCTGTACGTGTTCCGCGCCTGGCATTCGATGCCGGACGAATTCCACGACGCCGACGGCTGGCCGACCAATGCGGTGCACGGCTTCGCCCGCTTCCTGCTGGAGCTGCTGGAACGCGAGCGCCCCGGTCACGTGGTGGTGGCCTTCGACGAGGCGCTGGACTCCTGCTTCCGCAATGCGATCTACCCCGCCTACAAGGCCAACCGCGACCCCGCGCCTCCGGAGCTGCGCCGCCAGTTCGCCTGGTGCAAGGCGCTGTGCCAGGCGCTGGGCCTGGCCACGCTGGCGCACGCCGACTACGAGGCAGATGACCTCATCGGCAGCGCCGTGCACCGCGCGCGCGCGCAGGGTTTCCGCAGCGTGATCGTTTCCGCCGACAAGGACCTGTCGCAGCTGCTGCACGATTTTGATGAGCAGTACGACTTCGCCAAGGGCCAGCGCTGGGGCGCGGCCGGGGTGAAGGCGCGCCACGGCGTGCACGCGCACCAGATCGCCGACTACCTGGCACTGACCGGCGATGCGGTGGACAACATCCCCGGCGTCACCGGCATCGGTCCGAAATCGGCGGCGGTGCTGCTGGCGCATTTCCAGTCGCTGGACGCGCTGCTGGCGCGCATCGACGAGGTACCGTTCCTGCGCCTGCGCGGCGCCGCCACCCTGGCCACGCGCCTGCGCGAGCAGCGCGAACACGCCCTGCTGTGGCGGCAGCTGACCACCATCGCGCTGGACGCGCCGCTGCCTGAGCACACCTTCGCGCGTGGCCGCGGCGATGCCGACGAGCTGGCCGCGCTGGCCGACTGGGTGAAGTTCGGACCGATGACGCGCAAGCGGCTGATCGACGCGGCCGGCCTGTAGCGCCGCGTTCGGCGCAGGGTGTGCTGCGGTTTGCTTCTGCCGTTCACTCGCACCCCCATCCGTTTCCGAGCACCGGGGCGCTGCCACGGTGCGAACGAAGACAGTCACCCGCCTGCGTTAGCATCGGCGGATGAGCAACCTCAAACAGACACTCTACGAAGGCCAGTGGCTGCGGCTGGTGCGGATTGGCCACTGGGAATCCTGCGAGCGCACGCATGCGCAGGGCATGGCGGTGATCGTGATCGCGGTGACGCCGGCCGACGAGGTGCTGTTCGTCGAACAGTTCCGCATCCCGCTGGGCGCGCGCACCATCGAGATGCCGGCCGGGCTGGTCGGCGACGACCACGCGGAAGACACCCTGGTGGATGCCGCGCGGCGTGAGCTGATCGAAGAAACCGGCTGGTCGCCGGGCCGCGTGGACGTGCTGCTGACCGGCCCCACCAGCTCCGGCATGAGCAACGAACGCATCGCCTTCGTGCGCGCCCGCGAGCTGGTGAAGGTGGGCGATGGCGGTGGCGTGGACGACGAGAACATCATCGTCCACGCGGTGCCGCGGAACGAGGCGCCGGCGTGGCTGATGCGCAAGCGCGCCGAGGGTTACGAACTCGACCTCAAGCTGTGGGCCGGGCTGTGGATGATCGACCACAACCCGGACGGCAGCCCGGCGGACTGAAGGCTCAGGCGCCGGCGTAGCGGTCGGTTGCTTCCACCAGCGCCGAAGTGTTCTCGGCCTCGAACGCGGAGTGGCCGGAGCCCGGGCTGACGACGAGTTCCGACTTCGGCCAGGCCTTGTGCAGGTCGAACGCGTTCTGGATCGGGCAGACCACGTCGTAGCGACCGTGCACGATCACGCCGGGGATGTCGGCGATCTTGTGGACGTCGCGCAGCAGCTGGTCTTCCACTTCGAAGAAGCCGCCGTTGACGAAATAGTGGTTCTCGATCCGTGCGAACGCCAGCGCGAATTCGGCGTCGCCGTGGGTATCCGCGTAGTCGGCCGGAATCTGCAGGTAGCTGGTGCCGCCCTCCCAGATCGCCCAGGCGCGCGCCGCGGCCAGCCGCACCTGGGGATCATCCGAAGTCAGCCGGCGGTGGAAGGCGGAGATCAGGTCGTGGCGCTCGACCGGCGGAATGGCCTCGATGTAGTGCTGCCACGCATCCGGGAACAGCCGCGAGGCGCCTTCCTGGTAGAACCATTCCAGTTCCCAGCGCCGCAGCATGAAGATGCCGCGCAGGACCAGCTCGGTGACCCGCTGCGGATGGGCCTGCGCATAGGCCAGCGCCAGCGTCGAGCCCCAGCTGCCGCCGAACACCTGCCAGCGCTCGATGCCCAGCCGCTCGCGCAGCTTCTCGATGTCGGCAACGAGGTCGCCGGTGGTGTTGTCGACCAGGTCGGCATGCGGCGTGCTGCGGCCGGCGCCGCGCTGGTCGAACAGCACGATGCGGTACTTCGCCGGGTCGTGGAAGCGGCGCATGTTGTCGCTGCAGCCGGCACCCGGGCCACCGTGCAGCAGGACCACCGGCTTGCCGTTCGGGTTGCCGCACTGCTCCCAGTACAGGGTGTGGCGGTCGTCGACCCGCAGGGTGCCGGTTTCGTAGGGGGCGATCTCGGGATACAGCGTGCGCATGGCGGAAATCCGTGCGGTGTGGGGGCGCACATTGTAGTGCGGCGCCCGCACCGCAGCCCCGCGCAGGCCTGCGCTACAGATGTCGCCCGAGGGTGATGCGGTCGCGACCTTCGAGGTCGCGCGCGGTGGCGGCATCGACGAAACCGGCTTCGGCCAGCAGCGCGCGCACCGCCTCGCCCTGGTCCCAGCCATGTTCCAGCAGCAGCCAGCCGCCGGGGCGCAGGCAGGCCGGCGCGTCGCGCACGATGATGCGGATCGCATCCAGCCCGTCCGGCCCGCAGGACAGCGCCATCGCGGGCTCGAAGCGCAGGTCGCCCTGCGAGAGGTGCGGGTCGCCGTCGGCGATGTAGGGTGGATTGCTGGCGATCAGGTCGAAGCATTCGCCCGCCAGCGGCGCCAGCCAGCTGCCCAGGCGGAATGCCACGTTGCCGATGCGGTTGCGCACCGCGTTGCCGCGGGCCACCTCCAGCGCCTCGGGGCTGGCATCGGTGGCCACCACGTGCGCCCGCGGCCGCTCCTTGGCCAGGGCCAGTGCGATCGCGCCGCTGCCGGTGCCAAGATCGGCCACCCGCACGGGCGCAACGGCAGGCAGCCGCGCCAGCGCCAGCTCCACCAGCAGCTCGGTTTCCGGGCGCGGCACCAGCGTGGCGGGGGTCACCGCCAGGTCCAGCGTCCAGAACCCGCGCGAGCCGGTCAGGTAGGCCACCGGCTCGCCGGCAACACGGCGCGCCAGCAGGGCGTCGAAGCGCGCCGCGTCCGCCTCGCCCAGCAGGTCGTCGGCATGTGCGAACAGCCAGCTGCGCGGTTTGCCCAGCGCGTGCGCCAGCAGCAGCGCGGCATCGGCAGGATCGATCAGGTCGCGGGCGCGGGCCAGCAGGCGGGTGGCGGTAGGAACATCGACAGTCATCGCCAGATGGTAGCCAGCGCACGCGTTGACGCCAAAGAAAGGCGCCGCCGCGCAGCATGGTTGAGCCAAACATCAATAGCTAACATCTATCAATTGAATGGCAATAATCAATTTCCAATATTGATTGCCGCCGCCTATGCTGGCCCCCGTTGCAGAGCATTCCACCCCAACCACCCGAGGAGCACATCCATGTCCCTGATCAATACCCAGGTCCAGCCGTTCAAGGCCAACGCGTACAAGAACGGCCAGTTCATCGAAGTGACCGAGAAGGATCTGCAGGGCAAGTGGTCCGTCCTGATCTTCATGCCGGCCGCCTTCACCTTCAACTGCCCGACCGAGATCGAAGACGCCGCCGAGCATTACGAAGAGTTCCAGAAGGCCGGCGCCGAGGTCTACATCGTCACCACCGATACCCACTTCAGCCACAAGGTGTGGCACGAAACCTCGCCGGCCGTCGGCAAGGCCAAGTTCCCGCTGGTGGGCGACCCTACCCACGCGCTGACCAACGCCTTCGGCGTGCACATCCCGGAAGAGGGCCTGGCCCTGCGTGGCACCTTCGTGATCGACCCTAGCGGCACCATCAAGACGATGGAGATCCACGACAACGCCATCGCCCGCGACGTCAGCGAGACCGTGCGCAAGCTCAAGGCGGCCCAGTTCGTCGCCAGCCATCCGAACGAGGTCTGCCCGGCCAAGTGGAAGGAAGGCGCGAAGACCATCACCCCGTCGCTGGACCTGGTCGGCAAGATCTGACCCCAGCACGCGCGCCCTCTTCCGCAAGGGAGAGGGTTGCGCGAAACCGATGCCACGCGCCGGTTTCGCGCAACCCTTTCGTCGCCCGTCCGCGCCGGCAACGCCGCGCGCATCGGCAACGCCTACCCGAATCCCGAACCCCCGCAGGAGACAGCCATGTTGGATGCCGCCCTCAAGACCCAGCTCGCCGCGTATCTGGAAAAGCTGCAGCAGCCGATCGAACTGGTCGCCTCGCTGGACGATTCCGAGGCTGCGCGCGAACTCGACGAACTGCTGGGCGACATCGCCGCGCTGTCGCCGAAGATCACCCGCGCCAGCGGCGACGACGCGCGCAAGCCGTCGTTCCTGATCCGCCGCACCGGCAGCGACGTGCAGGTCGGCTTCGCCGCGATCCCGCTGGGCCACGAATTCACTTCGCTGGTGCTGGCGCTGCTGCAGGTCGGCGGCCATCCGGTGAAGATCGACGATGCGCTGGCCGAGCAGGTGCGCAACCTGCCGGGCGATTACGCCTTCGAAACCTACATGTCGCTGCACTGCCAGAGCTGCCCGGACACGGTGCAGGCGCTGAACGCGATGAGCGTGCTCAATCCGCGCATCCGCCACGTGGCCATCGACGGCGCGCTGTTCCAGGCCGAGGTCGAGGCCAAGCAGATCCTGTCGGTGCCCACGATCTACATGAACGGCGAAGAGTTCGACGCCGGCCGCATGAGCATCGAACAGGTGCTGGCCAAGCTCGACACCGGCGCCGCGGCGCGCGCCGCGGAAGCGCTGAAGGAGCGCGAACCGTACGAAGTGCTGATCGTGGGTGGCGGCCCGGCCGGCGCGGCGGCGGCGATCTACGCCGCGCGCAAGGGCATCCGCACCGGCCTTGTGGCCGAGCGCTTCGGCGGCCAGGTGCTGGACACCATGTCGATCGAGAACTTCCCGTCGGTGGAGTACACCGAAGGGCCGAAACTGGCGGCCTCGCTGGAGGCACACGTGCGCAGCTACGGCGTCGACGTGATCACGGCGCAGCGCGCCAAGGCGCTGCACCCGGCCGGCGCGACCGGTGACATGACGGGCGTGGAGCTGGAGAGCGGTGCCACCCTGCGCGCGCGCACCGTCATCCTTGCCCCGGGTGCACGCTGGCGGCAGACCGGCGTGCCCGGCGAAGCCGACTACCGCACCAAGGGCTTGACCTACTGCCCGCACTGCGACGGCCCGCTGTTCAAGGGCAAGAAAGTGGCGGTGATCGGCGGCGGCAACTCCGGCATCGAGGCAGCCATCGACCTGGCCGGCGTGGTCGAACACGTCACCGTGCTGGAGTTCGACGGCAAGCTGCGCGCCGACGACGTGCTGCAGCGCAAGCTGCGCAGCCTGCCCAACACCGCGGTGCACCTGAACGCGCAGACCACCGAGATGGTGGGCGACGGCGCCAAGCTGACCGGCCTGCGCTTCACCGACCGCACCAATGGCCAGGTGAGCGACCTGGAGTTGGCCGGCGTGTTCGTGCAGATCGGCCTGCTGCCCAATACCGAATGGCTGAAGGGCGCAGTGGAATTGTCCCCGCGCGGCGAGATCGTGGTCGACGACCGCGGCCAGACCAGCGTGGCGGGCGTGTTCGCCGCGGGCGACGCCACCACCGAGCCCTTCAAGCAGATCGTGGTGGCGATGGGCGCCGGCTCGACCGCCGCGCTGTCGGCCTTCGATTTCCTGATCCGCCACTCTGCCCCGGCGGCCGTGGCGCAGGCGGCCTGAACGATGGCCACCCGGCCGTTCGACCTGCAGCGCCTCGACCACGTGGTGCTGCGCGTGCGCGATCTCGACCGCAGCGAAGCGTTCTATCGCGCGCTGCTGGGCTGCGAGGTGGTGCGGCGTCGCGACGATCTCGGCCTGCGCCACCTGCGCGCCGGCGCATCGATGATCGACCTGGTCGCGGTGGACGGGAAGCTGGGCCGGCGCGGCGGTGCGGCGGCGGGCGCGGAAGGCCGCAACCTCGACCACCTGTGCCTGCGCATCGAGCCGTTTGACGAGGCCGCCATCGTCGCCCATCTTGCCCGGCATGGCGTTGCGCCGCACGGACCCGCGGCCACCAACCTCGGCGCGGAAGGCGATGGCCTTTCGCTCTATTTCGACGATCCCGACGGCAATACCGTCGAACTCAAGGGCCCATCCGCTTGAATCTGCGCGATCTCCGTTACCTCGTCGCCCTCGCCGACCTGCGCCATTTCGGCCGCGCCGCGGATGCCTGCTTCGTCAGCCAGCCCACGCTGTCCACCCAGATCCGCAAACTGGAGGAGGAGCTGGGCGTGGTGCTGATCGAACGCGCTCCGCGCAAGGTCATGCTGACCGCGGCCGGACAGGATGCGGTGCAGCGCGCGCGCCGGATCGTGGCGGAAGTGGACGAGCTGAAGGAGTCGGCGCGGCGCAGCCGCGACCCCGCCTCCGGCGCGCTGCGGCTGGGCGTGTTCCCCACCCTCGGCCCCTATCTGCTGCCGCACGTGGTGCCGCAGCTGCGCGAGCGCTTCCCGCAGCTGGAGTTGCTGCTGACCGAGGAAAAAAGCGACGTGCTGCTGGCGCGCCTGCGCGAAGGCAAGCTGGACGCGGCGCTGCTGGCGCTGCCGCTGCACGACGACCAGCTGCACGCGCAGTTCCTGTTCGAGGAGCCGTTCCTGCTGGCCGCGCCGCAGCAGCACCCGCTGGCGCAGGCAAAGTCGCTGCGCGTCGATGCGCTGGGCGATGAAACCCTGCTGCTGCTGGAGGACGGCCACTGCCTGCGCGACCAGGCGCTGGACGTGTGCCGGCTGTCGGGCGCGCAGGAGAAGACCGGCTTCCGCGCCACCAGCCTGGAGACGCTGCGGCAGATGGTGGCTGCCGGCGTCGGCGTGACCCTGCTGCCGGCGCTGTCGGTGCACGACCCGATCGTGCAGCCGGCCGGCATCCGCCTGGTGCGTTTCGCCGAGCCGGCGCCCAGCCGCCGCATCGCGCTGGTCTGGCGCAAGTCATCGGCGCTGGACGGCTTCCTGCAGCAGCTCGCCGAGGTGATCGGCACGCAGGCGCGGGCACAATTGGCGCAGGACTGAGGGCGGCCACAGCCGCGACGACCCGGCTTACGCCTCCTGCGCGGCATGGTCCTGCCGGGACTTCATCCCGGCCACGAAGATCCCGGCCAGGCTGACCGCCAGCCCCAGCCACTGCCGCGGCGAGATGCTGGTGTCCAGGAACACGACATCGAGCAGGTAGGCCACGATCGGCTGCGCCAGCAGCAGCAGGCCGGCCAGCGCCACCGGCAGCACGCCCATCGCGCGCGAGATCAATACCCAGCTCAGGCAATGGCCGACCGCCGCCAGCGCCAGCAGCACGCCCCAGCTGCGCAGCGATGGCGGCGCGAACACCTCGCCTTCGGCCCAGCCGATCAGCCCCAGGCACAGCGCGCTGCCAAACGCGGCGTAGCACAGCACCTGCTCCACCGGCACCCGCGCGTGGCCCACTCCAGCCTCGGCCTGCGAACGCTTGATGCCGACGTTGTAGGCGGCGTAGCACACGCCCGCGCCCAGCCCCAACCACACCCCCCAGCGGTACTGGGCCGGCAACGTGGCCCAATCCGCGCCCAGCAGCAGCCACAGGCCGAAGAACGCCAGCAGCACGCCGGCAACAAAGCGCCCGTTCAGCCGCTCGCCGAACAGCAGCACGCCGGCCAGGGCCATGAAGAACACCTGCGCATTCGCCAGCAGGGTGGACAGCCCCGGCCCCACCAGCAGGATGCTCTTGTGCCACATCCACAGGTCGACCGCGAACGCGAGCACCGGCACCGCCAGCCACCGCCACGCCTTGCGCGGCAGTGGCTGCCAGCCGTGCCGCGCGCTCACCAGCGCGGCCAGCATCACGCCCGCCAGCAGCATCCGCCAGAACGCCACCGCGGTCGGCGGCATCGCCGCCATCCGCACCATCAGGCCGTTGCTGCCGATGATCGCCGCGCCAGCCAGCAGCTGCAGGCCGGCCGCCCGCTGCGGATGTGCGGCGCTCATGCGGGCTGCGCGCCGGGCAGCTCGTCTTCGTCGTCGATCGGCAGTGCGCACTCGCCCAGCTGCAACGCCATCACCACATCGCGCGCCTGCGGCCACGCCGCATCGGGCACCATCACCCCGATCAGCCCGAACACGCCCAGTTCGCCGATCCCGCCGGTCAGCGCCTCGCCGCGCACGAACGCGGGAATGCCCTCGGCCTCCAGCGCCTGCCGGACCAGATGGGCATCGATCAGGTTGGCGGCTTCGTACACGCTGCGCATCGGCACTCCTTAGGTTGCGGCAAGCGTACGCCCCGTCGCACCACCGCGAAACACTTGCCAGACGCGGCTCGGATAAACTACCGGACTACCCAGCAAGCACCCACGCCGTGTCCTCGACCCCCGCCCCGCCCGCCGCCGACGCCCCCGTCCGCACCGATTTCATTCGCCAGATCGTCAGGGACGACCTGGCCTCCGGCAAGCACAGCGCGATCAAGACGCGCTTCCCGCCGGAACCCAACGGCTATCTGCACATCGGCCATGCCAAGGCGATCTGCCTGGACTTCGGCGTTGCGGCCGAGTTCGGCGGCGTCTGCAACCTGCGCCTGGACGACACCAACCCGGCGCGCGAAGACCCCGAGTACGTGCGCGCAATCCAGGACGACGTGCGCTGGCTGGGCTTCGACTGGCACAGCCTGCGCCACGCCTCGGACTACTTCGGCGTGTACTACCTTGCCGCCGAGAAACTCATCCGCGACGGCAAGGCCTTCGTCTGCGACCTCAGCGCCGAACAGGTGCGCGAATACCGCGGCAGCCTGGTCGAGCCGGGCCGCAATTCGCCGTTCCGCGAACGCAGCGTCGAGGAGAACCTGGACCTGTTCCGGCGCATGCGCGCCGGCGAGTTCCCGGACGGCGCGCGCACCCTGCGCGCCAAGATCGACATGGCCAGCGGCAACATCAACCTGCGCGACCCGGCGCTGTACCGGATCAAGCACGTGGAGCACCAGAACACCGGCAATGAATGGCCGATCTACCCGATGTACGACTTCGCCCACGCGCTGGGCGACGCCGTCGAGGGCATCACCCATTCGCTGTGCACGCTGGAGTTCGAGGACCATCGCCCACTGTACGACTGGTGCGTGGACCACGTGGATCTGGCCGGCAACCCCGAGCTGCTGGAGCCGCTGGTCGCCAAGGGCCTGCCGAAGGAAGCCGGCAAGCCGCGCCAGATCGAATTCTCGCGGCTGAACTTCAACTACCTGGTGATGAGCAAGCGCAAGCTGATGGCGCTGGTCACCGACAAGCTGGTGGATGGCTGGGACGATCCGCGGATGCCCACCCTGCAGGGCATCCGCCGCCGCGGCTACACGCCGTCGGCGCTGAAGCTGATGGTGGAGCGCGTGGGCATCAGCAAGCAGAACTCGCTGCTGGACATTTCCATCCTCGAAGGCGCGCTGCGCGACGACCTGGATGCGCACGCACCGCGCAGGATGGCGGTCATCGATCCGCTGAAAGTCGTGTTGACCAACCTCGCGGCAGATCACGAGGAAACCCTGACCTTCGCCAACCACCCCAAGGACGAATCGCAGGGCGAGCGCAGCATCCCGTTCTCGCGCGAGCTGTGGATCGAGCGCGAAGACTTCGAGGAAGTGCCGCCGAAGGGTTTCAAGCGCCTGACCCTGAATGGTGAAGTGCGCCTGCGCGGAGCCGGCATCATCCGCTGCGATGAGGCCATCAAGGACGCCGACGGCCGCGTGGTCGAGCTGCGCTGCACGCTGGACCCGGAATCGCGCCCCGGCATGGAAGGCGCCAACCGCAAGGTCAAGGGCACCATCCACTGGGTCAGCGCGAAGCATGCGGTGACGGCGGAAGTGCGCCTGTACGACCGCCTGTTCACCGTCGCCGATCCCGACAACGACGAAGGCGGCAAGACCTACGTTGATTACCTCAATCCCGATTCGCGCAAAGTGGTGACGGGTTACGTGGAGCCGGCCGCGGCGCAGGCGGCAAACGAACAGGGCTTCCAGTTCGAGCGCTTGGGCTATTTCGTCGCCGACCGCTACGACCACAAGACCGCTGCGCCGGTGTTCAACCGCAGCGTGACCCTGCGCGACACCTGGGCGCAGAAGGCCTGACATGGCGATGCCGCTTCCCGCGCAGCTGCACATCACCCTGCCCATCTGGGTGCTGGAACTGGACGTAGCCGGCCGCGACTTCTCCAGCGACGAGGCCAAGGTGGGCTTCGCCATCGAGCTGTCCAGATACAACGTGGAGCGCCAAAGCGGCGGGCCGTTCGGCGCGGTGGTGTTCAGCCCGCAGCATCAGGTGATCGCGGTGGGCGTGAACCGGGTGGTGCGCCAGAGCTGCTCGCTGGCGCATGCGGAGACCATGGCCTACATGCTGGCGCAGCAGCGCCTGCAGCAGTTCCGCCTGAACGAGCTTGGCGGTCCGATGACCCTGGCCACGTCCGCGCAACCCTGCTGCCAGTGCTACGGCGCTACGATGTGGGCCGGCATCGACCGCCTGCTGATCGGTGCCCGCAGCGAGGACGTCGAAGCGCTGACCGCCTTCGACGAAGGCCCGCTGCCGCCGGACTGGGTGGGCGAACTCAACAAGCGCGGCATTGAAGTCGTGCGCGACGTGCAGCGCCACGCCGCCTGTGCGGTGCTGAAGACCTACGGCGAACTGGGCGGACCAAATTATTGACGGGTTGCTGTGCTACTGCCGCCAGGGCTTCGAACCGGAGCTGGCCGGCGAACTGACCGATCGCGCCGCGCAGGCCGGCATCGCCGGCTATGCGCGCACCGAGCGCGACAGCGGCCATGTGGTGTTTTTCTGCGAAGACGGCGACGCGCTGGACCGTGCCCTGCCGTTCGCACAATTGATCTTCGCGCGACAGAAGCTGCGCCTGTTGGCCGAGCTGAGCGGGCTTGACCCGAGCGACCGCATCGCCCCGATGCTGGCGGCACTGCAGGGCGGGCCGCGCTTCGGCGAGCTGGTCATGGAGCACCCCGATTCCGACGCCGGCAAGCCGCTGGCCGGCCTGGCGCGCAGCCTGGGCAACGCGCTGCGGCCGGCGCTGCGCAAGGCCGACCTGCTGACCCAGCAGGACAGCCGCCGCTTGCCGCGCCTGCATGTCTGCCTCGTCGCGGGCGACCACGCCCTGCTGGCCAGCAGCCACCCCGCCGACAGCGCGCCATGGCCGCTGGGCATCCCGCGCCTGAAGACCCACAAGGACGCGCCTTCGCGCTCCGCGCTCAAGCTGGAAGAAGCGCTGCTGGTGCTGCTGAGCGAAGAGGAACGCACCCGTCTGCTGAAGGAAGGCATGGTGGCGGCCGACCTCGGAGCCGCACCGGGTGGCTGGACCTGGGTGCTGATCCGCAACCGCCTGCGGGTTTCAGCCATCGACAACGGCCCGCTGCGCCAGCATGTGCTCGATACCGGCATGGTGCAGCACCTGCGCGCCGACGGTTTTTCCTGGCAGCCGCCCTACCCGCTGGACTGGATGGTCTGCGACATGGTCGAGCAGCCGCGACGCGTCGCGGAACGCATGGCCACCTGGCTGCGCGAAGGCTGGTGCCGGCACGCGATCTTCAACTTGAAACTCCCGATGAAGAAGCGCTGGCAGGAAACCCGGCTGTGCCTGGACCTGTTCGCACAGCAGGCCGACCGGCCGCTGACCATCCGCGCCAAGCAGCTCTATCACGACCGCGAAGAGATCACCGTGTTCGCCAGCGCCACGGTCGATCGCCCACGCGGCTGACCCGGCTCGACGCCGGCGCGCCTACCGTCCCGCCGCGTGCCGCCACAGCGCGCGCACCAGCGGTGGCATCCGCCCGGCCAGCCCCAGCGCATGCCCGCGCAGCAGCGTTGGCAGCAGGATGTCGTTGCTGAAGACGCGGTTGATGGCGTCGAAGGCGTGTGCGCCCAGCGCGTTGTCGCTGCGGCGCGCGCGCGCCCAGCGCGCCAGCCGCGTCTGCGATGCGATGTCACCGCCCTTGGCCAGCGCGTCGCGCAGCATCGCGCGCAGCGCGGAGACGTCGCGCAGGCCGTGGTTCACGCCCTGCCCGGCCAGCGGGTGCATCACGTGGGCGGCATCGCCGACCAGCAGCACCCGACCTTCGACCTGCCGTTGCGCCAGTTGCCGGCGCAGCGGGAATGCCGCGCGCGGCGACTGCAACGTGAAGCCGCCCAGCTCGCCCCCGAAGGCCGCCGACAGCTCGCGCTCGAACTGCGCCGGTGGCACCTCCAGCAGGCGCTGTGCCTCGGCTTCCGGCAGCGTCCACACGATCGAACCGAGGCGGCCACGCAGCTGCGCATCGCCATCGTCGTTGAACGGCAGCAGCGCCACCGGGCCGGTGGCCAGGAAGCGCTGCCAGCAGGTGTTGCGGTGTGGCGCTTCGCTGGCGACGAAGGCGACCAGCCCGCGCTGGTGGTAGTCGTGCGACGGCGCCTCGATGCCGGCCAGCCGGCGCAGCGCGGAGTGGCCGCCATCGGCGGCAATCGCCAGCCGCGCTTCCAGCACCAGCCCATCGTCGAGGCCCACGCGCACGCTGCTGGAATCCTGCGCCAGCGTTTCCACCTTCGCCGGGCAGTGCAGGCGCACGCCCGCCGCCGGCAGCGCGTTCCACAGCGCGTCCACCAGCAGGCCGTTCTCGACGATCCAGCCCAGCTGCGGTTCGCCCAGCGCGTCGGCATCGAAGGCCAGCGGCGCGCCGCCGGCCGCGTCCCAGACGCGCATGCCGCGATAGGGCTGCACGCGCGTCGCCTCGACCTGCGCCCACACGCCCAGATCCGCCAGCAGCGCTGCATTGTCTGGCGCGAACGCGAACACCCGCAGGTCGCGCGCCGCGCGCTGCCACGGCGTCGGCGCACGCGCTTCCACCAGTGCCACCTGCAGGCCTTCCCGCGCCAGCATCAAGGCGCTGGCGGCGCCGACCACGCCGCCGCCGACGACGACTGCATCCAGCATGCCGCGCCGGTTCATGCGGCCACCTTGCGGCACAGCGCCGGCACGTCGGCGCGGTAGCCCATCGCCCCGCCCACCAGCCAGCCCTGCAGCCAGCCGAAGGCATCGCCCGCCACCAGGCCGGCGCTGCGCAGCGGGCGCAGCAGCGGCGCGTCGTTGGCGGTGAGCCTGGCCAACCCATCGGAGAACGCGATGGTGCGGTTGCGGTCCTCTTCGCGACGCGCGGCGTGACGGCGCAGCACGGCGTCATCGCCGGGATCGGCGGCGTACCCGGCGATGCATTCGGCCAGCGTCAGCGCATCGCGCAGACCGAGGTTGAAGCCCTGCGCGCCGAGCGGATGGATCGACTGCGCGGCATTGCCCACCAGCACCGCGCGCGGCGCCACCAACGCATCGGCCACGCAGCCCAGCATCGGGTAGCGGCTGCGTTCGCCGACCGACAGGAAGCGGCCGGCGCGCCAGCCGAAGGCGTCCTGCACGCGCGCGAGGAAAGCCGCATCGTCGAGCGCGGCCACGGCCTCCGCGTCCTCGCGTGGCACCCCGTGGACCAGGCCGTAATGGCCATCGCCGCGCGGCAACAGCGCGGTCGGGCCGTGGTCGGTCAGGCGTTCGAAGGCGGTGCCGTCCGGCGCGCGCTGCGTGCGCAGGCGGGCGATGAACAGGGTCTGGCCGTAGTCGTGTTCGCGGGCGGTGATGCCCAGTGCCTCGCGCAGCGCGCTGCGGGCGCCGTCGGCGGCCACCAGCAGCTTCGTGCGAAGCGTGCGCTCGCCATTCGCGTCGGCGATGCGGACATGGCGCATGCCGTCGCCACTTTCGCCAAGGCCGATGAAGCGCGCGGGCCGGTAACGGGTCAGGTGCTTCAACTGCAGCAGCCGTACCTCCAGGGCCTCGCCGAAATCGCGCGCCACCACCACCCGGCCGAACTCGCCGCGCCCGAAGGCCTCCGCGTCCAGCAGCATGCGCCCGAAGTCGCCGCGGCGGCTGACGTGGATGCGCCGGATCGGGCCGGTGGGCGCGCGCATCAGCGGCAGCACCCCCAGCGCCTGCAGCGCGTTGAGGGTGGCCTCGGCGAAGCTGAGGTTGCGCTGGTCGAACACCGGCGGCAGCGCGCCGGCGGGTGCCGCCTCGACCATGCCGACGTCCAGCCCCTGCGCATCCAGCGCGATCGCGAGGCTGGCACCTACCAGGCCGCCGCCGACGATCAGCACGTCATGCACGGGGCCGTTTCCAGGGGCTTGAGTGGACATTGCGCTATGCTAACGGCTCCGCAGTCCAGCCGTCCCAATGCCATGAATCGCCCCGCCTCGACGCTCCCCGCCGGCCCGCTGCTGCTTACCGCGCTGATCTTCGTCGCGGCGCTGAGCCGGGTCATTCCGCACCCGCCGAATTTCTCCCCGATCGAGGCGGTCGCGCTGTTCGGCGGCGCCTATTTCGCCAAGCGCCACTGGGCGCTGATCGTGCCGCTGGTGGCGATGTTCGCCTCCGACCTGATCCTGGGCCTGGTCAATGGCGGCATCTACTGGAGCTACTTCGCCAGCGCCGGTTACCTGATGGTGTATGCCTGCATCGCCCTGTCCACCGTGCTGGGCTTCGGCTTGCGCGGCAAGGTCGGCGCCGGCCGCGTGCTGGGCTATTCGCTGGCCGGCTCGCTGCTGTTCTTCGTGCTGACCAACGCCGGCGTGTGGGCGTTCGGTGCGATGTATCCGCACAACGCTGCCGGCCTGGCTGCCGCCTTCATCGCCGGCGTGCCGTTCTTCCAGTGGACCGTGCTGGGCACGCTGTTCTACGCGGCGCTGCTGTTCGGCGGCTTCGAGCTGCTGCGCCGGCAGGTTCCGGCGCTGCGCGCGCAGACGGCGTAACAGTCCCCCTCCCGCCTTCGAACGCTTCTCCCGCAAACGGAAGAAGGAAAGCAGGAATCCATGGGCAATCGCCTCAGCAAGATCTATACCCGCACCGGCGATGACGGCAGCACCGGCCTCGGCGACGGTTCGCGCGTCGGCAAGGATTCGGCTCGGGTGGAGGCCTATGGCACCGTCGACGAGGCCAATTCGTGCATCGGCGTGCTGCTGGCGGCAGAGCTGCCGGACGACGTGCGCGAACTGCTGGTACGCATCCAGCACCAGCTGTTCGATCTTGGCGGCGAGCTGTGCATTCCCGGCCATTCGGCCATCTTCGATGCCGACATCGAAGCGCTGGAAGCACAGGTGGACCACTACAACCATGACCTGCCGCCGCTGAAGGAATTCATCCTGCCTGGCGGCGGGATCGCTGCGGCGCGCTGCCACGTCGCCCGCACGGTGGTGCGCCGCGCTGAGCGCCGCACGGTGGAACTGGCGCGGCTGGAAAGCGTGCGCCCGCAGCCGGTGCATTATCTGAATCGCCTTTCCGACCTGCTGTTCGTGCTGTGCCGCGTACTGGCCCGCGCCAGCGGCCACGGCGAAGTGCTGTGGAAGCACGAGCGCCGCAGGTAGAACCCGGACGGAGGGACGGCAGGTGATGCAGATCTACACCCACGCTGCCTGCCTGGCCCACGACACCGGCCCCGACCACCCCGAGCGCCCGGCACGGCTGCGCGCGGTGCTGCATGCACTGGAAGCCGCGCACCCCGACCTGGATTGGCAGCAGGCGCCGCCCGCCAGCCGCGGCCAGCTGCTGCGCGTACACGATGCGCATCTGCTCGACGCGGTGCTGGAAACCGCGCCGCGCGAACTGCAGCCGCTGGATCCCGACACCCTCCTGTCGCCGCAGTCCGCCGAGGCCGCGCTGCGTGCCGCCGGCGCCGGCGTGGCGGCGGTGGATGCAGTGATGTCCGGACGCACGCGGCGCGCGTTCTGCGCGGTGCGCCCGCCCGGCCACCACGCCACCCCGGCAGCGGCGATGGGCTTCTGCCTGTTCAACAACGTGGCGGTGGCGGCGCGCCATGCCATCGATCGCCATGGCCTGGAGCGGGTGGCAATCGTCGATTTCGACGTCCACCACGGCAACGGCACCCAGGCGGTGTTCGAACTCGAGCCGCGGGTGCTCTACGCCAGCTCGCACCAGTGGCCGCTGTATCCGGAGTCGGGCGCGCGCAACGAAACCGGCTGCGGCAACATCTTCAACGCGCCGCTGCCGAAGGGTAGCGACGGCGTCGACTTCCGCACCGTTTGGCGCGAGGAGCTGCTGCCGGCGGTGAATGCATTCAAGCCGCAGCTGCTGCTGGTGTCGGCCGGTTTCGATGGCCATCGCCGTGACCCGCTGGCCGGGCTGCTGCTGGACACCGAGGATTTCGCTTGGCTGACCCGCGAACTGGTCATCATCGCCGACCGCCATGCCGACGGCAGGCTCGTCTCCACGCTGGAGGGCGGCTACGACCTCGCCACGCTGGCCGAATGCGTGGTGGCGCACATCGACACGCTGCGTTTCTGAGCCCGCGCCTGAAGCGCACGCAAACGCGCGGTGCGTCCTGCGTTTGCCGCTGCTGGCCGCTTCCGGCAAGCTAACGATCCGTTTTTCGCCCCGGATCGCCCGTGCGCCCCGTCCTGCGCCTGCTTCCCCTGTCCCTGTGCGTCGCGTTCTGCCTGCAGGCGCGCGCCGCCGACGACCCGCCGCAGACCTGGCGGCTGTGCCCGATCGGCGACGTGGTGCCGCCGTTCGCCGACGCCATCCGCGCGCCGGAAGGCCTGAACATCGATCCCACCGGCGACACGCCCACCGATATCGAGGGCGACCTGCTCTCTGGTACCGACGCCAACCCGGTGTTCCAGGGCAACGTGACCATGCGTCGCGGCAACCAGTTCATGGGCGCGGACCAGCTCATCTTCGACAAGGAGGCGGGCAACTACGCGGCGGAAGGGAGCGTGCGCTTCCAGGCCCGCGGCCTGCGCCTGCGCGCGGCCCGCGCCGAGGGTGACCAGAACACCGACACCCACACCATGCAGGATCTGCAGTACCAGCTGCTGTCACGGCGCGGCAACGGCAAGGCGGACAGCCTGAACCTGACCGGCGAGCTCGGCAGCCTGCGCGGCGCCACCTTCTCCAGCTGCCCGCCTGAACAGCGCCATTGGGAAGTGAGCGCGCGCCGGATCGACATCGACACCGAATCCGGCATGGCGGTGGCGCGCGGCGCCAGCCTGAAGGTGGGCAAGGTGCCGGTGCTGTACATGCCCTGGTTCATGTTCCCCACCGACGAGCGCCGCCGCACCGGCCTGCTGTATCCGTCGATCTCCAATTCCGGCCGCAACGGCTTCGACTGGCGGCAGCCGGTCTACCTGAACCTGGCGCCCAACTACGACGCCACCCTCAGTCCGCGCTGGATGAGCAAGCGTGGCGCGCTGCTGGGCGGCCAGTTCCGCTACCTGCTGGAGGACGGCGAGGGCACGCTGGACGGCGTGTGGATGCCGAACGATCAACTGCGCGACCGCAGCCGCGGGCTGGGGCATTTCGAAGGCGTGCACAACCTCACCCCCGACTGGCAGGCGCGCGCCAGCCTCAACTGGATCAGCGACCCGCGCTACTACGAAGACTTCAGCAGCAGCATCGACGGCCTGTCACAGGCGACCTCGTACAGCGCGCTGGGCGTGTACGGCCGTGGCCGCGACTGGACCGCCGGTGTGGTCGCCGACCACTGGCAGCTGGCCGACTACACCCTGACCGACGCGGTGCTGCCCTATGACCGCCTGCCGCGCGCCTACCTCAACTGGGAGCGCCGCGTCGGTGGCCTGCTGCACGCCGGCGTCGATGCCGAGGCGGTGCGCTTCCACCATCCGCTGTACGCCGCCGGTTCGCGCGTGGACCTGCGCCCGTGGATCGGCGCGCCGCTGGAAGGCGACGCCTGGTTCCTGCGCCCCACCCTGGCCTGGCGCTACACCGGCTATTCGCTGGACCGCGCGCTGGGGCAGGCGCTGGGCGGCGAGTCACCGACCCGCGCGCAGTCCATCTTCAGCGTCGACACCGGGCTGTTCTTCGACCGCGAAACCCAGGTGAAAGGCAAGCGCTATCTGCAGACCATCGAGCCGCGCCTGTTCTACCTGAACGTGCCCTACGAAGACCAGGCCGACATGCCGGTGTTCGACACCCAGCCGCTGACCTTCAGCTGGGGCCAGCTGTTCCGCGAAAACCGCTATTCCGGCGCCGACCGCCAGGCCGATGCCAACCAGATCACGCTGGCGGTCAGCTCGCGCATGATCCGCCAGGCGGATGGTTTCGAACGCTTTTCCGCCAGCCTCGGCCAGATCCGCTACCTCAAGGAATCGCGGGTGCGCCTGCCCAACGAGCCGGTGACCGAAAAGGGCCGCTCGGCGTGGGTGGCCGATGTCAACTACGCGCCCACCGACCGCTGGACCATCGGCGCTTCCTACCAGCGCGACCCGAAGTTCGGACGCACCGACCTCGCCAGCCTGCGCGCGCGCTACCTGCTGCCCGACCAAGGCGTGTTCAACCTCGCCTACCGCTATCGCCGCGCGCTGCTGGAGCAGGTGGACGTGTCGTTCCTGTACCCGCTCAATCCCAGCTGGAGCCTGGTCGGCCGCAGCTACTACTCGCTGCGCGACCGCAAGGCGCTGGAAAGCCTGGCCGGGGTGCAGTGGGACAGCTGCTGCATCGCCATGCGGCTTGTAGCCCGCCGCTACGTGCACAACCGCGCCGGTGACCTGAGCAATGCGCTGATGTTCGAAATCGAACTCAAAGGTCTGGGTTCGGCCGGCCAGGACGCGCGCAGCGCCTTGCGCCGGGCGATCCTCGGCTACAATCGAGACGACCTTTATCTGGTGCCGCCGCAGACCGCCACGGGCCAGCCTTCCCCGCCCGACAACGCGAACGCCAATCCATGACCTCCATCCATCGTGCTCCCCGCTACCTCGCCGCGCTGCTGCCCGTGCTGCTGCTTGCCGGTGGCGCGTCCGCGCAGGACGCCGCCGCCCTCCAGCCGGTCGACCGCATCGCCGCCGTGGTCAACGAGGACGTGATCCTGCGCAGCGAACTGGACCGCGCGATCGCCAACATCCGCGCCCAGTACGCCGGCCAGGCCACCCAGCTGCCGCCGGCGGACGTGCTGGAGCGGCAGGTGCTTGAGCGCCTGGTGCTGCTGCGCCTGCAGATTTCGCGCGCCACCGACGCCGGTATCACCGCCACCGACCAGGACCTGGAACGCGCGGTGCAAGGCGTCGCCCAGCAGAACGGCATGAGCATCGATCAGCTGCGCGAGCGGCTGGCGCAGGACGGCATGTCGTTCACCGATTTCCGCAACAGCCTGCGCGACGAAATCATCACCCAGAAGCTGCGCCAGAGCTTCGCCCAGGGCCGCATCAACGTCAGCGAAGCCGAAGTCGACGCGGCCATGGCCAACGTCTCCGCCACCGCGACCCAGCAGTTCCACCTCGCCCATATCCTGGTGGGGACGCCGGAAGCGGCCAGCCCGGAGCAAATCGCCATTGCGCAGAAGAAGATCGAGGGCGTGAAGGGCCTGATCGACCGCGGCGAGATGACCTTCGCCGCCGCCGCGGTGCGCTATTCCGACAGCCCCAACGCGCTGGAAGGCGGCGATCTGGGCTGGCGCAGCGCCAACGAGATCCCGCCGTCGTTCGCATCGGCCATCCAGCAGATGCAGGACGGCCAGGTGATCGGCCCGATCCGCGGCCCCAGCGGCTTCCAGCTGCTGCAGCTGGTCGGCACCCGCACCCAGGCCGCCGCCGGTGGCGACAAGGTCACCCAGTTCTCGGCGCGGCAGATCCTGGTCAAGGTCGACGACAAGACCAACGATGCCGCCGCCAAGGCGAAGATCGACACGCTGGCGGCGCGCCTGGCCGGTGGGGCGGAGTTCGCCAAGCTGGCCAGCGAGGATTCCGATGATGCCACCACCCGCCGTCGCGGCGGCGACCTCGGCTGGTTCGGCGCCGACACCTACGGCACCGCCTTCGGCATGCAGGTGGCCGCGCTGTCCGACGGCCAGACCTCGGCGCCGTTCAAGACCGATGCCGGCTGGGTGATCGTGCAGCGCAACGCCAGCCGCGAGATCGCCGCCGGCGACGAGAACCTGCGCGCACAGGTACGCGAGACCATCGGCCGCCGCAAGCTGGAAGAAGAGTGGGACCGCTTCCTGCGCGAGACGCGCGGCGAAGCCTACGTGGACGTGCGCAACGAGCAAGGCAAGTCCACCCAGCCCGAGCTGCCGCAAACCGAGAAGGAAAAGCCCAAGATGGCCCCGGTCGAACGCCCCGAGGGCAGCCGAGCAGTCTTCTGAGGCATCCATGCGCCCGCTGCTAGCGCTGGTTCCCGGCGAGCCCGCGGGCGTTGGCCCGGAACTCGTCGTGCAGGCGGCCCAGCGCGACTGGGACGCGGATCTGGTCGTGTTCGGCGATGCCGCAAGCCTGCATCGCGCCGCCGCCGCGCTATCGCTGCCACTGGTCCTGCATCGCGCCGGTGAAACCCCGGCGACGCCGCGCAGCCTGGAGATCGTGGACATCCCGCATCCGCACCAGGTTGCGCCCGGCACGCCCGAGCCTGCCAACGCGGTGTCGGTCATCGCCGCGCTGACCAGCGCCGCGCAGGCCTGCCTCGACGGGCGCATGCACGGTCTGGTCACCGGCCCGGTGCACAAGGCGGTCATCAACGACGGCGGTATTCCGTATACCGGCACCACCGGCCTGCTGGCCGCGCACGCCGGCGCCGAGGTGGTGATGATGCTGGCCAACCCGACGATGCGGGTGGCCCTGCAGACCGTGCATCTGCCGCTGCGCGAAGTGGCCGACCGGATCACCCCGGACGCGCTGGAGCGCACGCTGCGGATCGTCGATGCGGCCCTGCGCCTGCAGTTCGGCATCGCCGCGCCCGTGATCGCGGTGCTGGGGCTGAACCCGCACGCCGGCGAAGACGGCCATCTGGGCCGCGAGGAGCTGGACATCATCATTCCGACGCTGGAGCGCCTGCGCTCCGATGGCCTGCACCTGGTCGGCCCGCTGCCGGCCGACACCGCCTTCCTGCCCGGCAAGCTGGCGGGGTTCGACGCAGTGCTGGCGATGTACCACGACCAGGGCCTGCCGGTGCTCAAGCACGCCGATTTCGCCAACGCGGTGAACATCAGCCTCGGCCTGCCCTACCCGCGCGTGGCGGTGGATCACGGCACCGCGCTCGACCTTGCCGGCACCGGCAAGGCCGATCCGTCCAGCCTGTTCGCCGCCATCCGCTGCTGCGCGCAGCTGGCGGCGCGGCAAGCGGACGCATGATGGAAACCATCGGCTTCGACGACTTCCTGAAGGTCGAACTGCGCGTGGGCCGGGTGCTTGCCGCCGAACCGTTCGCACAGGCGCGCAAGCCGGCCTACGTGCTGCAGGTCGACTTCGGCCCCGAACTCGGCGTGCGCAAGTCCAGCGCGCAGATCACCGTGCACTATCGCCCCGGGGATCTGGTTGGCCGGCTGGTCGTAGCGGTGGTCAACTTCCCCAACAAACAGATCGGCCCGCTGATGTCCGAATGCCTGGTCACCGGCTTCCACGACGCCGACGGCGCGGTGGCGCTGTGCGTACCGGACCGCGACGTGCCGCTGGGAACACGCCTGCTATGAGCCCGCCTGCCACGAGCCCGCCTGCCATGAACACCGGCTTCACTGAACCGGCCAAGAAGCATCTGGGCCAGAACTTCCTGCACGAGAAGGGCGTGATCGAGAAGATCGTGCAGGCGATCGACCCGCGGCCGGGCGATGTCCTCGTCGAGATCGGCCCTGGCCAGGGCGCGCTGACCTTCCCGCTGCTGAAGAAGCATGGCGAGCTCACCGCCATCGAATTTGACCGCGACCTGCACGCGCCGCTGCAGGCCGCTGCACGCGAGCACGGCACGCTGCACCTGATCGAGGGCGACGTGCTGGGCGTCGATTTCACCGCGCTGGCCGCGCAGCGTGGCGATAGCCGCGGGCAGATCCGGCTGGTCGGCAACCTGCCCTACAACCTCAGCTCGCCGATCCTGTTCCACGCGCTGGACCACGCCGCGGCGATCCGCGACATGCACTTCATGCTGCAGAAGGAAGTCGTCGAACGCATGGCCGCCGGCCCCGGCAGCAAGGTGTACGGTCGCCTGAGCGTGATGCTGCAGGCTTATTGCTCGGTGACGCCGCTGTTCGTGGTGCCGCCGGGCGCGTTCCGGCCGGCGCCGAAGGTGGACTCGGCGGTGGTGCGGCTGCTGCCGAAACCGGCGGAATGCATCGAGGTGCGGGACCGCGCGGTGTTCGCCAACGTCGTCCGCGCCGCCTTTGGCCAGCGCCGCAAGACCCTGCGCAACGCCCTCAATGGGGTTGCCGATGCCGCGGCCATCGAAGCCGCCGGCCTGCGCGCGGACGCGCGCGCGGAGCAGGTCGAAGTGGCCGGCTTCGTGCGCTTGGCCAACCTGCTGCTCGGCGCCTGAACGGAACCGGCGCGGCGCGCCACGCGCCCGCTAGAATGTCCGCATGAGCAGCAACGATTACCAGTTCGACATCGACGTCGATACCCGCTTCCTCGACGACCAGTCGGCGCCGGAGGAAGACCGCTACGTGTTCGCCTACACCATCCACATCCGCAACCAGGGCCGCGTGCCGGCACGCCTGCTGGGCCGCCACTGGCTGATCACCGACGGCAACGGCAAGGTCCGCGAGGTGGTGGGCGAAGGCGTGGTGGGCGAGCAGCCGTGGCTGCGCCCGGGCGAGGGCTTCCAGTACACCTCCGGCGCGGTGCTGGAGACCGACATCGGCACCATGCGCGGCAGCTATGACGTGCTGGCCGACGACGGCACCCGCTTCGCCGCGCCGATCCCGGCGTTCACCCTGTCCATCCCGCGCACGCTGCACTGAGATGGCCGTCTGGGCAATCGGCGACCTGCAGGGTTGCTACGACGTTACCCAGCGCCTGCTGGAGAAGATCAACTTCGACCCGGCGGCCGACCGGCTGTGGTTCTGCGGCGACCTGGTCAACCGCGGCGGGCAGTCGATCGAAACCCTGCGGCTGGTGCATTCGCTGCGCGAACACTGCGAAGTGGTGCTGGGCAACCACGACCTGTCGCTGCTGGCGGTGGCCGAGCGCACGCCGGACGAACAGCGCCGGGTCAACCCCGACCTGCAGGGCGTGCTGTTCGCCGACGACGCGCCGGAGCTGCTGGCATGGCTGCGCGGGCGCAAGCTGGCCCACGTGGACCGCAAGCTGGGCTGGATGATGGTGCATGCCGGGCTGGCGCCGAAATGGACCACGCAGCTGGCCGAGAAACACGCCCGCGAGATCGAGGCCCGGCTGCGCGGCGACGGCTATCGCAAGCTGCTGAAGAACATGTACGGCGACGGCCCGGACTGGTCGCCAAGGCTGCAGGGCAGCGAGCGCGACCGCGCCATCATCAACATCTTCACCCGCATGCGCTATTGCAGCCCGCGCGGGCGCATCGCGTTCGAACACAAGGGCGCACCCGGCAGCCAACCGCCGGGCCTGTATCCGTGGTTCTCGGTGCCCGGCCATGCGCCGCGCGACCTGAAGATCGTCTGCGGCCACTGGAGCACGTTGGGGCTGTTCATCGGCCACGGCGTGCACGCCATCGACACCGGCGCGGTCTGGAGCGGCAAGCTCACCGCGCTGCGGCTGGATGGCGACGAGTTCCAGCTGGCGCAGGTGCCCGGCCGCGACGTGCCCGCGCCGGCGCCGAAGCAGCGCCCGCCGCGACAGGGCAACAAACCGCATGGGCAACAAGGCCCGCGCCGCCACGACGGCGGCCGGCCGGCCGAAGGTCAGGCGCGCTCGTAGTCGACGAAGTCGAACGCGAACGGGTGCGCCGCGTCCGCCGGATGGTGGCTGCGCGCGGTTTCCCGCCAGCGCTGCGCGTCCAGGCGCGGGAAGAACGCATCCGCGCCTTCGACCACGGTCTCGACATGGGTCAGGTGCAGATGGGTGGCCAGCGACAGCGACAGCGCATAGACCTCGCCGCCACCGATCACGCAGAGCTCGTCGCCTTCGCCCGCGGCCAACGCGATGGCCGCTTCCAGCGAGGCCACGGCCTGCATCCCCGCGAACGGCACCGCGCCGCCGCGGGTCAGCACCAGATTGCTGCGCTTCGGCAGCGCGCGGCCCAGCGACTGCGCGGTCTTGCGCCCCATCAGCACCGGCTTGCCCAGGGTCAGCGCCTTGAAACGCCTGAGGTCGTCGGGCAGGTGCCACGGCAGCGCGTTGCCGCGGCCGATGGCGTGGTTGCGGTCCAGCGCGGCGATCAACGAAACGCGCATGGCTGGTTCAAACCGCCACCGGCGCCTTGATCGCCGGCAGCGGGTCATAGCCTTCGATGGCGATGTCCTCGAAGCCGAAGCCGAAGATGTCGCGCACCTCGGGGTTGAGCTTCAGCATCGGCAACGCCCGCGGCGCGCGCGCCAATTGCTCGCGCGCCTGCTCGAAATGGTTGCTGTACAGATGCGCGTCGCCCAGCGTGTGCACGAAATCGCCCACGCCCAAGCCGCAGACCTGCGCCACCATGTGGGTCAGCAGCGCGTAGCTGGCGATGTTGAACGGCACGCCGAGGAAGATGTCGCCGCTGCGCTGGTACAGCTGGCAGCTCAGTTTTCCGTCCACCACGTAGAACTGGAACAGGCTGTGGCAGGGCATCAGCGCCATCTTCGGCAGGTCGGCCACGTTCCAGGCCGACACGATCAACCGGCGCGAATCCGGGTTGCGGCGGATCTCGTCTGCCACCCAGCGGATCTGGTCGAAGGTTTCGCCATTGGCGCCTTCCCAGCTGCGCCACTGCTTGCCGTAGACCGGGCCGAGTTCGCCATTGGCATCGGCCCATTCGTCCCAGATCGAAACCTTGTTGTCCTTCAGGTAGGCGATGTTGGTGCTGCCCTGCAGGAACCACAGCAGCTCGTGGATGATCGAGCGCAGGTGCAATTTCTTGGTGGTCACCAGCGGGAAGCCTTCGGCCAGATCGAAGCGCATCTGCCAGCCGAACACGCTGCGGGTGCCGGTGCCGGTGCGGTCGGCCTTGTCGCTGCCGTGCTCCAGCACGTGCCGCAGCAGTTCCAGGTATTGCCGCATCAGCGCACTTCCGGCGCCAACGTGGGCGCGCTGCGCGAGCGCCACAGCCAGAACAGGCCCAGCAGGATCAACGGCGTGCTCAGCACCTGGCCCATGGTCAGCCAGCCGAAGGCCAGGTAGCCCAGCTGCGCGTCCGGTTCGCGCACGAATTCCACCAGGAAGCGGAAGCTGCCGTACAGCAGCGCGAACAGCCCGGCCACCGCGTAGCGCGGGCGCGGCCTGCGTGAATACCAGACCAGCACCGCGAACATCACCAGCCCTTCCAGCGTGGCCTGATACAGCTGCGAGGGATGGCGCGCAAACGCATCCAGTATTCCGCTGTCGAATTGCGCCTTCAGCGTCGCCGCATCCATCGAGGCGAACGGCTCCGGCAACGCGTGCGGGAACACCACGCCCCAGCCCTCGAACGCCGTGCCCTGGGTGGGCTTGCCCCACAACTCGCCGCCGATGTAATTGCCGAGGCGACCGAAACCGAGCCCGGCCGGCACCAGCGGGGCGACGAAGTCGACCGTGTCGAAGAAGTGCAGGCGCTGCCGCCGCGACCACCATGCACCCGCGACCAGCACGCCCAACAGACCGCCGTGGAAGCTCATCCCGCCTTCCCATACCCTGAACAGCATCAGCGGGTTCTGCAGGAAGCTGCCGAAGTCGTAGAACAGCACGTAGCCGATGCGGCCGCCCAGCACCACGCCCAGCATGGCGTAGAACATCAGGTCGCCGAACCCGTTGTCGTCCACGCCGGGCAGGCGGCCGGCGCGCACGCGGCGGCGGCCCAGCCACCAGGCCACCGCGAAGCCGAGCAGGTACATCAGCCCGTACCAGTGGATCTTCAGCGGCCCCAGCGCAACGGCGACGGGGTCGATCTGGTGCAGGATGGGCATGCGGCTGCGGCTCCGGAAAGGGGGTCAGTTCGGGACGGTTACCACTCGCCGGCGCCGGGCACCTTGTGCGCCACCGCCTTGCGGCGCATCAGCAGGTTCAGCCACTCGACCAGCACCGAGAAACCCATCGCGAAGTAGATGTAGGGCTTGGGCACGTGCACGTCCAGGCCGTCCAGGATCAGCACCGCACCGACCAGCAGGATGAAGGTCAGCGCCAGCATCTTCACGGTCGGGTTTTCGTCGATGAAGCGGCCCAGCGGGTTTGCCGCCAGCAGCATGATCGCCACCGCGGTGAGGATCGCGAACACCATGATCGGGATGTGCTCGGCGATGCCGACCGCGGTGATCACCGAATCCAGCGAGAACACGATGTCGATCACCGCGATCTGCGCGATCACCATGCCGAACACCGCCGAGGTCTTGGTGGTGCGCGGGTCCTCGTCCTCGCCGCCGGTGATCATGTCGCGCACTTCCTGCAGGCCTTTCACCAGCAGGAAGGCGCCGCCCAGGATCAGCACCAGGTCGCGGACCGAGATGCCCAGGCCGAACAGCACGAACAGGTCCTCCGACATCCGCGCCAGGTGCGCCAGGGTCACCAGCAGCAGGATGCGGGTGATGCATGCCACCGCGATGCCCAGCTTGCGCGCGAACGGCTTGCGGTGCTCCGGCAGGCGGCTGACCGCGATCGAGATGAACACCAGGTTGTCGATACCCAGCACGATTTCCAGGGCGCTCAGGGTCACCAGGGTGAGCCAGGCATCCGGGGAAGCAAGAAAACTCAGGTCCATTCTTTACTCTTCATGTCGCGCCGGAGCGCGGTCTACAGATAGCGCGGCAACAGCAGCAGCGCCCACACCAGTGCCACGTTGATCATCAGCACGAATACCGCGGCCGAGCCCATGTCCTTGGCCCGGCCGGCCAGTTCGTGGCGTTCGGAACCGAAGCGCTCGATCACCGCTTCCATCGAGGAATTCATCAGCTCCATCGCCATCACCAGCAAGCAGCTGCCGATCAGCAGCACCTGTTCCACCGGGGTGGCGCCCAGCCACCAGCCCAGCGGGCCGAGCACGGCGAACAGGCAGACTTCCAGCCGGAACGAGGACTCGTGCAGCCAGGCAGCGCGCAGGCCCAGCATCGACCAGCGCGCGGCGCGCAGCACCCCGGCGGGGCCGCGCGGAAGGTGTCCGTACAGGTCAGCCACGCGGGCGCACTCGAGTGCTGGCGGGCATGGCGGGAAGGCGGGCTGGCATCAGGCTGCGGACATCGACGATCGAATGCGCCATTTTGCCACAGGCCCCGCTTCGAGCTTCGTTAAGCGACGCCCGCCGGTCGCAAGGGCCGTAAGCCCGGCGGTGCCGGACAGGCCTCTTGCCGCCAGGCGGAAATAGGAACCGCCACGCTACTGCGCGCGCAGCGCCTCGATCGGGTCCAGCAGCGAAGCCTTGCGGGCCGGGTAGTAGCCGAAGAACAGCCCGGTGCTGATCGAGAACGCCGCCGCCAGCAGCACCACCCTGGCGTTCAGCTCCACGGGCAGGTTGCCGAACTTGCCGACCAGCAGCGCGCCGACCACGCCGATCCCGATCCCGATCACCCCACCGATCAGCGAGATCAGCATCGCCTCGGCCAGGAACTGCCGGCGCACGTCGCGCGGGCCCGCCCCCACCGCCATGCGCAGGCCGATTTCCTTGATCCGCTCGGTGACCGACACCAGCATGATGTTCATGATGCCGATGCCGCCGATGATCAGGCAGATGCCGGCTACCGCGCCCAGCAGCTTGGACATCAGGTTGGTGGTGGCGGTGCGGGTGGCGACGATCTGGCTGATGTTGCGCACCGCGAAGTCGTCGTCGGCGCCGGGCTCGATCTTGTGGCGCTGGCGCAGCAGGCCCTCGATCTCGGCCTGCGCGCTGGCCAGGTTGCGCGGGTCGTCGACGCCGACCGCAATGCTCTGCACCGCGCCCGGCGGCATGCCCTGTGCGCTCGACAGCCGGCGCCGCGCGGCTTCCAGCGGCACCACCACGATGTCGTCCTGGTCCTGGCCGAAGCCACCCTGGCCTTTCGAGCCCAGTACGCCGACCACGGTGAACGGCACCCGGCCCAACCTCACGGTCTGGCCGATGCCTTCCTCGTCGTCGCCGAACAGCGCCTTGCGCACGGTTTCGCCGAGGATGACCGGCTTGGCGCCGCCGCCGTAATCGCCCGCGTCGAAGCCCTGGCCCTTGGCGATCTGCCAGTCGTTGATCGCGAACCAGTCGGCCTGCACGCCCTGCCACTGGGTGGAGGCGTTGTTTTCGGCGAACACCACCTGGGTGCCGCCGCGCAGCGAACCGGCAACGTACTGCACGCTGGGCACTTCGGCGCGGATCGCCTCCACGTCGCCCTCGCTCAGGCTCCAGCGGCTGCCCTGGGCCATGCGCGCACCGCCCGCGCCCATGCCACCGGCGCTGCCGATGTCGAGCCGCTGCGAGCCGAGGCCGGACACCATCTTGTCGATCTCGGCTTGGGTGCCTTGGCCGATCGACACCATCACGATCACCGCAGCAATGCCGATGATCACGCCCAGCGAGGTCAGCGCGCTACGCATCCAGTTGCCGCGCAGGGCGAAGAACGCGGTGCGCAGGATGTCGAGGAAACTCATGCGGCCTCCGCTTCGGTCTGTTCGTGCAGCTCACCATCGCGCATCACGTAGGTGCGGTCGGCGTGGGCGGCAACGTGGGCATCGTGGGTGATCAGGATGACGGTATGGCCGTCATCGCGCAGGCGCTTGAACAGGGTCAGGATTTCCTCGCCGGTCTTGCTGTCCAGCGCGCCGGTGGGCTCGTCGGCCAGCAGGATCGGCGGCTGGTTGACCAGCGCGCGGGCAATCGCCACGCGCTGCTGCTGGCCGCCGGAGAGCTCGTTGGGGAAATGCCCGGCGCGCGCGCCCAGGCCCACCGCTTCCAGCGCCGCCAGCGCGCGGCGGCGGCGTTCGGCCGGGGGGATCTGTGCATAGCCCATCGGCATCGCCACGTTGTCGGTGGCACTCATCCGCGACAGCAAGTGGAAGCCCTGGAACACGAAGCCGATCTTGTCGCGGCGCAGCGCCGCCAGCGCTTCGGCGTCCAGGGTCGCCACGTCCACCCCGTCGCACTCATAAGAGCCGCTGGTGGGCGTGTCCAGGCAGCCGATCAGGTTCATCAGGGTGGATTTTCCGGAACCGGACGGGCCCATGATCGCGACGAACTCGCCGCGGTCGATGCGCATGTCCACGCCGCGCAGCGCCACCACCTCGGCCTCGGTGCCGGCCGAGTACACCTTTCCCAGGCCATGGGTGAGGATGACCGGGACCGCCTCCGGAGCCGCCATCACTTGCTCTCCGCCGCCGAACGCTCGCCGGAGATGATCAGGTCGCCTTCCTTGATGTCGCGGCCGGAGATTTCGGTGCTGCTGCCGTCGCTGGCGCCGACCTTGAGCATCACCGGCTGCGGCTTGCCGCCGACCAGCTTGTACGCCTGCACCCGCTTGGCGCTGAGCTGCGCCTCCAGGCCGGCGTTCCACTTGCCGCGCTGGGCATCGTCGAGGGCGGACACGAACGCGCCGAATTGCTGGTTCAGGCGGTCGCGCATGCGCGCGCGCATCTGCGCCAGCATCGCCGGGTTGGCGCCGCCGCTGCCGCCGCCCATGCGCATGCCGCCACCGCCGAACAGCCGGTTGCCGCCCTGCTGCTGGCCCGACGCGCCCTGCTGCGTCTGTGCCTGCGCCATACGCTCGGCCTGGCGTTTCTGCATTTCTTCCAGCGCAGCGTCGAACGCGACCTTCTGCTGGGGGTTCAAGTCCAGCGAGCCGGCCAGCGCCTGCAGGTCCTCGCCCATGCCCGGACCGCGGTTGGTGCCATTGCCGCCGGTACCACCGGCAGGTGCGCCCTGCACCTGCAGCTCGGCCAACGGCGAACCTTCAGCCGGCTTGAACCGCAGCGCGGCGTTGCCGATCCGCAGCACGCCTTCGCGTTTGCTGACCTCGATTTCGGCGTTCACGGTCAGGCCCGGCAGCAGGGTGCCGTCGCTGTTGTCCACGGTCACCACCACCGGGTAGGTGACCACGTTGTTGTTGGTGGTGGCGGCCAGCCGCACCTGCTCCACCACGCCCTTGAAGCGGCGGTCGGGGAAGGCGTCGGCGGTGAAGCCCACAACCTGGCCGGTGCGGACCTGGCCGATGTCGGATTCGTCGACCGCAAGCTCGATCTTCATCTTCGACAGGTCTTCGGCGATGGTGAACAGCTCCGGCGCCGAGAAGCTGGCGGCCACGGTCTGGCCGGGCTCGATCTTGCGGGTCAGCACCACGCCGTCCACCGGCGAACGGATCACCGCGCGGTCGATGTTGACTTGGGTGTTCTTCAGCGACGCGGTCTGCTGGCGGATCTGCGCCTGCGCGGCGTTGACCTGGGCGCGGGCCTGGTCGAGCGCGGCGCGCGACAGGTCATAGTCGCTGCGCGCGATCAGCTTCTGCGCGGACAGCGACTGCTTGCGTTCGAAGTCCAGGGTGGCGTTGTGCAGGCTGGCCTGCGCCTGCCGCAGTTGCGCCTGCGCGTTGGCGATCTGCGCGTTGCCCTGCTCCAACTGAGCCTGGTAGGTGGAGGGATCGATCCGCGCCAGTACCTCGCCCTTCTTCACCGGCGAGTTGAAGTCCACCAGGATGTCGGTGACCTGGCCGGAGATCTGGCTGCCCACAGTGACCGTGGTGATGGCGCTGAGGGTGCCGGTGGCGGAGATCGCCACCCGGATGTCGCCGCGCTGGACGGTTTCGGTGCGGTAGCCGTCGGCTTCGCCTGCGGCGCCGCGCTTGCTCCAGAAATACCAGCCTGCGGCCAGCACTGCGATGGCGGCAACGGCCAGGCCGGCCTTGGGAAGGGTGCTGCGGGTACGGCGTGGCTGGCTCATGCGGGGCAGTCGGGAAGGATTGACGGATGGGAACGCACGGATGCGCGTTCGGTTGACAGCCGCGCATCCTGACCGCGCTGCCCGCGCGGCGACCGTGCCTTCAGTCCCGGCAAGCCCTTCCGAACAGGATGCTGGCGCGGGTGCCCTGCCCCGGCGTGCTGTCCAGCCGCAGGGGCCAGCCGCAGCGCTGACCCAGCCGATGGGCAATCGACAATCCCAGCCCGGAGCCGACGTACTGTTCGCCCTCGCCGCGGTAGAACGGCTCGAACGCGCGCGCCAGCGTGGCCGCGTCCATGCCGATGCCGGAATCCTCGACCTCTACGCTGCCTTCCTTCAACCGCACCACCACCCCGCCGGCATCGGTGAACCGCACCGCATTGGCCAGCAGATTGCCCAGCATCACCTGCAGCACCCGCGGCGGCGCATGCAGCACCGGTTCCGCCTCCACCTCCAGGTGCAGCGCCAGCTCCTTGTGCCGCAGCGCCGGGCGGATGCGATCGATCTCACGCTCCACCACCTCGCGCACCACGACGTCGTCCACGCCCAGCGGTGCCTGTTCGCAGCGGGCCAGGAACAGCAGCGCGTCGATCACCGCCTCCATCCCCGCCACCGCGTCCTGGATGCGCGCCAACGAGCGCCGCGAGGCCGATGACAGGCCCGCGTCGTGTGCGATCAGGTCGCTGGCGACCCGGATCACCGTCAGCGGCGTGCGCAGCTCATGGCTTGCGTCGCGGGTGAAATCGCGCTCGCGCTCGGCCGCATCCGGCGGTGGATCGGCGGCGATGGAGGGGCGAGGCAGGGGCAAGGACATGAAGTTGGGCCGGTGTCAGTCGGCCAGATCGGCAAGCCGGTAGCCGGCGCTTTGCACGGTGTGCAGCAGCGGCCGATCGAACGGTTTGTCCATCACCTTGCGCAGGTTGTAGAGATGGCTGCGCAGGGTGTCGGAATCCGGCAGCTCGTCGCCCCAGATCTCGCGCTCGATCTCCTGCCGGCTGACCACCCGCGGCGACTCGCGCATCAGGATCGACAGCAGGCGCAACGCGATCGGCGAAAGCTGCAGTTCGCAGCCACCGCGGGTTGCCCGCAGCGACGCCGGATCCAGCACCAGATCCGCCACCTGCAGCACTTCCGAGCCCACCTGGCGGCGATCACGGCGGATCAGCGCATGCAGCCGCGCTTCCAGTTCGCGGATCGCGAACGGCTTGGTCAGGTAGTCGTCGGCCCCAGAGGACAGCCCGGTGAGCTTGTCGTCGAGGGTATCGCGCGCTGTCAGCATCAGGATCGGCGTGGCCTTGCGCGCCTCACCGCGCAAGCGCTTGCACACCTCGATGCCGTCCAGCCTCGGCAGCATCAGGTCCAGCACGATCGCGTCATAGACGTTTTCCGACGCCAGCCGGTAGCCGTCCAGGCCGTCGGCCGCATAGTCGATCTCGAAGCCGCGGCTTTCGAGGTATTCGCCCACCATCTCGGAGATGTTGCGGTTGTCCTCGACGATGAGTACCAGTCCCGCCTGTTCCTGTTCGCGCATGCGCGCCTCGCTCCAATTCGCTTGCGAAACGATGCCAACTGCGCGGTAGATGCCGTGTGAAGGCGTAATCTGCGCGCTACTGCGCCCATATCCCGCCCCGCATGCCCTACGCCCGCCTGCTGCCGCCGTTCCTGCTGGTGCTGTCCAACGTGTTCATGACCTTCGCGTGGTACGGCCACCTGAAGTACCGGGACACCGCCCTGCCCAAGGTCATTCTGGCCAGCTGGGGGATCGCGTTCTTCGAATACCTGCTGATGGTGCCAGCCAATCGCCTCGGCAGCACGGTCTACAGCGCGCCGCAGCTCAAGGGCATGCAGGAAGTCATCACCCTGCTGGTGTTCGCCGGATTTTCCGCCTGGTATCTGGGCCAGCCGCTGAAATGGAACCACTGGGCCGGGTTCGCGCTGATCGTGGCGGCGGCGTGGCTGATCTTTCTGGAGTGACCGCGCCCACAGCAGCGGGAGCATCCGCGTGGCCGCCAGCAACGCTAGAACGGAATCCGCCCGATCAGGATGTCCCGGTACATCACCCAGTCGCCGGCGAAGGAATAGAACGGGTGCTTGAAGGTGGCCGGGCGGTTCTTCTCGAAGAAGAAATGGCCCGCCCAGGCAAATGCGTAGCCTGATAGCAGCGCCGCCAGCAGCCACCACGGATTGCCGCCCTTGACCGCCAGCACGATGAAACCGATGGCGAAACTGGTGCCGACGAAGTGCAGGCGCCGGCAGGTGCGGTTGCGATGCTCGCCCAGGTAGTACGGGTAGAACTCGCGGAAGCTCGAAAAGCCGGCCATCGTTTCCCATCCCCGCGGCATTCGCCGCCCTACGATTCCTTGCGCTCCGCCAGCTTGGCGCGCACCCAATAGCGATCCTGCGCGTCCAACGATTGCCCGGCAAGGCCGCCATCGGCTGCCGCCATCGCCTCCATCGCGCGGAAGCGGCGCTCGAATTTGGCGTTGGCGCGGCGCAGCGCGCTGCCCACGTCGACCTTGGCATGCCGCGCAAGGTTGGCGCAGACGAACAGCACATCGCCGAGTTCGTCCTCCAGCCGGTCGTGCGCGGCGGCATCGCCGGGATCGGCGGCCACCGCATCGAACTCGGCGCGCACCTCGTCGATTTCCTCGTGCAGCTTGTCCAGCACCGGCGCCGGATCCGGCCAGTCGAAGCCGACCTTGGCCGCCTTGTGCTGCAGCTTCACCGCTCGCTGCCATTCCGGCAGGCCGCGGGAAATGCCGGCCAGCGCCGAGGTATCGGTCTCGCCCCTGGCGTCGCGCTCCGCGCGCTTGATCGCATCCCAGTTGCGCAACACCGCGGCACTGTCGCCAGCCGCATCGGCGGTCCCTGCGGCGAACACATGCGGGTGCCGGCGCACCATCTTGTCGCAGATCGCCGCCACCACGTCGCCGAACGCGAACGCACCGGCCTCCTCGGCCATCCGCGCATGGAACACCACCTGCAGCAGCAGGTCGCCCAACTCGTCCCTGAGGTCGGCCATGTCGCCGCGATCGATCGCATCGGCGACCTCGTAGGCTTCCTCGATGGTGTACGGGGCGATGGTCGCGAAGTCCTGCTGCAGATCCCACGGGCAGCCGCCGTCCGGGTCGCGCAGCCTGGCCATGATGGTGAGCAGTTCCGCGATGTCGCTCATGCCGGCAGCCGCGCGCGCACCGCGACATCGCCCAGCGCGATGAAGTCGCCGTTGAGCAGGGTGTCGCGCTGGTTGTAGCGGAACGGCCGGCCCTGCGGGTCGAGCACCGCGCCACCGGCGGCCTCCAGGATCGCCTGCCCGGCGGCGGTATCCCATTCGCTGGTCGGACCGAAGCGCGGGTACAGATCCATCGCGCCCTCGGCAATGCGGCAGAACTTCAGCGACGATCCGCAGCCGAGCACCTCGCTGCCCGGCAGCGCGTCCAGCAGCGCCTGCGTGCGCGCATCGCGGTGCGAGCGGCTGGCGGCGATGCGCAGCGGCGAAGCCGCCGGAATTCGTGCATGGATGGCGACATCGGCACCGCCGTCGCGACGGAATGCACCGTGTCCCGGCACGCCGTGCCAGAGCGCGCCGGTGACCGGCTGCTGGATCACGCCGAACACGGCCACGCCATCCTCGATCAGGGCGATGTTGACGGTGAACTCGCCATTGCGCTTGATGAACTCGCGGGTGCCATCGAGCGGATCGACCAGCCAGAACCGCGTCCATTGCCGGCGATCGGCGATGTCGTGATCCCTCGACTCTTCCGACAGCACCGGGATGGCGGGCGTCAGCTCCGCCAGGCGCGAAACGATGCAGCGATGGGCGGCAAGATCCGCGGCCGTCAGCGGCGAGCGGTCGTCCTTGTGCTGCACCGCGAATTCGCCGTCATAGACCGCCAGGATCGCCGCGGCGGCCTGACGGGCGACAGCAATCACGCCATCGCGGAGTACGTCATTCACCTGCATGCTGCTGCAACCATTCGCGGACCATGAACAGCGCCGCGATGCTGCGGCCTTCGGAAAAATCATCCTGCAGGATCAGCTGGCCCAGGTCGGCCAGTTTCCACGGCACCACTTCCAGCTCCTCCGGCTCGTCGCCGGGCAGGCGCTGCGGATACAGGTCGCGCGCCAGCACCACATGGGTCTGGTGGCTCATGTAGGTCGGCGCCAGAGTGAGGCTGCGCAGCACGCGCAGGTCGCGCGCACCGTAGCCGGCTTCTTCCATCAGCTCGCGGTTGGCGGCTTCGAGCGGCGTCTCGCCGGCGTCGATGCGTCCCTTCACCAGCCCCAGTTCGTAGCGGTGCACGCCGGCCGCATATTCGCGCACCAGCAGCACGGTGTCGGCATCCAGCATCGGCACCACCGCCACCGCGCCATGGCCGCGCCCGTGCAGGCGCTCGTACAGGCGGCGCTCGCCGTTGGCGAACTCCAGATCGAGCCGCTCCATCCGGTACGGGCCGGCGTCGTGCTCGGTGATGCCGTGGATGACCGGCAGGCGGCGGCTCATGCGGTCGCCCCGGCGGCGATAATGGCGGAATGGAAAGCTTTCACGATGACCCCATGATAGCCGCCGCGGATGACTGGCGGACGCGCGACCTGGCCGTACTCTGGCACCCGTGCACGCAGATGCGCGAGCACCCGCACGCGCTGCCGCTGTTCCCCGTGGCGCGCGGCGAAGGCGCCTGGCTGGTGGGCTTCGACGGCAGGCGCGTCCTCGACGGCGTCAGCAGCTGGTGGACCAACCTGCACGGCCATGCCGAGCCGCGCATCGCCGAAGCCATCGCCCGGCAGGCGCGCACCTTGGAGCAGGTGATCCTGGCCGGCTGCTCGCACGCGCCCGCCGTCGAACTGGCCGAGCGCCTGCTCGCCCTCGCTCCGCGCGAGGTCGATCGCGCGCCGCTGGCCAAGGTGTTCTACGCCGACAACGGGTCGGCCGGGGTGGAAGTGGCGCTGAAGATGGCCTTCCACTGGTTCCACAACCGCGGCGCCGAAGGCCGCACGAAGTTCGTCGCGTTGACCGGCAGCTACCACGGCGAAACGCTGGGAGCGCTGTCGGTGGGTGACATCCCGCTGTACCGCCGCGTGTACGCGCCGCTGCTGCTGGAAACCCTGTTCGCGCCGTCGCCGGATGCCTACGGTGCGTGCGGCGAAGCCGCGGCGATCGCCTGCGCCGAACGCGCCGCCGACGCCCTGGCCGACCTGCTGGACGCGCACGCCGGCGAAGTCTGCGCGCTGATCGTGGAGCCGCTGCTGCAGTGCGCCGGCGGCATGCGCATGCACCACCCGCGCTACCTGCAGCGCGCGCGCGAACTCTGCGACGCGCACGGTGTGTTCCTGATCGCGGACGAAATCGCCACCGGCTTCGGCCGCACCGGCAGCCTGTTCGCCTGCCAGCAGGCCGGCATCCAGCCCGACCTGCTGTGCCTGTCGAAGGGCCTGACCGGCGGCTTCCTGCCGCTGTGCGCGGTGCTGGCCACGCAGGCCATTTACGACGGCTTCCTCGACGACTCGCGCGAGCGCGCCTTCCTGCATTCGCACAGCTACAGCGGCAACCCGCTGGCCTGCGCGGCGGCACTGGCCTCGCTGGACATCCTCGAAGGCGACGGCGTACTGGCGCGCAACCGCGACACCGCCGCGAAGATGGCCGCGCTGGCGGCAACATTCAAGGCGCATCCGGCGGTGGCGGAAGTGCGTCAGGTGGGGATGGTGGTGGCCATCGAACTGCAGCCCGAGGCCGGCAACGTCGAGGACGGCCACGCGGTGGAAATCGCCGGCCGCCGCGGCCTGCGCATGTACCGCGCGGCGCTGGATGCCGGCGTGCTGCTGCGCCCACTGGGCGACGTGCTGTACTGGATGCCGCCCTACTGCATCGACGACGCGCAGCTGGAACAGCTGGCGGCGGCCACCCACGCGATGCTGGCGGAGGCATCAACGTGAATCCGACCCGCATTCCAAAGCGCCGCCGGACGCGATCCGCGAGGGCAAACCCATGCGCCTGACCCGCAGCTTCGTCGCCCAGCCGCTGTCCGTTGGCAGCACCATCACCCTGCCCGAGGACGCCGCCGCCCATCTGGTGCGGGTGCTGCGCCTGCAGGCCGGCGATCCCTGCGTGCTGTTCAATGGTGACGGCTTCGACCGCGAAGCGCGCATCGCCTCGGTCAGCAAACGCGAGGTGCTGGCGGACATCATCGCCAGCCGCCAGGTCGACAACGAGTCGCCGCTCGCCATCACCCTGCTGCAGGGCATCGCCCGCGGCGAGAAGATGGATCTGATCCTGCAGAAGGCGACCGAGTTGGGCGTGGCCAGCATCCTGCCGGCGTCCAGCGAACGCAGCGAGGTGAAGCTGGACGCCCAGCGCGCCGACAAGCGCGTGGCGCACTGGCGAGAGGTGGTGGTGTCGGCCTGCGAACAAAGTGGCCGCGCACGCGTGCCGGAGGTCGCCCCGCCGCTCGTGCTGGCGCAGGCGGCGGCGCGGCGCGAGGGCCGCGGTTTCATTCTTGATCCGTTCGCGCCACAGGCGCTGTCGACACTGCAGGGCAGCCAGCTGCGCGCGTGCACGCTGGCCATCGGCCCGGAAGGCGGCTGGTCGCCGCGCGATCGCGAACAGCTGGTGGCGGCGGGATTCGAGGGACTGCGGCTGGGCCCGCGCATCCTGCGCACCGAAACCGCCGGCATCGCCGCGATTGCCGCGCTGCAGGCGATGGCTGGGGACTTGGGCTGACACTTCCCGGCCGCCGCTGCGGCCGGGCGCCGTATCTCAGGCAGCCGCCGCCAGCGCGGCGTGCAGGTGCTGCTCCAGCGCGGCCAGGTCGGGCACCATCGCGTCGTTCTCGCCCAGGCGCACGCGGGCCAATACGCCGGCAGGCAGGTCGCCGCCATCGCCCTGCGTCGCCAGCGTGTCTTCGGTCACCGTCACCAGCCGCGGGAAGCCCTGGGTCAAAAGGGCAAAGTAGGGGCGCTTGGGGTTGCCGCCCAACGCCTTCAGCACGATCACCTTGCTGCCCAGGCCGCCCTGCTCGTCGGCGATGCCCGCAAATCGCGCGAACGATACCAGCGGCAGCTGCCAGCCGCGCCAGCGGATCCTGCCCAGCAGCCAGTCAGGCGCGTTCTCCAGCGGTTCCGGCGCGGCGTAGGACAGCACCTCGGCGATGGTCGCGTTGGGCAGCAACAGGCGTGCGTCCGCCACCTGGATGAGCACGCCGCGGATGATGTATGCGATGTCGGACATGGAAACCTCAGGCGGGCCAGCGTTGCAGCAATTGACGGGAGATTCCGGCGAGGCTGTCCGCTTCGCCGCCACGTGCCGCCAGCGCCTGGCTGGCGGCGGGATCGAAACAGTTTTCGGCCGACTGGCCCAGCGCGAGCCCCCCGGCCATGCGCATCGCCAGGGCAAGGTCGACCAGCGCCGGAGGCGCGCCGCTGAGCAGCAGCATGGCGCTGTCGCCCGGGCGCAGCGGGGCGAAGCGCGGCTCGCCGGAAGCCTCCACGAAATGCAGGCCGGCCGGTGCCTCGCCCACGTCGACACCATCCGGCACGACGTACACATGGCCGCGACGCAGCGGTTCGCCGGCACAGGCAAGCACCACGGGCATCTGCGCGGCCCGCTGCATCTGCCGGACCAGGCGGTCGTACTGGCCGCCCTCGATGCGCTGCCGCAGCAGCAGCGCGCGCGGGAAAGCCGCAGGCAGTCCGCCCAGCAACTGACGCACCGCGTCGGGCCCGCCGATGCCGGCCGCCACCACCACCGCGCCGTCCGGCTGGGCCAGCGCCGAACCCTGCACCGCCGGCGGTAGCGGCTGCATCGCCGCCATTTCCATGCTCAGGTCCTGCATCTCCTGCTCGAAATCGCGATCCGGTGCGCTGCCTGCCGGCGGCGCCGGCAGCACGTTGCGGTGCCCCTGCAGCTTGGCCGCCAGGTGGCGCGCCCAGCGCGCCGCTTCCCAGCCATCCCGGCGCGCCGCCACTTCGGCGTCGTCAAACAGCACCAGCAGCGACGGGTCGGCCAGCACCGCGTCGAACTTGTCCAGCGCAGCTTCGGTCACCGGGTCCAGCACCACCAACAGCGCATCCGGCGCAGCCGCGCGGACCTGCGCCTCGTCGACAGTGGCCGGATCCAGCACCGCCGCCAGCGCTGCGCCAGCCTGCCGCAGCGCCATCTCGGTGCGGTCGCGCGCGGCCCCCGCGCGCGCCAGCACCAGCACGCGGTGCGTGTTCACTGCTCGGTTCCGGCGCCCGCGTGCTCCAGCCCCAACAGCTCGAACACGTTACGCATCAGCTCGACTTCCTGGTACGGCTTGCCGAGGTAACGCTCCACGCCGATCTCGAATGCGCGCTGACGGTGCTTGTCGCCGGTACGCGAGGTGATCATGACGATCGGTACGTTGCGCAGGCGCGGGTCCGCCTTCATCGCGGTAGCCAGCTCGTAGCCGTCCATGCGCGGCATCTCGATGTCCAGCAGCATCAGATCCGGCACGAAATCGGCCATCCGCTCCAGCGCATCCAGACCGTCCTTGGCGGTCGCTACCTCCAGGCTGTGGCGCTCCAGCACGCGGCCGGTGACCTTGCGCATGGTGACCGAGTCGTCCACCACCATGACCAGCGGCACCTTTCGGTGCGTAGTCGGCACATGAACGACCGCCTCGTCGGCCAGCGCCGCCGCGGCCTGCCTGCGTACCAGCGGCGCCACGTCCAGGATCACCACCACGCGGCCATCGCCCATGATGGTGGCACCGAAGATGCCCGGCACCGACGTCAGCTGCGGACCGCCGGTCTTGACCACGATTTCGCGGCTGCCCAACACCTGGTCGATCGCCACCGCCGCCCGCAGCTCGCCCGAGCCGACCAGCAGCAGCGGCATCTGCAGATGCCCTTCGGCACGCGCCGGCGCGGTGCCAACCAAGGTGCCGAGGTCGTGCAGCGCGTAGTCCTCGCCGCCGTAGCGGTAGCCGGCGCCCGGCTTGGCCAGGTCTTCGCGGGAGATGCGTCCGACGCCGCGCACCGAGGCGATCGGTACCGCGTACTCGGTCTCGCCGATCTTGACGAACACCGCCTGGGTGACCGCCAGGGTCTGCGGCAGGCGCAGGGTGAACACCGTGCCGTCGCCGGGCTGCGAGGCGATGTCGATGGTGCCGCCCAGCTGGCGGACCTCGCTGGCGACCACGTCCATGCCGACGCCGCGCCCAGCCAGGCGGCTGACGGTTTCGGCGGTGGAGAAGCCCGGCTGCATGATCAATTGGTCGAGTTCGACGTCGGTCAACTGCGCATCCGCGGCAATCAGCCCGCGCTCGACGCCACGCGCGCGGATTGCCGCGCGGTTGAGACCGGCGCCGTCGTCGGAGATCTGCAGGACGACTTCGGAACCTTCGCGACGCACCACCACCCGGATGCTGCCTTCTTCCTGCTTGCCGGCGGCACGGCGCGCCTCCGGCGCCTCCAGGCCATGCGCGATGGCGTTGCGCAGCATGTGCTCCAGCGGCGCAGTCATGCGCTCCAGCACGTTGCGGTCGAGTTCGCCCTGCGCGCCATCCAGCTTGAGTTGCGCCTGCTTGCCGGTTTCGGTGGCGGCCTGGCGGATGACCCGGCGCAGGCGCGGCACCAGCGAATCGAACGGCAGCATGCGCGTGCGCATGAGGCCTTCCTGCAGCTCCGAGCTGACCCGCGACTGCTGGGTGAGCAGGGTTTCGTACTGACGGGTCAGGTCATCCATCGACCCGTGCAGGCTCTGCAAGTCGGCCGCCGATTCGGCCAGACCGCGCGAGAGCTGTTGCAGGGTGCTGAAGCGGTCGAGCTCCAGCGGGTCGAAGGCTTCGTTGCCGGTGTCGTGCTCGCGCTGGAAGCGGGCGATGATCTGCGCTTCGGTTTCCGAATCCAGGCGACGCAGCTGGTCGCGCAGGCGCAGGTTGGTCTGCTCCATTTCCTGCGCGGTGCTGCGGAACGCGGCCAGCTGCTGTTCTAGGCGGGCGCGGTAGATCGCGACTTCGCCGGCGTAGTTCACCAGCCGGTCGAGCAGGTCGGCGCGGATGCGCACCTGTTCCTGCGGCGCGCGCACGCCAACCTCTTCGTCCTCGGCGAAACCCTCCTGTCCCAGCGGCGCCGACAGCGGCTTGAGTTCGATCTTCGAGGTCGGTGCAGGCCTGGCGTCATCAGCCGACGCAAGCGCCGCCACCACAGGGCGTTGCTCGGCGCGCGCGTTGAATTCCTCGATCAGCGCCTCGGGCATGCCCAGCGCGCGGCGCGCGGCGATGCGCGTGATCATCCCATGCAGGCGATCGAACCCACGCTCCAGCAGCGGTACGCCGTCGGTGCCGAAATCGACCTTCTGCGCGGCCACCGCTTCCAGCAGCGATTCCATGGCGTGACCCAGCTCGCCGGCCGGCATCATCCCGGCCATCCGCGCACCGCCCTTGAGCGTATGCAGGTCGCGCTGCAGACCCACCACCAATTCGTTGTCGTCCGGCGTCTCGCGCAGCTTCGCCAGCAAGCCGTCGGAATGGTCGAGCAGGTCGCCGGCCTCCTCTACGAAGATGTCGACCAGCTCCAGGTCCAGTTCGCTGGTATCCAGCGCCTCGTCCGGGTCCTCGCTCGCGCCCGATGTCGCCTGCAACGCGGCCAGCGCCGCCTGCTCCCGCGCCCAGGCGCCAGCTGCGGCGTCCGCAGCGCGACGCTCGGCTTCGGCGCGCTCGACCTCCGCGCGGCGCGCGGCGGCACGTTCGGCTTCCTGGCGTTCGGCCTCGGCGCGCGCGGCGGCGATGCGCTCGGCTTCGACGCGTTCGGCCTCGCGTTCGGCCTCGCGTCGGGCCGCTGCCTCCGCGGCGATGCGCTCGGCCTCCTGGCGCGCCGCTTCTTCCGCGGCCACACGCTCGGCTTCCGCCTGCTCGGCGGCCAAGCGCGCGGCCTCGGCTTCTTCCGCGGCAATGCGTTCGATATCCAGGCGCGCGGCTTCTTCCGCGGCTTGGCGTTCGGCCTGTTCAGCGGCGGTACGCTCGGCTTCCAGGCGCGCCGCTTCTTCCGCGGCAGTGCGTTCGGCTTCCGCTTGCTCGGCGGCCAGACGCGCGACCTCGGCTTCTTCCGCGCCCAGGCGTTCGGCTTCCAGGCGCGCCGCTTCTTCCGCGGCAATGCGTTCGGATTCCGCCTGTTCGGCCGCCAGGCGCGCGACCTCCGCCTCTTCCGCTGCAAGGCGTTCGGCTTCTAGACGCGCCGCTTCTTCCGCAGCTTGGCGCTCGGCTTCAGCTTCCGCCGCAGCGATGCGTTCGGCTTCCGAGCGTGCGGCTTCTGCCGCCGCACGACGCTCGGCTTCGGTCTGCTCGGCGGCCAGGCGTGCAGCCTCGGCTTCCGCGGCGGCGATACGTTCGGCTTCCAG
>NZ_KE384101.1:0-117599 GCF_000423885.1 Thermomonas fusca DSM 15424 | reverse complement strand
CTTCGGCTTGTTCGGCGGCCAGGCGTGCAGCCTCGGCTTCCGCGGCGGCGATACGTTCGGCTTCCAGACGCGCCGCTTCTTCCGCGGCCAAACGCTCGGCTTCCGCCTGCTCGGCGGCAACACGCTCGGCCTCGGCCTGCTGCGCGTGACGCGCGGCATCGGCGTCGCCGACCGACCCGGTGTCGATGAAGGGCAGATTGGCTTCGGGCAAGGCATCGCGCAGTGCCGCCATCCGTTCCGCCAGCGCGGCGAACATGGGCACCTGCGTCGGGCTTTCCTGCAGCGCACGGGTGGAGGCGCGCACCGCTTCGGCCACGGCGCCCAGCGCCGCGACGCCCTCGCTGCCGGCGACCGCATGGGCCGCCAGCAAGCGCTTCACATAACCCTCTGCGGGCGCTGTGAACGCAGTGACCGACGGCACTTCGGTCATCGCGAAGGCGCCGTTGAGGGTGTGGATTGCACGCACCAGCGCATCGCTGGCGATGGTGTCGCCGGTGCGCGCCTGTGCCAGCCACGCATCGACGGTTTCAAGGTGACCGCCAACCTCGGTGCCGAGAATCTCCAGCAGCACTGGATCGACCGCAACCACCCGCGTGTCGGCCGCGGCGGCTGGCTCGTCCGCGGTACCGGCCTGCGCCGGTTCCGGCTGCGCGGCCTGGGCGATCGGCGGCGCCGACATCAATACATCTTCGCCGGCGGCCAGACGATCGGCGATGGCTTCCATCGCCGGGATATCGGTGGTGACCGCGCCTTCGCCGCGCAGCGCTGCATGCAGCTGCGGCAGCACGCCGCGGGCCTGGCCGACGTACGCGACCACGGCGTGGCTGGCCGGGCGCGAGCCGTCCAGCACGCGGTTGAGCATGTTCTCGACGTGCCAGGCGAACTCTCCCAGCACCTTGGCACCGACCAGCCGGCCGCTGCCCTTCAGGGTGTGGAACACGCGGCGGATCGGGCGCAACGTGTCGCCATCGTCCGGCGTCAGCTTCCAGGTCGGCAGCAGGCCGTCCAGGTTGTTGATCTCGTCCTCGAACTCCTCGAGGAAGATCTCGCGGATCTCGTCGTCGATCTCGTCGCCGGCCGATTCAAAGCCGGCCGCCATCGCCACCGCGGCAGGGGCGACGCTGACCGCCACTTCGGCGGGCGCGGCAACCGGATCTTCCTCGGCAACGATTTCGCCCTGCGCCTCAACTGCCGTCCCGTCAGCGACGGCTTCCGGCACCGGCTCGGCGACCTCTTCAGCGGGCGCGGGCAGATCGGCCGGCGCCTTGTTCACGACGGGGGCAGCTTCCGGCAGCGGCCAGTAGCGCAGCGCCTCCAGGCTGACACGAGTCTTGTCCAGCAGGTCCTGGCGCTGGCCGTGCGGATCGTGCAGGGTCTCGAGGAAATACTCCATGCTGGACAGCGCGTCCGCCAGCGTATCGAGCTGGCGTCCGCCCGGCACCTGCGCGCGCTCGATCAGCTCGACCTGACTGTAGCGGCGCAGCGCTTCCAGGTAGTCGGCCGGTTCCGGGCGCTCCAGCATCCGCATCGCCCCGGCCACTTCGGCCAGCAGGCGGGGCACGGATTCCAGCGCGGAATGGCTCCAGTCGGTTTCGACGAAGGCCACGAACGCGTTGCGCACTTCGGCGAAATTGGTCACCGCGGCACGGGTCAGCGCGCCCATGACCTTGCGCGATTCTTGCGCCAGCAGGTCACCGGCGTCACCCTCGGTGCTGCCGCTGCCGAGCTGGGCGACCTGGTCGTCCAGCGAGTGGTCGATGTAGAGCAGCGCGCCCGCCACTTCCAGCAAGTCGTTCTCCGCCTGCGGCCGCAGGCCGCTGGCGATGTCATGGACGATCCGGCGCTGTTCCTGTACCACCCTGCGGGCGCTGTCCAGCCCGAGCATTCCCAGAGTGTCGCCGATCCGGTCCAGCGCTTCGGCCTGCGGCTGCAGTTCCTGCACGTTGTCGCGGCTGCCGCGCAGGTGCAGGTCGAGTGCGTCCTTGACCTTGAGCAGGTCTTCCTTGATCGCCGTGGACACGGTGTCCAGCAGCGCGCGGTTGCGTCCGGCCAGGCTGCCGCGGGCGTGCTCGAGTTCGGCTTCAGTCGGTGCGTCCAGCAGGCTCGGCAACGCTTCCTGCCCCAGCGCGGGAACGCCGCGCGCGGCACGCAGTTCGTTGATCAGCGGCAGCAGCACGATCGGAATGTCGCGGTGACCGCCCTGCAGTCGCTCCAGGTAGTCGGGCAGCTGCACCATGCCGCGCATCAGCACGGCCAGCGCTTCGTCGCGGTCGGCGGTGGCATCTGCGCGCAGCGAGTCCGCGAGCTGCTCCATCTCGCCGGCCACCATCGCCGGGGCCTGCAGCTCCAGCATCTGCAGGGTGCCCTGCACCTGATGCAGGTGGCCCATGCAGGTTTCCATGGGCAGCGGATCGCCGGGGTTTTCGGCGAAGCCTTCGAGCTCGATCCGCGCCTGGCGCAGGGTCTCGTCGATCTCCGGCTTCACCCAGCCCAGCGCGGTGTGGTCGATGGCATCCTGCAACGCCGTGGTCATGGCGCGGCTCCGTCACGGCCCGGCGATGCGGGGCTGGCCTGGAGGGTGTTGTTCATCCCGATCCCTGTGTTCCGGCCGGCGTCAGGCGGGCAGCTTGAAGTCGGCGACCGAACGACGCAGGTCGGCGGCGAGCTGGGCCAGGTTGCCGATCGACTCGGCGGTCTGGCTGGCGCCCTGCGAGGTCTGCGCGGTGATCGACTGGATGGTGTTCATGGTCTGGGTGATGTTGGAGGCCGCGTTGGACTGCTCCTGCGCCGCCACCGAGATGCCTTCAATCAGGCCCGACAGGTCGGACGACACCTTTTCGATCTCGCCCAGCGCGGTGCCCGCGTCCTCGGCGAGGCGCGCGCCTGCGACCACTTCCGAGGTCGTCTGTTCCATCGACGACACCGCTTCGTTGGTATCGGCCTGAATGGTCTGGACCAGCGACTCGATGCGCTTGGTCGCGCTGGAGCTGCGTTCCGCCAGTCGCTGCACTTCGTCGGCCACCACCGCGAACCCGCGGCCTGCCTCGCCGGCCGAGGCCGCCTGAATGGCCGCGTTCAGCGCCAGGATGTTGGTCTGTTCGGAAATGTCGTTGATCAGCTCCACGATCGAGCCGATTTCCTGCGAGCTTTCGCCCAGGCGCTTGATGCGCTTGGAGGTTTCCTGAATCTGGTCGCGGATGCTGTCCATGCCGGCGATGGTCTGGCGCACCACGCCGGCGCCGTTGGTCGCGATCTGCACCGAGCGGCGCGCCACCTCGGCGGAGTCCGCGGAGTTGCGCGACACCTGGTTAATGCTGGAGGCGATCTCGTTGATGCGGTCGGTGGCGGAGTTGATCTCCTGCGCCTGGTGCTCGGCGGCGTCGGCCAGGTGCATGGCGGTGGCCTGGGTTTCCTGCGCGCTGGCCGCGACCTGCACCGAGGTGTCGTTGATGGTCGCCACCAGGGTGCGCAGCTGTTCCACCGCGAAGTTGATCGAGTCCGCGATCGCGCCGGTCATGTCCTCGGTCACGGTCGCCTTCACGGTCAGGTCGCCTTCCGCGAGCGAGCCCATTTCGTCCAGCAGGCGCATGATCGCCTCCTGGTTGCGGTCGTTGAGTTCCTTGGTGGTCTGGTAGCGGACGCGCTGGGCGCGGTTCAGGGCCCACAGCAGGCCGACGATGGAGAACAGCGCCAGCACGCCGGACAGGATGCTGACCCAGACGCCGCCGATGATGCTGGTGTCCTTCAGCGAACCGAACTGGGTGAACGACGAGAACAGGCTCTCGCTGTCGGTCAGCAGCTTGTCGGAGCCGCTGGCCAGCGCGGACGCCGAGGTCTGCGCGCCGATCAGCTTGCGCGAGTCGCCGACGATCGCGTCGAGGTCCTTCTTCATGCCCTGCCACAGGGTGTTGGACTGATTGAGCGGGCCGATCGCGCCTGCCGCGCTGACCTTGACGATGTCGCCGCTGCCGTTGATCAACGCGTTCATCTGCCGGTCGAACACCGCCGCGTCGCGGCCCAGCGCGTTCGCCGCCACCTGCGCGCCGTCGCCGCCCGCACGCAGCTCGGCGATGCGCTGCGCCATGCGCGAGCTGATGTTGGCCTGCTGCAGCGCCGCGCTCACCTGCGCGGAATTGGCACCGCCGGAGACCAGGCCGCGCAGCACTTCGTACAGCTGCGCCTGCAGCTGCGGCACCTTGTTGGTGAAGCTGTCGGCGCGGCCGGCCAGCGCCAGCACCGCTTGCTGAGAACCCAGCACTTCCTCGGCGCGCTTGGTCAGCGGATTCCAGGTCTCGGTGACCTTGCGGATCGGCGCGGCCACGTCGGCGGCGTCGCCGAAGCGGTCGTTCAGCCACTTGATGTCGCCGTCGATCTCTTCCTTGGTCGCCTTGAAGGATTCGAACGCCTGCACATTGCCGTCGATCGCTTCCCGGCCCTGGTTGGCCAGACGCTGCGAGTTCAGCTGCAGGCGCGAGGCCGCCGAGCTGGCGCCGCCGAGACGCGAGGCCTTGGTGGTGGCGTACAGGGTGTTGCCGGCGAACACCACCAGCGAGCCGATCAGCAGCCAGATCCAGAAGTTGGTGCTGAGATTGCGGCCCTTGCCGGCGGCGGAATCCATCAAATTGCTCATTGTGCGACCTCGGCTTACTTCGGTGTTCCGCGTTTAGGCGGCGGCTTGTCGGAATTCGGGGGTGCGGGCCAGGCGCTCGAGGCTGAACACGCCCCAGTCCTGCCCGTTCATGCGGTAGGCGCGATCGACGAAATGGGCATAGCGTCCGTCCGCCAGCGCCTCGGCATCGATGCCCTGTTCGTCGATGAAGCTGCGCTGGCCGTACAGCTCGTCGATGGTGACGGCGACGTCGCCACCGGGCTGGCGCACCACCAGCACGCGCTGGCGCTCGTGCAGCACGGTGCGCTCGCCGTCGAGGAACTGCTTGAGGTCGACCACCGGCAGCAATGCGCCGCGGATGTTGGCCACGCCCATCATCCACGGCTGCGCGCCGGGGACGTGCGTCAATGCCGGCATCGGCAGGATTTCCACCACTTCGTCGAAACCGGATGCCAGTCGGTGGCCGCCGACGCGATAGGCCACGCCGCGCCACAGACCGGGCGCGTCCAGCTGCTCCGGCAGGCCGGCAACGTGGGCCAGGCTGCGCTGCTCGTAGTCGGCCAGCACCAGGAACGGCGAACGCCGCTCGCCGGTAGCCGGCTGCTGCACCCATTCGGCAGCCGCCTGCTCGGCCTGCCCGGCCGCAGCGACGAATGCCTCCTGATGCCCGTCTGCCTCGGCGGATTCGAGCGCTTCGGCGGGTTGTTCCGCTTCGCCGTCCGCATCCTCGTCCACGTCGACATCTCCGGCGGTGGCCAGAACCGTGGCCGCCGGCATCCCGGCGGACTGCTGCGGACGGAACTTGTGCTTGTGCTTGCCGCGCTTGGCCATGGCTCAGCGCCCGAGCAGCGCGTCGATGCGCGCGACCAGTTCGCTTTCGCGCGGCGGCTTGGCGATGTAGTCCCGCGCGCCCTGACGCATGCCCCAGACGCGGTCGGTTTCCTGACCCTTCGTACTGACGATGATGACTGGAATGTGGCTGGTGTCGGCGTCGCGGGTCAATGCGCGGGTCGCCTGGAAGCCGTTCATGCCGGGCAGGATGATGTCCATCAGGACCAGGTCGGGCTTGTCGCGCTTGCAGCTGGCGATGCCGTCCTCCGCGTTGGCGGAGGTGGTGACCTGGTGGCCGTTGCGTTCCAGCAACTGAACCATGACCGCGGCTTCGGTCGGCGAATCCTCGATCAGCAGAATGCGTGCCATTGGTGCCTTACCCCCCCGGTCAGGCGTTGACGTACGTGCGGATGGCGCCAAGCAATTCTTCCCGCGTGAACGGCTTGGTCAGGTATTGCTCGGAGCCGACAATACGGCCTCGGGCCTTGTCGAACAAACCGTCCTTGGATGAAAGCATGATCACCGGCACGCTTTTGAACGTCTGGTTGTTCTTGATCAGCGCGCAGGTCTGATAGCCGTCCAGCCGCGGCATCATGATATCCACGAAGATGATCTGGGGGGCATGATCGGCGATCTTCGACAGCGCCTCGAAGCCGTCGGTCGCGGTGACGACCTCGCAGCCTTCGCGCACGAGCAACGTCTCCGCCGTGCGGCGGATCGTCCTGGAATCATCGATGACCATCACCCTCAAACCCTTGAGGCCGATGCCGGAATCGTCCTGCAGCGCCATGTAGTCCCCTTGCGCGATTGCCAACCGCCGCGTCTGCGCGCGTTGCGGACTACCTTTATCCAAGCCCGCGCGCGATGTGTCAAGCACCGCAATACCCGTGCGGATGGGTGGGCGTCGGTGCCTGCTACCATCCGCGCATCCCGCCCACGGATGTGCAGATGACGGCAGCCGCACCGCTTGACGTGGTGGTCGTGATGGACCCGATCGGGTCCGTCAAGATCGCCAAGGACTCCACCTTCGCCATGCTGCTGGAAGCCCAGCGGCGCGGCCACCGGTTGCATTACGTCCGTCCCGGTGGACTGTCGGTGCGCGGCGCGCGCGCGGTGGCCGCGGCGGCCTCCCTGCAGGTGCGGGACGTGCCCGGCGACCATTTCTCGCTGACCGACTGGACCGAACTGGCGTTTGGTCCGGGTCAGGCAGTGCTGATGCGCACCGACCCACCGGTGGACGCGAACTACCTGCACGATACCCAGGTGCTGGACCTGGCGCGACTGCAGGGCGCGCTGGTGGTGAACGACCCGCGCGGCCTGCGCGATTTCAACGAGAAGCTGGCCGCGCTGCTGTTCCCGCAGTGCTGCCCGCCGACGCTGGTCAGCCGCGACGCCGCCGCGCTGAAGGCGTTCGTGGCCGAGCATGGGGAAGCCGTGCTGAAGCCGCTGGACGGCATGGGCGGGCGCTCGATCTTCCGCGCCCGCACAGGCGAAGCCAACCTCAACGTGATTCTGGAAACCCTGACCGACGGCGGCCGCCACCTGGCGATGGCGCAGCGCTACCTGCCGGAGATCGCGCAGGGCGACAAGCGCATCCTGCTGATCGACGGCGAACCGGTCGATTACTGCCTTGCCCGCATCCCGCAGGGCGACGAGTTCCGCGGCAACCTAGCCGCCGGTGGCCGCGGCGAAGGCCGCCCGCTGAGCGAGCGCGACCGTTGGATCGCCGCGCAGGTCGGCCCGGAGATGAAGCGGCGCGGGATGCTGTTCGTCGGCCTGGACGTGATCGGCGACTACCTCACCGAGGTCAACGTCACCAGCCCCACCTGCATACGCGAGCTGGACGCGCAGTTCGGGCTGAACATCGCCGCGCAGCTGTTCGAGCGCATCGAGGCGCTGGCCCGGCGCTGATGCCGGCAACCGTGGCCCCCGCCGTCCCCGCCCCGCCCCGCATCGGCGAAACCGAGCGGCTGCGCGCGACCTTCGTGCTGTCCGTGCTGCTGCACGCGATGGCGGTGTTCGGGGTCGGCTTCGCGATCGAGGACGAGGCGCCGCTGCTGCCGACGCTGGACGTGATCCAGACCCGCACGCAGACCCCATTGACCCCCGCGCAGGCGGACTTCCTCGCCCAGGCCAGCAACCAGGGTGGCGGCGAACATGAACGCAGCAGCCGCCCCAGCGCCCCGCAGGCCGGCCCGCTACCGCAGCCGAAGGACGGCCTGGCGCCGCGCCCGCTGCGCGCGCAGACGCCCGCGCCCAGTCCGCCGCCGGAGGCAAGGGTGGTGGCGTCGGCCAATGGCGAAACCGCCCTGCCGACCCCGCAGGCGCGCCCCGAAATCCCGCTGGACGACGCCGCGCGCGGGCGCGAGAAGATCGAGCGCGACATCGAGATGGCGCGGCTGGCAGCCGAGATCCAGCTGCGCTCGGTGGAATACGCCAAGCGCCCGAAGCGCAAGTTCGTCTCCGCCAGCACCCGCGAATACGCCTGGGCGCAGTACCTGCGCGGCTGGGTGGACCGGGTGGAGCGCGTCGGCAACCTGAACTATCCGGATGAGGCCCGCCGCCGCCGCATCGGCGGGTTGGTGGTGATCAGCGTGGGCGTGCGCCGCGACGGCAGCGTGGAAAGCGTGCGCATCATCCGCTCCAGCCGCATCCCGATGCTGGACGAGGCGGCGCTGCGCATCGTCAAGCTGTCGGAACCGTTCGCGCCGCTGCCGCAAAGCAACGAAGACCCGGACGTGCTGCACGTCACCCGCACTTGGCAGTTCATGCCCGGCGGCGAACTGATCGACCGCTGACCGCAGGCTAGCGGTACAGGCAGTCCACCAGCCGGTTTTCGGTCTCCACCAGCGCCTCCAGCCCTTTTTCCCAGACGCTGCCGGACTGCACCAGCGGCCCGTAGACGACACTGCCCTCGTCGCCACCCTGGGCGAGCGAGAAGTCCGATTCGACGATCTGGAAACGGCCATCGCCGGCCTCGAAACGCAGCCGGCTGCGCAGCGTCTGGGCGGAGAAACTGGCGCGGAAGCCGGTCTCCACGCTGGCCAGCAACAGGCCCTGCGCCGGATCGGCGGATTCGACGACCACACCGCCCTGCCTGGCAAGGCAGCTGCCCGCCATCTCCACCAGCTGCTCGCCGCTGCGCTGGATGGCGTACTGGGTGCCGCTCATGCGCAGGATCGGCCGGGCCTCATCGCCCGCGCCGAGTTCCAGCATGCGGCCATTGAACGGGACTTCTTCGGCCAACGCCGGCATCACGGCCAGCGCCGCGGCCAGCCACAGGATCCGCACCTTCACATTCACCCCTGTCTGGATGGAGCCTTCAGCGAGCATAGCCAAAAGCGCGGGCCGGCGGGGATGCCCCGCACCCGCCCGCGACGGCCAGGATTCAGCGGGTGATGCCCTGCGCCGCGCGCTCGGCGATGGTGAGGGCCACGTTGTTGCGCAGGTAGGCGGGCTCGATGCGTTCCGGCGCCAGCGCTTCGCCGCGCGCGAAGGCGAGCGCAGCCAGTGCGGCGACGTCCGCGGCGTGCGGCAGGGCGGCGGCATCCACGGCCACCAGCCGATCGCCGAATCTCGCCCGGAGCGCGCCATCGGCCGCGGCGAAGCCGGTGCCGGCGCCGTGCCAGCCGCTGCCATCCGGCAGCGCGGCGGCAGCCGGCGCCACCACGATTTCGTCGGCCAGCGCTCGCAGGCCGCCATCGGCTTCGCATGCGAACGCGCCCAGATAGACCTCGCCCATGCGCGCGTCGATGGCGGCGATGCGGCGCTCGCCGTCGGCTCGCATCGCCAGCGCCGCCAGCGTGGACACCGGCAGCACCGGCCGGTCCAGCCCGAGCGCGATGCCTTGGGCGATGGCGATGGCCAGGCGCACGCCGGTGAAGGCCCCGGGGCCGCGGCCCACCGCGATGGCATCCAGCTGCGAGCGCGACACGCCGGCCTCTGCCAGCAGCGCCTGCGCCCACGGCAGCGCCAGTTCGGTGTGCCGGCGCGGAGCGATTTCAAAGCGTTCGTGCACCTGGCCATCGACGAACACGGCGACCGAGCAGGCCTCAGTGGAGGTTTCGAAAGCGAGCAGTCTCATCGTTCAATTATCCGCGAAGAACGCCTGCACATCCTTCACCTCACGGGTGATCGGCAGCGGCGGCAGCGACTCCAGGAAGGTCCGGCCATAGGTTTTCCCCAGCAGGCGCGGGTCGCACAGCACCAGCACGCCGCGGTCGGTTTCGGTGCGGATCAGCCGGCCGGCGCCCTGCTTGAGCGCGATCACAGCCTGCGGCAGCTGTTCGTCGCGGAACGGATTGCCGCCGGCACGGCGGATCGCGTCCAGCCGCGCCTCGAACACCGGGTCGTCCGGCGCGGCGAACGGCAATTTGTCGATGACAACCACGCTCAATGCATCGCCGGCCACGTCCACCCCTTCGCGGAAGCTGGCGGTGCCCAGCAGCACGCCGTTGCCGGACTCGCGGAAGCGCTGCAGCAGCACGTGGCGCGGCTCGCTGCCCTGCACGAACAGCGGCCACGGGCCGCCCTGCAGTGCCTCGGCGGCTTCGCGCAGCGCGCGGTGCGAGGCGAACAGCAGGAACGCGCGGCCGCCGGAGGCTTCCAGCACCGGACGCAACGATTCCAGCAGGGCCATTCCAAAGTCGCGTGACGCCGGCTCCGGCAGGCCCTTCGGCAGGTAGCACAGCGCCTGCCGGTCCCAGTCGAACGGGCTGGGCTCGAGCAGTTCGCGGGCGTGCTCGACGCCGAGGCGCTGGGCGACGTGGTCGAAGCGCCCGGCCACCGCCAGCGTCGCCGAAGTGAACACCCAGGCCGCGTTCGAGGCCTCGCGATGGGCGCGCAGCGGCGCCGCCACGTCCAGCGGGGTGCGCTGCAGGCGAAAGCCGCGTGGGGTGAGTTCGTACCAGTGCACCGAAACGGTGTCGGGAACAGCTGGACCGTGAAAAGCGGGGTCGGAGTCGACTTTCAGGGAATCATTCGTCGGTGCCGACGGGGTGGAATCGAAAGTCGACTCCGCCCCCGCTTTCCTTTCCTCGCCCAGCCAGCGCTGCAGCCGGCCCAGCTGGTCCTGCGCGCGCACGTGGCAGGCGTCGAAGCCCGGCGCGGCCTGGCGCAGCGGCGCCACCACGTCGCCCAGCGCCGTCAGCGACTGCACCAGGGCGTGGAAGGCCGGCTCGATGTCTACTTCGCCCAGCGCCCGCCAGGCGGTGCCGCGCAGCGGCAGGTTGTCCATCGCCGCACGCAGCGCGCGGGTGGCGGCTTCAAGCGCCCGTGCCGGCTCCTGCACCGCGGCCAGGGCGCCCGGCACCTCCTTGCACTCGGACACCGCATCGCGCGCCAGTTCCACCAGCGGGCGCGCGCCCAGTCCTTCGCCGAAAAACTGCGCGGCCAACTCCGGCAGCTGGTGTGCCTCATCGACGATGAACGCCTGCGCGCCCGGCAGGATTTCGCCGAACCCTTCCTGCTTCAGCGCCAGGTCGGCCAGCAGCAGGTGGTGGTTGACCACCACCAGATCGGCCGCCTGCGCGCGCTGGCGCGCCTGCACCACGAAGCATTCGCTCCAGAACGGGCATTCGGTGCCCAGGCAGTTGTCGGCGGTGGAGGTGACCAGCGGCAGCAGCGGCGAATCCTCCGCCAGCAATTCCAGCTCCGCCATGTCGCCGCTGCGGGTGCGCCCGCTCCACGCCACCACGCGCTGGAACTGGCTGATCTGCTCGCGCGATGTGAAGCGCGGCTCGCCCCTGGCCTGCTCCATCCGGTAGCGGCACAGGTAGTTGGCGCGACCCTTCAGCAGCGCGGTCTTCAGGCCGATGCCCAGCGCGTCGCGCACCCGCGGCAAGTCGCGCAGGTAGAGCTGGTCCTGCAGCGCGCGGGTGCCGGTGCTGACGATGGTCTTCATCCCCGACAGCAGCGCCGGCACCAGGTAGGCGTAGGTCTTGCCGGTGCCGGTGCCGGCCTCGGCCAACAGCACCTCGCGACGTTCGAATGCATCCGCCACCGCCACCGCCAGCCGCTGCTGCGCCGGGCGCGGACGGAAACCGGGCAGCGCCTGCGCCAGCGCCGAATCTTCGCCCAGCGCGTCGCGCACGGCCCGGCCCAGCCGCGAGTCGGTAGCCGCCATCGGGCTCACTGCACCGGTCGCGGCGCCGGCGCGTCGGGCGGCGGCAGCTGCTTGGCCGGGTCGCCGCCACCGAAGAAATCACGGATCGCCTGGCCGGCGCGCTCGAGCGGATTCTGCGACCCGTCCGCAGGCGGCAGCGGGTTGCCGAATTCGTCCAGCTCCGGCGGCGGCACGTACGGGCAAGGCTGGTAGGGCGGCGCGTAACCGGCCACGAACGGCAGGTGACGCGCGCCGGGGCAGTCGCCGTCGGTGCTCTGACCGTCCAGCACCCAGCGCCAGTCGACGCCCTCGCTGGACAGCCGCAGCGGTGCGCTGGGCAGGCGCGCAAACATGTCCGACCACACCCGCATGCCACCGGTGGCGCCGTACAGGCCGGTGGACTTGTTCTGGTCGTTGCCCACCCAGACCACCGCCAGGTGGTCGCCGGTGTAGCCGGCGAACCAGCTGTCGCGGCCATCGTTGCTGGTACCGGTCTTGCCGGCCGCCGACAGCCGGCCAAGCCCGTCGCGCACCAGCGCGTTGCCGGTGCCGGATGTCACCGCGTACTGCAGCGCGCTGCCGACCAGCCGCGCTGCCACCGCGTCACCCTTCTGCGCCGGCGGGGCCTCGCTGTCGTAGCGCTTGATGGTGCGGCCCTGCGGATCCAGCACGCCGCGTACCGCATGCAGCGGCTGGATTTCGCCGCTGGAGGCAAGGAACTGGTACAGCTGGGCCATCGCGTACGGGCTCTGGTCGACCGCGCCGAGGATCAGCGACGGCTGCGCTTCGGATTCGATCCCGGCCAGGGTGCGGATCAGTGCCGCCAGCCGCTGCGGCTGCACCTCCATGCCCAGCCGCACCGTGGCCTGGTTGTAGCTCTGCGCCAGCGCATCCATCAGCCGCACGTTGCCGTGGCTGCGGCCATCGGAATTGCCGGGCTTCCAGTTGCGGCCGCGGCCGAGACCGACGGTTACCGGCGCATCGCTGATGATGCTGGCCAGCGACCATTTATCCGGCTGCGCCAGCGCCAGCAGATAGACGAAGGGTTTGAGCAGCGAGCCGACCGGGCGCCGCGCATCGACCGCGCGGTTGAAGCCGGGCTCGGTGAATTCGCGGCTGCCGACCACTGCCAGCACGTCGCCGTTGTGGACGTCGGTCACCACCAGCCCGGCCTGCAGCGGCGGCCGGCCCTTGGTCGACAGCGACTTGAGCGTCCGCGCCACCGCGCCTTCGGCATACCCCTGCGCGGCGGGCGCCATGCCGGTCATCACCGACAGCCCGGCGCCGGACAATTTGTCGGCCGGGTAGTCGCGCGCCAGCTGCTTGCGCACCAGGTCCACGTAGGCGGGAAAGCGGTTGGCGGCCAGGTTGCCGGCGCTGGTGGTCACGCCCAGCGGCGCCTTCACCGCGCGGCGGTACTCGGCGTCGTCGATCAGGCCGGTTTCGTGCATCTCGCCCAGCACGAAGTTGCGGCGCTCCAGCGCGCGCTCCGGGTTGCGCCGCGGGTTGTACCAGGACGGCCCCTTGACCATGCCGATCAGCAAAGCGGTCTGCTCGGAGGAGAGGTCCTTGAGCTCGCGCCCGAACCAGAACTCGGAGGCCGCGGCCACTCCGCGTATCGCCTGCGCGCCGCGCTGGCCCAGGTCGACCTGGTTGAAATAGGCCTCGAGGATGGTGCGCTTGTCGTAGCGCGCCTCCAGCAGCAGGGCGAACAGGATTTCCTTGACCTTGCGGGTGTAGGTCTGCTCCTTGCCGATGCCGAGCAGGCCGCTGCGCGCCAGCTGCTGGGTCAGGGTGCTGGCGCCCTGGCGGGTGTCGCCGCCGGAGCGCACGTTGACGAACACCGCGCGCAGCATGCCGCTGACATCGATGCCGATGTGGTGGTTGAAGTCGCGGTCCTCGACCGCCTGCAAGCCGGTGACCAGCAGTTCCGGCACTTCCTCGATCCGCACCAGCCGGCGCTCTTCCTGGTTTTGCCCGTACAGGGTGGCGATACGGGCGGGATCGAGGCGCGCGCTGCGCAGGGCGCGCTTGGCCTGGGCGTCGCGGATCGCCGCCACCCGGCCGCTGGAGAGGGTCACTTCCAGCACTGCCGGCGCCACCCGCCCGTCGACGTCGTTGTAGCCGCGGCTGGAGATGCGCCAGCGCGCGCCGTTGCGGGCGTAGCTGCCTGCGCGGCGGCCGTCGCCGTCGCGATAGGAGGCCGCATCCAGTTCGGTCTTCAGGGTCTGCGCGTCCATCGCCACGCCCTGACGCAGCACCAGCGGACGCGCGTACACGCGGGTCGGCACCTGCCAGCGCAGCTTGCCGAAGCGCTCGCCAACCTGGTGGTTGAGATACAGCAGGTAGGGGATCAGGAAGCCCAGCAGCAGCGCCGCCGCGGCCAGCCCCCAGGTCAGCAGGCGCCGGCGCCAGCCGGACCCGCCGCCGCCCGCATCGCCACCATCGTCCTTTTCGTACAGCTCGTCTTCTTCGTCTTGGATGCGGGGCATTGGCTGGCGGTCGGCCGCTGGATGCGACAATGGCGTTGGCCCCGAGTCTAGCGCAGCCGCCTGCGCGGCCATGTGCGGATTTCCCCGATTCTTGTGCAGGAGTTCAGCCGCATGCCCGTCCCCGTCGAAGCGCGCTTCTGGATCCTGCGCGCGCTCGGCCTGTGGCGACGCGGTTGGGCCAGCCTGCGCAGCCGCGGACCGGCCGCCACTTGGCGCCGGCTGGCGCTGCAGTTCCGGCGCGCGCCCGCCAGCGCCCGCGCGCTGTACCTGCCGCCAGCGGCGCCGTTCGCGCCGTTCACGCTGCCGACCGCGGAAACGCCGCGGGCCAGCATCGTGATCCCGGTTTACGGCGCGTTCGCACACACGCTGGCCTGCCTGCGCGTGATCGCCGCGCATCCGCCGCTTGCGCCGTTCGAAGTGATCGTGGTGGACGATGCCTCGCCCGACGATTCGCTGGAAAGGCTGCGCGCCATCGGCGGCCTGCGCGTGCATGCACGGCCGGCCAACGGCGGTTTCATTGCCGCCTGCAACGACGGCGCGGCGCTGGCTCGCGGCGAGTATCTGGTGTTCCTGAACAACGACACCGTGCCGCAGCCGGGCTGGCTGGACGCACTGCTGGCCACCTTCGGAACCGTCGCGGACGCCGGGTTGGTGGGCGCCAGGTTGGTCTATCCGGATGGCCGCCTGCAGGAGGCCGGCGGGGTGGTATTCGCCGACGGCAGCGGCTGGAACTACGGCCGTTTCGATGACCCGAACGGCTGTCGCTACGGCTACCTGCGCGACGCCGACTATCTCAGCGGCGCCGCGGTCGCGATCCCGCGTGCGCTGTTCCAGCGTCTTGGCGGCTTCGACACCCGCTATGCGCCGGCCTACTACGAAGACACCGACCTCGCCTTCGCGGTGCGCGCCGCCGGCCTGCGCACGCTGTACCAGCCGGCGGCGACGGTGGTCCACGACGAAGGCACGAGCTCCGGCACCGACACCGCCAGCGGCCCGAAGGCAGCGCAGCTGCGCAACCAGAAGGTGTTCGCGGAAAAATGGCGTGATGCGCTGCAACGGCAGCTGCCTGCGGGCACCGAGCCGACGCCGGCGCTGCTGCATCGCAGCCAGCAGCAGGTGCTGCTCATCGACGCCCTGACCCCGCAGCCCGACCGCGACTCCGGCTCGCTGCGGCTGGTGGAATTGATGCGGCTGCTGATCGAAGAAGGCGCGCACGTGGTGTTCCTGCCCGCTGGCGGCAAGCCGGACGGCGGCTACACCCGCGCCTTGCAGGCGCTGGGGGTGGAGTGCTGGCACGCACCGGAGGCGGCGCGGCTGCCGGCATGGCTGCGCGAACACGGGCAGCGCTTCCACGCGGCGATGGTCAGCCGCCACTACATCGCCCGCGAATGTTTCCCGCTGCTGCGCCGGCACGCGCCGCAGGCGCGGCTGCTGTTCGACACCGTCGACCTGCACTACCTGCGCGAGCGCCGCGCCGCCGAACTGACCGGCGACGCCGCCGCCCTGCGCGCCGCCGACCGCACCCGCGCGCTGGAGCTGGCGCTGATCAACGAAGCCGATGCCAGCCTCGTGGTCAGCGCGATGGAGCGCGCGCTGCTGGCGCAGGACGCGCCCGGCGCGCGCGTCGAGATCCTGTCCAACCTGCACCAGCCGGCCCCGCCCGGTCCCGGCTTCGCCAGCCGCCGCGACCTGCTGTTCGTCGGCGGCTTCCGCCATCCGCCGAACGCGGATGGGGTGCAGTGGTTCGTCGAAGCGGTGTTCCCGCGGCTGCGCGCCACGCGTCCGGACATCGCCTTCCACTGCATCGGTGGCGATGTCCCCGAGGCGATCGCGCGGCTGGGCAGCGCTGCCGGCGTGCATGTCCACGGCCATGTACCGGACCTGCAGCCCTGGCTGGACGGCTGCCGCATTTCGGTGGCGCCGCTGCGGTTCGGCGCCGGCGTCAAGGGCAAGGTGAACCAGGCGATGGCGCACGGCCTGCCGGTGGTCGCCACCGGCTGCGCGGTGGAAGGCATGCATCTGCGCGAGGGCGATGACGTGCTGGTGGCCGACGAGGCCGAGGCATTCGCGCGGGAGCTGCTGCGGCTGTACGACGATGAGGCGCTGTGGTTGCGCCTGGCCGCAAACGGCCGCGCCAACGTGGCCCGCCATTTTTCCGCCGACGCCGCGCGCGCGGTGGTGCGGTCGCTGTTCCTGGACTGAAGCGGGCCCGGTTGCCGGCGGCGCAGACCGATCCTCGCGCCGTCAGCGCAGCTTCTCCAACCGCGCCGCGAATTCACCCAGACCAGGCGTCTGCGGATCGAGGGTGCGCGCCTGTTCCAGCGCGCGTCGCGCGTCGGCGGTGCGGCCAGCTTCGAGGCGCTCGCTGCCGACTGCGATCCAGCGCTGCGCCAGCCGTCGGCGCGCTGTCGCCATTCCCTCGTCTGACGGCGCCAGCTGCCGCCATGCGTCCAGGCAGACCACGGCGCGACCGAGGTTGTTGTCGCGCAGGGCCTCGGCATTGCATTCGCGTGCGGCCGCCAGCAGCGCCGTCGATGCCTGCAGCACGCGCGGGTCGCGCGGGGCCAACGCGCGCGCCTCGCGCAGGCGATCCCAGGCACTGTCACCGGGAGGCGTGAGCCAGTCGCCGCGGGCGCGGGCGCGCTCCATCTGTTCCAGCAGGCGGGCAACGCGCGCGCGGGTTTGCGGCGTCGTGGCGGGCAAGACCGGGCGCGGTGGGCTGCGCTGCTCGCCGCGCCGCTGCCGCTGCGCCTGCTGCAGGTGCGCGGCATCCACGCCCGCCGCCTCCGCCAGCGCCAGCAGGCGCGCGACCTTCGCCGCGGGCGCCGTGGCCACCGCGCGCAGCAGCGCATCGCCCAACGGCGCAGCGCAAGCCTGCGGCAACGGCCCGGCCTGCAGCTGGCGCAGCTCGTCGCAGGCCTGCGCCGCGGCTTCCAGCCGGCCGCGCGCCAGCAGCTGGCGGATGCGCTGGCCGCGTGTTTCCAGCGCCCGCGCCAGGCCAGCATGCAGCGGCGGCAGCGCGGCGTGGCCGGGATCGAAACTCTCCGCGCGATGCAACAGTTCCGCCGCCTGCAGCAGCTCGCCGCGCGCCAGCATTCCGCCGGCCGGCTTCAACAGGTCCTCCAGCGCGTCCTCGCGGCCTTCCAGCGCCGGCTGGCTGCGCAGCTGCGCCTGCAACACCTGCTGGTACAGCGGCAGCGCAGCATCGGAACCATCGTCCAGATGGCCGGCCGCCTGCGCGGCGCGCGCGCGCGCCAACAGCTCGTCGATGCCAACGGCCTGCGCCCGCGTGGCCTGCAGTCGCGCGGCCAGCGCATCGACCCGCGCCTTCGGCGCCTGCAGCTCGCGCGCCAGCTGCAGCGCGGCGTGCGCCTGCGCGGTATCGCCCTTGTCGGCACCGGCTTCGGCGCGCGCCAGCGCCGCCAGCGCCACCCGCGCCAGCCCATCGCGGGCTTCCAGCTGATCCGGCTGCAGCGCCAGCGCCGCTTCGAACAGCTCGCGCGCGCCGCCGCCATCGGCGCCGCTGAGCCGGCCGGCCTGCAGCGCGACTTCCGCGCGCTGGCGCAGGGCGTCGTAACGCGGGTCCGGCCACAGCCAGCGGCCCAGCGCGTCGCGCCAGGCGAACATGCCGAGCAGGCCCAGCAGCAGCACGGAAGTGCTTGCGATGGCGGCGATGCGCACCGGCTTCGGCAATGCCAGCCAGCGCGCCCGCATCGCCGCGCGTCGCGCCGGCACGGACGCGAAGCGCTTCATGCGCGGCGCGCGGACTCGATGCCGGGCAGCGATTCCAGCCGTGCCAGCAGCAGGCCCAGCTGCTCGTAATCGGAGACCCGCACCTGCAGCCGCACCCGCACGCGGCCGCTGCCGCCGCGCATCGGCTCGGTGTGCAGGCCGAGCGCATGCACGCCGACCTGCGCCACCAGCGTGGTGATGTCCTTGAGCAGCCATTTGCGCTCCACCCCTTCGATGCGGATCGCCACGTCCTGGCCGCCGCGCCGGTTCCCCCACTCCACCGGCAGCACCCGCGCCGGCTCCTTGCCGGCCAGTCGCAGGAACGCGGCGCAACCGGGGCGGTGCACGCTGACCCCGCGGGCCCGGGTGAGATAGCCGACGATGGCCTCGCCCGGCAGCGGCTGGCAGCAGCGCGCCACCTGCGCCAGCAGGTTGTCCACGCCCTGCACGGTGACTGCGCCGGCGCCGGGCGCCGCCGGCGCCACCGGTTTGGCCGGCAACGCGGGCAGCGTGGGCTCGGGTTCCTGCGCCGCCTTTTCCTGCTCCAGCAGGGCACGCCCGACCTGGTTGGGGCCAACGTCGCCCAGCGCCACCAGCACCAGCAGGTCGTCCTCGGTCTGCGCGTTGAACCTGCCCAGCACCGGGGTGAGGTCGGCGTGCAGCAGGCCCATCCGGCGCAGGTCGCGCTCCAGCAGTTCGCGGCCTTCCTTCAGATTCTGGGCGCGGTCGAGCTTGTTGAACCAGGCCCGCACCTTGTCGCGCGAGCGGCTGCTGGCCAGGAAGCCGCTGCTGGGCTGCAGCCAGTCGCGGCGCGGGGCAGCCTCCTTGCCAGTGAGGATCTCCACCCGTTGGCCGGTCTTCAACACCTGCGTCAGCGGCACGATCCGGCCATCCACCTTGGCGCCGCGGCAGCGGTGGCCGACCATGCTGTGGACGGCGTAGGCGAAGTCGAGCACAGTGCCGCCCTGCGGCAGGTCGATCACTTCGCCCTTCGGCGTCAATGCGTACACGCGGTCTTCGATCAGCTCGCTGTCGATGCCCTGCAGCGGCGCGGCTTCGCCTTCGCCCGCCGCCTCGGCGGCCTGCTCCAGCAGCTTGCGCATCCACGCGATCCGCTTGTCCATCGCCGCGCCGCCGGCGCTGCCGCCCTCCTTGTAGCGCCAGTGCGCGGCCACGCCGAGTTCGGACTGCGCGTGCATCTCGCGGGTGCGGATCTGCACCTCCACGGTCTTGCCTTCCGGGCCGATCACCGCGGTATGCAGCGAGCGGTAGCCGTTCGGCTTGGGCCGGGCGATGTAGTCGTCGAATTCGCTCGGGATCGGCACCCACAGCGCGTGTACCAGCCCCAGCACCGCGTAGCAGGTGGGAATGTCGTCCACCAGCACGCGCAGCGCGCGCAGGTCGTAGAGCTCCTCGATCGGCAGCGCCTTGCGCTGCATCTTCTTCCAGATGCTGTAGATGTGCTTGGGCCGGCCGGCCACGTCGGCGTCGATGCCGTGCGCGGCCACCGCGTCGCGCAGCTGCGCACGCACCGCCTCGATGTAGCGCTGCCGGCCGCTGCGATTGTCGTCCAGCGACTGTGCGATGCGCAGGTAGTCCTCGGCCTGCAGCAGGCGGAACGCCAGATCCTCCAGCTCCCACTTCAGCTGCCAGATGCCGAGGCGGTTGGCCAGCGGCGCGTGGATGTCGCGGGTCATCAGCGCCAGCGCACGCTGCTCGTCGGCCGGCAGCCGCCACGCCGCACGCATGCGCGAAAGCTGGCGGGCCAGCACGATCGGCACCACCCGCAGGTCGCGCACCAGCGCCAGCAGCAGCCGGCGCATGCCTTCCGGGTTGCGGCCGCCGCCGTGGCTGCGGTGCAGCGCCCACACCCGGCTGGCGGCGCGTTGGCCCTCCAGCAGCACGTGCAGGCGCTCCGGCACTTCCACCTGTGTCTGCGCCGCCATCGCTTCGATATCGATCAACGAATCCAGCAGGGTGGCGGCCAACACCTCGGCGTCGGCGTTGAGCGAGGCGAGGATCGACAGGGTGTCGGCCAGCACTTCCGGGCGGTCGCGCATCGGCGCGCCGGCCTCGGCATGGGTGCGCCAGCAGGCGACCAGCGGCGCCGGCAGCGCATCGGCGGGCACGCGCGCCAGCGCGTCGGTCCAGGTGATGGTGGCGATGGCGGGAACGGACATGTTTCTACAGTAGCGGGAGGTACCTGAAGCGGCCAGCAGTCAGCGCCGCGCACCGCTTGCGCCAAGCCGTTCCACCCGCGCGGCCAGCCGCTTCGGCGAGATGCCGCCCTTGGCGCCCAGTTCCTGCGCGAACAGCGACACCCGCAGCTCCTCCAGCTCCCAGCGCAGCGCTTGGGCCTGCGGGTCGGCCGGGTCGGCGGCGGCCAGCGCGGCGGTGAACGGCGCCAGCTCCAGCATGCGCTGCTGGTCGCGCACCGGGTCGCGCTGGGCGCGTTCGGCGCGCAAGGACATCGCCTTCAGCCAGCGCGGGTATTCGGCCAGCGTCGGCGCCGGCACGTCGCGCAGGAAGCCCGGCGCGGCCAGCGCCTCCAGCTGCGCCTGCATGTCGTCGAGGTTGGCGCGCGCCCAGCCGATCAGCTTCGATTCCAGCTTGGCGCGCACTTCGGCCACCAGCGACAGGATGGTTTCCGCCTGCTTGAGTCGCTGCATGGCCTCGCCGAACAGCTCCCGCGCGATGGCATCGCGGCGCTGCGCGAAGGCTTCGGCGTCGCGCACCTCCAGCAGTCCGTCGGCGGTGAGTGCTTCAAAGGCGCCATCCACCAGGTCGGCGCGCAGGCGGTCGGCGTCCTTCAAGCCGTCGCGGCGCGGGGCGGCCGACTCGATGGCGGCGTACAGCAGCGAGGTCTTCGGCTGCGCCGGCAGCTGCCGGCGCGCCTGCTTCAGCTTGTCGGCCAGCGCGATTGCCAGCAGCCGGCGCACGCCCTGCGGGTGCAGCCGCCCGGCCACCTCGCGCTGCGCGTGCAGCGCCAGCGACACCGAATCGCCATCGTCCTGCAGCGCCGGATACGCCGGCACGCCGCCGGCTCCGGGCACCGAGGCGGGAACGGGCGTTTCGGGGAACGCGGTCATGCCCGCCTGCGCCATGCCCTGCGCCGCGTGGCGCGCAAACGCCTGCGCCGCGCGCTCGCCGAAGCGGCTGCGCAGCCCGGCGAGATCGCGCGATTCGGCCAGTACCGCCTTGCCGTCCAGCAGCCGCAGGTTGGCGCGCAGGTGCGGCTCGATGGCGGCGGCATCGAAATCCAGCGCGGAGACGTCCACGCCGGAGAGCTTCTTCAGGAACCTCGCCAGCGCGCCTTCGATCGCGTCCGCGTCCGGCTGGGCGAAGGCTTCGGCAAACGCGCGGGCGAAATCCGGCGCCGGCACGAAGTTGCGTCGCAGCGCCTTCGGCAGGGTGCGGATCAGCGCCGTCGCCTTGTCCTCCACGAAGCCCGGCACCAGCCACGACAGCCTTGCTGCATCCAGCGCGTTGAGCAGGTGCAGCGGCACCGCCACTGTCATGCCGTCATCGACCGCGCCCGGCTCGAAGCGGTACTGCACCGCCAGCCGCGCATCGCCCAGCGCGATGTAGGCCGGGAAGCGCGCGGCGTCGCTCTGGTCGGCTACAAGCAGGTCATCGCGCGACCACTCCAGCGCGGCCTTTTCGTCCTTCGACAGTTTGCCGACCCATGCATCCAGCGCCTGCGCGTTGTGCACGTGCGCGGGCAGCCGGTCCAGATACCAGCGCGCCTGCCAGTCCTCGTCCACCACCAGCCCGACCCGGCGCTGCTTGGCCTCTTCCTGCTGCGCCAGTTCCAGCGTACGCAGGTTGCGCGCGAGGAAGGCGCTGCGAGTGTTGATCTCGCCGGTCAGCAGCGCCTCGCGCACGAAGATCGCGCGGCTCTCCTCGGGAAACAGCGCGCCGTAATGGATCGGCCGCTTCGGCGCCAGCACCAGCCCGAACAGGCTGATCTGCTCGCTGCCCAGCACCCGCCCCTGCGCCCGCGACCAGTGCGGATCGTGCTGGCGTCGCGCCAGCAGGTGTGGCAGTTCGGCGATGACCCAGTCCGGCTCTATGCCGGCGTTGGTCAGCGCCCAGACCTTCTCGGTGTCCAGCAGGTTGGCCGACAGCACCCACGGCGGCGGCTTCGACGCCAGCTTCGAGCCGGGGAACAGCTGGAACTTGCGCCCGCGCGGGCCGTCGTACATGCCCTTGTCGCCGCGATTTCCGATCTGCGTGGGCAGGCCGGCGATCAGGGCGCGGTGGAGTGCCGCGAAAGGAAAAGCGGGGTCGGAGTCGACTTTTCCCGAATTCGACCCGGAGGCATTCCGCGCGGCACTGAAAGTCGACTCTGACCCCGCTTTTTCTCCTGGCCACAGCTCCTCGCACTGCAGCTTCAGTTGCCGGTGCAGCTCCCACCACTCGCGCAGTCGCAGGAAGCCGAGGAAATTGCGATCGGCCCACTTGCGCAGCTGCGACTGGGTCATTGCCTCGTGCGCTTCGCGGTAGGCCTGCCAGAGCTTGAGGATGCCGATGAACTCCGACTTGGCGTCGGCAAACTGCGCGTGCGCGGCGTCGGCTGCGGCGCGGGCATCGGACGGACGCTCGCGCGGGTCCTGGATGCCGAGGAAGCTGGCAATCACCAGCATCTCGCGCACCACCCCCTGCGCCTGCGCGGCCACCAGCATGCGCGCCAGCTTCACGTCCACCGGCAGTTTCGCCATCGCCTTGCCGATGGCCGTCAGCTTGCGCTGGGCATCGACCGCGCCAAGCTCGTTCAGCTGCTGCCAACCGTCGGCGATCGCGCGCGGATCGGGCGGCTCCAGGAACGGGAAGCTTTCAATACTGCCCAGACCCAGCGACAGCATCCGCAGGATCACCCCGGCCAGCGCGGCGCGGCGGATCTCCGGATCGGTGAATTCCGGCCGCGAGGCGAAATCCGCTTCCGAATACAGGCGGATGCACGTGCCCGGGGCGATGCGACCGCAGCGGCCGGCGCGCTGGTTGGCGCTGGCCTGCGAGACGTCCTCGATATGCAGGCGGTCCAGCTTCTGCCGCGGGCTGTAGCGCTTGACGCGGGCCACGCCGGGATCGACCACGTAGTGGATGCGCGGCACTGTCAGCGAGGTCTCGGCCACGTTGGTGGCCAGCACGATGCGCCGCTGCGGGCCCGGATGGAACACCCGGTCCTGGTCCTTGGCCGACAGCCGCGCGTACAGCGGCAGCACTTCGGTATGGCGGTACTTGCGCTTCTCCAGCGCCTGGTGTGCGTCGCGGATCTCGCGCTCGCCGGGCAGGAAGATCAGGGTGTCGCTGATGCCCTTGTCGCGCATGATCTCGTCGCAGGCCGCAACGATGCCATCGATGATGCTGCGTTGCCCGCCCTCCTCGCCTTCGCCCTCCAGCGGGCGATAGCGGGTCTCCACCGGATAGCCGCGCCCCTCCACGCCGACCACCGGCGCACCGCCGAAATGCGCGGCGAAACGGGCGGTGTCAATGGTGGCCGAGGTCACCACCAGCTTCAGGTCGGGCCGTTTCGGCAGCAGCTGCTTCAGGTAGCCCAGCAGGAAATCGATGTTGAGGCTGCGTTCGTGCGCCTCGTCGATGATCAGGGTGTCGTACTTCGACAGCCAGCGGTCGTTCTGGATTTCCGCCAGCAGGATGCCGTCGGTCATGAACTTGATCGCGGTCTGCTCGCTGACCGCATCGTTGAAGCGGACCTGGAAGCCGACCGTGCCGCCCAGTGGCACCTGCAGTTCCTCGGCCACGCGCCGCGCCACCGACCGCGCGGCGATCCGGCGCGGCTGGGTGCAGCCGACCAGGCCCGCCGCGCCGCGCCCGGCCAGCAGGCACAGCTTGGGCAGCTGGGTGGTCTTGCCGCTGCCGGTTTCGCCGGCGATCACCACCACCTGGTGTTTGCGGATCAGCGCCACGATCTCGTCGGCGTGCGCGGCGATCGGCAACGTCGCATCCACCATGGCCGCAGGCAGCGCGGCGACGCGGCGCTCACGTTCGGCGCGCGATGCTTGCAACTTGCCTGCGAACGCCTCGCGCATGCCCGCATCGCCCGGCTTGGCCTGCCAGCGCGCCAGCAGGCCGAGCAGGCGGCCGCGGTCGCGGGTCAGCGCGCCATCGATGTCGCGGCGGGCCCGATGCAGGGCGTCGGCGGGTGCCGGCTTGATGTTCGATTGGTCAGACACCATGGTTCCAACAACGTGCTTGTTCGCCTGCAGACGGGCGCAGAATCCGCGTATTGTCGCCGCAAGTTCCCCCCGAAGCGTGTAAAGGAGTCCGCCATGCCCAAGAGCAAGACCCCCAGCAAGTCCGCGAAAGCCAAGGCCCCGGCCGCCAGCGCCGCCGACATCGACATCGGCATCAGCGCCAAGGACCGCGCCGCCATCGCCGACGGCCTGTCGCACTTCCTCGCCGACAGCTACACGCTGTACCTCAAGACCCACAACTTCCACTGGAACGTGACCGGGCCGATGTTCAACGCCCTGCACGTCATGTTCGAGACCCAGTACACCGAGCAGTGGACCGCGCTGGACGAGATCGCCGAGCGCATCCGCGCGCTGGGCTTCAACGCCCCCGGCAGCTATTCCGAATTCGCCCGCCTGTCCTCGATCCGGGAAGAACCCGGCCTGACTGCCGCGCCGGCCTGGCACGACATGGTGCAGCAGCTGGTGGACGGCAACGAAGCGGTCTGCCGCACCGCCCGCAAGATCCTGAAGGTGGCCGATGCCGGCGACGACGACCCCACCGCCGACCTGCTGACCCAGCGCCTGCAGACCCACGAAAAGTACGCGTGGATGCTGCGGTCGCTGTTGCAGTAGGCGCCCCGCAGCGAGCAGGTCCGGAGGGGAGTCGCCGCACCGGGGCCATTCCAACCAAGCGAGTATCGGGGAGCGACTTGGAATGGCTCCGGTGCGGCGACTCCCTGCGAGGTATTTCCGGCTGCGATTGCGCCCGAACACGCAAAAACCGACCGCAGACCGGGAAGATGTCCGATGACGGCATCGCCCCGCTTGCTACCCTTGTGGCATGTCCGACCCCGCTCTAGACACCCTTCGCCGCATTTTCGGCCACAACGCCTTCCGCGGCCGCCAGCAGGAAATCGTGGCGCGGGTGGTCGACGGCGGCGACGCTCTGGTGCTGATGCCCACCGGCGGCGGCAAGTCGCTGTGCTACCAGTTGCCGGCGCTGCTGCGCGAGGGCTGCGGCGTGGTGGTGTCACCGTTGATTGCACTCATGCAGGACCAGGTGGACGCGCTGCGCCAGCTGGGCGTGCGCGCCGCCTTCCTCAACTCCAGTCTCGACGCGAGCGAGGCCGCGCAGGTGGAGCGCCAGTTCGCCGCCGGCGAACTCGACCTGCTCTACGTCGCGCCGGAACGCCTGCTGACCCCGCGCTTCCTGGGATTGCTGGAGCGCGCCCGGATCGCCCTGTTCGCGATCGACGAAGCCCACTGCGTGTCGCAGTGGGGCCACGACTTCCGCCCCGAGTACCGCCAGCTCACGCTGCTGCACGAACGCTGGCCGGAGGTGCCGCGGATCGCCCTGACCGCCACCGCCGATACGCCGACCCGACGCGAGATCGTCGAGCGGCTGGCGCTGCAGGACGCGCAGCAGTTCGTCAGCTCGTTCGATCGCCCCAACATCCGCTACACCGCGGTGGCCCGTGACGACGGCCGCCGCCAGCTGTTCAACTTCCTCGACGGCCACCGCGGTGAAAGCGGCATCGTCTATTGCCTGTCGCGGCGCAAGGTGGATGCCACCGCGGAGTTGCTGGCCGGCCAGGGCTACCCGGCGCTGGCCTACCACGCTGGCCTGGATGCGGCCACGCGCGCCGAACGGCAACGGCGCTTCCTGCGCGAGGACGGCGTGGTGATGGTGGCCACGATTGCCTTCGGCATGGGCATCGACAAGCCCGACGTGCGCTTCGTCGCCCATCTGGATTTGCCGAAATCACTGGAAGGCTATTACCAGGAAACCGGCCGCGCCGGCCGCGATGGCGATCCTGCAGAGGCGTGGCTGGCCTACGGCATGGGCGATGCCGTGCTGCTGCGGCGGATGATCGAAGAGGGCGACGCCAGCGACGAGCGCAAGCGACTGGAGCACGGCAAGCTGGATGCGCTGATCGGCTATTGCGAATCCACTGCCTGCCGCCGGCAGACGCTGCTGGCGTACTTCGGCGAAACGCACGCCGGCGCCTGCGGCAACTGCGACAACTGCCTGCAACCGCCAAGCACCTGGGACGCCACTGAAGCCGCGCGCAAGGCGCTGTCCTGCGTGTACCGCACCGGCCAGCGTTTCGGCGCCGCGCACGTGGTGGACGTGCTGCGCGGTGCCGACACCGCCAAGGTGCGCCAGTTCGGCCACGACGGCGTCAGCACCTATGGCATCGGCAGCGACCTCGACGCCCGCCAGTGGCGCGGCGTGTTCCGCCAGCTGCTGGCAGCCGGCCTGCTGGAGGCCGATCTGGAAAGCCATGGCGCCCTGCGCCTGACCGCCGAGGCCACCCCGCTGCTGCGCGGCGAGCGCAGCCTGCACCTGCGCATGGAGGCGCCCAAGGCGGAACGGCGGCGGTCGCGCGGCAACGGCGGGACGCGCGCCACGCCCGCACCACTCGATCTGCCGGAGGACGCGGCGACCCGTTTCACCGCCCTGCGTGCCTGGCGCGCGGAAGTGGCGCGGGCACAGAATCTTCCCGCCTACGTGATCTTCCACGACGCCACCCTGCGCGCGATCGCGCTGGCCCAACCGCATGACCTTGATGCGCTGGCCGGTATCGGCGGCGTCGGTGCCGCCAAGCTGGAACGCTACGGGCACGAGGTGATCGCCACGCTGACCGCGGCCTGAGAAGTCGGGCCACTACAATGCGTACATGCGCATCGGCCCCCACCTGATCGACCCGAAGGTGATCCTCGCGCCCATGGCGGGCGTGACCGACAAGCCGTTCCGGCTGCTGTGCAAGCGCCTTGGCGCGGGGCTTGCGGTGTCGGAGATGACCATTTCCGATCCACGCTTCTGGAACACCAGCAAGTCGCGCACGCGGATGGACCATGTCGGCGAACCGGATCCGGTCAGCGTGCAGATCGCCGGCACCGACCCGGCCGCGCTGGCCGAGGCGGCGCGCTTCAACGTCGACCACGGCGCGCAGATCATCGACATCAACATGGGCTGTCCGGCCAAGAAGGTGTGCAACGTGCTGGCGGGCAGCGCGCTGATGCGCGACCCGCACCTGGTGGCGCGGATCGTCGAGGCGGTGGTGGCCGCGGTGGACGTGCCGGTGACGCTGAAGATCCGCACCGGCTGGAGCGCGGACAACCGGAACGCGCCGGACATCGCGCGCATCGCCGAGGACGCCGGCATTGCCGCGCTGGCCGTGCATGGCCGCACCCGCGACCAGCACTACACCGGGCAGGCCGAGTACGACACCATCGCCGCGGTCAAGGCGATGCTGAAGATCCCGGTGGTTGCCAACGGCGACATCGACTCGCCGCAGAGGGCCGCCTTCGTGCTGGACAAGACCGGCTGCGATGCGGTGATGATCGGCCGCGCCGCGCAGGGCCGGCCGTGGCTGCCCGGCCATGTCGCCCATTTCCTGCGCACCGGCGAACAGCTGCCGGAACCGGCGCCAGCGCAGGTGCGCGGCATCCTGCTCGGCCACCTCGAAGCCCTGCATGCGTTCTATGGCGAAGAGATGGGCGTGCGCATCGCCCGCAAGCACCTGGGCTGGTATGCGAAGGACCGGCCGGAGAACGCGGCCTTCCGCAGCGTGGTCAACCGCGCGCAGACCGCCGACGCGCAGCTGCGGCTGACCCGGGACTATTTCGACGCGCTGGCCGCCGGCGTCACGCCCGCGCTGCCGGCCGCGGCCTGAACGTCGGCACCGACAAACGCCGGCATCGATTCATGCGGCTTCCGCCTCGCGGCCATTGTGGGCGGGCAATTGCGCCGACCGCACGCGCGGCGGAATTTCCGCCAACACTTGGCCCAGATGCGAGAGCAGGCGCAGGGTGCCGTCGGCTTCTTCGACCAGCGCGCTCAGGCTTTCCACCCAGTCGCCGTCGTTGGCGTAGACAAGCCCATCGCGCTGCAACAGCGCGGCACGGTGGATATGCCCGCAGACGATGCCATCCAGCCCGCGCCGGCGCGCGTCGTCGAGCCCGGCCTGCACGAAGCGCCCGATGTAGCGTTCGGCCGCCCCGCTCTTCGATTTCAGGAACTCCGACAGCGACCAGTAGCGCAGCCTGAGCCGTCCGCGCAGGGCGTTCAGCCACTGGTTGCCGGTGAGGATGCGGTAGTACAGCCAGTCGCCGAATTTTTCCTGCAGGCTGCCGAAGTGCGTCACCGCGTCGTAGTCGTCGCCATGGGTCACCAGCAGGCGGCGGCCGTCGGCGGTGACGTGGACCGCGCGCCGACGCACCCGCATCGCCGGCAGCGCCAGCCCGCAGAAACGGCGGATCGGGCGGTCGTGGTTGCCGGGGATATAGACCAGCTCGGTGCCGCGCCGGTGCAGCGCATGCAGCGCTTCCACCACGCGGTTGTGCGCGGCGCCCCAACAGGCGCGCCGCTGCGCCATCCACCACAGGTCGACGATATCGCCCACCAGGTACAGCCGCTCGCAGCGCAGTCCGGCGAGGAAATCGGCCAGCTCGGCCGCGTGGCAATGGCGCGCCCCCAGGTGCACGTCCGAAATGAAGACCGCGCGCCGCGACGCCGGCGGCGGCACCGCGCGGACCACCGCCGTTGCGGGGCTTGCGCGCCTGCCGCTGCGGCCGGCGGCGTCCACCTAGCCCGCCGCGCCAGCCGTAGCGGCCACCGATGCGGATGCGGGATTCGCCGCGCCGAGATAGCGCTGGCGCTTCTTCGGCCGCATCCGCTGGATGTCGACCTCGATCAGCCCGTCCACGGAATCGCTAAAGTCCGGGTCGACGCCGAAGGCGAGGAAGCGTGCCCCGCCCGGCTCGCACAGCTCGACGTACTGCTTGTAGAGCATCGGCACCTGCGCGCCCAGCACGTCGAGGTTGGCCTTCAGCACGCGCAAGGCGGTGTCGGCGTCCAGCGCGGCATCGGCGGGGTTGGCGGCCTCGTAGTGGAACGGTCGGCGCGACACCGCATCGCCCTGCGGGCCGCCGTGCCAATGCGCGTAGTGGGCGACGATCTGCGCACGCGCCGCCGCCGGCAGTGCGGCGCTGATCGAGACCGCGCCGAACAGGTAGCGCACCCGCGGATGCGCGCGCAGGTAGGCGCCAATGCCCTGCCACAGGTAGTCGATGCTGCGGCTGCCCCAGTAGTCCTGCGCCACGAAACTGCGCCCCAGCTCCATACCCTGGGCGATCCGCGCCAGCGCGTCCTCGCCGTAGTCGAACAGGCTGGCGGTATAGAGCCCGCGCAGGCCGTGCGCCGCCAGCACCGGCGCGCCGCGGGCGATGCGGTAGGCGCCAGCGATGCGGGCGGCTGCCTCGTCCCACAGCACGATGTGTTCGTACCAGCTGTCCCAGGCGTCGAGGTCCAGCCGGCGGCCGGTGCCCTCGCCCACCGCGCGGAAGGTCAGCTCGCGCAGCCGGCCGATCTCGTGCAGCAGCGGCGAATCCACCGCCAGCGTGCCCACCCGGATCTGCTTGCCGTCGCCGGTCTGGCCGAGCAGGCGCAGCCCGGCCACCGCCGTGCCGACCAGCGCGGGATCGCCCGCTGCGGCCACCGGCTCGGGGCCCCCGTTGCCCGCCTGCTCCATGCGCTGTCGGCGGGTGCCCAGTGCGTACAGCTCGCGGCGGATCTGGCGCAGCAGGACCGCGTCGCCGGCATCGGCCGGGATCGCCCGCGGCGTGCCTACCCGCAGCAGCACCCGGCGGGCGCGGCGGGCGAACATCTCGCGCGCCAGCAGCGCCGTGCCCACCGGCTTGAACAGCGCCGAAGCGCCGTAGAACAGCATCGAATTGCGCGCATCGATGCGCACCGGCAGCACGGGCGCAGCGCAGGCGCGGGCGAAACGCAGGAAGCCGCGCCGCCAGCGGCCGTCGCGGATCCCGCGCGGGCCCAGGCGCGAGACCTCCCCGGCCGGGAACACGATCACGCATTCGCCGCGGGCCAGCGCCGCGCGCACCGCGCGCAGGCTGTCCGGCGCCGGTCGTCCACCGAGGATGCGCACCGGCAGCAGCAGATCGCCCAGCCCGCCCAGCGCCGACAGGAAATCGTTGGCGACGATGCGCACATCGCGCCGCGCCTGCCCCACCAGGTCCAGCAGCGCCAGCGCATCCAGCGCCCCGGACGGATGGTTGGCGACGATCAGCAGCCGCCCATGCGCCGGAATCCGCGCCCGGTCCGCATCGCTGGCCTCGTACCCCGCCCCCAGGTGGCGCATCGCCACGGCGACGAAGTCGAAGCCGCGCACATGCCGGTTGGCGGCGAGGAAGGCATCGATCTCGTCCAGCCGCGACCAGCGCGCGATGCCGCGCAGCAGCGGCCGGGCCAGCGCGGCGCGGCGGCCGCGGAACCAGTGCGGGAAACGCTGCTGCAGGCGCTGTTCGAGCTCGATCATCGCGATGGGTCACCGCCGTATTGGGCAACAGCCTGCGTGGCAACCGGGACAGTCCGGTTTCACGCGGGTTACCCGGCGGTGACGGCAGGCTTAACGCGCGCCCAATACCCCGCTGGCCGGAAACAGGGCAGGATGCACATCCAGCCGTGTCGCTGTATCATTCGCACCCATCTTTTCATCCGAATGCAGGGATATAAGAAATGTCCAGCTATCTGTTCACTTCCGAATCGGTCTCCGAAGGTCATCCGGACAAGATCGCCGACCAGATCTCCGATGCGGTGCTGGACGCCATCCTGGCCCAGGACAAGCAGGCGCGCGTGGCCTGCGAGACGCTGGTGAAGACCGGTGCCGCCATCGTGGCCGGTGAAGTCACCACCAGCGCGTGGGTGGACATCGAGGCGCTGGCGCGCAAGGTCATCAACGACATCGGCTACGACAATTCCAGCGTCGGCTTCGATGGCCACACCTGCGCCATCATCAACATGCTCGGCAAGCAGTCGCCCGACATCAACCAGGGCGTGGACCGCAAGAAGCCGGAAGACCAGGGCGCGGGCGACCAGGGCCTGATGTTCGGCTATGCCTGCAACGAAGCCCCCGAGTTCATGCCGGCGCCGCTGTACTACAGCCACCGGCTGGTGGAGCAGCAGGCCAAGGTGCGCAAGAGCGGCAAGCTGAAGTGGCTGCGCCCGGACGCCAAGTCGCAGGTCACCCTGCGCTACGACGGCAACACCGTGCTGGGCCTCGATGCGGTGGTGCTGTCCACCCAGCATGACCCGGACATCAAGCAGAAGGACCTGATCGAGGCCGTGCGCACGCACATCCTCGCCCCGGTGCTGCCGAAGAAGTGGCTGGAAGCGCTGCCGAAGAACAAGGTGCACATCAACCCGACCGGCAAGTTCGTGATCGGCGGGCCGGTGGGCGACTGCGGCCTGACCGGGCGCAAGATCATCGTCGACACCTACGGCGGCATGGCCCGCCACGGCGGCGGCGCGTTCTCCGGCAAGGATCCGTCGAAGGTCGACCGCAGCGCCGCCTACGCCGCGCGCTACGTGGCCAAGAACATCGTCGCCGCCGGCCTGGCCGACAAGTGCGAGGTGCAGGTGTCCTACGCCATCGGCGTGGCCCAGCCGACCTCGATCTCGGTGACCACCTTCGGCACCGGCAAGGTCGGCGACGACGTGATCGAGAAGCTGATCCGCGCGCACTTCGACCTGCGCCCGTATGCGATCACCCGCATGCTGGACCTGGAGCACCCGATCTACCAGCCCACCGCCAGCTACGGCCACTTCGGCCGCAAGCCGAAGGAAATCAGCTACACCGACGGCGAGGGCAACAAGCACAAGGCCACCGCCTTCTCGTGGGAGAAGACCGACAAGGCCGAGGCCCTGCGCAAGGCGGCAAAGCTGAAGTAAGCCGTACTTCGACCAGGCGATACGCAAACGGGCCGCAGCGATGCGGCCCGTTTCCGTTGGTGCAGCCGGGATCGGAGAGCCCGGTGGCGCGTCGCTCACGCAGCCCCGGCGCGGGCGGAGGTTTGACTGCTGTCGCTCAGCTCGACCAGGCCTTCCCGGAGCGACACCTCCAGGTCCTGCGCCAGGATCCGGTCCAGCGCGCCGATGTCAGGGAGCCTGTCGATGCAGACCCAGCCATCCCGCCCCTTGCGCTTGCCCAGGTACATGGCGGCGTCCGCAAGCTGCACCAGCCGCTGCCAGGGGATATCCGCCGCTTCGCCGCTTTCCATCCGCGGATAGGGCACGATGCCGCTGGTGCAGGTCACGTCCAACGAAGCCCCACCGGCAAGGACGAAGGGCGCGCTGGAGACCGCCGCGCGGATGCGGTCGCCAATCCGGCACGCCTCGCCCGCATGGGCCACGCGTGCCACCAGCAGGAACTCCTCGCCGCCCCAGCGCACCAGCATGTCGGTGTCGCGGATCGCGCCCTGGATCCGGCGCGCGAACTCCACCAGCACCCGGTCACCCGCCTCGTGGCCGTGCTGGTCGTTGATCCGTTTGAAATGATCGATATCGAACAGGCAGAACACGATCGAATGCGCGGCGCCTTCATGGCAAGCGCGCTTGACCAGGCCAATCTCGCGCCCGACGTTGTGCTCGAAATAGCGCCGGTTGCGCAGTCCGGTCAGCCCGTCCTCCAGGCTCATCGACAGGAACTGGCGGGCGAGCTTCCGGTTGTGCCGCAGGCGCAGCACGATGACCAGCAACACCAGCAGCAGGATGGCGACCGCTGCCACCGCCAGCAGGCGCTGGGTGGCCAGCTTGTCCTGTTCGGCGCGCTTCAGCGCCTGTTCCTTCTCCAGCAACTGGCCCACCAGCTTCGACTCAAGCTGCAGACGGCTGAGTTCGGCGCGCGAGGCCCCGCGCATGGCGCTCTGCTTGAGCTGTGGCTCCAGCGTCTGCACGAACAGCCGGTGCAGGCCATCCAGCCCCACCAGCCGCCAGTCCGGATGAGGAAGGATTGCGAGGCGCTTGTAGAGGTCAAGACTGACCTCCAGCGGCGTCTTCGGCGACAGGTCGCGGCACGGCGCCAGCTTTGCCTGCCCGTCCAGCTTGAGCTGCACCAGCTGCTGGTAGCAAGCCAGGTAGGCGGTATCCGTCTCCGCACTGGCGGGGGTTTCGCGGGATTGCCGCAGCCACTCGCGCGCCTGCGCCGTGCGCCCCAGTTCCGCCGCCGACAGCGCCGAGAACACCAGCGCGCCCTGCCGGAACTCGGTCTGCCGCGGGTCCATCTCGCCGAGCCAACGCAATGCCCTGGCGTAGTCCTGCAGGTGCAAGGCATGGGCCACGCCGGCGTTGAACTGGGTCAGGGTGATGACACTGTCGAAGTAGTCGGCATCCCCGGGGTATTGCTTCTTCATCGCGCGGAACCGCGCGATTGCGTCTTCCTGCAGGGCAATACCCTTGTTGACGTATTCGCGGTCGCCATGCACCACGTAAAGGGTGGCGGTATTCAAGGTCACGTCGATCAGCGTTTCCGGCAGCGCTTTCCCGGCCAGCTTCAGGGCCTGTTCGTACGACTGGAACGCGCCGGCGATGTCCCCCAGTTCGGACTGCGCCCACGCCGCCGACGACAGCGCCTTGGTGGCGAGGTCGATGTCGCCCGCCTTGATGGCATCGGCGTGGATCTCCAGCAGCTCATGGGCGTGACCCTTGAGGTCACCGTCGCCGGTGGACGCGCAGGCAAGGCGGTAGCGCAGGTCGAAAGCGGCCGGCGCGACCCGCCGGCAATCGGCCAGGGTCCCTGCGCTGTTCCCCTGGAAGTACTGCTGCATCGCGCGCTCCGACACCAGCTGGTAGCGACGCACGGGATCGGTGGTGCTGGCGAGCTGAAGCTCCAGCCATTCGATCCGCTGCGGATACGTCATCCTGGCGAACTCGGCGGGAATCTTCGGCTGCGCTTCCAGCGCCTTCACGGTGATCGCCCCGTCCGCCGCCCTCACGGGCAGCGCGAGCATCAATGCGATACACGCAGCGGACGTCCAGTGCATGGCCGGGTCATGACCAACAAGTGCCTGCGGTCAGTCTGGCGGGTGGGCCAAGGGCACGCAAGCCACGCGCCCCGCTCATCCTGCCGGCCGCGTAAAATGGCCGGATGCCCCTCCTCCAATTCCAGAACGTCGACTTCAGCGTCGGCGGCCCACTGCTGCTCGAACAGGTCAACCTGACCATCGAACCCGGCGAACGCGTCTGCATCGTCGGCCGCAACGGCGCCGGCAAATCCACCCTGATGCGGCTGATGGCCGGCGACATCAAACCCGACGACGGCGAGCTGCGCGTGCAGGGCGGCGTGGTGGTCGCGCGGATGGCGCAGGAAGTGCCGCAGGACACCCACGGCAGCGTGTTCGACGTGGTGGCCGAGGGGCTGGGCGACCTGGGCGCGCTGCTGGCACGCTTCCACCACGCCGTGCACGACGGCGACATGGATGCGATGGCCGACGCGCAGGCGCAGATCGAAGCGCAGCACGGCTGGGACCTGGATCGCCGCGTGCAGCAGGTGCTGGAGCGGCTGGAACTGCCGGAGGACGCGGATTTCGCCGCGCTGTCCGGCGGCATGAAGCGACGCGTGCTGCTGGCACAGGCACTGGTGCGTGCGCCCGACATCCTGTTGCTGGACGAACCCACCAACCACCTCGACATCGAGGCGATCGACTGGCTGGAAGGTTTCCTCAAATCCTTCAACGGCAGCATCGTCTTCGTCACCCACGACCGCAGCTTCCTGCGCGCGCTGGCCACCCGCATCGTCGAAATCGACCGCGGCCAGGTCACCAGCTGGCCCGGCGACTACGACAACTACCTGCGCCGCCGCGAGGAACGCCTGCACGCGCAGGCGCAGGAGAACGCGCGCTTCGACAAGCTGCTGGCGCAGGAAGAAGTGTGGATCCGCCAGGGCATCAAGGCCCGCCGCACCCGCAACGAAGGCCGGGTGACCGCACTCAAGACGATGCGCCGCGAGCGCGCCGCGCGCCGCGAACTCACCGGCAAGGTGAAGATGGAGGCCGCCAGCGCGCAATCCTCCGGCAAGAAGGTCATCGAGATGACCGGGGTGTCGCAGGCGTTCGGCGACAAGGTGATCCTGCGCGATGCCAGCACCGTGCTGCTGCGCGGCGACAAGGTCGGCATCATCGGCCCCAACGGCTCCGGCAAGTCGACCCTGCTGAAGATCCTGCTGGGCGAACTGACGCCGGATACCGGCACGGTGGCGATGGGCACCAACCTGCAGATCGCCTATTTCGACCAGCACCGCAGCCAGCTGGACGAAACCCGCAGCGCGCTGGAGAACGTGGCCGGCGGGCGCGACTTCGTCGAGATCAACGGCAGCCGCAAGCACATCATCGGCTACCTGCAGGAATTCCTGTTCAGCCCGGAACGCGCGCGCGCACCAATCACCCGCTTGTCCGGCGGCGAGCGCAACCGCCTGCTGCTGGCGCGGCTGTTCGCGCAGCCGTCCAACCTGCTGGTGATGGACGAACCCACCAACGACCTCGACGTGGAGACCCTCGAGCTGCTGGAAGAACTGCTGCTGGACTACCAGGGCACCCTGCTGCTGGTCAGCCACGACCGCGATTTCCTCGACAATGTCGTCACCAGCACGCTGGCGCTGGAAGGCGGTGGCCGGCTGGGCGAATACGTCGGCGGCTACAGCGACTGGCTGCGGCAGCGGCCGCAGGCGCAGATGCAGCTGCAGACAGCAGCGGCAGCGGCCCCGGCAGCACCTTCCGCGCCCACCCCCGCGAAGATAAAGCTCAGCTACAAGGACCAGCGCGAACTGGAGCTGCTGCCAGCGAAGATCGAGCAGCTGGAAACCGACATCGCCACGCGCAGCGCCGCCATGCAGGATGCCGCCTTCTACAAGCAGGACGCCGCTGCCCAGCAGCGCGCGAATGTCGAATTGGCCACGCTGCAGGCCGAACTGGACGCCGCCTACGCGCGCTGGGAAGCGCTGGGCGGCTGATCCGTCAGTCGCAGCTGCCGTCCACGCTGCAGGCCGCACCACCCGTTGCCGGGCCAGGCACGGGTTCCGCCGCCAACATCGCGATCTGCGCACCCAGCATCAGGTCCTCCACCTGACCGAAGTGGTGCTGGCGCAGGCGGCCGACGCGGTCGACCAGCAGCAGCGTCGGCGTGCCGCGCATGCCGTAGGCGGCCATGGTGCGCGGGATCGCGCCCGCCTCGGACGCTGCATCCACGCCCACCGGGAAGCCGATCCGGTATTCGTGCAGGAATGCTTCCAGCGCCACCGGCGTCATCGCCGCATGGTGTTCGAACACGGTGTGCAGGCCGATCACCTCCACATCCTCGCGCGCGAACACCTGCCGCACCCGTTGCGCCTGCGGCAACCCGTGCGAGACGCAGCCGGGGCACAGCATCTGGAATGCCTCGATGACCACCACGCGACCGCGCAGCGCGGCCAGCGACAGCGGCGCGGGCGCGTTGAACCAGCGTGAAACCTGCCATTCCGGAGCTTGCGTATCGATCGCCATGCGTGCCTCGCCGCTGCAACGCGGCCAGTCTGCGCCCGCACGGCGGCAGTGGCCAGCCATCGCTACCCATGGCTCCATCGCGATGCTGCGATACAATGCGCGACCGCCGAGGGGCGCTGCGATGGAGGCCGGGTCCAACCCCGCCGACCACCAGGCTCGGCGATGTCCAACAACGGCGCCCGTGACCGCATCCACCGCACTCACGGAGTTTCACCATGAACGCTGTTGCCAGGACCTTCTCGACCGAGGGCGATTACAAGGTCGCCGACATTTCGCTGGCCGACTGGGGCCGCAAGGAACTCGACATCGCCGAGCACGAGATGCCGGGCCTGATGTCGATCCGCAAGCAGTACGCCGCCACCACCCCGCTCAAGGGCGTGCGGGTGACCGGCTCGCTGCACATGACCATCCAGACCGCGGTGCTGATCGAGACGCTGAAGGACATCGGCGCCGACGTGCGCTGGGCGTCCTGCAACATCTTCAGCACCCAGGACCACGCCGCCGCCGCGATCGCCGCCACCGGCACCCCCGTGTTCGCCTGGAAGGGCGAGACGCTGGAGGAATACTGGGACTGCACGCTCGACGCGCTGACCTTCACCCTGGCCGACGGCACCCTGACCGGCCCGGAACTGGTGGTCGATGACGGCGGCGACGTGACCCTGCTGATCCACAAGGGCTATGAGCTGGAACAGGGCGACGACAGCTGGGTCAATTCGGCCTCCGGCAGCCACGAGGAGCAGGTGATCAAGAACCTGCTCAAGCGCGTCGCCAGCGAGCGTCCCGGCTACTGGACCCGCGTGGTCAAGGACTGGAAGGGCGTTTCCGAGGAAACCACCACCGGCGTGCACCGCCTCTACCAGCTGGCCGAGAAGGGCCAGCTGCTGGTGCCGGCGATCAACGTCAACGACTCGGTCACCAAGTCGAAGTTCGACAACCTGTACGGCTGCCGCGAATCGCTCGCCGATGGCCTGAAGCGCGCGCTGGACGTGATGCTGGCCGGCAAGGTGGCGGTGGTCTGCGGCTACGGCGACGTCGGCAAGGGTTCGGCGGCATCGCTGCGCGCCTACGGCGCCCGCGTCATCGTCACCGAGATCGACCCGATCTGCGCGCTGCAGGCGGCGATGGAAGGCTTTGAAGTCACCACCGTCGAGGACACCCTCGGCCGTGCCGACATCTACGTCACCACCACCGGCAACAAGGACATCATCACCCTGGCCAACATGCAGGCGATGAAGGACCAGGCCATCGTCTGCAACATCGGCCACTTCGACAACGAGATCCAGGTCGATGCGCTGTACGCCAGCGGCGCGGTGAAGACCAACATCAAGCCGCAGGTGGACAAGTTCACCTTCGCCAATGGCAACAGCATCTTCCTGCTGGCCGAAGGCCGGCTGGTGAACCTGGGCTGCGCCACCGGCCACCCCAGCTTCGTGATGTCGAACTCGTTCTCCAACCAGACGCTGGCGCAGATCGACCTGTGGGCCAACAAGGACGCCTACGAGGCCAAGGTCTACATCCTGCCGAAGAAGCTGGACGAGGAGGTGGCGCGCCTGCACCTGGAGAAGATCGGGGTGAAGCTGACCCGGCTGACGACCGAGCAGGCCGACTACCTCGGCGTGTCGACGGACGGCCCGTACAAGCCGGAGCACTACCGCTACTGATCGCCTTCCGGCGGCGGTGACAACGACGGGCGCCGCAAGGCGCCCGTTTCCGTTGCGGGACTAGCCCAACCGCGCCACCTGCTCGGCGTACGACTTGCGGGTCTGCACGAACAGGTCGAACGGGAATCGGGTCGACACGCCTTCCAGCGCCGTCGCCAGCATTTCCAGGTGGCCCTCGAAACCGGCGCAGGCCTTGGCCACGTCCTCGTCCGCCGGGATGCTCACGAACAGCTCCAGCCGGGTGCCGCCGCCGCGCGGATGCAGCTCCCAGCGCAACGGTCGCTGCGGCTGGTCACCGCTGCTCCACGAATACTCCAGCACCCGCCCCGGTTCGAACGCGGTCAGCCTGCTGTCGATGATCGTGCCGCTGTCGGCGAAATCGACCCGCACCGCGCCGCCCGGCTGCTGCTGGATGCTGCCCGGCGCCAGCCACTGCGCCATCGACGCCGAATCGGTGAGCATGGCCCAGACCGCGTCCGCCTCGTGTTCGAGGTCGCGCGAGAGATGGCCCTGGAAGCCGGTGTCGGTGCGCTGGATGCGCCCGACCGGAAACAGCATGGTGCTCATTGGCAGAATTCCTGGATGACGGCCTGCCAGTTGTACCCCCAGCGCCGCCGGCCTGCATTGACGCACGTCACCCGGCCCCGAGCGGCGGCCATGTCCGGACATATATCGCTTCATCCGGAAAAAGCGATATATAATCCCGCCACCCACGGACGATCCCGCCGAAATGCTGCCGATCAGCTTCGAGTTCTACCCGCCCAAGACCGACGAACAGCATGCCCAGTTCGACCGCACCGTGCGCAAGCTCAAGGCGCATGCGCCGCAGTTCATGTCGGTCACCTTCGGCGCCGGCGGCTCCACCCTCAGCCATACCCCGGAGACCGTGCAGCGGCTGCGCGGCGAACACGGCGTGGACGGCGTGCCACACCTGACCTGCGTCGGCGGCAGCCGCGAGGAGATCCGCACCCTGCTCAAGCTCTACCGCGCGCTGGGCTGCACCCGCATCGTCGCGCTGCGCGGCGACCTGCCCTCCGGCATGGCCCGCAGCGGCGACCTGCGCTATGCCAGCGAGCTGGTGCGGCTGATCCGCGACGAACACGGCGAGCATTTCCACGTCGAGGTGGCCGCCTATCCGGAAACCCACCCGCAGTCCGAAGACGCGCGGATCGGCCTGGGTCATTTCAAGACCAAGGTCGAGGCCGGCGCCAGCGGCGCGATCACCCAGTATTTCTACAACGCCGACGCCTATTTCCGCTTCGTCGACGATGCGCGCGCGCAGGGCATCGACCTGCCGATCGTTCCCGGGATCATGCCGATCGCCAACTTCAGCCAGCTGCGCCGGTTCTCCGAGGCCTGCGGGGCGCAGATCCCGCGCTGGATCGACCAGCGCATGCGCGCCTTCGGCGACGATGCCGAGGCGGTGCGCGAGTTCGCCGCCGACGTGGTGGCGGGGCTGTGCCGCCGGCTGGTCGAAGGCGGCGCGCCGGCGCTGCATTTCTACACGCTGAACCTGGCCAAGCCCACCCAGACGGTGCTGCAGCGGCTGGCCTGAACGCTTCGCGCGGGCTTTCTTCCGCATTGACGGGGCCACGCGTACCCTGCGGGAATGCTCCGTTTTTCCTTGCTACTGCTCCTGCTGGCCAGCCTCGCACCGATGCGCGAGGCGTCGGCACAGGTCAGGCATTGCGTCACCGCCGATGGCACCCGGCTGTACACCGACCGCCGCTGCGCGGACATGGGCGCGGTCGAGGAATTGCGCGTGCCCACCCTCGGCGCCCCCGCGGCAAGCTACCGCCGGCCGGTCTGCGCACGCGACGTGCAGGACCTGGCGTATGCACTGGAGGAGGCGGTCCGCTCCGGCGATGCCAACCGCATTGCCGGGTTGTATGACTGGGCAGGCATGGGGACCGCCAACGCCTATCGGGTGATGAAGCGTCTGCAGGCCATTGCCAGGCGCGACGTCGTGGAAGTGCAGACGGTCCACGCCGGCGACCGCTGGGAAAGCGCCGACCCGTGGCTGGCCCCGCCTCCCGCGGGACCACCGATAGGCCTGCGGGTGAAACAGGTGCAGGCGGACGGTTACACGCCGGCGCGCGCCAGTTTCGGGCTGCGCCAGCGCATGGGCTGCTGGTGGGTGCGGATGTAGCCGCCCGCGGCGTGGCCGGGGACGGCTGTGCGCCGGTCAGCGCAGGCGCACCATCCAGCCGTGGCGATCCGGCGCGCGGCCATGCTGGATGTCGGTCAATTCGCGACGCAGCGCCATGGTGACCTCGCCGGCCGGCGCATGGATGTCGCCGACCGCGAAGTCATTGCCCTTCAGTTCGCCGATCGGGGTGACCACCGCGGCGGTGCCGCAGGCGAACACTTCGGCGATCTCGCCGGAGGCAACGCCGGCCTTCCACTCATCGATGGAAACCTTGCGCTCCTCCACCGTCATGCCGCGGTCGCGCGCCAGCTGCAGGATGCTGGAGCGGGTGATGCCCTCGAGGATGCTGCCCGACAGCTCCGGAGTGACCAGGCGACCGTCGCGGTAGACCAGGAACACGTTCATCCCGCCCAGTTCTTCCAGGTACTTGCCTTCGACCGGGTCGAGGAACAGCACCTGCGAGCAGCCCTGCGCCTGCGCTTCCTGCTGCGGCAGCAGCGAAGCGGCATAGTTGCCGCCGCATTTGGCCGCGCCGGTGCCGCCCTTGGCCGCGCGCGCGTAGTCCTCGGACAGCCAGATCGACACCGGGGCGACGCCCTTGGCGAAGTAGGCGCCGGCCGGGCTGGCGATCACGTAATAGGTCGCCGCCTGCGCCGCGCGCACGCCGAGGAAAGCTTCGCTGGCGATCATGAAGGGGCGGAAATACAGGCTGCTTTCCGGCGCCGACGGCACCCAGGCGTGGTCGACCGCGACCAGCTGGCGCAGCGATTCGACGAACTCGTCCACCGGCAGCTGCGGCAGCGCCAGCCGCGCGGCGGAACGCTGCAGGCGCGCGCCATTGGCCTCGGGGCGGAAGGTCCAGATCGAACCGTCGGCATGGCGATAGGCCTTGATGCCTTCGAAGATCTCCTGGCCGTAATGCAGCACCGCCGCCGCCGGGTCCAGCGACAGCGGGCCGTAGGCGTGGACCTGCGCGTCGTACCAGCCCCGGTCCTTGTCCCACTGGATCGCCACCATGTGGTCGGTGAAGCGCTTGCCGAAGCCCAGCTCGCCGGCCAGCAGCGCGTTGCGCTGCGCCTCGCCGAGAGCGTGATCGGACAGGTTGACCTGGTAGGCCAGCGGTGCGGCGGTGGAAGCGTGCATGCGCGAATTCCTGGAAAACGTATCCGCACATTATGACGCCGCGACGCCGCCGGCGCTGCCGCGCCTCAGCCGAAGGTCAGCGTGGCGACCACGCCCCTGCCGTCACCCGGCCGCACCCGCACGTCCCAGGCGTACAGCGCGCACAGCCGGCGCACGATCGACAGGCCGATGCCGCCACCTTGCGAATGCCCGGCGTGGGTGCCGCGGTAGCCGCGGGTGAACAGCTTGGCCGCGTCCTCGGCGCTCAGGCCCGGGCCGGAGTCGCTGACTTCCACCGCGTTGGCCAACACCCGCACCACCACCTCGCCGCTGGGCGTGTATTTCACGGCGTTGCCGATCAGGTTGCCCAGGGCCACCGACAGCACCGATTCCGGCACGTCCAGCGGCAGCGTCGCGGCGCCCTCCAGGCGCAGCACCACCGGCTTGCCGGCAAGCTGGGCGCGATGGCTTTCCAGCAGCTGCTGCGCCACCCGCGCGGCATCGCATTGGCCCACCGCGCGCTCGTTGCGCGACAGCAGCAGCAGCGCGCTGATCAGGTCGGTGCACTGCAGTTCGGCGCGCTGGATGCGCGACAGCCGGGTGCGCGTGCGCTCGTCCAGTTCGGGCCGGGCCAGCAGCAGCTCCACCGCGCCGCGGATCACCGCCAGCGGGGTGCGCAGCTCGTGGCTGACGTCGGCGTTGAATTCGCGGTCGCGCTGCACCACCTCGGTCAGCCGCGCGGCGTAGTCGTCCAGCGCCTTCGCCAGCTCGCCCACTTCGTCCTCGGGAAAGTGGGGCGCCAGCGCCTCCGGGCTGGAACTGGTGCCGGAACGGCGCAGCCGCTGCGCCAGCTCGGTGACCGGGCTCATCACCCGCGCGGCCGACCACCAGCCGATCAGCAGCGAAAACAGGGTGAAGATCCCGACGCTGGCCACCAGCGCGCTGTTGAGCTTCTGCTGGCTCTCGCGCTCTTCGGCGATGTCGTAGGCGAGGAAGAACCAATAATCCGGGTCCTTGCGCACCGCCAGCTTGTAGACCCGCGGCTCGCCGGACGCCTGCGCCGGCATGGCCACGTCGTGCACGCCGTTGGACAGGTCGCGCCATTCCGGCGGCACCTTGTCGAGCTTGCGGGTGCTGAACTGCCGGCCCTGGATCTTCTCGAACGGGATGCCCACGGCGGTCGGGTTGCGATAGAACCCTTCCGCGAACATGTTGTTGTTCTTCGCCAGCGCCGCGCCAAGCACGTTGTTTTCGACGCGGTTGCGCATGTAGACCGTGGTCGCCGCGATCAGCGTAGTCAGGGCGAAGCCGAACAGCACGAACGACAGGATGATGCGGGTGCGCAGCCGCCGCCGGGCCCGCGGCAGGCGCGCCAACGCAGGGTCAGTTGCCTGCATCTGGCACAGCGATCCTGTAGCCGATGCCGTGGCGGGTCTGGATCATCGGCGTGCCGAACGGCTTGTCCACCGCCGCGCGCAGGCCGTGGATATGCACCCGCAGCGAATCCGAATCCGGCAGTTCCTCGCCCCAGACGCGGCCCTCCAGGTCCTGCCGGGTCACCACCGCCGGCGAGGCCTCCATCAGCGCCTGCAGGATCTTCAGCGCGGTGGGATTGAGCTGGATCAGCTTGCCCTCGCGGTGCACTTCCAGGGTGTCGAGGTTGTATTCCAGCTCGCCGACGTGGAGCACCCGCGCCGGCAGCCCGCGTCCGCGCCGCGCCAGCGCGTTCAGGCGCACGTTCACTTCCTGCAGCGCGAACGGCTTGATCAGGTAGTCGTCGGCGCCGGAATCGAAGCCGGCCAACTTGTTGTCCAGCGAGTCGCGCGCGGTCAGCATCAGTACCGGGGTCTGCTTGCGCGCCTCCACGCGCAGCTTGCGGCAGACCTCCAGGCCATCCATGCCCGGCAAGTTGAGGTCCAGCACGATCGCATCGAAGTCGTGCACCACCGCAAGGTGCAGCCCGGTGATGCCGTCGGCGGCGAAATCCACGGTGTGGCCGCAGTCCTCCAGGTAGTCGCCCAGGTTGGCGGCGATGTCGGGGTTGTCCTCGATGACCAGAATGCGCATGGGGGTTCCAGTTTGGCGGGTCCGCCGGGTGAGACCGGCGCGGCTCTCGCCGGTTCCCGATTCTTGCACAGCGGGTTCATTTGCGCGGGCCATTTGGCGCAGGCAACAAAAGGCCCGGGCGAAGCCGCCCGGGCCGAAGTTCACATGCATGCCCTGCATGCCCGACTGCGGGGGAAGTACAGCCGGGCATGTGGGGATGTTGGGCGACGTCCGATTAAGAATCCGTCAAATCGGTGTTGCGAGTGCGTTGCGTCGCTGCGGCGCGTTCGGCCACGTGCTCGATCACCGCACCGGCCACGTCCAGGCCGGTGACCGTCTCGATGCCCTCCAGTCCCGGCGACGAGTTGACCTCCAGCACCAGCGGGCCGCGCTGGCTGCGGATCAGGTCCACCCCGGCCACGCCGAGACCGAGGATGCGCGCCGCGCGCACCGCCGTGTCCACCTCGGCGCGGGTCGGCCGGACCTTCTTGGCGATGCCGCCGCGGTGCAGGTTGGAGCGGAAGTCGCCCTTCGGTGCCTGCCGCCGCATCGCCGCGACCACGCGGTCGCCGACCACGAAGCAGCGCAGGTCGGCGCCCTTGGCCTCGGCGATGAACTCCTGCACCAGGAAATTGGCATACAGGCCGCGCAGGGTTTCGATGGCCGCGCGCGACGCCGACGGCTTCTCGGTCAGCATCACCCCCGCGCCCTGGGTGCCCTCGTTGAGCTTGATGACATGCGGCGCCGGCCCCAGCATCGCCAGCAGGTCGCCGGTATCGTCGGGGTTGTCGCCGAACACCGTCACCGGCAGGCCGATGCCCTCCGCCGCCAGCACCTGGTGGCAGCGCAGCTTGTCGCGCGCGCGCGCGATCGCCGCCGCGCTGTTGGGGCTGTAGCTGCCCATCAGCTCGAACTGGCGTAGCACCGCGCAGCCGTAGCGCGTCACCGACGCGCCCACCCGCGGCACCACCGCTTCATAACCGGCCAGCGGCTTGCCCTTGTAGCGCATGTCGAAGCCGTCGCTGCTGATCCGCAGGTAGCAGCGCAGCGGGTCGAGCACGCGCACGCTGTGTCCGCGCTCGCGCGCGGCCTCCACCAGCCGGCGGGTGGAATACAGCTTGCCGTTGCGGGAAAGGATGGCGAGTTTCATCTCGGTAAGACCCTGCATGCGCCGCTGCCGACGGCGCCCATCATCAACTGCTTCGCCAACGGAAAGGGCGGCATCCACGCGGATGCCGCCCTTGCAACTGATCATCTTGGAGCGGGTGAAGGGAATCGAACCCTCGTCAGTAGCTTGGGAAGCTACAGCTCTGCCATTGAGCTACACCCGCGAGGCCGGCAAGTCTATGCCGGTGGCGGTGCGGGATGCAACGCAGGCGCGCCGCATCCCGCCCGCCCACGGATCAGAACGCGCCGCCGAAGGTGACGAAGAACGTGGTGTTGCTGCCGCCCTGCTGTTCCACCGTGACGTTGGCGCCGCCGGTCACGTCCATCCCGAACAGCTTGCTGCGCACGCCCATGCCCAAGGTGCCGTAGCTGTCGTCGAACGCCACGCCCGGCACCGCGTAGGGGGCCGTGCCCGGCATCGACAGCGACTGCGCCCAGGCCTGCGCCGGTGCGTCCTCGAACTCGCGGTCCCAGGTCATCCGCACGTACGGCTTGATGTGGTCGTTGAGGGCGAAGCTGGCCTGCCAGCCGGCGCTGCCGATCAGCGAATCGACGTCCTGCGGCAGGAAACCCAGCGCGGTCGACTGGGTGCTGTTTTCGGCGTAGCCGTCGACGCTGATCCGCTGCGCCAGCACCGCCACCACCGGGCCGTGCTCCAGCGCGCCGTGCTTGAACGTCCAGCCGGCGCTGGCACCGGCACTCAGGTTGTCACCGTCCGGCGAGCCGCTGTGGATGCGGGTGGCCTGGCCTAGGTTGACCTGGCGGTCGACCTTGTAGCCCAGCTTGGTCCAGCTCAGCTGGCCGTTGACCCATGCGCTGTCGCCGGCCCACCCCAGGAAGCCGCCGACGCTGGCGTCGGTCTGGCGGAAGTCGCCGCGGCGGTAGCCGAAGTCGATGTCCTGCCGGCCGTAGCCGGCGAATGCCCCGTACATCAGGTTGCCGCTGCGCCAGCCGATGCCGAACGAGCCGGTGCCGCCCATGCCGTCGTAGCCGCTGGAGTTGACGAAGCGCTGCTGCTGGCCGCGCAGGTCGGCCCACCAGTGCATGCCGTCGCCCTCGGCTGCGGCCATGCCGGATGCCACGCCATCGACCATCTGCGCGCGCGCGCGGCCGGTGGTGGTGGCCGACTGCGGCAGCAGCGAAATCAGGCGCGGGCCGTCGATGACCGAGATCGCGAAATCCGCCACCGCCTCGTGCGCGGCAGCGGTGGGATGCACGCCGTCGGCGAACAGGTAGCTGTTGGCGCCGCCTGGCGCGGTGGACAGCGGGCTGCAGAACAGCGAGCTGCCGCCCTGCACCGCGGTCGAACAGGCCTTGCCGGTGACGTTGGTCAGGCCAAACGCAGCCGGGCTGGCCACCACTTCCTGCAGGAAGTGGAAGGTATCCAGCGGGATCACGCGCAGGTTGGCCGCGGTGATGCCGGAGAACAGCGCGTTGTTGTAGCTGGTGGTCAGCGCGGTGGCCTGCGCCATGCCCAGCGCCCCACCGGCGCGCGCGTCCGGGGTCAGCCCGAGGTCGGGCAGGTTCGGCACCAGGATGTACTGCGCACCGGCCTGGGTCAGCGCGCCGATCATGCCGATCTGCGCGGTCACCGCGCCACCGATGATGGCGGACGCCTGCGCCGGGTTGGCCTGCACCGCGAACAGGTCGTTGGCGCCGCCCCAGACGGTGTAGAGCGCACCCGGATCGACCGTGTTGCCGGCGGCCAGGTAGGCCTGGTACTGCGCGGTCAGCGACGGCGTGTAACCCAGCCCGCCGACGGCGCTGGTGCCGACGCGCGCACCGCCCACCGCCCAGTTGTCACCGCTGCCGGCTGTCGGGGTGGCGGTGGTGTTGCCGCTCCAGGCCGGGGCGGCGTCGCCACCGTAGTAGCTGGCCAGGTGCTGCGACCAGACATAGCCCGGATTGGTGGTGAACTGGCCGACGACCGCGCCGTTGGGGCCCAGCATCTGGGTCAGCAGCGGGCGGAAGTAGCCGCCGTCGGTGAGGCTGTCACCAAAGAAGATAGTGCGGGTGAACGGCGACGGCGGCACGGTCTGCGCAACGGCAGGCATCGCAACCATGGCAAGGGCGGCGGACAGCAGCGTCCGGCGGAACAGGGTTTTCATCGGCATCCTCGATCTGGACAGGGAATTCGGTTGTGAGGGGCGTGGCAGCCGCGTCATCACGACATACGCCAGCGAATGGCAGGGCATCGTTTCATGAAATCATAACGGCCTCACGCTGCGCTGCGTCACGACACGCCGCAACCGGCGACAATAGCCGTCCGGGCCTGCATGCTTGCGCAGGCCGCGCCAGAGACCGCCGATTTGACCGACCCGTTTTCCAGCAGCGGCGCCAAGGCCCCGCCCAAGCCCTTCACCGCCACCGAAGGCGTGCGCAAGGTGCGCAGCTTCGTGCTGCGCCAGGGCCGCTTCACCGACGCCCAGCAGCGCGCCTTCGACGAACTGTGGCCACGCTTCGGTCTGGACTATGCAGGCGCGGCGCGCGATTTCGACGCCGCATTCGGCCGCAGCACCAGGCGCATCCTCGAAATCGGCTTCGGCAACGGCGAGGCGCTGCGATACTCGGCGCGGCGCGATCCGGCCCGCGACCACATCGGCATCGAAGTACACGCGCCCGGCGTGGGCCGCCTGCTCAATGCGCTGGCCGAAGACGAGGCGAACAACGTGCGCCTGTACCACCATGACGCGGTGGAGGTACTGGAAAACGAGATCGCCGACGGCAGCCTCGACGAGGTGCGCATCTACTTCCCCGATCCCTGGCACAAGAAGCGCCACCACAAGCGCCGGCTGGTGAATCCGGCGTTCGCCGCGCTGTTGGTGCGCAAGCTCGCGCCCGATGGCCGCTTGCACCTCGCCACCGATTGGCAGGAGTATGCGGAGCAGATGTGGGATGTGCTCGATGCCACCGCCGGCTTGGTCAACGCTGCCGGTCCGCGCGGCCATGTGCCGCGGCCCGAGTGGCGGCCGCAAACCCACTTCGAGACGCGCGGGCAGAAGCTTGGGCACGGCGTCTGGGACCTGCTGTACCACCGCTGCTGAGCCGCCGGGCCAACACGTAAGGAAACCGACGACACCTGATGGACACCACCCTCACCCTCACCGGCGACATGCTCTGGGTGCTGGGCCTGGTGGCGTTCACCATGGCGATGTTCCTGTTCGAGCGGATCCGCGCCGACGCCGCCGCGCTGGTGGTGCTGGTGGTGCTGGGGCTGACCGGGCTGGTGGCGCCGGAGGACATCTTCGGCGGCTTTTCCTCGGACGCGGTGATGAACGTCATCGCCACCATGATCCTGGGCGCGGGGCTGGACCGCACCGGCGCGCTCAACCGCCTGGCCAGCTGGCTGCTGCGGCGCGCCCACGGCGTCGAGCAACGGCTGCTGCTGCTGTCCTCGGCGGTGGCCGGGCTCAATTCGGCGTTCATCCAGAACACCTCGGCCACCGCGCTGTACCTGCCGGTGGCCTCGCGGCTGACCGCGCGCACCGGCATCAGTCTGTCGCGGCTGCTGATGCCGATGTCGGCGGCGATCATCATGGGCGGCAGCCTGACCATGGTCGGCAACTCGCCGCTGATCCTGCTCAACGATCTGCTGGTGTCGGCCAACGCCAACATGCCGTCCGGCGCGGCCGCGCTGCAGCCACTGAAGATGTTCGCGCCGCTGCCGATCGGGCTGGCGCTGCTGGCCGGCTCGCTGGCGTATTTCCACTTCTTCGGCAACCGCGTGCTGCGCGAGGATGGCGACGACGCGGTCACCCCCGCGCGCACCCAGAGCTACTTCGCCCGCGCCTACGGCATCGACGGCGACATCCACGAGCTCACCGTCAGCGCCGACAGCCCGCTGGTGGGCATGAGCGTGGGCGACGCCGAAGCGCTGGTCGACATGCCTCTGCTGTTGGCGCTGCAGACCGGCAACGAATCGCGGCTGGCGCCGCCGGCCGACACCCGGATCTGGGTGGGCAGCGTGCTGGGCGTGATGGGCGAGCGCCAGCGCATCGCCGACTTCGCGCAGAAGAACTTCCTGCGCGACTCCGCCCGCCTGCGCGCCTTCGCCGACCTGTTCAACCCCAGTCGCGCCGGCATCTCCGAGGCGGTGGTGCCGCCCACCTCCGGCTTCATCGGCAAGCCGCAGGCGCAGCTGCGCCTGCGCAAGCAGTTCGGCCTGAGCCTGCTGGCGATCAACCGCGACAAGCAGGTGCTGCGCGAGGACGTGCGCAACATCCCGATCCGCGCCGGCGACATGCTGGTGCTGCACAGCATCTGGACCGACCTGGCCGAAGCCGCGCGCAGCCGTGACTTCGTGGTGGTGACCGACTACCCCAAGGGCGAACAGCGCCCGCACAAGTTCAAGATCGCGATGGCGATCTTCGCGGTCACCATGCTGCTGGCCCTGTCCACCCGCATCCCCACCTCCATCGCGCTGATGACCGGCGTGGCCGGGATGCTGGTGACCGGCGTGCTGAAGATGGACGAGGCCTACGCCGCGATCAGCTGGAAGACCGTGTTCCTGATGGCCTGCCTGATCCCGCTGGGCTGGGCGATGGATTCCAGCGGCGCCGCCGCGTGGGTGGCCGGGCACAGCATCGAGCGGCTGCCGGAGGGCATGCCGCCGTGGCTGATCGGGCTGGCGCTGGCGCTGTTCACCACCGCCTTCTCGATGGTGATCAGCCACGTCGGCGCCACCATCGTGCTGGTGCCGCTGGCGATCAACCTGGCGCTGGCGGTGGGCGGCAACCCCACCGCATTCGCGCTGATCGTGGCGCTGTCGGCCTCCAACAACTTCATCACCGCGTCCAATCCGTCGGTGTCGATGATCACCGGCCCGGCCGGCTACACCCCGCGCGACATGTGGCGCGCCGGAGGCCCGCTGACCCTGCTCTACACCTGCATCATCGTGCTGATGGTGAACCTGATCTTCTGAGGCAGGATCAGCCGGCGTCACCCAGCCGCACTTCGCCTTCGGCCACGTGCACCGGCACCGCACGCAGGCAGTCGCCGCGGCAGGGGCCGGCCACGCAGTTGCCCTGTGGCAGTGCGAAGGTCGCGCCGTGCACCGCGCAGACCAGTTCGCCGGCCTTGCTGCGCAGGAACTTGCCGGGCGCGAAGTCCAGCCGGCGCCCGGCGTGCGGGCAGACGTTGCGCCAGGCGCGCACCTCGCCCTGCGGGTCGCGATAGAGGATCAGCGGTTCGTTTTCGCCATCGACCGGCGCATCGCAGGCGTGCAGGCTGTCCGGCGGCAGGGCGTCCAGCGGCGCCAGCGCCACGACCTCATTTAACGAACTGCTCACAACTGCCCCGCCGGTTCTGCCGATACTTCGCCGCATTGTGTCATGACGCTGTCGCGTTCAGGATCTTCACCACGATGTCCAGCTTCCACCGCCGCACCTTCCTGCGTTTCCGCAACCTTGCCTTCAACGCCCCGCGCAGGCCGCGCCATCCGCTGCTGCGCGTCGCCGTGGGCCTGCTCGGCGTCGCCCTGCTGCTGGCTCTGGTGGTGGTGGGCGTGTTCGTCGGGGCGGCGATGCTGGCCGGCGGCCTGCTGTGGCGGCTGTGGGTGCAGCGCGGCGCGCGTGCCGGCGTGCGCCAGCGCGAACGCGCGTTCGAAGGCAGCTACCGGGTGGTCGGCAAGGCGCAGCTGCCGCTGGCCCACTGATGGACTTGGTGACCGCCGCGGCCACGCCGCGCATCGCCGTCACCGCCGCCAACGGTGCGACGCTGGGCACGTTCCCGGTGCGCCGGATCTATTGCGTGGGCCGCAACTTCGCCGACCACGCGCGCGAGATGGGCGCCGCTGTGCCGGCCTCGAAAGCGGAGCGCGGAACGCCGGTGTTCTTCATGAAACCCGCCGATGCCATCGTCACCGATGGCGTGGTGCCCTACCCGCCCGGCACGTCCGACCTGCACCACGAGGTGGAGCTGGTGGTGGCGCTGGGTCTGGATGCGCCCGTCGGGGTGCTGCCGGTGGAGGCCGCCGCCGCGCTGGTGTTCGGCTACGGCGTCGGCCTCGACCTGACCCGCCGCGATCTGCAGGCTGCGGCCAAGGCCAAGGGCCTGCCGTGGGATACCGGCAAAGCCTTCGATCATTCCGCGCCGGTGTCGACGTTGCTGCCAGTGGCCGCGTTCGGGCCGCTGCAGGCGCAGCCGATCTCGCTGGACATCAATGGCGAGCGTCGCCAGCAGTCGCATCTGGACCAGCTGATCTGGGACGTGCCCGAGATCCTGCACGAGCTGTCGAAGCTGTACGCGCTGCGCGCCGGCGACCTGGTGTTCATGGGCACGCCCGCCGGCGTGGCCGCGCTGCAACCGGGCGATCGCTTCGATGCCCGCATCGGCGATGCGCTGCGGCTGCAGGGCCACATCGCGCCTGCGAACGGTTAATCTTCGGCTTCACGCCAGCTGGGAAGGACAACCGATGGGAATGATGACCGAGTTCCGTGAGTTCGCGATGCGTGGCAACGTGATCGACCTTGCCGTGGGCGTGGTGATCGGCGGCGCGTTCGGCAAGATTGTTTCCGCGCTGGTGGACAAGGTGATCATGCCGCCGATCGGGCTGCTGATCGGTGGCGTCGACTTCTCCAAGCTGGTGATCACGCTGAAGGCGGCAACGGTGGATGCCGCCGGCAAGGAAGTGCCGGCGGTGGTGCTGGGCTACGGCGAGTTCATCAACGCGCTGATCCAGTTCGTGATCGTGGCCTTCGCCATCTTCATGGTGGTCAAGGGCATCAACAAGATGCACAAGAAGCCGGAAGCCGCCCCCGACGCGCCGGCCGCACCTGCGGAAGAAGTCCTGCTGCTGCGCGAGATCCGCGATTCGCTGCGGAAGTGACACTTCCGGCACGGTCGCAGTGCAAGCCCCGGGCCTAGACTCGGGGCTTTCCGTTTGTGGAGCCCGTCGATGCGCATCACCCTGCTTGCCGCCACCCTTGCCCTGCTGGTCGCCAACCCGCTGCAGGCGGCGCAACCCACCCGCATCGATGCCAAGGCGCTCACCCAGGCCGCCAACCTGCGCGATGCGGTGCTGAAGGACGCCACCGCCTGGCAGGTCACCGAGTCGCTGACCACCGAGGTGGGTCCGCGCCTGGCCGGCAGCGAAGCCGACGCGCGCGCGGTGGAATGGGCCAAGGCGAAGTTCAAGGCGCTGGGCTACGACAGGGTGTGGACCGAGCCGGTCACCTTCCCGAAATGGGTGCGCCGCGGCGAAGCCGCGCAGGTATTGGGCGCGCACGCGCAACCGCTGCGGGTGGCGGCGCTGGGCGGCAGCGCCGGCGGCACGGTGGAAGCCGAAGTAGTGCGCTTTGCCGATCTGGCCGCGCTGGAAGCCGCACCGGACGGTTCTCTGGCGGGCAAGATCGCCTTCGTCGACTACCAGATGCAGCGGCGACAGGACGGCGGCGATTACCGCACCGGCGGCGGCATCCGCGGGCGCGGGCCGTCCGTGGCGATCCGCAAGGGCGCGGCCGGCTTTTTGATGCGTTCAGCCGGCACCGACACCTCGCGCGCGCCGCATACCGGCAATACCCGCTACGAAAAGGGCCTGCAGCCGATCCCCGCCGCCGCCCTGTCCACCATCGACGCCGCCCAGCTGGCGCGGCTGCTGGCGCTGGGCCAGGTGCGCGTGAAGCTTGCGCTGGACTGCGGCTGGGACGGCGAATACACCTCTCAGAATGTCATCGGCGAGATCACCGGCAGCAAGCGCCCGCGCGAAGTCGTGCTGATCGGCGGCCACCTGGATTCCTGGGACTACGGCACCGGCGCGATCGACGATGCCGCCGGCATCGGCATCACCATGGCGGTGGGCGCACTGCTCAAGCCGATGCGGCCGGCGCGCACGATCCGCGTGGTCGCCTTCGCCAACGAGGAACAGGGGCTGTGGGGCGGGCGCGCCTACGCCGACAGGCACGCCGCCGACGTCGCCAACCACGTGGTCGCGATGGAAAGTGATTTCGGCGCGGGGCGCATCTACGGCTTCGATGCCAGCGCGCGCGACCTGCAGCCGGCGGCGCTGGCGCAGATCCAGCAGGTGCTGGCGCCGCTGGGCATCGAATGGATGCCGGGCAAGGGCGATCCGGAGTCCGACATCGGCCCGATGACCCAGCGCGGCATGGCCTGGGCCTGGCTGGGCCACGACGGCAGCGGCTACTTCGACCTGCACCACAACGCCGAGGACACCCTCGACAAGATCGACCCCAAGGACCTGGCGCAGAACACCGCGGCCTATGCGGTATTCACCTGGCTGGCGGCGCAGGCGGAGGGCGGGTTCGGTAGTGCGCCGCCAGCGGCGGGCAGCGGCGACTGATACCCCGCGCCACCAACGAAAGAAGGCGGCCATTGGCCGCCTTCTTCGTGACGCCTTCCAGAAATCGCTTAGGCCAGCAGCGGGTTCGGCCGCTCGGTGTCCAGCTTGTAGAGCTTGAGCGCGCGCGCCACGTCCTTGGCAGTGAGCTTGCCTTCGGCGGCCAGCGCGGCAACCGCGGCATGGGCGACGTGGAAGCGGTCCACCTCGAAGTGGCGGCGCAGGTTCTCGCGGGTATCGCTGCGGCCGTAGCCATCGGTGCCCAGCACGCTGTAGCGCATCGGCACGTACTCGCGGATCTGGTTGGCGAACGTGCGCACGTAATCGGTGGCGGCAATGGCCGGGCCCTGTCGGCCTTCCAGCAACTGCGTCACCCACGCCTTGCGCGGCGCCTTGGCTTCCGGATGGAAGCGGTTCCAGCGCTCCACGTCGACACCATCGCGGGCCAGCTCGGTGAAGCTGGGGCAGGACCACAGATCGGCCTTGATGCCGAAGTCCTTGTCCAGCAGCTCGGCCGCGGCGATCACTTCGCGCAGGATGGTGCCGCTGCCCAGCAGCTGCACGCGCAGGTCGGTCTTCTTGCCCTTGCCGGCGTCGCGCAGCAGGTACATGCCCTTGATGATCCCTTCCTCGCTGCCCTGCGGCATCTCCGGATGGCTGTAGTTCTCGTTCATCAGGGTGATGTAGAAGTACTCGTCGTGCTGCTCGGCCAGCATCCGCTGCATGCCGTACTGCACCAGCGTCACCACTTCGTAGGCGAAGGTGGGGTCATAGCTGCGCACGTTCGGGATCAGCGAACTCTGCACGTGCGAATGGCCATCCTCGTGCTGCAGGCCCTCGCCGTTGAGGGTGGTGCGGCCGGCGGTGCCGCCCAGCACGAAGCCGCGCGCGCGCATGTCGCCGGCCTGCCAGGCGAAGTCGCCCACGCGCTGGAAGCCGAACATCGAGTAGTAGATGTAGAACGGCAGCATCTGCAGGTCGCTGCTGCTGTAGGCGGTGGCCAGCGCCATCCAGCTGGCGAACGCGCCGGCCTCGGTGATGCCCTCCTCCAGCACCTGCCCGGCCGCGTCCTCGCGGTAGAACATCAGCTGGTCGGCGTCCACCGGCTTGTACTTCTGGCCCTGCGGGGCATAGATGCCGAGCTGGCGGAACAGCCCTTCCATGCCGAAGGTGCGGGCTTCGTCGGCCACGATCGGCACGCAGCGCGGGCCGACCTGCTTGTCGCGCAGGATGATGTTGAACATCTGCACGAACGCCATGGTGGTGCTGATCTCGCGCTCGCCGGTGGACTTGAGCAGGCGCTCGAAGGTCGCCAGCGGCGGCACTTCCAGCGCCTGGCTGGCCTTGCGCCGGCGCTGCGGCAGATGCCCACCGAGGGCGGCGCGGCGATCGCGCATGTACTCCATTTCCGGCGACTTCTCGTCCGGGCGGTAGAACGGCACTTCGCCGTCGCGCAGCGCATCGTCGCTGATCGGCAGCTGGAAGCGGTCGCGGAACGCGCGCACCGCGTCGTTGTCCAGCTTCTTGGTCTGGTGGGTGGGATTGAGCGCCTCGCCCGCGCTGCCCATGCCGTAGCCCTTGACCGTCTTGGCCAGGATCACGGTGGGCTGGCCGGTGGTCTTCACCGCCGCGTCGTAGGCCGCGTACACCTTGTGCGGGTCGTGGCCGCCGCGGTTGAGGCGCCAGATGTCGTCGTCGCTCAGGCTGGACACCATCGCCAGCGTTTCCGGGGATTTGCCGAAGAAATGCTCGCGGGTGTAAGCGCCGCCGAAAGCCTTGCAGTTCTGGTACTCGCCGTCGACGGTCTCCATCATGATCTTGCGCAGGACGCCGTTGGTGTCCTTGGCCAGCAGCGGGTCCCAGTAGCTGCCCCAGATGGTCTTGATGACGTTCCAGCCGGCGCCGCGGAACTGGCCTTCCAGCTCCTGGATGATCTTGCCGTTGCCGCGCACCGGGCCGTCCAGGCGCTGCAGGTTGCAGTTGATGACGAACACCAGGTTGTCCAGCCCTTCGCGGCCGGCAACGCCAATGGCGCCCAGCGATTCCGGCTCGTCGGTTTCGCCGTCGCCGAGGAAGCACCACACCTTGCGGTCGGTCTTCGGCATCAGCCCGCGCGCTTCCAGGTACTTCCAGCTGCGCGCCTGGTAGATCGCGGCCAGCGGGCCCAGGCCCATGCTGACGGTGGGGGTCTGCCAGAAATCCGGCATCAGCCACGGGTGCGGATAGCTGGAAATACCGCGGCCGTCCACTTCCATGCGGAAGCTGTCCAGCTGCGATTCGCTGAACCGGCCTTCCATGAACGCGCGGGCATAGATGCCCGGCGAGCTGTGGCCCTGGATGTAGAGCAGATCGCCCGGGTGCTGGTCGGACGGCGCGCGCCAGAAGTGGTTGAAGCCGACGTCGTACAGCGTGGCCGAGCTGGCGAAGCTGGCGATGTGGCCGCCCAGCGAACCCGGCTTGCGGTTGGCGCGCACCACCATGGCCATCGCGTTCCAGCGGATCATCGAGCGGATCCGCCATTCCAGGTGCGCGTCGCCCGGCATCCGCGGCTCCATGTGCGCGGGGATGGTGTTGATGTAGGCGGTGGTCGGCGCGAACGGCAGGTGGGTGCCGGCGCGGCGGGTCATTTCGACCATGCTCTCCAGCAGCTGGTGCGCGCGCTGCGGGCCGTCATGGTCGATGACCGCCTTCAGCGACTCGATCCACTCGCGGGATTCCTGCGGATCGGGATCGTTCTGCAGCATTTCGTTGAGCCAGTTCATCGCGCGCGCTCCATCGGCCGGACAGTGTCGAAAGGCCGAGTCTAGCAAGCGCCGGGCGCCGGCGGATGCTGCAACGCAACTCAAATTTGTTTTTACCCGGATTTTTCAAATCGAGAAGTGCCGCATCGATCAGGCATCGATGCAACCCGCCACGCAGCTCGCTGGCAGCGGCGCAATGCACGCGCAGACCAACGCCCCGGTGCGGTGCACCGGGGCTCGAATGCAGGCGTGGAACGCGGCTGGACGCCGCGCGGTTCAGCCGTTGCGGGCGCGCAGCTCGGCGCGGATCTGCGCGTCCACCGCCGCGATGGCGGTCATGTTGACCACCCGCCGCGACGACGACGCCGGGGTCAGGATGTGCGCCGGCCGGTCCAGGCCCATCAGGATCGGCCCGATGGCGACGCCGTCGGTGGCCACCCGGATCAGGTTGTAGGCGATGTTGGCGGCGTCCAGATTCGGCATCACCAGCAGGTTGGCCCGGCCCTTCAGCGTGGTGTTGGGGAACATGCGCAGGCGCAGCGCCTCGTCCCAGGCGGTGTCGGCCATCATCTCGCCATCCACCTCCAGCTTCGGCGCGCGCCGGCGGATGATCTCGAACGCCTGCCGCATCTTGCCGGCGCTGCCGTCGAGGTGGCTGCCGTAGTTGGAATGCGACAGCAGCGCCACCTTCGGCTCGATCCCGAACAGCTTGAGGCGGTAGCTGGCCTGCAGCGTGGCCTCGGCGATCTGCTCGGCGGACGGGTCCAGCTGCACGTGGGTGTCGACGAAGAACCACGCGCCCTTGTCGTTGATGACCCCGGTCATCGCCGCGGTGCCGGTGACCCCGGGCTCGAAGTCGAACACGCTGCGCAGGTAGCCCAGCTTCTTGTGGTAGCGGCCGACCAGGCCGCAGATCAGCGCGTCGGCTTCGCCGCGCTCGACCATCAGCGAGGCGATCAGGGTGGGCCGCGAGCGCAGCAGGTTCTTGGCCGCGTCCGGGGTCACGCCACGGCGCTCGGTCAGCGCGTGGTACTGCTTCCAGTAATCGTCGAAGCGCGGATCGTCGTTGATGTTGGTGAGCTCGAAATCCACCCCGGCGCGCATCCGCAGGCCCAGTTTTTCGATCCGGCTTTCGATCACCTCCGGGCGGCCGATCAGCACCGGGAAGGCCAGGCCTTCGTCGATCACCGTCTGCACCGCACGCAGCACCACGAATTCCTCGCCTTCGGCGTAGACCACGCGCTTGCGGTCGGCGCGCGCGCGCTCATACACCGGCTTCATCATCAGGCTGGTGCGGTGGATGAACTGGCTGAGCTTCTCGCGGTAGGCACAGACATCCTCGAGCGGGCGCATCGCCACGCCGGACTCCATCGCCGCCTGCGCCACCGCGGGTGCCAGCATGGTCAGCAGGCGCGGGTCGAACGGGCGCGGGATGAGGTATTCGCGGCCGAAGGTCGGCACTTCGCCACCGTAGGCCGCACCTAGATCGGAGGCTTCCTGGCGCGCCAGCGCGGCGATCGCGCGCACGCAGGCCAGCTTCATCGCCTCGTTGATCTGGGTGGCGCCCACGTCCAGCGCGCCGCGGAAGATGTACGGGAAGCAGACAGCGTTGTTGACCTGGTTCGGGTAGTCCGAGCGGCCGGTGGCGATGATCGCGTCCGGGCGCACCGCCTTGGCGGCTTCCGGCAGGATCTCCGGGTACGGGTTGGCCAGCGCCAGGATCACCGGATTGGGCGCCATCGTCGCCACCATCTCGGCCTTGAGGATGCCGCCGGCGGACAGGCCGAGGAACACGTCTGCGCCTTCGACGATTTCAGCCAGCGTGCGCTTGTCGGTGTCGCGCGCGTAGCGGGCCTTGTCGGGGTCGAGGTGGGGACGGCCGCTGTGGATCACGCCGTCGCGGTCGAAGGCCAGGATGTTCTCCGGCTTCACCCCCAGCGCCACCAGCATGTCCAGGCAGGCGATGCCGGCGGCGCCGGCGCCGGTGGTGGCCAGCTTCACGTCCGCGATGTCCTTGCCCGCCACTTCCAGCGCGTTCAGCACCGCGGCGCCGACGATGATCGCGGTGCCGTGCTGGTCGTCGTGGAATACCGGGATCTTCATCCGCTCGCGCAGCTTGCGCTCGACGATGAAGCACTCCGGCGCCTTGATGTCCTCGAGATTGATGCCGCCGAAGGTCGGCTCCAGGCTGGCGATGATGTCGACCAGCTTGTCCGGATCGCGCTCGTCGATTTCGAGGTCGAACACGTCGATGCCGGCGAACTTCTGGAACAGGATGCCCTTGCCTTCCATGACGGGTTTGCCGGCTAACGGGCCGATGTCGCCCAGGCCCAGCACCGCGGTGCCGTTGGAAATCACCGCCACCAGGTTGCCGCGCGCGGTGTACTCGCTGGCCTTGGCGGGGTCGGCGGCGATCTCCTCGCAGGCATACGCCACGCCCGGCGAATAGGCCAGCGCCAGGTCGCGCTGGGTCACCATCGGCTTGGTCGCGGTGACCCGGATCTTGCCCTTCGGTTCCTGCCGGTGATAGTCGAGAGCAGCCTGTTTCAGATCGTCGCTGGCGGGGGTGTCGGACATCGAAGCGCATTCCATGGTGCGGATAGGGGATGATAACGGCTTCATGCCGGCCGGTTCCGCCACCGGCACCGCCGGAGACTCCGCAACATGCTGCAACTCGATGCCGTGCAGACGCTGGCGCTGGCCGGCCTTGCCCTGTTCCTTGGCTACGGCTTGTGCCGGGTGATCCCGGTGCTGGGCCGCTACAACCTGCCGCCACCGGTGATCGGCGGGCTGGTGTTCGCGCTGGCCGCATGGATCGCGCACGCGCGCGGCGCGAGCCTGTTCGTGCTCGACACCGGCCTGCAAAGCCCGCTCATGATCGCGTTCTTCACCACCATCGGCTTCAACGCCAGCGTCTGGCTGCTGCGGATCAGCGGCCGCCAGGTGATGCTGTTCCTGCTACTGGCGACCGTGTTCGCGGTGCTGCAGAACCTGCTGGGCATGGCAGTGGCGACCGGCTTCGGCCTGCATCCGCTGTTCGGCGTGCTGGCCGGTTCCACCACCCTGACCGGCGGCCCCGCCACCGGGCTGGCATTCGCGCCGCTGTTCGAACGCGCCGGCGTGGCCGGAGCGGAATCGATCGCGGTGGCTTCGGCGATGGCGGGCATCGTCTGCGGCGGGCTGATCGGCGGGCCGGTGGCGACGCTGCTGATCCGCCGCTTCGGGCTGACCTCGATCCGTCCCGACGACCACCGCGCGCCGGCCGATTCGGCCGTGCTGCCGGCCGCCAGCGAGGCAGAGCGCGAATACAGCGCGCTCAAGAGCATCGTGGTGATCCTGGTGGCGATGTGGCTGGGTGCGTGGGTGAGCAAGGCGATTTCCGCCACCGGCATCACCCTGCCGGCCTACGTCGGCGCGATGCTGGTCGGCGCGCTGGTGCGCAACCTCGACGACCGCACCCGCCTGATCGGGCTGTCGGTGCCGACCACCGAGCTGATCGGCAACGTCTGCCTGTCGCTGTTCCTGGCGGTGGCGCTGATGAACCTGAAGCTGTGGGAGCTGGCCGGGCTGGCGCTGCCGCTGCTGGTCAACCTGGGCCTGCAGGCGCTGCTGGTGGTCGCGTTCTGCGCGCTGGTGTTCCGCGCGATGGGCCGCGACTACGACGCCGCGGTGATGGGCGGCGGCTTCATCGGCTTCATGCTGGGCACCACCGCCAACGCGATGGCGGTGATGCGCACGCTGGTGGAGCGCTACGGCGCCGCGCCGCGGGCGTTCCTGGTGGCGCCGCTGGTGGGCGCGTTCTTCATCGACTTCACCAACGCGCTGATCATCACCGGCTTCATCAATCTGTGGCCGCACTGATGCCCGCAGGTGGCGATGCCGACGTCGCCGTGATCGGCGCCGGCGTGGTCGGCCTGGGCACCGCCTGGGCGCTGGCCCGCCGCGGCGTGCGGGTATTGTTGCTGGAGCGCGCCAACGGCCCTGCGCTGGGCGCCTCGTTCGCCAACGGTGCCCAGCTCAGCTACGCCTATACCGACGCCATGGCCGGCCCGGCGCTGTGGAAGCAGCTGCCCGGCATGCTGGCCGGCGGCGACGCCGCCTTCCGCGTGCGCGCCTCGCTGGACCCGCATTTCTGGGCCTGGGGCTTGGCCCTCCTGCGCAACGCCACCGCCGCGCGCCTGCAGCGCAACACGCTGGCGACACTGGCGCTGGCGCTGGAATCGAAGGCGGCAATGGACGCATTGCTGGCACGCCACCCGATCGACTTCCAGCACCGCGTGGCCGGCAAGCTGCACGTGTATTACGACGCCAGCGCGCTGCCGAAGGCGCGGGCGATGATCGACACCAAGCGGTCGTTCGGGGTGCGCCAGCAGCTGCTCTCGCCCGCCGAGGCGATCGCCGCCGAACCGGCGCTGGCGGACGCACGCGGCATGGTCGGCGCGGTGCATTCGCCGGACGAGGAAGCCGGCGATCCGTGGCGGTTCTGCAGCGGCCTGCTGCAGATCCTGCAGGCGCAGTACGGCATGCAGGCACGCTTCGGCTTCGACCTGCAGCGCGCGCAGCGCGAGGGCGCGCACTGGCGCCTGCACGCGGCCAGTGGCGACAGCGTGCGGGTCGGCAAAGTCGCGGTCTGCGCCGGCATCGACAGCCACGCGCTGCTGCGGACGCTGGGCCTGGCCTCGCCGCTGATGGCGATCAAGGGCTATTCGTTCACCGCCCCCTGCGGCACCCACGCACCGACGGCCAGCATCACCGACACCGCGCGCAAGCTGGTGTTCTGCCGGCTGGGCGAGCGCATCCGGGTGGCGGGACTGGCGGATCTCAACCACTGGGATCCGAAGCCCGACCCGGCGCGCATGCAGCAGCTCATCGCGCTGGCCCGCGCCTCGCTGCCGGAGGCCGCCGATTACGACCGCATCGAAAGCCGCTGGGCCGGCCTGCGCCCGGCCACACCTCCATCCAGCCCGGTCATCCGCCAGCCACGCGACGGCCTGGTGCTGAACATCGGCCACGGCATGCTCGGCTGGACCCTGGCGATGGGCAGTGGCGAGCGCGCCGCGGACCTGCTGCTGGACGCAGCCTAGAGATCGGTCACGCTTTCCGCCGACACCACCTGTTCCAGCCGGATCCGGTTGGCGAACAGCGAAAACGCCAGCGTCCCGGCCAGCCCGTTGGCGCGCGCCACCCACGGCGGCAGCCAGCGCGGCTCGCGCAGGTCGCCGCTTTCGAACAGCGGCTCGAAGCGCTGCACGTCGGCCAGTGTCATCTTGCCGGCGAACAGCAGCCGGCACAGCCGCAGCTTGCGGTGCTTGAGGGCCCAGCGGAAGAAGGTGTGCACGCCCAGCAGGCCGCGCAGGTACACGGTGTCCTTGGTGAACGCGGCGCCGCCGCTGGTGGGCACGCCGCGGTACACGCGCTGCGCCGAGGTGAAGCTCTCCACTTCGGTTTGGCCGGACTCGAGGAAGTAGCGGAACACCTGCAGGAAATCCGCGCCCTCCAGCGCCATCGCCACTGCCTCGATGCGCAGGCTGACCCGCTTCATCCGCTCGATGTCGATGCTGCCGGTGATCTGCTCGGCGAACACCGCCAAGCCCTCCTGGGTGGCGGTGACCCGCGGAGAGGACAGCGCCAGGCTCGGCAGGGTCTCCTGCTGGCGGCCGTTGAGCGCGGTCAGCGAATGCACGAACGCCTCGTGCTGCAGCAGCTGCTGCAGGTCGTAGTCGGAGAACGCCGCGCCCGAGCGCAGGCGGATGCGGGTGGCGCCGGCGGCGGCCTTGGCGATCAGGTCGGGGTCGAGCTCGACGCCGATGACGCGGCTGTCGAAAAAATCGTCCAGCGCCGCCTGTAGCCGCAGCGCCAGCGCGGTGGCGGAAATCTGCACCTGTTCTGCGGGCGCGATCAGCTCGCGGTCGAAATCATCCGCCACGCGCAGGAAATGGTTGGCCGCCTCGCGGGTGGTGATGCCGCCCGGCAGCGCCTGATCCGGAGTGCCGAACAGCGCGATCGACAGGTCGGTCACCTGCCTGCTGCCGAGATGCTCCAGCAGCTCGGCGGCCAGCACCCAGCCCTGCGCGGATTCGACCAGATACTGGCCAAGCGGATGCGCGGGATCGGCGGCCGCGGCGACCGCGGCCAGCTCGCGGCGCGCCTCGGAGAAATCGTGCTTCGGATACTGGTAGTCCGGCAGCCGGGGATTGCCGCGCGCCCAGCCGGCAAGGAAGGCCTGCTGTTCGCTGGCCGGCCAGCTAGCCAGGCTGAGCAGCCGGATCGGCTTGGCCGCGCGCGCCATCCGCGCGTCGAGCGCAGCGTGATGGGCGATGGCGTCAGTGCCGGCCATGCCTCTCGTCCGGCCGCCGATATTGCGCCTTGGCCTTGCCCGGCACCTTGGCATCGGCCTTCTGCGCCAGCCGGGTGGCGAGCCGGTTGGCCGCACCCGCCACCTCGTCCGACAGCTTGAGGAAGTTGGCGACGCGATGAACGTCCAGCTCACCGCTTTCCACCGCCGCGCGCACCGCGCAACCCGGCTCCTGCGCATGCTTGCAGTCGCGGAAGCGGCACTGCTCCGCCAGCGCCTCGACGTCGGCGAAGCTTTCCGCAACGTCTTCTTCGCCGGTGGGCTTGAGCTCGCGCATGCCCGGGGTATCAATCAGGCAAGCACCCTCGGGCAGCGCCAGCAGCGCTCGGTGGGTGGTGGTGTGGCGGCCACGGGCGTCGCTTTCGCGCACCGCGCCGGTCTTCATCTTCTCGCTGCCAAGCAGGGTGTTGCTCAGGGTCGACTTGCCCGCGCCTGAGCTGCCCACCAGCACCACGCTGCAACCCGCGCCCAGCCACGGCGCCAGCGCAGCGGCGGCGGCAGGGTCTCTGGCGTTCAGCGCCAGCACCGGCACCCCCAGCGCGCGCAGTGCCTGCAATGCGGCCTCGACGTCGGCGTCGTCCCTGTCGGACTTGGTCAGCACGACCACCGGCTGCACGCCGCTGCCGGCCACCAGCAGCAGGTAGCGCTCGATCCGGCGCGGGTTGAAATCCGCATCCAGCCCGCAGACCACGAACACCGTATCGATGTTGGCGGCGATCACCTGCTGGCGGTAGTGCTCGCCGGCGGCACCGCGCTTGATCGCGGAAAAACGCGGCAGCAGCGCGACGATCCGCAGCGATTTCGGCGCCTCGCCTTCCACCAGCACCCAATCGCCCACCGCGGGGCGCGCCTCGGGATTGATCTCGCCCTTGCGGTAGCTGCCGGCGCGCTGCCACTCCGGCAGCGATTCGGCCGGGTCGACCTGGTCGATGGCTTCGGCCACGCGGTAGCCGCTGCGGTGCTGCTCGACGATCCGCGCCGGCCGCGCGGCCGGATGCGCCGCCAGCAGCGCCGCCCAGCCGGGCTCCAGCGCCTGCGGCGGCCAGCGCCAGCCAATGGCGAAGAGCGCGGTGGGCGCGGCGGGCAGGCTCATGCAGGGCAGCTTTCAGTCATGCGGCGGATTCTAGCCCTGCCGGGAGGCGGCCATGCGGTGCGCCGCCCGGCCGGGCAAGCCGTGGCGGCGCGCCATTTTCCGCTAGGCTTTGCTTCCCCCCACCCTGCGTTCACGCCGATGTCATCGTTCAACCCCCGCAACAGGATCGCTACCCGCACGCGCCTCACCGAGGTCCGCTACGAAATCCGGGGTGAGCTGGCGCGGCGAGCGCGGGAGCTGGAAGGCCAGGGCCGCAAGCTGATCAAGCTCAACATCGGCAATCCCGGCGCGTTCGGGTTCCGTGCCCCGGAGCATCTGCAGGACGCCATCGCCGGCGGCATCGCCCGTACCGACCCCTACACCCACCAGCAGGGCCTGCCGGAAGCGCGCGAGGCCATCGCCGACTTCCACCGCCAGCGCGGCACCCCGAACGCGGCGCCGGAGCGGGTGTTCGTCGGCAACGGCGTGTCCGAGCTGATCGATATTTCCCTGCGCGCGCTGCTCAACCCCGGCGAGGAAGTGCTGGTGCCCTCGCCCGACTACCCGCTGTGGAGCGCCGCCACCATCCTCAACGACGGCCGCCCGGTCTATTACAAATGCGACCGCGACAACGGCTTCCTGCCCGATCCCGAGCAGATTGAATCGCTGGTGTCCTCGCGCACCCGCGCGATCGTGCTGATCAACCCGAACAACCCAACCGGCGCCAACTACCCGCGCGCGCTGCTGGAGCGCATCGTGGAGATCGCCCAACGCTACCGGCTGCTGCTGCTGGTGGACGAGATCTACGACGGCATCCTCTACGACGACGCGGTGTTCCAGCCGGTCGCGCCGCTGGCCGGCGACCTGCCGTGCATGAGCTTCGGCGGCCTGTCGAAGGTGCATCGTGCCTGCGGCTGGCGGGTCGGCTGGGCGGTGCTGTCGGGCGATCCGCTGGCCTGCGGCGACTTCCACCACGCGCTCGACCTGCTGGGCGCGCTGCGCCTGTGCGCCAACGTGCCGGGGCAGTTCGCGATCCAGCAGGCGCTGCACGGCACCGACACCATCGGCGAACTGGTGCGGCCCGGCGGCCGCCTGTACGAAACCCGCCGCGCGCTGATCGACAGCTGCGCCGCCAGCCCGCACCTGTCGCTGGTAGCGCCGGCCGGCGCGCTGTACGGCTTCCCGCGCATCGTCGGTGCCGCCGCGCAGGGCCTGGACGACCACGACTTCGCGCTGGAGATGCTGGAGCAGGAGGACGTGCTGATCGTCCCCGGCACCAGCTTCAACGTGCCCTACCGCGACCACTTCCGCGTCACCCTGCTGCCGGAAGCGCCGGTGCTGCGCGAGGTGTTTTCGCGCATCGACCGCGTGCTGACCCGCCGCGCCGAACGCGCGCAGCGGCAGAGCGCGGTGGCCTGAGCGAAATGGAAATGGTGTCAGGGACAATTTCTCCCCGGCATCGGAATGGAAAAGGCCGGCATGGAAATTGTCCCTGACACCATTTCCTACCTCGCGCTGGGCGACTCCTACACGATCGGCGAAGGCGTCGATCCCTCCGGACGCTGGCCGATGCAGCTGGCCGCGCGCCTACGCGACGCGGGGATCGCCATCGCCGATCCGCGCGTCATCGCCACCACCGGCTGGACCACCGACGAGCTGGTGGCGGCGATGGACGCGGCCGAACCGCTGGGCGATTGGGATTTCGTTTCGCTGCTGATCGGCGTCAACAACCAATACCGCGGGCGCAGCGTGGACGACTACCGGGAGGAATTTGCCGCGCTGCTGCAGCGTGCTATTGCGCTAACGCGCCAGCGCGCTGCGCGGGTGTTGGTGCTGTCGATCCCCGACTGGGGCGTGACTCCATTCGCCCGCCGCGAACTGCGCAGCCCGTGCCGGATCGCACAGGAGCTAGACGCCTACAACGCCGCCGCGAGCGAGCTGTGCTCGGCCGAGGGCGTGGCGTTCGTGGACATCACCGCGATTTCCCGCACGGGCGAGATCACCGACATGCTTGCGGCCGACGGCCTGCATCCGTCCGCGCTGCAATACGCACGCTGGGCCGAGGCGGCGCTGCCGGTGGCGCGACGGCTGCTGGCAGCGCCCTGACTGCCTGCCATTGCATCCGGCGGCCACCGGCGCCGCGCAGCTTGACCCGCGTCATCCGGCCAGCCACGGCCGCCGGCGTAGAATTGACGGTTCTCCCCACGTCGGAAGCTGCACCATGTCCCTCGACCCCGCCCTGCGCGCCCGCATCGACGCCCTGCTGGCCGCCAACCCCGTTGTGCTGTTCCTGAAGGGCACGCCGGATGCGCCGCAGTGCGGCTTCTCGGCCAAGACCGCCGCGGCGATGGACGCCACTGGCGCCGACTACGCCCACGTCAACGTGCTGGCCGACCCGGAAATCCGCGAAGGCATCAAGGCCTACGGCGACTGGCCGACCATCCCACAGCTGTACATCCGCGGCGAACTGGTCGGCGGCTGCGACATCGTCACCCAGATGGCCGCCAGCGGCGAGCTGCACGCCGCGCTGGGGGTGGCTGCGCCCGACCGCACGCCGCCGCAGATCACCATCACCCCGGCCGCCGCCGAAATGCTGAAGTCCGCGCTGTCCAACGCCGGCGAGGGCTATGCGCTGCAGGTCGAGGTGGACAAGGGCTACAACGCCCGCCTGCAGCTGGCACCGGTGGACGATAGTGCCATCGCCAGCGAATCCGCCGGCATCCGCGCCCAGTTCGACCTGGTCAGCGCGCAGCGCGCGCGCGGCATGACCATCGACTGGGCCGACGACGCCCGTGGCAAGGGCTTGGTCATCGACAACCCCAACGCCCCGCCGAAGGTGCAGGCGCTGACCCCGGCGCAGGTGCGCGAGCGCGTGCAGGCCGGCACCCTGGTGCTGGTGGACGTGCGCCCGTCGGAAGAGCGCGCGCTGGCGGAAGCGCCGGTGGCGTATCGCCATTTCGACGATGGCGTGGAGGAAATCGAGGCGCTGCCGAAGGACACCGCTCTGGCCTTCCTGTGCCAGTCGGGCGCCCGCAGCGGGCAGGCGGCGGAGCACTTCCGCGCGCTGGGCTTCAAGGCGCTCTACAACGTGGCCGGCGGCATGGTGGCCTGGGCCGACCTGGACCCGGCAGTGGCGCGCTACTGAGGCACCGAAGGTCGTGCGGACACTTCCCGCATGACCTGCCCGCGGCGCGCACTCGGCGGTGCGCGCCTGCGGAATCCGTCAAAAGCCGCCGCCGGCGTCCAGCCATGCCTGTTCGTCGGGCCGGTTGATCCGCCCCAGCGTGGCGTTGCGATGCGGGAAGCGGCCGAACTGGGCGATCACGTCGCGATGCGCCACCGCATAGCCCAGCAAATCGGGATCATCCAGCGCGGTGAACAGCTCCACCGCGCGCTGTTGGTCGGCCATCGCTTCGGAATGCTCGAACGGCATGTAGAAGAAGAACCGCAGCGCCGGCTCGACCCGTGCATCGAAGCCGGCGTCGATGGCGCGCGCAGCGTAGTGCAGCGCCAGCGAATCGGTGGCAAAGGCATGGCCGCTGCCGCGGAAGATGTTGCGCGGAATCTGGTCCAGCAGCAGCACCAGCGCCAGCGCACCGTCGGCATCGGCCATCCAGTCGTCATGTTCGCGGCGCGCGGCGGCGAAATGCGCGGCCTGCCAGCGCGCGCGGCATTCCTCGTCGAACGCGGCGCCACCGCGGAACCACTTGTCCATGCCGGCGTCGCGCCAGAACGCGAGGAGACTACAGGCGAGTTCCCGGCTCACTCGTCGAACCGCAGATGGCGCACAGACTTGCCGTTGCGGCGGATCAGCTTCAGCGACTCGATGCCGACCTTGATGTGGTTGCGCACGAACTCGGCGGACACGCGTGCATCGCTGGCCTCGGTCTTCACGCCCTCCGGGATCATCGGCTGGTCGGACACCAGCAGCAGCGCGCCGCAGGGGATGCGGTTGGCGAAGCCGGCGGCGAAGATGGTCGCGGTTTCCATGTCGATGGCCATGCAGCGCATCGCGCGCAGGCGCTCCTTGAAGGCGTCGTCGTGTTCCCAGACCCGGCGGTTGGTGGTGAACACGGTGCCGGTCCAGTAGTCCAGCTCCATGTCGCGGATGCTGGTGGAGATGACGCGCTGCAGGGCGAACGCGGGCAGCGCCGGCACCTGCGGCGGCAGGTAGTCGTCGCTGGTGCCCTCGCCGCGGATCGCCGCGATCGGCAGCACCAGGTCGCCCAGCTGGTTCTTCCGCTTCAGCCCGCCGCACTTGCCCAGGAACAGCACCGCCTTCGGGCAGATCGCCGACAGCAGGTCCATCACCGTGGCGGCGTTGGGGCTGCCCATGCCGAAGTTGATCAGGGTGATGCCATCGGCGGTGGCGCTGGGCATCGGCCGGTCGATCCCGACCACCGGCGCGCCGGTCATTTCCGAGAAATGCGACAGGTAGCCGCCGAAGTTGGTCAGCAGGATGTGCTGGCCGAAGCTCTCCAGCGGTACGCCGGTGTAGCGCGGCAGCCAGTTGTCGACGATTTCCTGTTTGCTCTTCATCGCGGTCCTTTTCGTTTCCCGGATTCTAAGCCCGGCCCCATGACCTCGGTCATGTGGCGGCCTGCGCGCGATGACGCTAGGGTGCTTGCATCGATTTTCCGCAGCAGGGGAACCACCGCATGAAACCGTTGACCGTCGCCGTGCTGGCGGCGCTGCTGGCCGGCTGCGCGAGTGCGCCGCAGAAGCCGGCTGCGCCCGCCAAGCCGTACGACTTCGCCGCCGATCCCTACCCCAGCACCTACCAGCGGATCGCCTCGCCGCCGGTGCTGCTGCAGCACGCCATCGTGCTGACCGGCACCGGCACGCGGCTGGACGATGCCGACGTGCTGATGCGCGACGGCCGCATCGTCGCGGTCGGCAACGGCATTGAAACCGGCAGCGACGCGGTGCGGGTGGACGCCACCGGCAAGTGGATCACCCCCGGCATCATCGACATCCACTCGCACCTGGGCGTCTACGCCAGCCCCGGCGCCAGCGCGCACAGCGATGGCAACGAGGCCACCGCGCCGGTGACTGCACAGGTGTGGGCCGAACATTCGGTATGGCCGCAGGACCCCGGCTTCCACGCCGCGCTGGCCGGCGGCGTGACCGCGCTGCAGATCCTGCCCGGCAGCGCCAACCTGATCGGCGGGCGCGGCGTCACCCTGAAGAACATCTCTGCCACCACCTACCAGGGCATGAAGTTCCCCGGCGCGCCGTGGGGCCTGAAGATGGCCTGCGGCGAGAACCCCAAGCGCGTCTATGGCCAGCGCGGCGGCCCGTCCACCCGCATGGGCAACGTGGCCGGCTACCGCGCGGCGTTCGCCGACGCCGCCGAGTACATGAAGAAGCGCAAGGCCGGCGGCAAGGACGCGGAGGCCAAGCGCGACCTCAAGCTGGACACCCTGGCCGGCGCGATCAACGGCGACATCCGGGTCAACATCCACTGCTACCGCGCCGACGAGATGGCGATCATGCTCGACCTCGCCAAGGAGTTCGGCTTCAAGATCGCCGCCTTCCACCACGGCGTGGAGGCCTACAAGATCGCCGACCGGCTGGCCGCGGAGGGCGTCTGCGGCGCGCTGTGGGCGGACTGGTGGGGCTTCAAGATGGAAAGCTTCGACGGCATCCAGGAGAACATCGCGCTGGTCGACCGCGTGCCCGGCGGCTGCGCGATCGTGCATTCCGATTCCGCCGAAGGCATCCAGCGGCTCAACCAGGAGGCGGCCAAGGTGATCGCCAACGCCGGCCGCGTGGGCATCCGCATCAGCCCCGAACACGCGATCCAGTGGCTCACCCGCAACCCCGCCAAGGCGATGGGCATCGACGACCAGACCGGCACCCTGGAGGCCGGCAAGATGGCCGACGTGGTGGTGTGGAACGGCAATCCGTTCAGCAGTTTCGCCCAGGCCGAGCAGGTCTACGTGGACGGCGCGCGGCTGTACGACCGCCGCGATCCGGCACGGCAGCCGACCTCGGACTTCCTGCTCGGGCAAGAGATCGTGTCGGGAGGTGTGCGATGAACGCCCGCATCATCAAGCGCCTCGCGCTGGCGTCGGCGCTGTTCGCCGCCTGCGGCCTGGCGCAGGCCCAGGACCTGCTGATCCGCAACGCCACCGTGCATACCGCCAGCGCGCGCGGCACCCTGCAGAACACCGACGTGCTGGTGAAGCAGGGCCGCATCGCCGCCATCGGCAGCGGCCTCGTCGCCGGCAATGCGCCGGTGGTGGATGCCCAAGGCCAGCCGCTGACGCCGGCGCTGTTCGGCGGCATCACCGACATCGGCGTGGAGGAGGTGTCCGGCGAGTCGGCCACCGTCGATGCCACCCTGGCGCTGGGCGCCAACGCCGCCGACATGCAGGTGCGGCCGGAGTTCGACGTCACCCTGGCCTACAACCCGGAATCGGTGCTGGTGCCGGTGGCGCGGGTGGAAGGCGTCGGCTGGACCCTGCTGGCGGCCGGCAGCCGCCCCGGCGGCTCGCTGATCGGCGGCCAGGGTGGCGTGGTGCGGCTGGACGGCAGCCTGGACGCGGTGGGCCCGCGCGCGCTGTTCGTCACCCTCGGCGGCGCCGGCGCCAACCTCAGCGGCAGCTCGCGCGCGGCGCAGTGGATGCTGCTCGACCAGCTGATCGACGAGGTGCGCGGGCGCATCCCGGCCGACTCGCAGTTCGCCCTGCTCACCCCGGCAGGCCGCACCACCCTGGCGAAATACTTCGGCGGCGGTGGCCGGGTGCTGGCGCGGGTCCAGCGCGCGGCCGACATCGTCCGCCTGCTGCGCTGGGCCAAACAGCGCGGCGTGCGGGTGGCGCTGGTGGGTGCGGCGGAAGGCTGGAAGGTGGCCCCGCAGATCGCCGCGGCCGGCGTGCCGGTGTTCGTCGACGTGCTGGCCAACCTGCCCGGCGATTTCGACGAGATCGGCGCCAGCCTCGAGAACGCCGGGCGCCTGCACGCGGCAAGGGTCAAGGTGTCGTTCTTCCAGGGCGGCGACGCCTCCCACAACGCACGCAAGCTGCGCCAGCTGGCCGGCAACGCGGTGGCCAACGGCCTGCCCTGGGAAGCGGGCTTGGCCGGCCTGACCTCGGTGCCGGCGGCGGCGCTGGGCGCGGGCGCGGACATCGGCGCGACCATCGCGGTTGGCCAGCGCGCCGACCTGGTGCTGTGGAGCGGCGACCCGCTGGACGTGGCCAGCGTCGCCCGGCAGCTGTGGCTGGACGGCCGCGCGTTCCCGATGCGCAGCCGCCAGACCGAGCTGCGCGACCGCTACCTGCGCGCCGCCGGCACGCCCCAGGAAGGCCAGTTGCCGCGCGCCTACCCGGCCGACGCCCGCTGACGCCCGCGGCAAACCGGGGCGCGCGCAGCTGAACGGCGGCGCTCTCCGGGACGCACCGTTGCCGCCCGGGCGCATGCACGCACGCCCGACTTGCGGTACGGTCGTGGGCAACTGAACGGGGGGCTGGAGGACAACATGCGCATCGGAATCATCGCGGATTCGGCCTGCGACCTGCCAAACGACTTCATCGAACGCGAGAACATCACCATCCTGCCGGTGACCGTGCAGATCGGGCAGGCGGTGCTGGCCGACGTGCGCAACGAGGAAGCGACGATGAACTTCCTCAGCGGCGAAACCGCCGCGCGGGCGTTCGAGGCGGAAACCACCCCGTTCACCGTGCAGCAGGTGCACGACCTGTTCCTGGGCAAGCTGGTGCACGACTACGACTACGTGTTCTGCATCACCACCACCCGCACCCGCAGCGGCATCCACGACAACGCGCAGCAGGCCAGCTTCACCATCCTCAACGACTACAAGGCGGTGCGGGCTGCCTCCGGCAACAACACTCCGTTCTCGCTGCGGGTGATCGACAGCCAGAGCGTGTTCGCCGGGGTCGGCGTGCCGGTGATCGAGGCGGTGCGCATGCGCGCCGCCGGCGAGTCGCCGCCGCGGATCCGCGCGCACCTGGAGGCCATCGCCAGCAAGACCCACGCCTACATGGTGGCGCCGGACCTGAACTACCTGCGCAACCGCATCAAGAAGCGTGGCGACAAGAGCGTCAGCTTCCTCAGCGCGACGCTGGGCACGGCGCTGGACATCAAGCCGATCCTGCACTGCAACCAGGGCGAAACCGGCCCGGTGGCGAAGGTGAAGGGTTTTGCCGCGGCCAGCCGCAAACTGTTCGATTTCACCGCCGAACGCGTGGCCTCCGGTTTGCTGACCCCCACCGTGAACCTCTGCTACGGCGGTGCGCTGGAGGAGATGCGCGCGCTGCCGGGCTACCAGCACCTTCGCGACGTGTGCAAGGACCGCGGCGTCGAGGTGTTCGAGAGCTTCATGGGCCTGTCCGGCCTCGTCAACGTCGGCCGCGGCGCGCTGGTGGTGGCGTTCGCGGCGCCGCCGCACCGCTTCGGCTGAGCAGTGACGGCGCCTCCACGGCCAGGCCACTAGCCTCTGGACTCATCTTTCCGGGATCGACCATGACCACTCGCTACTACATCCGCCTGCCCAATCCCGACGAGGCACGAGGCAACGACCCTGAACTGAGCTTCCGTTCGCGCGGCGCGGAAGGATTCGCCGAGGAGTTGCAGCAGGCACTGCGCGATGACGCCCTGTTCCTGCGCTGGCAGGCCAGGCAGGAAGAGCCTGACGATGTCGATCCGGCGCTGGCCGCCACCGACCCGGCCGCCCGCGTCACCGGCCAGCAGGACGACCTGCACATCGACCTGATCGTGGATACCCGGCTGTCCTCGGCGCTGCTGCGCCAGCGCATGGCGTTGCTGGCCGGCAGTCACTGGCAGCTGCGCGACGTCACCGCGGCCTGAGTTTCCCCACCCCATGATCCCGGCGCTGCTGTCATGGAGTGGCGGCAAGGACGCCGCATGGGCCCTGCACGCGCTGCGCGCGGCTGGCGAAGTCGAGGTGGTGGGCCTGCTTACCACCCTCACCGAAGGCTTTGATCGCGTATCGATGCAGGGCATCCATCGCGACGTGCTGCATGCGCAGGCCGGCGCCGCCGGACTGCCGCTGATCGAAGCGTGGATTCCGCAGGCGGCCGACAACACGAGCTACATCGCCAGCTTCACCGATGCACTGGCGCGTGCGCAGGCGCGCTGGCCGGACCTGGCCCATATCGCCTACGGCGACCTGCTGCTGGCCGACATCCGCGCCTGGCGCGAAGCCCTGTGCGCAGACCTGGGCTGGACGCCGCTGTTCCCGCTGTTCGACAGCGACACCGCACGGCTGGCGCGGGAGATGATCGAAGGCGGCCTGCGCGCGCACCTGTGCTGCGTGGATACCACCCAGTTCGACGCGGCGTTCGCCGGCCGCGCCTTCGACGCCCGCCTGCTGGACGACCTGCCCGCGGCTGTCGACCCCTGCGGCGAGCGCGGCGAATTCCACACCTGCGTTTCCGCCGGGCCGATGTTTGCCGCGCCGCTGGCGCTGCAACCCGGCGACACCGTGCTGCGGGACGGCCGCTTTGCCTACACCGATTTCATCCTCGACGGGCCGGGAATCTCCCGGACCGTCCTGTAGCCGCAGCTTCGGCCGCGGCCTGCCCCCGCGATGCCCATGGCTCGCACAGTGGCGGCCGAAGCCGCTCCCGCGGTCAGGGATTCGGAAGCCGGCCTACGCTTTCAGCGCGGCGGCGTGATGGGCGATGTGCTCGCCGATGAAACTGGCGATGAAGTAGTAGCTGTGGTCGTAACCCGGCTGCATGCGCAGATAGACGGGATACCCCGCCGCATCGGCGGCCTCCTTCAGTCGCCACGGCTGCAGCTGGGCGCCCAGGAACTCGTCCGACTCGCCCTGATCGATGAGCATCGGCAGCTGGTCCGCTGCCGCACCGATCAGCTGGCTGGCGTCGTACTGCGCCCACGCCGCGCGATCCTCGCCGAGATAGGCGGCAAAGGCCTTCTGCCCCCACGGCACCGCCGACGGCGCCACGATCGGCGAGAACGCGGACACGCTGCGGTAGCGGCCCGGCTTCGACAGCGCCAACACCAGCGCGCCGTGGCCGCCCATCGAATGCCCGCTGATGGCGCGCGCACCGGTGACCGGGAAATGCGTCTCGACCAGCCCCGGCAGCTCGTCCGCCACGTAGTCGAACATGCGGTAGTGCGCCGCCCAAGGCGCCTGCGTGGCGTTGACGTAGAAGCCGGCGCCCTTGCCGAGGTCGTAACTGTCGGCATCCGCCACGCCGTCGCCGCGCGGACTGGTGTCCGGGCAGACGATGGCGACGCCGTGTTCCGCCGCGTAGCGCTGGGCGCCGGCCTTGGTGATGAAGTTCTGCTCGCTGCAGGTCAGGCCCGACAGCCAGTACAGCACCGGCACCGGGCCGTCCTGCGCCTGCGGCGGCAGGTAGATCGCCAACGTCATGTCGCAGCCGAGCACCGCCGAGCGGTGCCGGTACACGTCCTGCCAGCCACCGAAGCAGGCGCGGTGTTCGATGCGTTCCATTTAGCCTGCTCCCTCAGAAATGCACCACGCTGCGGATCGACTTGCCTTCGTGCATCAGATCGAAGGCTTCGTTGATCGCCTCCAGGCCCATCGTGTGGGTGACGAACGGCGCCAGCCGGATCTCGCCGGCCATCGCTTCCTCCACCATGCCGGGCAGCTGGCTGCGGCCCTTCACCCCGCCGAACGCCGTGCCCAGCCACTTGCGGCCGGTGACCAGCTGGAATGGGCGGGTGGAAATCTCCTGCCCCGCGCCGGCCACGCCGATGATCACGCTCTGGCCCCAGCCGCGGTGCGCGCATTCCAGCGCCGCGCGCATCACGTGGACGTTGCCGATGCACTCGAAGCTGTGGTCCACGCCCCAGCCGGTCATCTCCACGATCACCTGCTGGATGGGTTTATCGAAATCCTTCGGGTTCACGCAGTCGGTGGCGCCCATGTCGCGCGCCATGTCGAACTTCGATGGATTGGTGTCTACGGCGATGATCCGCCCGGCCTTCGCCCGTTTCGCGCCCTGGATGACGGCCAGGCCGATGCCGCCGAGGCCGAACACCGCGACCGAATCGCCTTCCTGCACCTTAGCCGTGTTCTTCACCGCGCCAAGCCCGGTGGTGACGCCGCAGCCCAGCAGGCAGACCTGCTCGTGGTTGGCCTCGGGGTTGATCTTCGCCAGCGAAACCTCGGCCACCACCGTGTATTCGCTGAAGGTGCTGCAGCCCATGTAGTGGTACAGCGGCTGGCCGTTGTAGCTGAAGCGGGTGGTGCCGTCCGGCATCACGCCCTTGCCTTGGGTGGCGCGCACGGACGTGCACAGGTTGGTCTTGCCGGACTTGCAGAACAGGCATTGCCCGCATTCGGCGGTGTACAGCGGAATGACGTGGTCGCCCGGCGCGACGCTGGTGACGCCCTCGCCCACCTCCACCACCACGCCCGCGCCTTCGTGGCCCAGCACGCAGGGGAACAGGCCCTCCGGGTCGTCGCCGGACAGGGTGAACGCATCGGTATGGCAGACGCCGGTATGGCTGATCTTCACCAGCACCTCGCCGGCCTTGGGCGGGGCGACGTCGATCTCGACGATCTGCAGCGGCTGGCCAGCGGCAAAGGCGACGGCGGCGCGGGATTTCATGGGCAAGCTCCGGGTTGCGAATGGCCTGCATGATAGTCCGTGCGATCGCGCGCGATCACGATCGGGTTGCCACTCATAGCTCGACCAGATTGCTTCGAACGGCCCCGACCCGGCATCCGTGGCCGGGGGTTCACAGCGGCGTACGGCAGGCCGCGCGAGCACCGTTGCTCACCCCGTGTTCTGGATCCCCGCAGCGATGCCGTTGACGGTGGAGACCAGCGTGCGCAGCAGGGCTTCGTCCTCGCGCCCGCCTTCGCGCCAGCGCCGCAGCAGGTCCACCTGCAGCAGGCTGATCGGATCGACATAGGGGTTGCGCAGCCGGATCGACAGGCGCAGCCGGTAGTCGTCGGCCAGCAGCGCGTCGCGCTGCTTGATCGCGAGGATCGCTACGCGGGTGCGTTCAAACTCCTCGGCGATGCGCGGGAAGAACGCCGGATGCAGCTCGCCCGCCAGCGCGGAATAGCGCTCGAAGATATCGATGTCGGATTTCGCCATCGCCATCTCCACGTCATCGATCATCGCGGCGAAGAACGGCCAGTCGCGGGTCACCGCCGCCATCGCGTCCAGCCCGTGCGCGTCGATGCCGTGGCGCAGCGCGGTCCCGACGCCATACCAACCGGTCAGGCCGGAGCGGCTCTGCGCCCACGAGAACACCCACGGGATCGCGCGAAGATTCGCGATGCCGCCGTCGCGGCGGCGCGACGGCCGCGAGCTGATGTGCAGGCGCTCGATCACGTCCACCGGCGTGGCCGCGCGGAAGTAGGCCGGGAAGTCCGGATGCTCGTGCACCAGCGCTCGGTAGTGCGCGCGCGAGACCTGCGCCAGCTCGGTGGCAAGCGCGCGCCACTGGTCCTCGCGCGGCTCCGGTGGGCGCGGCCGCAGCGATGCGCGCAGCACCGCGCCGGTCATCTGCTCGAGGTTGCGCAGCGCCAGCGCGCGGATGCCGTACTTGCGATGGATCACCTCGCCCTGCTCGGTCACGCGCATGCGCCCGGCCACGCTGCCGCGCGGCGCGGCGATGATCGCGCGCTCGGTCTTGCCGCCGCCCCGGCTGACCGACCCGCCGCGGCCATGGAAGAACACCAGCTGCAGGCCGGCCGTGCGCGCGACCTCCAGCAGCTCCACCTGCGCGCGCTGCAGCGCCCAGCGCGAAGCCAGCAAGCCGCCATCCTTGGCGCTGTCGCTGTAGCCCAGCATCACCACCTGGCGCCCGCCGCGCGCGGCCAGATGGCGGCGATACAGCGGGTCGGCGAACAGCGCCCGCATCGTCGCCGGCGCCGCTTCCAGGTCGTCCACCGTCTCGAACAGCGGGGCCACGTCCAGCGGCACTTCGCCGTCGGCGACGCAGCCAGCGATCCGCGCCAGCGCCAATACCGCCAGCGCGTCGGCGGCATTGCGCGTCATGCTGATGATGTAGGGGCCGAAGGCGTGTTCGCCCAGCACCGCGCGCAGTTCGCGCACGACGCGGAACACCTCCAGCGTGGCCATGGCGTCGGCTGCGCCCGCATCGGTCGGTGCAGCGCCCGAGATCAGCGCATGCAGCCGCTCTACACGCGCCGGCAGCGGGCGCGCGGCCCATTCGGCATCCCCCTCCAGTGCCGCCAGCGCCTGCTCGTGCACGGCAGAATCCTGGCGCAGGTCCAGCGCGGCCATGTGCAGGCCGAAGCTGCGCGCACGCCAGAGGATGCGTCGCAGCGCGAAGCGGCCGGCGTGGTCGCCGCGATGTCGGGCCAGGCTGGCGTCGATCAGTTCCAGGTCGTCGATGAAGGCGGCCGCGTCCGGGTAGCCACCGGCCACACCGTCCTCCGTCGCCTGCAGGCGCGCGCGCATCGCCCACAGCAGCTGCCGGTACGGCATGTCGGCCAACCGCGGCCGGTTGCGCACCATGCCTTCCGGCAGCAGCGCGCGGTGCGCGGCGGCGCGCGCCTCGACCTCGGCATCGATGCCGGCATGGCCGTGGCTCTGGGTGAGGATGTCGCCGAGGGTGCGCAGGTCGGCCAGATAGCAGTCCAGCGCCAGCGCGCGCTGGGCGGTCAACGCGTCGCGCACGCTGGCCGCACCGACGTTGGGGTTGCCGTCCATGTCGCCGCCGACCCAGCTGCCGAAGCGCAGCAGCGGCGGCAGCGCGATGCGTTCGCCGTAGACGGCCTCCACCGCATCGGAAAACGCCTCGTAGAACACCGGCAGCACGCGGTACAGCACGCTGCCGAGGTAGAAGCCGACGTGCTCGACCTCGTCGGCCACGCTGGGCCGCTGCGGTGGCGCTTCGTTGGTCTGCCAGGCGGTGGTCAGCGACTGGCGGATGCGGGCGTCGTCGGCGCGCCGCTCCGGCGGCGTGCGGGTGCGGTCGATGTCGGCGATCAGCCGTTCGACCACGGTCTTTTCCTTCAGCAGCAGCGCGCGCCGCACCGCTTCGGTGGGATGCGCGGTGAACACCGGCTCCACGCACAGCCCGGCCAGTTGCGCCTGCAGCTCGGCCAGCGTCACGCCCTCCTCGCGCAGGCCGCGCAGCACCGCTTCCAGCCCGCCGGGCTGCGGCGCCGTGCCCAGCCGCTGGTAGTCGCGGCGACGGCGGATGCGATGCACGCGTTCGGCCACGTTGGTGGCGCTGAAGTAGGCCGCGAACGCGCGCACCAGCGGCTCGGCCTGCGCCAGCGGCACCTGCGCCAGCCGCTGCGCCAGCGCATCCACCGGCTCGCCCTGCTCGCGCCTTGCGATCGCAATCCGCCGCAGCGCCTCGACCTGTTCAAGGAATGCCGGCGCCACCTGTTCTGCCAGCATGTCGCCGACCATCGCGCCGAGCCGGCGCACGTCGTCGCGCAGCGGCGCGTCGGTGGCTGTGAAATCAAGCTGCTCGCGCAGCGGCATGTCGGAAGTGGCCATGCCCGCAGGCTAGCGCGATTTTGATGCACTGCGGCAACGGTTGCGGATGCGACCATTGCTCCGCCCGTTTTCCGCGGGAGGCGTCAGGCCTCAGTACGAGAACTCGCAGAACACTGGGTCCACGCTGCCGCGCCATTCGCCGTGGAACAGCGCCAGCTTGCGCTCGGCGGGGGTCTTGCCGGATTCCACGATCTCCACCAGCGGATCGAGGAAGCCGGTTTCGTCGGCGCCGCAGCGATCCTGTACCGCGCGGCGACGCAGGCCGGCGACGGAAATCTCCAGCGCGCGGCGGGCCAGCTCGCGCAGCGTGCCGCCCCGGAACGGCAGCCCCAGCGCCTGCTTCGGCACGCCATCGCGCAGGGCATGGCGCTCGGCCATGCTGAAATCCTTGACCAGGTCCCAGGCCGCATCCAGCGCCGCGTCGTCGTAAAGCAGACCCACCCAGAACGCCGGCAGCGCGCACAGCCGGCCCCAGGGACCGCCGTCGGCGCCGCGCATCTCCAGGAATTTCTTCAACCGCACTTCCGGGAAGGCGGTGGTCATGTGGTCGTTCCAGTCGCGCAGGGTCGGCAGCGCGCCGGGCAGCACGTCCAGCCGGCCCTGCATGAAGTCGCGGAACGATTTGCCGCTGGCATCAACGTAGATGCCGTCGCGGTAGCTGAAGTACATCGGCACGTCGAGCAGGTAGTCGACGTAACGCTCATAGCCGAAGCCGTCCTCGAACACGAAGTCGAGCATGCCGGTGCGGCCGGCGTCGGTATCGGTCCAGATGTGCGAGCGGTAGCTGAGGTAGCCGTTGGGCCTGCCTTCGGTGAACGGCGAATCGGCGAACAGCGCAGTCGCAATCGGTTGCAGCGCCAGCGACACGCGGAACTTCTTCACCATGTCCGCTTCGGACGCGTAGTCCAGGTTGACCTGCACCGTGCAGGTGCGGGTCATCATGTCCAGGCCCAGGCTGCCGACCTTGGGCATGTAGGACTTCATGATCTGGTAGCGGCCTTTCGGCATCCACGGCATTTCGTCGCGCCGCCACTTGGGCTGGAAACCCATGCCGAGGAAGCCGAGCTTCAGCTCGTCGGCCACTTCCCGCACTTCGCGCAGGTGGCTGCCGACTTCCTTGCAGGTCTGGTGGATGGATTCCAGCGGCGCCCCCGACAGCTCCAGCTGGCCGGCCGGCTCCAGCGTCACCGACGCGGCATCGCGCGACAGCGCGATCACCCGGCCGTTTTCCTCGTAAGGCGCCCAGCCGAACCGGACCAGACCCTTCAGCAGCGCCTCGATGCCGCGCTCGCCGTCGAAGGTTGGCGGGCGCAGGTCGTCCAGCCGGAAGCCGAATTTCTCGTGCTCGGTGCCGATCCGCCACGCCTCGCGCGGCTTCTCGCCCGAGGCCAGCACCTCGGCCAGCTGGTGGCGGTCGGTGATCGGCATGTCGCTGGCAGTGCTGGGTCCGGACATGCTGGGCTTCCCGTGTGGATGCGCAGGATATCGCGCGCGGGCGCCCCGCCGCAGCACGCTGGCCGACTTTCACTGTTCCGGCTGCATGCGTATTCCCGGCCCGGTCCGTTGTTGGCCAATCGGGCGCTGGTGGCCTCCGGAGCGTCGCCCGATGATGAGCCCCCATGCGCCTGTTGAGCTGTGCTTTCGCCCTGCTGTTCGGCTTCTCTGCCTCGGCACAGACGGTAGATCGGGTGGAGAACGAGCGTCAGATCCCCAGCCAGCCGGCGACCACGGCGCGCAGTTCGTCCACGCCCTGCTTCGACTCGCCGGAGAACAGCTGCACGCTGACGCTGTCGGCGAATGACCGCGACAGCTCCATCCGCACCGCCTGCAGGGTATTGCCGGCGGCGCCGCGACCGAGCTTGTCGGCCTTGGTCAGGATCACGTGCGCCGGCAGCCCGCGGCGCATGGCGTAGCCCAGCATTTGCCGGTCGTATTCCTTCAGCGGATGGCGCACGTCCATCACCACCACCAGCCCGCGCAGGGCGTCGCGGCTGCCGAAATACCCCTCGAGGAAGGCCTGCCAGTGCGCCTGCAGGTCCTGCGGCACCTTGGCATAGCCGTAGCCCGGCAGGTCGACCAGGTATTTGTTCTCGTGCGGCGGCAAGCCGAAGAACACCAGCTGCTGGGTGCGGCCGGGCGTCTTGGACACGCGTGCCAGCGCGTTCTGCTGGCAGAGCGCGTTCAGGGCGGAGGATTTGCCGGCGTTGGAGCGGCCGGCGAAAGCCACTTCGAAGCCGCCATCGGACGGCAATTGCCGGAAATTGTGGGCGGCCAGCAGGTACTGGGCGCGCGCGAACGGATTGGGTGCAGCCATGGGCATAGCATGGCATGTCCGCGCCGGTGCGCGCCCGGTTTGACCGCTTCGGGCGCGCCGACCATAATTTGCAGGTTGCGCGGCACCTGTCCGCGTCCTTATGCCAGTGGAGTTACGCATGCGTCCTGTCCATGCCCTTGCCGGTGTTGCCTGTCTTGCTCTTGCCGCGGCCGCCTGGGCCCAGAGCACGCCGGTCGCCGCACCCGACAACGCCCCGGTGCAGACCGCGCCGCTGGTGGAGAAGCCCGCCACCTGGGGTGATGCCCAGGCCGGACAGGCCAAGGCCGGCGCCTGCGCGGCCTGCCACGGCCTCGACGGCAACGCCATGCAGCAGAACGCGCCGCGCATCGCCGGCATGCCGGAACGCTATCTCGCCGAGCAACTGCACCTGTTCAAGAGCGGTCAGCGCACGGGCGGCCTGGCCGCGATCATGGCGCCGTTCGCCGGCATCCTCAGCGCGCAGGACATGCGCGACGTCGGCGCCTGGTATGCCACCCAGAAGGCCGGCACCGGCGTGGCCGACGATACCGCGATTGCCGAAGGCCCCAACCAGGGCCTGAAGTTCTACCAGGTGGGCGAGCGCCTGTTCCGCAGCGGCGACCCCGCCCGCGGCCTGCCCGCCTGCATGGCCTGCCATGGCCCGTCCGGCGCCGGCAACCCCGGCCCGGCCTACCCTGCTCTGCACGGCCAGGATTCGGCGTACGTGACGCGCCGGCTGGAGGAATACCGCATCGGGACCACCACCTACACCGCGCCGGCGCACTTCAAGCTGATGGCCGCGGTCAGCAAGTCGCTGAGCGACGAGGAAATCCGTTCGCTGGCCAGCTATGTGCAGGGCCTGCATACCCGCGCGCCCGGGACCACCAAGGAAAGCATCGCCCGCTGAGCGCGATGCTTCATCATGCGTTGGCCCTGGCCCGTGCATGCTCATCGGGCCCCTTAGTTGATCGCCGGAGCCTGATTCGATGCGCGCACTGCTGTTGTCGCTTGCCCTGCTTCTGACCATCGCGCCCGCGCAGGCACAGCGCGTCCTGCCCGGCCTGACCGATGGCGTGCAATACCGTTACGTCGACAACGGTCAGCCCTACCGGCCGCTGCCGCCCGGCATGGTGGAAGTGGCCGAGGTGTTCGCCTATACCTGTCCGCACTGCGCGCACTTCTCCCCGATGCTGGAGGCGTGGGCGAAGCAGCTGCCCGCACACGCCCGGCTGGTGCTGGTGCCGGGTGTGTACGACCGCGACGATCCGTGGCCGCGGGTGTTTTTCGCCGCGCAGGCCGCCAAATCCCTGCCGGTGCTGCATCCGCGCCTGTTCGCCGCGATCCATGAAACCGGCGAACTGCCGCGCAATGCCGACGCCGCGCAGATCCTCGCCTTCGCCAGCCGCGTGCAGGGCAGCAACGCCACCGCGCTCAAGATCGCGATGGCCAACGACGCGAAGCTGCTGCCGCAGCTGAAGCAGGCCTATGAATTCGGCGCCCGCAGCCAGATCGACGGCACGCCGTCGCTGATCGTGGCCGGGCGCTACGTGATCCTCGGCAACAGTTATGAAAGCCTGCTGGGCAATGCGCGCGCGGTCGTCGCCGCGCTGGCGCCAAAGCAGAAACCCAAGGCGACCGCGCGCCCGGCGCCGGCCAAGCCCGCCTCTCCCCGATCCTGACCGACTGACGGAACCGCCATGACCGCACTGCGCCACGCCCTGCTCCTGCTCGTCCTGCTGCCGCTGGCCGCCTGCAAGAACGACGCACCCGCGCCGGTTGCGGCCGGCGACGCCGCCCCGGCAGAACAGGCCGCCACCCAGGCCGCCAGCGCCGAAGACCCGCAGCGCGCCGCGCAGGCCGAAGCGGCGGTGCAGGCCGCCGCCGAAGCCGCCGCCAAGGCGCCGCCGCCGGTGGAAGGCACCGACTACGTCACCATCGCGAACGGCCAGCCGTTCGATACCGCGCCGGGCCGGATCGAAGTGGTCGAATTCTTCGGCTACGTCTGCCCGTTCTGCGCCGCGGTGCAGCCGCAGGTGGCGGCGATGAAGGCCAAGCTGCCGCCGGACGTGCATTTCGTCTACGTGCCGGCCGCGTTCGGTGCGATGTGGGACAACTACGCCAAGGCCTTCTACGCCGCCGAAGCGATGGGCCTGCTCGACAAGACCCACGATGCGATGTTCCGCGCCATCCACATCGACCAGACCCTGAAGGGCGAGCGCGGCATGGACACGCCGGAGGACATCGCCGGGTTCTACGCCAACTACGGCGCCAACCCCGGGCAGTTCCTCAACAGCATGCAGAGCTTCGCGGTGGCGACCAGGATGAACCGCGCCCGCCAGTACATGACCGAAGCCTTCGCCAACGGCGACCAGATGGGAACGCCTGCGTTCGTGGTCGCCGGCAAGTACCGGGTCAAGGGCAAGAGCGTGGACGACATGTTCCGCATCATCAACCAGCTGATCGTCGCCGAACGCGCCAAGCTCGGTGCCGCCACGCCGGCGGCGCCGGCGCCCGCCGCGGCGGAAGCGCCGCAGGGCTGATCCCGCCGCCATGCACAACCGCCGGCTGCGCCTGCTGAGCGCGAATATCCAAGCCGGCTCCAGCACGCGCGGCTACCACGACTACGTCGCGCGCAGCTGGTCGCACGTGCTGCCGGCCGGCAACAAGCGCGGCGCACTGGACACCATCGCCGAACTTGCGGGCCGCCACGACATCGTGGGCCTGCAGGAGGCCGACCCGGGCAGCCTGCGTTCCGGCTTCACCAACCAGACCCATTACCTGGCCGAGCGCGCCGGCTTCGCCTACTGGAGCCACCAGCCCAACCGCAGCGTGGCCGGCGTGGCCTCAAGCGCCAATGGCCTGCTCAGCAAGCTGGAACCGCGGCTGGTCGAGGATCACCCGCTGCCCGGCCGGGTCAAGGGCCGCGGCGTGCTCACCGCCACCTTCGGCGACGGCCGCAGCGCGCTGACCGTGGCGGTGGCGCATCTCTCGCTGGGCAGCCAGTCGCGGCGCTCGCAGATCGACTTCATCGCCGACATCCTCGCCGGCCTGCCGCATGCGGTGCTGATGGGCGACTTCAACTGCGATCCAGACCAGCCGGAGATGCAGCAGCTGTACCGCAAGACCCAGCTGCAGCCGCCCGACCGCTGCGTGCTCACCTTCCCCTCGTGGCGTCCGCAGCGTGCCATCGACCACATGCTGGTGACCCCGGCGCTGGCGCTGGCGACGATGCAGGCGCTGCCCGCCGCGCAGTCCGACCACCTGGCGCTGTCGGTGGAGCTGGACGTGCCGGAAGCGGCGCTGCGCTGAAGCGGCGCTAGAGCGCGCTGTACGCGAACGCGCAGCCAACCACCAACAGGAACACCGCGAATACCCGCTTCAACGCCGGCCCGCTCAGCGCATGTGCCAACCGCGTACCCAGCGGCGCCGCCAGCACCGAGGCCAGCGCCACGCCGATCGCCGCCGGCAGATAGACATAGCCCATCGCCCCCGCCAGCGGCAGCGCGTCCGCCGGCGCCTGCAATGCGTAACCCAGCGCGCTGCCCAGGCCGATGAAGATGCCGCAGGCGGACGAGGTGCCCACCGCGCGCACCGGCGCCACCCCGCGCCAGACCAGCAACGGCACGGTCAGGCTGCCGCCGCCGATGCCGACGATCGCCGACACGATGCCGATCCCGCCGCCGGCCAGCGTGTAGCCGGGGCCTTGCGGCACCAGCGCGGCATCGCCGCCCGACTTCGGCTGCACCAGCAACATCTGCGCGGCCACGATCCAGCAGTAGCCCGCCACGCACCAGCGCAACACGTTGCCGTCCAGCACGATGGCGAAGCGGCTGCCCAGCCAGCCGCCCAGCAGCACGCCCGGCACCATCCACGCCACCGTCGGCCACAGCACGCTGCCGCGGCGGTGGTGCGCGCGTGCCGACGACGCCGCGGTCAGCACGATGCTGGCCAATGAACTCGCCAGCGCCGCGTGCATCGCCGCGTCCGCCGGCACGCCTTGGGTGGGCAGCAGCCACGCCAGCGCGCCCACCAGCACCAGCCCGCCGCCGATGCCCAGCAGCCCGGCCAGCACGCCGGCGCAAGCGCCCAGCGCCAGGTAAAGAAGCAGCAAAGACATCACGCACCATCGAAAAAGACGTTCATCGATGCTCGGCTATAGTCGGGTGATGCACAAGATCGCGCCTTCGCTGCTGCTGTTGTCGTCGCTGGTTGCCGGCACCGCCACCGTCCACGCGCAGTCGCCCACGCCGCGCCCGGCGCCGCTGTTGCAACCGGCGCCGGTGCGGATCGCACCGCCCGACCCGGCACTGCGGGCCGCCTTCGACACCGCCGCCGGCAGCAACGGGCTGGATGATCTGGCGCTGGCCGGCTTCTCCAGCCAGCCGCTGGCCGGCTGGCTGGAATACGTGGCCCTGCGCGGGCGCATGGATACGCTGCCGCTGGCGCGCGGCAATGCCTTCCTGGCGGCACGCCGCGGCGAGCCGGTGGCCACGGCCTTCCGCACCGACTGGCTCAACGCGCTGGCCCGTCGCAACGAATGGCAGGCCTTCCTCGAACAGTGGGATGCCGACATCGACAGCGCCGCGCTGCGTTGCCTGCGCCTGCAGGCACTGATGGCGGTCAATCGCGCCGATGCGCAATGGACTGCCGAAGCACAGGCGCTGTGGCGCAGCAGCGGCCGCTCTCTGCCGGCGCAATGCGACGCGCCGTTCGCGCTGCTGACTGCAAAGGGTGGCCTGACGGATGCGCTGCGCTGGGAGCGCTTCGACCTTGCCGCCGCCGATGCGCAAGTCGGAGTGATGCGCGCGACCGCCGCCGGCCTGCCCGTCGCCGACGCCGCACTGGCGCTGCAGTACGCGGCCTATCTGGACGCACCGGATGCGGCGGTCGGGGCGTGGCCGAAGACCGCGCGCAGCCGGCTGGTCGCCTCGGTCGCGCTGGCGAAGCTGGCGAAGGCCGACCCGGACCGCGCCGAAGCGCTGCTGCCCGGCGTCGCGCAGGCGCTGGCGTTCGACGAAGCCGGCCGCAGTCGCGTGCTGTACCAGGTCGCACTGTGGACGGCGGCGTCCTACCTGCCGGAGTCCGCGCGCCGCCTCGCCAGCGTCCCGGCGTCGGCCTACGACGACAGCTTGCACGAATGGCGGGTGCGCGAAGCGCTGTCGCGCAGCGACTGGGCCGCTGCGCTGGCCGCGATCAGGCGCATGCCGGACGCGCAGCGCAACGACTCGCGCTGGCTGTATTTCGCCGCCCGCACCAGCGAGCTGACCGGCGATACGGCCGGCGCCAGGTCGCTGTATGCGCAGGCCGCGCGCAAGCCCGACTTCCACGGCTTCCTCGCCGCCGACCGTCTCGAACAGCCGTACGCGCTGTGTCCGTGGCTGCCGGCACCGACGCCGCCGCTGAAGCAGGCCGTGGCGCGCGATCCGAACATCGTCCGCGCCGTGCAGCTGTTCCAGCTCGACCGCAGGGGCTGGGCCGCGCGCGAATGGAACGCCGCGCTGGCGCGCTTCAGCGACGAGCAGCGGCGGCTGGCGGTGGAAGTGGCGCAGGACAACGGCTGGTTCGACCGCGGCGTGTTCGGCCTGGTCAACGTCGATGGCAAGCGCTACCCGGAAGAGCAGCGCCTGTACCGGCCGCGCTTCCCGCTGCACCACGACGCCACGATCCGCCACGAAGCCGCGCGCAACAACCTCGATCCGGCGTGGGTAGCGGCGGAGATCCGCGCCGAAAGCGTGTTCGACCCGAACGCCCGCTCCGGCGCCGACGCGCGCGGGCTGATGCAGGTGCTGCCGGCCACCGGCGCGGCGGTCGCGGCGAAGACCGGCCTGCCGTGGCGCGGCGCCGAGGGCCTGTTTGATCCCGACCTCAACATCGCCATCGGCAGCGCCTACCTGCGCCAGTTGATGGACCGCTACGGCGGCAAGCCGTACCAGGTGATCGCCGGCTACAACGCCGGCCCGACCCCGCTGAACCGCTGGGTGTCGCAGCGCCCGGCGATGGACCCGGATTTTTGGATCGAGACCATCAGCTACAAGGAAACCCGCGAATACGTGGCACGCGTGCTCAGCTTCAGCACGATCTACGACTGGCGCCTGGACGGCAGCGCGCAGCGACTGACCGACCGCATGCTCGGCCTCGCCAGCGGCCAGCGCAAAGCGTTTGCCTGCCCGGCGGAACCGAGCGCCGCACCTGCCGCGGCGACAAAACACGCACCGGCGAAGCGCCGCAGGTAAGGCAGCTCGGGCATCATCGGCGACATGACCGCGCTTCCCGAGACCGTGAAAACCTACCTCGTCGGCGGCGCCGTACGCGACGCTCTGCTCGGCCTGCCGGCAGGCGACCGCGATTTCGTGGTGGTCGGCGCCGGCGTGCAGCAGATGCTGGATGCCGGCTTCCGCCAGGTTGGCCGCGACTTCCCGGTGTTCCTGCATCCCGATACCGGCGAGGAACACGCGCTGGCCCGCACCGAGCGCAAGTCCGGGCGCGGTTACACCGGCTTCGTGGTGCACGCCGATCCGTCGGTGACGCTGGAGGACGACCTGCGGCGCCGCGACTTCACCATCAACGCCATCGCCCGCGCCGGCGACGGCACGCTGGTCGATCCGTTCGGCGGCGCACGCGACATCGAAGCGCGCGTGCTGCGCCACGTCGGCGAGGCCTTCGTCGAAGACCCCTTGCGGGTGCTGCGCGCGGCGCGCTTCATGGCGCGCTTCGCGCCGCTGGGTTTCACCGTCGCCCCGGAAACGCTGGCACTGATGCGGCAGATGGCCGCCAGCGGCGAGCTGGCCGAGCTGGTGCCGGAGCGGGTCTGGCAGGAGCTGGCAAAGGCGCTGCGCGCCGCTGCCCCCGGCGCCTTCCTGCGCACCCTGCGCGAGGCCGACGCCCTGCGCGCGGTGCTGCCGGAAGTCGATGCGCTGTACGGCGTGCCACAGCGTGCGGAATACCACCCGGAAATCGATACCGGCCTGCACTGCGAGCTGGTCTGCGACATGGCCGCCCGCCTCGCGCCGCGGGACGACCTGATTGGCTACGCCGCGCTGTGCCATGACCTCGGCAAGGCGCTCACCCCCGCGGACGTGCTGCCGAAGCACTTGATGCACGAGCAGCGCGGGGTCGCCCCCGCAATCGCCATGAGCCAGCGCCTGAAAGTGCCGAACGAACACCGCGAGCTGGCGGTCGCCTGCTGTCGCGAACACCTCAACGTCCATCGCATCGCCGAACTGAAAGCCGCGACCGTGCATGAACTGATCGCCCGCTGCGACGGTTTCCGCAAGCCGGCCCGCATCGACCAGCTCGCCAGCGTCTGCGAAGCCGACGCGCGCGGCCGTGCCGGCAGGTCCGAAGCCAACTATCCGCAGGCCGACACGCTGCGTCGCCTGCACGCAGCGGCCATGGGGGTGCGCGGTGCGGACATCGCCGCGCAAGGCGTCACTGGCCCGGCGTTCGGTGAGGCGCTGCGCAAGGCGCGGATCGCGGCGATTGCCGAAGCCCGCCAGCCCTCGGACTGAGAGAGCACCCGGCGACACAGGCGCAGGGCGATCACGCTGGACCGGCAGGCGTCAGTGGCGCCGATCGAAGCGCAGCAGAAGATCGCGCAGCGGGGTGAATGCGGTGGCCAGCCCGATCAGGACACCAAGCGTATTGGCCAGCGCATCGTTGCGATCCAGCATCCGGCCCAGCTTCATCGACGCCTGCAGGTACTCCAGGCCGATCCCCAGCAGCACCAGCAGCAGGCAGATGAAGGCCCACGACAGCCGCCGCGCGAACAGCTGCACCGCCCCCGCGGCCAGTACGGCGTAAGCGGCGAAATGCTCCATTTTGTCGCTGACCGGCAGCGGCGGCAGGTCCTTGCCCGGCAGCAGCGAGCCGATCACCACGATGGCGATCGCCAGCATCCACAATCCCGCCCACAGCCACGGCCGCTTGAACGGCTTCAGCGAACGGCCGATGCGCGGCGCGCGACTCATCGGCAGTGACTCACAGGCGATGGCTCAGGTCGCCGACCAGGAACGCGGCGTCCAGCTCGACGCCGCGCTGGAAGCCGATCGCCTGGAAGCGCTCGCCCATCTCGCTGGGCAAGGTCAGCACCTTGGCCTGCTGGCGCAGGTTGTGGCGCGCCACTTCATCGGCCGTCTGCGCCTCGGCGGCGGCAAGGTTCTCCTGCAGCCGGTTGCCGAGCAGGAAGCTGGCCTGCGAGCAGTAGCCGGAAAACTCGAAGCCCGCGCCCACCCCGGCTTCCGCCAGCGCAGTGAAATCCACCGAGGCGGTGATGTCCTGCAGGCCGGGCCAGGCGAACACGTCATTGGTCACGTGGTGCTGGCGGAACGCACGCAGGGTGCCGTCGTCGCGGCCGGGCTGGTAGTACTCGCTACGCGCATAGCCGTAGTCGATGAACAGCAGCGCGCCGTTGCGCAGGCCGCCGGCCACCGCCTGCAGCCAGTACGGCAGCTGCGCCAGCACCTCGCTGCGGTAGCCATCGGCGAACGGTTCCGGCAGCTGCGATTCGATCCGGCGCACCGCCGCCGACAGCATTGCATCCGCCGGCTGTTCGCTGCGGACAAAGCGGCCTTCGCCGTCCAGCGTCACGCATTCCTCCAGCACCTCGCCGGCGCGGATGACGAAACGCGGCGCCGGCAGCGCATCGATCACCTCGTTGGCGAACAGCACGCCGTCCCACGGCTCCGCGATCGGCCCGTCCAACCATTCCACCCGCGCGAACAGGTCCGGCGACAGCCGTGCCTGCAGCCGCTCGCATTGGCGCTGGCGCAGGTCGGCGCTGGGCTCGAGGATCGCGTAGCGCGCCGGCAGCACCCCGTCGGCGTGCAGCTTCTCCAGGCAGGCTTCGGCGAACGCGCCGCTGCCGCCGCCCACTTCCATGAACACCGCGCCCTTGCCCGCCTGCCGCAGCGCCGGCGCCAGCGCGTCGGCCACGCAGGCGCAGAACAGCGGCGAACGCTCCGGCGCGGTGGTGAAGTCCCCGCCCGGGCCGAACTTGTGCGCGCCGGCGCTGTAGTAGCCCAGCCCCGGCGCGTACAGCGCCAGCTCCATGAACTTCCAGAACGGAATGCGCCCGCCGGCGCCGATGATCTGTTCCTGGATCACCTCGCGCAGGTGCGCGCTGTGCGCCTGCGCGTCGGCGGAAGGCAAGGGCAGGGTGGAAGCGGCCATCAGTCGAGCTCCATGCGCCGGCCGGCGCTCTGTCCCGGCCCGGAAAACACCCGCACCTCGATCGCCGCGATGGCGTGCGCGCGCAGCGCGTCGCGGTCCTCGCACAGCCGCTGCAGGAACCAGTACGCGAACTCCTCCAGGGTGGCGTTCTCGATCGGCAGCAGCAGCACGTCGCCGCGCAGGAACGGGATGCGCTGGCCGTTGAAATGCGCGTGCACGTGTTCGCCCGCTTCCTCGATGCGCAGGTACTTCGAGCGCGTCGGCAGGATCGTCCACTCGTTCAGTTCGCGGCACAGCGCGACGATGCGGTCCTTGTAGATGCCGTAGTCGAAGCACATGCCGTTGCCCAGCATGCGCGCGTGGATGTCGACCTCGACCGTGAAGTTGTGGCCGTGCAGGCGCTCGCGTTCTGTCGCGTTGAAAATGGTGAAATGCGCCGCCGAGAACTTCATGTTCTGCTTGGCCAGGCGGATGACGACGGACGGGCTCATGGGAAATCCGCCTCGCCGATGTCGCCCAGCTGCGGCCGCATCAGGATGTCCTCCACCACCGTGCGCGCCGAGAGCGACCACGCCGCCCAGGCCATTTCCGCCACGTCCGCGGCCGGCATCAGCCGTTCCGGCGGCAGCTGCACGCCGTCCCACGACGCGGTCAGGGTCGCGCCCGGCAGCAGCGCCACCACGCGTACGCCGTGCGGCTTCATTTCCTCGCGCAGGTTGCGCGAGAAGCCGTACAGCGCGTGCTTGGCGATGCTGTAGGAACCGCCGTTCGGGTAGGCGGCGATGGATGCGGTGCTGCACACGTTGAGCACCATGCCGCTGCGCCGCTCGACCATCTTCGGCAGCAACCGCCTGGTCAGCCGGTAGGCGCCGAACAGGTTGGCCTGCAGCATGTCCAGCAGGGCATCGTCGTCCTCGCCGGCGATCCCGCCGGGCCGGAACGCGCCGGCGTTGTTCACCAGCAGGTCGACGGCGCCGTGTTGCGCGAGGACACCGCGGGCCAGCGCATCCACGGCATCGCCGTCGCGCATGTCGCAGGCATGGCATTCGACCTGCGGCAGCGCGGCACGCAGTTCATCAAGGCCTTCCTGCCCGCGCGCGCAGGCGATCACAGTGGCGTCTTCGCGGGCGAAGCGTTCGACGATGGCGCAGCCGATCCCGCGCGAGGCGCCGGTCACCAGCACCACGCTCATGCAAAACTCCCGCGCTCGATCTCCACACCCACCGCGGCGGCGTTCGCCAGCGCGTCCGGCTTGGACAACTTAAGCCGCACCGCCTTGGCCCCGAATTCGGTCAGGATCAGGTCGGCGCAGCATTCGGCCAGCGTTTCCACCAGCATGAAGTCGGTCTGGGCGACGTAATCGGCCAGCCGCAGGCTCACCGCCTCGTAGTCCAGCGCATCGGCCAGGGTGTCGCTGCTGGCGGCGATGCGGTTGTCGAAGCGCATGCGGATGTCCAGCAGCACCGGCTGGGTGGCGTGGCGCTCGCGGTCATGCACGCCGATCAGGGCGTCCAGGCGCAGGCCTTCGATGAAAACGGTATCTGTCATGGGCGTGTTCGCGTATCCCGGGGAACCGGATACCGCGGCGGAATGGGGATTGGATGCACAGCTTAACAACCCGTCCGTGCGCGCCGCCGCCGGCGCGCAGCGCCCGCCCGCTCACACCGCCGCGAGCGTCGCCATGTCCCAGCGCGGCACCGCGCGGATCGCGGCATCGTCGTGCTGGCCGGCGGCCAGCCGCAGCGCACCGGCAAACGCGATCATCGCGCCGTTGTCGGTGCACAGCGCCGGGCGCGGGAAGCAGGCACGGCCGCCGCGCTTCTCGCACATCTCCACCAGCCGGGCGCGCAACCGCCGGTTGGCGCCCACGCCGCCGGCCACGATCAGGGTGTCGGTGCCGGCCGCATCCAGCGCGCGGCCGCACTTGATCGCCAGCGTGTCCACCACCGCGTCCTCGAAGCCACGGGCGATGTCGGCGCGGGTCTGCTCGGACTGGTCGCAGTCGCGCCAGGCCAGCAGCACCTGCGTCTTCAGGCCGCTGAAGGAAAAATCCAGCCCCGGCCGGTCGGTCATCGGCCTCGAGAATTTGAATTTTCCCGGCACGCCCTGCTCGGCCAGTTTGGCCAGCTGCGGTCCGCCCGGGTACGGCAGGCCCATCATCTTGGCGGTCTTGTCGAAGGCCTCGCCGGCGGCGTCGTCCAAGGTTTCGCCCAGCAGCCGGTAGCTGCCGATCGCCTCCACCGCCACCAGCTGGGTGTGCCCGCCGGACACCAGCAGGGCGACGAACGGAGGCTGCGGCGCGTCTTCCTCGATCAGCGGCGCCAGCAGGTGGCCTTCCATGTGATGCACGCCGATCGCCGGCACGTCCAGCGCCCACGCCAACGAACGGGCCACGCCCGCGCCGACCAGCAGCGCGCCCACCAGGCCGGGCCCGGCGGTATAGGCCACGCCATCGATGTCGGCGGTGGACAGGCCGGCTTCGGCCAGGGTCTGGCGGATCAGCGGCAACAGTTTGCGCACGTGGTCGCGGCTGGCCAGTTCCGGCACCACCCCGCCGTATTCGGCATGCAGGGCGATCTGGCTGTAGACCGCATGGGCGCGCAGGCCGCCTGCGCCGGTGTCGTAGACCGCGACGCCGGTCTCGTCGCAGGAGGATTCGATGCCGAGGACGTTCATCCCCCTATCTTGCGCCGAAAGCAGGGCTGCTGCTATCATGCGCGGCTCGCCCACTTGTCCGGGCGTATTCTCCAGTCACGAGATTCCCGATGCCCGCCGTCAAAGTCCGCGAAAACGAACCCTTTGAGTTTGCCCTGCGCCGCTTCAAGCGCACCTGCGAGAAGGCCGGCGTGCTGGCCGAGACCCGCAAGCGCGAGTTCTACGAGAAGCCGACCCAGGAGCGCAAGCGCAAGGCCGCTGCCGCCGTGAAGCGCCAGGCGCGCCGCAGCTCGCGCGACGTCACCAAGCGCCAGCGTCTGTACTGAGCGCGGTGGTTGGCTGCGGAAGCCGGCACGCGCGAGCGTGGCCGGCTTTTCGCGTTTCTGCATTCCAGCTTCTTTTGAAGCACGCCCGATGGAGCACGCCATGAGCCTCAAGCAGCAGCTCACCAATGACATGAAAGCCGCGATGAAGGCCGGCGAAAAGGATCGTCTGGCCGTCATCCGCCTGATCAACGCCGCCATCAAGCAGAAGGAAGTGGATGAGCGCGTGGAGATGACCGATGCGCTGGTGCTGGCCGTACTGGAAAAGATGGTCAAGCAGCGCAAGGACTCGATCACCCAGTACGAAGGTGCCGCCCGCGAAGACCTCGCCGCGATCGAGCGCTACGAGCTGGGCGTGATCGATGCCTACCTGCCGGCCAAGCTGGACGAGGCCGCGATCCAGGCCGAGATCGACAAGGCGATGGCCGCCACCGGCGCGGCTTCGGCTGCCGACATCGGCAAGCTGATGGGCGTGCTGAAGCCGGCGCTGGCGGGCCAGGCCGACATGGGCCTGGTGTCGAAGCTGGTGAAGCAGAAGCTGGCGCCGTAAACCAACGGGTGTTCCTGCCCCACCAAGGGCTGCGCTTGCCGGTACCCTGACGCCATGAACAACGCCCTCCTCTCGATCCGCCCCGCCACCCCGGACGACGTGCCGGTGATCCGCCAGCTGATCGCCGAACTGGCCGAGTACGAACGGCTGGCGCATGCCGCCGTGGCCACCGACGACGACCTGCACACGCAGCTGTTCGGCGAGCGTCCGGCCGCCGAGGTGCTGATCGGCGAAATCGACGGCACGCCCGCCGGCTTCGCCCTGTTCTTCCACAACTTCAGCACCTTCCTCGGCAAGCGTGGCCTGTATCTGGAAGACCTGTTCGTGCGCCCGTCCTACCGCGGCAGCGGCCTCGGCAAGCACCTGATGGCCGCGCTGGCGCGGATCGCCGTGCAGCGCAACTGCGGCCGCTTCGAATGGAGCGTGCTGGACTGGAACGAACCCGCCATCGGCTTCTACCGCAGCATCGGTGCCACCGGCATGGACGAATGGACCGTGCAGCGGCTGGAGGGCGCGGCGCTGCACGCGCTGGCCGCCCGCGACGAGCTGTGAGCCGGGCCACCGGCTAGCGCAATGGCCCGCATCCCCGACGCCTTCATCGATGACCTCCTTGCCCGCTCCGACATCGTCGAAGTGGTGGGCGCGCGGGTGCCGCTGAAGCGCCAGGGCAAGGAGTACGCGGCGCGCTGCCCGTTCCACGACGAGCGCAGCGCCAGCTTCACCGTCTCGCCGACAAAGCAGTTCTACCACTGCTTCGGCTGCGGCGCGCACGGCACCGCGATCAGTTTCCTGATGCAGTACGAGCGGCTGGAATTCCTCGACGCGGTGGAAGAACTGGCACGCCGGGTCGGGCTGGAAGTGCCGCGCGACACCGCCCAGCGCAATGCCAACCCCGAGACGCGCGACCTGTACGGCGCGATGGAAGCGGCCTCCACCTTCTTCCGCACCCAGCTGGCCCGCAGCGACAAGGCACGCGCCTACGTGGACAAGCGCGGGATCGCCGCGGAGATCGTCGAACGCTATGCCATCGGCTACGCGCCGGACGGCTTTTCCGGGCTGCGCGACGCGCTGGGCAGCGACCCGCAGCGCATGCAGCTGCTGGAGCGCGGCGGGCTGTTCTCGAAGAACGACAAGGGCCACGTCTACGACAAGTTCCGCGACCGGCTGATGTTCCCCATCCACGACCGCCGCGGGCGCACGATCGCCTTCGGCGGCCGCGTCATCGACCCCGAGGATTCGCCGAAGTACCTCAACTCGCCGGAAACCGCCCTGTTCCACAAGGGACGCGAGCTGTACGGCCTGTGGCAGGCCAAGCAGGCCAACCAGAAGCTCGAGCGGCTGATCGTGGTCGAGGGCTACATGGACGTGGTGGCGCTGGCCCAGTTCGGCGTGTCGCAGGCAGTGGCCACGCTGGGCACCGCGACCACGCCGGACCACGCCGAGCTGCTGTTCCGCAGCGCACCGGACGTGTACTTCTGCTTCGACGGCGACCGCGCCGGCCGCAGCGCGGCGTGGAAGGCGCTGGAGTCGGTGCTGCCGCGGATGAAGGACGGTCGGCAGGCGCTGTTCTTGTTCCTGCCCGACGGCGAGGACCCGGATTCGATCGTGCGCCAGGAAGGGGCGGATGGTTTCGACGCGCGCCTGCGCGCGGCCACCCCGCTGTCCGAGTTCTTCTTCGCGCAGCTGTCGGCGGATGTGAATCTTTCCAGCCTCGACGGCAAGGCGCGTCTGGCCGAGCGCTGCAAGCCGCTGCTGGCGCAGATCCCCGACGGCGCCTTCGGCGACCTGATGCGCCAGCGCCTGACCGAACTCACCGGCGTCGGCGCGCGTGCCAGCGCGCCTGCGCCAGCGCAGCGCACGATGCGCAACGCGCGCAGTACGCCGGCGCAGAAACCCAGTCTGGTGCGCGCGGCGATCACCCACCTGCTGCACCGCCCCGGCTTCGCGCTGGAGCTGCAGCCGCCCTACCGTTTCGCCACGCTGCGCCAGCCAGGCATCGAGCTGCTGTCCGAGCTGGTGCTGCTGGTGCGCGAACGCCCGGACATCAGCACCGGCGCACTGCTGGAACACTTCGAAGGCCGCGACGAACTGGCCGCGCTGCAGAAGCTGGCGGTGCTGGAATTGCCCGGCGAAGAACCCGACCTGCGCATGGAGTTCACCGACGCGATTTCGCAGCTGGAAAAGCTGGTGCAGCAGCAGCGCATCGAGGAACTGCAGCAGCAGCAGCGCGACGGCGCCCTGGGCGATGCGGACAAGCAGGAACTGCGCGCACTGCTGCAGGCGATGCTGCAGCGCTGAGACTCAATCGGTGCCGCGCTCGCGCGCCAGCAATTGCTGCTTGCGCGCGATTCCCCAGCGATAGCCGGACAGCGCGCCGTCGCTGCGCACCACCCGATGGCAGGGAATCGCCACCGCCAAGGTGTTGGCCGCGCAGGCCTGCGCCACCGCGCGCACGGAGGTCGGCTTGCCGATGCGCGCGGCGATCTCGGCATAGCTGACCGTCGCCCCCGCCGGCACCTTGCGCAATGCCTCCCACACCCGCTGCTGGAACGCGGTGCCGCGGATGTCCAACGGCAGATCCAGGCCCAGCCCCGGCGCTTCCACGAAGCCGATGACCTGCGCGACCAGCCGCTCGAACCCGGCATCGCCGCCGACCAGTTCCGCGCGCGGGAAGCGTTCCTGCAGTTCGCGCAGCAAGGCTTCGGGATCGTCACCCAGCGAGATCGCGCACAGGCCACGTTCGCTGCGCGCCACCAGGATCGCGCCCAGCGCGCACTGGGCCACGGCGAACTCGATCCGTGCATCCGCGCCGCCGTCGCGGTACTGCGCCGGCTTCATGCCCAGCAATGCGTCGACGCTGTCGTAGAAGCGGCTGCTGGCGTTGAAGCCGGCATCGAACGCGGCATCGACCACCCGCGCGCCCGGCCTCGCCAGCGCATCGCGCAGCGCCCTGCCGCGCCGGGCCTGCGCGTAGGCGCGCGGCGTCAGCCCGGTGACGGCCTTGAACAGGCGGTGGAAGTGATGCGGGCTGAGCCCCGCCTCGCGCGCCAGCACGTCCAGCGCCGGCGGCGTCTCGGCCTGCTCGATGCGGCGGCAGGCGGCGGCGACCAGGGCGGCATCGCGGCGGGTCTTGGCGGTGGCGGAAGCGTGCATGGCGCAACTGTAGTCCGGCCCCGCGCGGCGCACATCCCGGTTCTTGCGCAGCCCGGGCTGGTTCAGCGCACCTTGCGGAAGGTCAGGTTGAGCCGGCACTCGCCGGTGGCGGGATGCAGGCCCGGCGGCACCGGCAGCACGCCGTGGAAGCGCATGCGATCCGCGCCGCCCCAGACCACCACGTCGCCGTGCATGAGCGGCACCCGCACGGTCTTGTCGCCGCGCGCGAAGCCGCCAAAGAGGAAGGTCGCCGGCAGCCCCAGCGACACCGAGACGATCGGCGCCACCCGATCGTCTTCGTCGCGATCCTGGTGCAGCGACAGCCGGCTGCCCGGCGCGTAACGATTGACCAGGCAGGCGTCGGGCCGGTAGCCGGGAAACCCCGCCGCTTCCGCGGCTTCGCCGGCGAGCGCGAGGAAGGCTGGCGGGATCGCGGGCCACGGCCGGGCCGTCTGCGGATCGTTGGGGTCGTAGCGGTAGCCGCGGCGGTCGCTGCACCAGCCGAAGCGGCCGCAGTTGCTCATCGCCACCTGCATCACGTGTCCGCCCGGCGTGACCAGATGACGCAGCGGCGCGGCGGCAAGGACCGCATCGATCCCGGCCAGCAGCGCCTCCGCGAACGGCAGCGCGAAGCCGTGCAGCACGCGGGCTTGCGGCCCCAGCGCGGTGCTGCGGCCCTGCGCCTGCGCGGCGAACAGATCGCTCACGGTGCGGGCGCGAACTCCAGCGCGGGCGCGGCGTCGAACAGCGGCAGCAGCCAATGGTCGACCAGCAGGAAGGCGAACAGCGCCATCAGGTAGACGATGGAATAGCGGAACGTGCGCATGGCGAAGAACTCGTCCGGCGGGTCCAGCAGCTTCCACGCGTACCACAGGAACACCGCGCCCAGCACCAGCGCACCGGCGAGGTAGAACACGCCGCTCATGCGGGTGGCCCAGGGCAGCACGGTCACCACCACCAGCAGCACCGTGTACAGCAGGATCTGCCAGCGCGTGTAGGTGACGCCGTGGGTCACCGGCAGCATCGGCACCAGCGCGCGCGAATAGTCCTCGCGGCGGAAGATCGCCAGCGCCCAGAAATGCGGCGGCGTCCACACGAAGATGATCAGCACCAGCAGCAGCGCGTGCGCCCAGTCCCATTCGCGCTGCATGCCGGTGACGGCGGCCCAGCCCAGCAGCGGCGGCACCGCGCCGGCCAGCCCGCCGATCACGATGTTCTGCGGAGTGGCGCGCTTGAGGAAGCAGGTATAGACGATTGCGTAGCCGATCAGCCCGGCGAAGCTCAGCAACGCGCAGATCCAGTTGACCCACAGCACCAGGATCAGCATCGACCCCAGCCCGAGCAGCAGCGCGAAACCCAGCACCTGCCCCGGCCGCAGCGCGCCGGTGGCCAGCGGCCGTTCGGCAGTGCGCGCCATCAGCTTGTCGATGCGCGAATCCAGCAGGTGGTTGATCGCCGCGGCGCTGGCCGCCGCCATCCAGATGCCTATGCTGCCGGCCAGCAGCCGCGACCATGGCCACTCATCGCCGGGCCGGATCGCCAGCAGCATGCCGATGACCGCGGTGAACACGATCAGCGCCACGATCCGCGGCTTGGTCACCGCCCAGTACTGCCTCCACAGCGGTCCGGTCATGCTCAGGCCTCCGGCAGGCGCAGCCGCGCCAGCAGGGTGACCAGCACGAACAGCAGCGCCACTGCGCCGGCGTTGTGCAGCACCGCGATCTTCAGCGGCAGCGACAGCACCACATTGGCAATGCCCAGCGCGAACTGGGCGCAGACCAGCACCGCCAGGGTGCTGCCCCAGCCGCGCAGTCCGGGGATGCGCAGCAGGCGCACGGCCATGAACAGCAGGTAGCAGGCCACCACCACCGCCATCATCCGGTGCGCCAGCTGGATCGCCACGCGCGCGGCGTTGTCGAGGATGCCGCCTTCGTAATCCACGCCGATGCCGCGCCACAGCACGAAGCCTTCGGTGAAGTCATGCGCCGGCCACCACGCGCCCGCGCACTTGGGGAAATCGGTGCCGCAGGCCAGCGCCGCGTAGTTGGCCGACGTCCAGCCGCCCAGCGCGATCTGCACCGCCAGCAACGCCAGGCCGATGCCAAGCAACAGCCGCAGCTTGCGCGCATCGCCGCTGACGATGGGGATTCCGGTGGCACGCCACGCGATCCACACCAACAGCGCGAACGTGGTCAGCCCGCCCACCAGGTGCCCCATGACCACGATGGGCTTGAGCAGCCAAGTCACCGTCCACATGCCCAGCAGGGCCTGGAAGATGATCACCGCCAGGGTCAGGGTGCTGGCGCGCGCCAGATCCACGTTCGACCAGCGCAACACGCCGGCGAGCAGCAACGCCTCGCCCACCACCGCCAGCGCCGAAGCAGACACGTGCAGGCCGCGCATGTACAGCGGGATCGCCACCGCCACCGCGGTGGCCGCACCGATCACGTGCAGCCAGCCGCGCGGTCGCCGGCGCGTGGCCAGCAGAGCCAGCGAGAGCACCAGCACGCCCAGCAGGCCGGCGATCATGCGGTGGAACTGTTCGCGCCAAGCCTTGCTGGGCTCCACCGGGCGGATCGCGGTGGCGACGTGGTCAACAATCTGATCCGCATGCGTCGGCCATGCCGCCTTGCCGTAGCAGGTGGGCCAGTCCGGGCAGCTCAGGCCGGCATTGGACAGCCGCACGAACGCGCCGAACACGATCACGCAGGTTGCCAGCAGCACCGCCAGCCAGGCGAGACGATGGAAGTGGCGATACAGATAGGCGGGCTGGGTGGTGGGCATCGCACTCATGGCTCAGTTGACCCTCAGCAGCCGCGCAAGGTCGCTGCGCAGGTCGCCCGGGTCGGAACCGCCAGCGTAACGCAGCACCACGAAACCATTGGGATCCACCAGCCAGACCGGATCGGTGCCGGCGGCGTCCTTGTCGCTGCGTGCCAGCACGCTGCGCAGGCGCGCATCGGCGCGGACCAGATGCACTTCGCGCAGGGTGGCCACGTCCACCGGCGCTGCGCCGGCCCAGAGCACGTGCACGCGGTCGGCGTTGCGGCCCATCAGCCGCCAGACCTTGTCCAGGTCGCCAAGCAGGCGCGTGCAGGCCTCGCGACGCGCGCCGTCGCAGTCGCGCGGCATCGCCACGATCCGCCAGGTGCGCGGATCGTCGTGCCACGCATAGGGCCGGCCATCGGCCAGCGTCGGCGAATACCCGCGCAAGTCGACATAGGGCTGCAGCATCTCGCCCTTGTTTTTCATCCCGTCCGGGCGCCAGCCGGAAAACCGCAGCGCGCCGGCCACCAGCATGCCGCCGAAGAACATCCCCAGCACCACCAGCAGGGCGACGCGGTTGCGGCGTTGCACCGTACGCGCCGGATTGGATTCCGTCATTTCGCTTTCTTCTTCATTCTGAACGTGAGGGTGGCGGCGACGACCAGCACAGTCAGCGCCAGCCCGAACCATTGCACCGCATAGCCGAGATGACGCTCGGGCAGCATGGTGTTGGGCAAGATATCCAGATCGCGCTCGCCGGGCGCCGCCATCACCCCGGCATCGCCCGGTTCGCGCTGCGGGTCCAGCCGCAGCACGCGCGGCGCGATCGCCACCCGCAGCTCCAGCGTCTGCGCGAGTGCCGCCAATTCCATCCGCGAGGCCAGCCAGCGATCGCCTTCCTGCTTCGCCAGCGCGTCGCCATGGGCCAAACCGGGCGTCGGCGGCGGCGCCAGCAGGCCGCGCACGCCCTGCCCGATCCCGGCCGGGCATCCTGCTTGCGGCAGTTCGCGGCTGCCCGCCAGCGGCCACCAGCCTGCATCCACCAGCAGCGCCTGCGCGCCGTCGTCGGGCAGCAGCAGGCAGTACTGGCGCACGCCGACGCGGCCTTCGCGCTGCTGGCCATCCAGCCACACGGTGGCGGCTAGCAGGGTGCCGCGCCCGGCCGCCCAGTCGTAACCCTGCGCGCGCGCCGGATCGGAAGCCAGCAGCAGCGGCTGCGGATGCGCGTGATCCAGCGCTGCGGACGCCGCCGCCAGCATCGCCTGCTTCTCGTGCATGCGGCCCAGCTGCCAGCGCCCCAGCTGGGCGAAACCGGCCGCCACCAGCAGCGCCAGCAGCCACCAACCCAGCACTCTTCGCACGCCGATATTCACCGCCATGCCCCCGGCTGCTGCGATAATGCGGCGCGGGCACAAGCTGCCCGGAACCTGGAGCAATGCATGAGCGATTCGCTGAAAACCCTGCTCATCGTCGGGATCCTGATCCTCATCCTGTGGAACCTGGGCGCGGGCCTGTACTACATGCTGGCCGACAAGGGGCAGACCAAGCGCACCGTGAATTCGTTGACCAAGCGCATCGTGCTGAGCATCGCGCTGATCCTGTTCGTCGTGCTGGCCATCCACCAGGGCTGGATCACGCCGCACGGGGTGGGTCGCAGCCCGGTCTGATCCAGCTGGCGCCCCAGAAACAAAGGCCGGCATTGCCGGCCTTTTGTCTGCTCGCCGCGAGGCTGGTTACAGCACGTAGACGAACAGGAACAGGCCCAGCCACACCACGTCGACGAAGTGCCAATACCAGGCCACCGCCTCGAACGCGAAGTGGTTGTCCCTGGTGAAATGGCCCTTGGCGCAGCGCAGCCACATCACCGCCAGCATGATCGTGCCGAGGGTGACGTGCGCGCCGTGGAAGCCGGTCAGCATGAAGAAGGTGGAGCCGTAGATGCCCGACCCCAGGGTCAGGTTCAGCTCGGTGTAGGCGTGGATGTATTCCTCGGCCTGGAAGAACAGGAACAGGCCACCCAGCAGCACGGTCAGGCCGAGGAACAGCAACAGCGCGCCGCGCTTGCCGGCCTTCAGGGCGTGATGGGCGATGGTCACGGTGACACCGGAGGACAGCAGGATCAGCGTGTTGAGCAGCGGCAGGCCCCAGGCCGGCACGGTCTGGTAGCTGCCGCCGATATCGGCCGGGCCGTTGCTCGGCCAGCCGCCGGCGAAGCCCGGCCACAGCAGGCTGTTGGTCACCGCGCCGTGGCCTTCGCCGTTCAACCACGGCAGCGCGAACTGGCGGGCGTAGAACAGCGCGCCGAAGAACGCCGCGAAGAAGAACACTTCCGAGAGGATGAACCAGACCATGCCCATGCGGAAGGACACATCGACCTGCTTGTTGTAGTGGCCGGCCAGCGATTCGCGGATCACGTCGCCGAACCACTTGAACAGGATCGCCAGCAGGCCGGCGATGCCGACGAAGAACACGGTGCGCCCCCAGCTGACTTCATTCAGCCAGGTGGCGAAACCGACCATGGTGGTGAACAGGGCGACCGAGGCGAACAGCGGCCACTTGCTGCTGTGCGGGACGAAATAGGTGTCCTGGTCGTGGCTGCCTTGGGCGGCGTGGGCATTGGCCATGGAGATTTTCCGGTTGGGTCTTGGCGGAGGATCAGGGCGCGGAACGGACCGCGCCCGCGTGGCCCGTCGTTGCCGCAAGTGCGGCGGTCTGGGCGTCGTTCTTGTAGAAGGTGTAGGACAGGGTCAGCGTCTTCACCCCGGCCGGCAGCGCCGGATCGATGATGAAGCGCACCGGCATGTCGCGGGACTCACCCGCCGCCAGCGTCTGCGCGGTGAAGCAGAAGCATTCGGTCTTGTTGAAATAGCCGGAGGCGCGCGCAGGTGCGACCGAAGGTACGGCGCTGCCGACGATCGCGCGGTCGGCGGTGTTGCGGGCGAAGTACAGCGCCTCGTACTGGCGGCCCAGCTGCACCCGCATCGAGCGTTGCTCGGGCGCGAACTGCCACGGCAGCTTCGAGTTGACGCCGCCATCGAACTGCACGGTCACCCAGCGCGCGTCGTCGCCTGCGGCAGTGGCGCCTTTCGCCGCCACCGGTCCCTGCTCCAGCCGCACCCCGAACACCTTTTCGCAGGCGATCCGGTACAGCGGCACCAGCGAGAAGGCGAAGCCGAACGCGGCCACCGCCACGCCGACCATCTTCCACACGCCGAAGGTGCGCGAGGCGCTCATCGCCCCGCCACCCCGGACAGGAAGAACAGCGCGTACACCGCCACCGCGATCACCGCGCAAAGCAGCGCGGTGCGGCGGGCGCGCCTGCGGCGCGCTGCCAGGGTGGTATCGACGGTGGCGGGATCGACGGGCATCTGCGCGTTCCGGGCGGCGTCAGTGGCTGACGTCGCCGTGGGCCAGGTCGCCGTCCTTGATCACCGGCGGACGCTCGAAGGTGTGGTGCGGGGCCGGCGACGGCACCGTCCACTCCAGGCCACGCGCGCCTTCCCAGGCGCGGGCTTCGGCCACGGCGCCGTGCTTCTTCGAGCGCAGCAGCACGAAGGCCATCATGAACGGGGTGAGGAACATGCCGAACGCACCGATCGAGCTGATCAGGTTCCAGTCCGCGAACACCACGTTGTAGTCCGGGATGCGGCGCGGCATGCCGGCCAGGCCGAGGAAGTGCTGCGGGAAGAACAGCAGGTTGACGAACACCATGGTCCACCAGAAGTGGAACTTGGCCAGGCCCTCGCTGTACATGCGGCCGGTCCACTTCGGCCACCAGTAGTAGATGGCGGCGATGATCGCGAACAGCGCGCCGGTCACCAGCACGTAGTGGAAGTGCGCCACCACGAAGTAGGTGTCGTGGTACTGGAAGTCGGCCGGCACGATCGCCAGCATCAGGCCGGAGAAACCGCCGATGGTGAACAGCACCACGAACGAGATCGACCACAGCATCGGCGCTTCGAAGGTCAGCGACCCGCGCCACATGGTGGTGACCCAGTTGAACACCTTCACCCCGGTCGGGATCGAGATCAGCATGGTGGCGAACATGAAGTAGACCTCGCCACCCAGCGGCATGCCTACCGTGAACATGTGGTGGGCCCACACGATGAACGACAGGAACGCGATCGCCGCGGTGGCGTACACCATCGCCTGGTAACCGAACAGCGGCTTGCGGCTGAAGGTCGGGATGATCTCCGACACGATGCCGAACGCCGGCAGGATCATGATGTAGACCTCGGGATGCCCGAAGAACCAGAAGATGTGCTGGTACATCACCGGGTCGCCGCCGCCGGCCGCGTTGAAGAAGCTGGTGGCGAAGAAGCGGTCGGTCAGCAGCATGGTCACCGCGCCGGCCAGCACCGGCATCACCGCGATCAGCAGGAACGCGGTGATCAGCCAGGTCCAGCAGAAGATCGGCATCTTCAGCAGGTCCATGCCCGGCGCGCGCATGTTGAGCACGGTGGCGATGATGTTGATCGCGCCCATGATCGAGCTGATGCCCATCATGTGGATGGCGAAGATCGCGAACGCCAGGTTGCTGCCGCCCTGCAGCGACAGCGGCGGGTACATGGTCCAGCCACCGCCGGGCGCGCCGCCCGGCAGGAAGAAGGTCAGCAGCAGCAGCGCGAACGCGAACGGCATGATCCAGAAGGACCAGTTGTTCATGCGCGGCAGCGCCATGTCCGGCGCGCCGATCTGCAGCGGGATCATCCAGTTCGCCAGGCCGACGAAGGCCGGCATGATCGCGCCGAAGATCATCACCAGCGCATGCATGGTGGTGAGCTGGTTGAAGAACTCGGGCTTGACGAACTGCAGGCCGGGCGTGGCCAGCTCGGTGCGGATGCCGACCGACAGCGCGGCGCCCACGATCGCCATCAGGAAGGCGAACACCAGGTACAGCGTGCCGATGTCCTTGTGGTTGGTCGAGAAGAACCAGCGCTCGATGAAGCCCTGCTTGTGATGGCCGTGGGCGTCGTGCTGGCCGACGGCGTCTGGATGCGTGGCGGACATGGGGAAACCTTCTGGATGCTATGCGTGGATCAACCGGCCTGCGCGGCGGCGGGCTGGGCGGTTTGCGGGGCGGCGGCGGTGGCCTCGGGCGCGGCTTCGGCTTCGGCAGCCGGCGCGGCCGGAGCCGCTTCCGGAGCCGCCGGGGCGGCCGGCGCGCGCTTGGCCTTCTCTTCGGCCAGCCACTGCGCGAACTCTGCCTTGCTCACGGCCTTCACCACGATCGGCATGAAGCCGTGGTCCTTGCCGCACAGCTCGGCGCACTGGCCGCGGTAGATGCCCGGCTTCTCGATCTGCGCCCAGGCCTCGTTGACGATGCCCGGCACGGCGTCCTGCTTCCAGCCCAGCGCCGGCACCCACCAGGAGTGGATCACGTCGTCGGCGGTCAGCACGAAGCGCACCTTGGTATCGACCGGCAGCACCAGCACGTTGTCGACGTTCAGCAGGTAATGCGGGTCGTCGGCCTCGGTCACGACCTTGCCGCTCTGGCGCAGCTCGTCGTGCTTGCGGTCGAGGCGACTGGTGAAGGACACGTCCTCGCCCAGGTACTCGTACTTCCACATCCACTGATAGCCGGTGACCTTCACCGTCATCGCCGAATCGCGCACGTCGTACATGCGCATCAGGCCGCTGGTGGCCGGGAACGCAAGGCCGACCAGGATAAGCACCGGGATCGCCGTCCACATCGCTTCCAGCTTGGTGCTGTGGACGAAGCCGGTATCCGCCACCGCGCCCTTGGACTTGCGGAACTTGAAGATGGCCACGGCCATGGCGCCGAATACCAGCACGCCGATCACCACGCAGACCCAGAGCACCACCATGTGGGCGTCATAGGCGGCCTGCGAGGTCGGGGTGACGCCCGGCCCCATGTTCAGCTGCCAGCGGTGCGGGTCGGCGGGACCGGCCGCGGCGCCCTGCGCCTGGACCGCCAGCGGCAGCGCCACGGTCATCGCGGCGGCCAGCGCCAACTGTTTGAAACGACGGGATGTCATCACTCCGAGCCCCACATGTCCTGAATCGATTCCGGGATGGATGGCCGCGCCACGGGCTCCCGGGCTGCAAGCAGCCTGGAGAACCGTATCCGCGCCCGACAGGTCGCCAGTAAACAGCAACCCGTTTTGACCTGGATCAAGTCCGCGCAGCAATCGCGCCAAGGCTTGACCTGAGTCAAAGATTACTGGCGCAGCGGGGCCACGGCAACCTGCGCATGCCTGTTCGATGCCGCCGATCTACACTATGGCCCCCTGCGAACACTGCCTGCGGGCGCATGAGCATCGATTTCCAGACCGTTTCCGTCGCTCCCATCCTGTCCCCGGAGCTGGCACAGCCCGCGCCGCCTTTCCGCGCCGCGATCACCGCCGGCTGGATCCGCGACGAGGCCACCCACGTCCGCTGGCTGCTGGAGCAGGCCCGCCTGCCGGCCGCCGAGCGCGACGCCGCGCAGGCGGTGGCCGCCGACCTGGTCCGCCGGGTCCGCGCCCGCGCCAAGAGCCAGGGCGTGGTGGAGGCCTTCATGCGCCAGTACGACCTCGGCAGCGAGGAGGGCGTGCTGCTGATGTGCGTGGCCGAGGCGCTGCTGCGCATCCCCGACCAGGCCACCGCCGACGCGCTGATCCGCGACAAGCTGGGCGATGCCAACTGGAAGCGCCACCTCGGCCAGTCCGATTCGGTGCTGGTCAACGCGTCCACCTGGGGCCTGATGCTGACCGGCAAGCTGGTCGATCTGGCCGATGACACCAGGCGCGATGCCCACGGCGCCTTCCAGCGCCTGGTCGGGCGCGCCGGCGAGCCGGTGATCCGGCTGGCGGTGCGCCAGGCGATGAAGATCATGGGCCACCAGTTCGTGCTGGGCCGGACCATCGATGAGGCGCTGGTGCGCAGCCGCAAGGGCGAGGGCGCGAACTACCGCTATTCCTTCGACATGCTGGGCGAGGGCGCGCTGACCACCAAGGATGCATTGCGCTACCAGGAGGCCTATCGCAGCGCGATCCACGCGATCGGCCGCGACTACGCGCCGCACCGCACGCAGGCGCCCGACGCGGTGTTCGGCGCGCCCAGCATCTCGGTCAAGCTGTCCGCCCTGCACCCGCGCTATGAGCACGCCAAGCGCGCGCGCGTGCTGGACGAGCTGGGCGGCCGCCTGCTGGAACTGTCGCAGCTGGCCAAGCAGTACGACATCGGGCTGACCATCGACGCCGAGGAAACCGACAGGCTCGAACTCTCGCTGGACCTGATCTTCCAGGTGCTGGCGGACGCGTCGCTGCGCGGCTGGAACGGCTTCGGTATCGTCGTGCAGGCCTACCAGAAGCGCGCGCCGTTCGTGATCGACCACATCGCCGCCATGGCCGGCCAGCTGGGCCGGCGCATCCCGGTGCGGCTGGTCAAGGGCGCCTACTGGGATGCCGAGGTCAAGCGCGCGCAGATGGACGGGCAGGCCGGCTACCCGCTGTTCACCCGCAAGCAGAACACCGACGTCAGCTACATCGCCAATGCGCGCCGGCTGCTCGATGCGGGCGACGCGATCTACCCGATGTTCGCCACCCACAATGCACAAACCATCGCCACCGTGCACCGCATGGCACGGGCGATGCGCGGCCGCCGCGACTTCGAGTTCCAGAAGCTGCACGGCATGGGCGACGACCTGTACGCGGAAGTGATCCCGGCCGACCGCCTGGACGTGCCCTGCCGCGTGTACGCGCCGGTGGGCTCGCACGAAGACCTGCTGCCCTACCTGGTGCGCCGCCTGCTGGAGAACGGCGCCAACTCCAGCTTCGTCAACCGCATCACCGACGAGAGCATCCCGGTCGAAGAGCTGATCCGCGACCCGGTGGAGTTCGTGTCCTCGCTCGAACACATCCAGCACCCCCGCATCCCGCTGCCGGTGGACCTCTACCGCAGCCAGAACCAGCACCGAGGCAATTCCATGGGCATCAACCTGGCCAACGACGACGCGCTGCGCGACCTTGCGGCGGCGATGAACAGCGCCGGCGCCGGCAGCTGGACCGCCAGCCCGCTGGTCGCCGGCACCCAGCCTGCCGGCGAGAAGATCGCGGTCACCAACCCGGCCGACCGCCGCGAAACGGTAGGCCACTGGCAGGCCAGCACCAGCGCCGACGTCGAGCGCGCGCTGGCCAACGCCGTGGCCGCGCAGCCCGGCTGGGACGCCACCCCGGCCAGTTCGCGCGCCGCCCTGCTGGAACACGCCGCCGACCTGCTGGAGGCGCGCATGCCGGCCTACATGGCGATGTGCACCAAGGAGGCCGGCAAGACCCTGGCCGACGGCATCGCCGAAGTGCGCGAGGCGGTGGATTTCCTGCGCTATTACGCATTACAGGCAAGGGAGCACTTCGCCCCGATCGCCCTGCCCGGCCCCACCGGCGAATCCAACCAGCTGCAGCTGGCCGGGCGCGGCGTGTTCGCCTGCATCAGCCCGTGGAACTTCCCGCTGGCGATCTTCCTCGGCCAGATCGCCGCCGCGCTGGCCGCCGGCAATACCGTGATCGCCAAGCCGGCCGAGCAGACCAACCTGATCGGTTTCGCCGCGGTCAAGCTGATGCACGAAGCCGGCATCCCGCAGGACGTGCTGCAGTACCTGCCCGGCGACGGCGCCACCGTCGGCGCGGCGCTGACCCGGGATGCACGCGTGGCCGGCGTCTGCTTCACCGGTTCCACCGAAACCGCGCGCCTGATCAACCGTGCCCTGGCCAGCCGCGAGGCCGGCCCGATCGCCACCCTGATCGCCGAAACCGGCGGCCAGAACGCGATGATCGCCGACAGTTCCTCGCTGCCCGAACAGGTGGTCAAGGACGCGCTGGGCTCGGCCTTCACCTCCGCCGGCCAGCGCTGCTCGGCCGCGCGCGTGCTGCTGGTGCAGGACGACATCGCCGACAAGGTGATCGGCATGTTGGCCGGCGCGATGGCCGAGCTGAAGGTCGGCGATCCCGGCCTGCCGTCCACCGACGTCGGCCCGGTGATCGACACCGAGGCCAAATGCGTGCTCGAAGAGCACGCCGCGAAGATGCAGGGCTCGGCGAAGTTCATCGCCCGGGCCACGCTGGGCGAGGGCACCGAGCACGGCACCTTCTTCGCGCCGACGGCGTGGGAACTCAAGTCGATCGCCGAACTGGACCGCGAGAAATTCGGCCCGGCGCTGCACGTGGTGCGCTGGAAGGCCGACGAACTGGACGCGCTGATCGACACCATCAACGCCACCGGCTACGGCCTGACCCTGGGCATCCATTCGCGCATCGACGCCACCATCGACCGCATCGTGGCGCGCGCCAAGGTCGGCAACATCTACGTCAACCGCAACCAGATCGGCGCGGTGGTCGGGGTGCAGCCGTTCGGCGGCCAAGGCCTGTCCGGCACCGGCCCGAAGGCCGGCGGCCCGCACTACTTGCCGCGCTTCGCCACCGAGAAGACGGTGACCGTCAACACCACCGCCGCCGGCGGCAACGCCAGCCTGCTGACGCTGGGCGACTGATTCCGTCGCTCTGCGCAGCCCGCAATGAAGACCCCGCCGCGGCGGGGTTTTTCATGCGCGCGTGCCGCAGCGAATCGCCCCGCAGCGCGCAAAAAAAGAAGCCCCGCTTGCGCGGGGCTTCCGATGCTGCAATGGCGCGAGCGATCAGAACTTGTAGTTGATCGAAGCGCCCAGCACGTCGCCGCGGACCTCGTAGCTACCCTTCAGCGTGCTGCGGGTGGCCGAGGTGATGTCGATCGACGGCTGGTTGGTGAACAGGTGGGTGTAACCGAAGTTGAACTCGGTCTTCTCCGACGGCGTCCAGCCCAGGCCGAACGACAGCCAGCGGCGCGAGACGTCCGGCACGCGCACGTCGCGGTGCTCGTCGGTGGTCGGGGTCTGGTCGTATGCCACGCCGCCGCGCAAGGTGATGGTGTCGGACAGCTTGTACTCGGCACCGATCGAGGCGAAGGTGGTGTCGTCGTAGCCGAACACCAGCACGTTGTTGGGCTGGTTGGAGGCGAAGTCCACCACCACCTGGTCGAACGACGGCGCCCACGCGGTGCGGGAGAGATCGCCCATCACCGTCCAGCGGTCGTTGACGCGGTGGGTCAGGCTCAGGGTGGCCGAGGCCGGCAGGGTCAACTCGGCCTTGCCGCCGGTGTTGACGAAGATGCCGCGCGCCTGCGTCTGCAGGGCGGTGGCGACATTGCCGGGGACATCGAAGGTGGCCTTGCCGTCGTCGATCTTGTGCTTGACCTTGGAGCGGTAGCTCAGCGCGATGTTGGTGTCTTCGGTGACGCTGAAGGTGGCGCCCAGCACGTAGCCCCAGGCGTTGTTCTTGCCTTCGATGGTGGCGAAGCCATCGGCGCTGCCCGGGTACAGCCCCAGCGCGGCGCTGGCGCCGTTGGTCGCGCCGTAGGCAACGGCGCCGAAGTCGACCGCATTGCTCAGCTCGATGGCCAGGTGTTCGTAGAACACGCTGACGCCGAACGAGACGTACGGGTTGACGTCATAGGAGAACGCGGCACCGAGGTCGACCGCCTTCAGGTCGGTCTTGACGCCGTGGTAGCGGCCGACCCAGTTGCGGTCGTATTCGGTCTTGAAACCGAACGGCGCGGTCAGCGACATGCCGAAATGCATGTTGTCGTTCTCGCCGAACGGGATGTGGAAGTAGGTCGCCGGGACCGGCGCGATCATGCCGGCGTCGCCGCCGTTGCCGCCCTGGATCGGCATCCCGGTGCCAGCGCCGCCCGGACCTGCGAAGCGGCCACTGTAGCCGTCCTGCAGCTTGGCCGAGAAGGCGATGGCGCTCACGTCGGCCTGGAACTGGCGGCCGTTGAGCAGGCGCATCGACGCCGGGTTGGTGGCGACCACCGAGGCATCGCCCCAGGCGCTGGTGGAACCGGCAAACGCGCGGCCCAAGCCCTTCGCGCTGTTTTCCTTGAGCTGGAACGCCGCGGCGTCGGCCTGGCCCCAGGCCAGTGCACCGGCGATGCCGATGGCAAGGGCGGTGATGCGTGCGATTTTGGAAGCGGTATGCATGGTGGACGCTCTCTCCATAGGACGATGTGGATTCATGGTGCGCCTGCATCACCGGGATCGCCGAACGATCTTTACGATGCGCCGGGTGGATTCGGTCCCGACATACGACGCCGTATGTGACTATACCCGAACTTTAACTGTCCAATAACATTCCCGTATCGGCCCCATCTATCGAATCCACATGTTCGTCGGCATCCGTCCCCGCCAGCACCGCCTGATCCTGTGGGCTACCCCGCTGCTGTTCGCCACGCTGTGGCTGAGCTACGTGATTGCTGCGCTGCGCGCGCCGCCCGGCAGCATCGCCGCCGCACTGGACTGGGGCGTGCTGACCGGCGGGTTGGACAGCGTGGACGCGTGGCGGCGGGCGCTGGCCGACGGCAGCGTGCTGCGGCTGTTCTCGGGCCTGTTCCTGCACGCGGACTGGATCCACCTGCTGGGCAACCTGGTGTTCCTGCTGATCTTCGGGCTGCCGGCGGAACGCACCATGGGCGGCGGGCGTTTCCTGCTGCTGTTCCTGCTCGGCGGCGCGTTTTCCAACCTGGCGGCGGTGCTGGCCATCGACGCGCCGGACCGGGTGGTGATCGGCGCCAGCGGTGCGGTGTCGGCATTGATCGGCGCCTATCTGGCGCTGTTCCCCGGCGCGCGACTGGGCGTTGTGCTGCCGCTGGGGTTGTTCCTGCAGTTCGTGCGGGTGCCGGCGTTCCTGCTGATCGGCATGTGGGCGCTGCTGCAGGTGGGTTTTGCCTACAGCGGCCCGGCGTTCGGCGCGGTGGCCTGGCCGGCGCATATCGCCGGCTTCGTGTTCGGCGTGCTGTTCGCCCTGCTTACCCGCGCCGCGATCGCCCGCCGGCTGCGCCGCAGCCGCGGCTACTAGGCCGGCGCCTCGTTACGGAACGGGTTTCGGCTTCGCGGCCGGCTTCGGCGCCGGCTTTGCGGCCGTGGCAATCCCGGCCATGCGCTTCAATTCGGCCAGGGCGGCATCGATGGGTTTGCTGCCGGGCAGCACCTCGCCGGCATTGTCGCCTTCCATCGCGTCGGTCTCGGCGGCCAGGTGGCCCGGCAACACGGCTTCGCTGACCACGGCCGGACGCCGCTGTACGCCTTCCGGATGCAGGACCACGTCCGGCTGGATGCCAAGCGCCTGGATCGAATGCCCGCTGGGCGTGTAGTAGCGCGCGGTGGTGAGTTTGATCGAGTCGCCGTTGTCCAGCGGCAGCAGCGTCTGCACGGAGCCCTTGCCGAAGGTGCGGCTGCCGACCACGCGCGCGCGGTTGTTGTCGTGCAGCGCGCCGGCCAGCACCTCGGCGGCACTGGCCGAGCCCGCGTCCACCAGCACCACCAGCGGCGCGCCGTGCAGGCGATCGCCCGGGGTGGCGTCGAAGCGGCTGTCGCCGATGGTTTCGCGCCCGCGCGTGCTGACGATGCCGCCGCTTTCCAGCAGCTCGTCGGCGATCTGCACGGCGCCGATCAGCAGCCCGCCCGGGTTGCTGCGCAGGTCCAGCAGCAGGCCGCGCAGCGGCGCGTCCTTCTGCAGCGCGTCCAGCTGCTTGTTGAAGTCGGCCGCAGTCGAGGCCTGGAAGCTGGAGATGCGCAGGTAGCCCAGCCCCGGTTCGAGCATGCGCGAACGCACGCTGGTGGTACGGATGGTGTCGCGCACCAGGCTCAGGTCGAACGGTTCGCGCACGCCCTCGCGCAGCACCTTCACCATCACCTTGGTGCCGGCCTTGCCGCGCAGCGGCGCGGAGGCATCGTTCTGCCCGCTCTTAAGCATCTTGCCGTCGATGGCGACGATGCGGTCGCCGCTGCGCAGCCCGGCGCGCGCGGCGGGGCTGTCGTCCAGCGGTGCGATCACCCGCAGGGTGCCGTCCGGCAGCTGCTGCAGCTCGACCCCGACGCCGTCGTAGCTGCCGCGGGTCTGCTCGTCGAACTGCTCGGCGTCGGCCTTTTCCATGTAGGCGCTGTGCGGATCGAGGTCGAACAGCAGGCCGCGCACCGCCGATGCCATCAGCTCGCGGTCGTTGACCGGGTCCACATAGGCCTGGCGGATCGCGTTGAACACGGTCACGTAGCGGCGGATCTCGTCCAGCGGCACTTTCGCCGCCTCCGCCGCCACCGCGTCGGGATCGTCGCTGGCCAGCGCGGCATCCTGCGCGGCGGCCTCCGCGGGCGCGTCCTGCGCGGCCGCCAGTGGGGAATACAGCGCCGCCGCGATCAGAATGGAAAGAAGCCTGGCCCGCATGCGTTACTCCGTATGGCTGCGTCGGTGAGTCCGTTGGGCGGTTCGACCCGCGCCAACTGGCGCGGGTTCCCCATCATGCCTGCGAACCGCGCGCAGGCGGCGTCATTGCCGCGTCAGCCAGCCGGAGGGGTTCACCGGCGCACCGTTGCGGCGCAGTTCGAAATACAGCGCCGGGCGCTCCTGCCCGCCGGAACTTCCCACCGCGGCCAGCGCATCGCCGCGCCGCACGGCATCGCCGGCGGCGCGCAGCAGGCCGTCGTTGTGGGCGTACAGGCTCATGTAACCGTTGCCGTGGTCGACGATCAGGATGTTGCCGTAGCCGGTCATCCAGTCCGCGAACACCACCGTGCCATCGGCCACCGCCTTGACCGCGGTGCCGGCCGGCGCTGCGATCAGCACGCCGTCGCTGCGCCGCCCATCCGGCAGCCGGCCTCCGAACGCGGCCAGCAGGTTGCCCGACACCGGCCAGCTCAAGCCGCCTACCCGCATTGCCGGCGCGCTGGCAACCGCGCTGCGCTTTGGCGCCGGCTTGCCGCTGGCCTTGGCCTGCCGTTCGGCCTCGCGACGGGCGCGGGCGGCTTCGCGCGCCGCCTTCGCCGCGGCCGCGCGCAGCTGCGCCAGCAGGTTCTGCAGCGCCTTGGCATCCTGCCCCAGCGCCTTCTCGCGCTGGGCGCGGTCGCGGTACTGCTGGTCGAGTTCGGCCAGCAACCCGGCGCGCTGCTGGCGCGCGGCCTGCAGCTGCGCCAGCTGTTCGGCCTGTTTGCGGTCGGCCGCATCCAGCGCGTTGCGCCGCTGCAGGATTTCATCTTCCAATGCGCTCAGCCGCGCGACCTCGGCGCCGAGGTCGCGGATGCGCTCGACCTGGGCGCGCTGCAGATAGCCTTGGTAAGTCAACGCGCGCTCGGCTTCCGCCACCCGATCCTGCGCCAGCAGCGCCTTCAGCGGCGCCGCCTCGCCGGCGAACTGCGCGGCGCGCAGCAGCTTCGCCAGCTCGGCGCGCTTGGCCGCCAGGTCGCCGGCATGGCGCTGGCGCTGCTGCTGCAGCTGCAGCAGCGCTTCCGCGTCCCGGCGCATCTGTGCGCGCGTCTGCTGCAGGGCGCGCTGGGTGCCGCCCACCTGCTGGTCGGCCTCGCGCAGCTTGCGGCTGGCGTCGCCACGCTGGCCTTCCAGCTTGCGCCGCTGCGCGGCGACCTCGCGCAGTTCGCCGCGCACGCTTTGCAGGCGCTTTTCGGCGTCCTTCGTGTCCTGCGCACGCGCGCCGCCGGCGAGCGCCAGCAGGCAGGCGACGGCGACGACGAATGCGCGCATCAGGCCGGCAACAGCAGGCTCTGCCCGCTCATTTCCGCGGGCCGCGCCAGCCCCAGCAGATCGAGCAGGGTGGGGGCGACGTCTCGCAGGGCGCCGCCTTCGCGCAGCGCGGCGCGGCGTTCGCCCACGTAGACCAGCGGCACCGGGCCGACGGTGTGGGCGGTATGCGGCTGGCCGGTAACAGGGTCGCGCATCATTTCCACGTTGCCGTGGTCGGCGGTGATCAGCATTGCGCCCCCCGCCGCCCGCACCGCCGCCACGATCTGGCCGACGGCCACGTCCACCGCCTGCGTGGCAAGGATGGCGGCTTCCAGTATCCCGCTGTGACCGACCATGTCCGGATTGGCGATGTTGCAGACGATGGCATCGAAGCCGCCGCCCTTGATCGCATCGACCAGCTTGGCGGTCAGCTCGGGGCAGCTCATTTCCGGCTGCAGGTCGTAGGTGGCCACCTGCGGGCTGGGGATCAGGATGCGCTGCTCGCCCTCGAACACATCCTCGCGGCCGCCGCTGAAGAAAAACGTCACGTGCGCGTACTTTTCGGTTTCGGCGATGCGCAGCTGGGTCTTGCCCGCGCTGGCCAGCACCTCGCCGAAGGTGTGGCGCAGGTCGTCCGGGGCGAATGCCAGCGCCGCCGGCAGCCTGGCGTCGTATTCGCTCAGGCAGACGAAGCGCGCCAGCAGCGGGCAGCGCGCGGCGAAGCCGTCGAATGCGGGATCGACGAACGCGGCAGTGAGCTGGCGGGCGCGGTCGGCGCGGAAATTCATGAACACCACCGCGTCGCCATCGCGCATCGGCTGCGCGCCGTCGAGCACGGTGGGCGCGACGAATTCATCGTTCTCGCCGCGCGCGTAGGCCGCCTGCAGTGCGGCCAGCGCATCAATCGCATGCTGCCCGCTTTCGGCTTCGACGATCGCGTCCCAGGCACGGCGCACGCGCTCCCAGCGCTTGTCCCGATCCATCGCGTAATAGCGCCCGCCCACCGTGGCGATGTGCGCGTTGCCGAGCCGGGCGCACAGCGCCTGCAGGGTGCGCAGGCTGGGCTCTGCGGATTGCGGCGGGGTGTCGCGGCCATCGAGGAAGGCATGCACCGCGACCCGCGGCACGCCGGCGCGCTGTGCCAACTTCAGCATCGCAAACAAGTGCTGCTCGTGGCTGTGCACGCCACCCGGCGAGAGCAGGCCCATCACGTGCAGGGTGCCGCCGTTGGCCTTCACCGCGTCGCAGGCCGCGTTCAGTTCGGCATTGGCGAAGAAGCTGCCGTCCTCAATCGCGGCGTCGACGCGGGTCAGGTCCTGATAGACGATGCGGCCCGCGCCGAGGTTCATGTGGCCGACTTCGGAATTGCCCATCTGCCCGTCCGGCAGTCCGACGAAGCGGCCCTCGGTGTGGATCAGCGTGTGTGGGCAGGTCGCCAGCAGCTGGCGCCAGTGCGGCAGTTCGGCCAGCGCCAGCGCGTTGTCGGCGGTTTCCTCGCGGTGGCCCCAGCCGTCCAGGATCAGCAGGACAACCGGCTTCGGCGAACCGGCCGGGGGGTGCGACGGGATGCTCGTGGACACGATGGTTCCTGCGGATTGTGCGATGGAGGGAAATGGAATTGTAGCGGCGTGTAAACCCTGCGCCCGCAAGGCGCATCCCAGCTGTATCCCCAACAGGCCGCGGAGGCCCGGATGAACCGTTTCCTGCTTTGTACCCTGCTGCTGGCGACCAGCGCCGCCGCGTTCGCCTCGCCGCAGGCCAGCGAAAACCGCCGCGATATCGACAAGGTCAACGGCGGCATCACCGCCGAGGCCGGCCAGGCCTATGGCGACCTCGGCACGGTCAACGGCGGCATCGAGCTGGCCCGCGGCGCCAGCGCCGAAGAGGTGGAAACCGTCAACGGCGGCATCAGCGCCGAAGATGCGGTGACGGCTCGCGAGGTGTCGACCGTCAACGGCGCCATCCGTTTCGGCCGCGACGGGCGGATCAACGGCAATCTGGAAACGGTGAACGGCGGCATCTTCATCGACCGCGGCTCGCGGGTAGGCGGCGATGTCAGTACCGTCAACGGCGCGATCGGCCTGGTCGGCACTGCCGTCGAAGGTCGCATCGAAACCGTGAACGGCGACGTCACTGTCGGCGCCGACTCGCGGGTCGCGCGTGGCATCCGCATCGAGAAGCCGAAAGGCAACTTCGGCCTCAACTTCGGCAAGCACAAGATCCCGCGCGTGGTGATCGGGCCGAACGCCGTGGTCGACGGCCCGCTGGTGTTCGAGCGCGAAGTGAAGCTCTACGTGCACGCCAGCGCCCGCATCGACAGCGTCAGCGGTGCCACCGCGGTGCGCTACGACGGTGCCACCCCGCCCAAGGACTGACCCGGGCCACGGCTTGGATAGAATCGCGGGACATCCGAATGGAGAGTCCCGCGATGCTGCGCGCCACCTCGCTGTCCATTGCCATGCTGGCGCTATGCGCCTGCGGTTCCCGCGACCCCGCGCCGCAAGCCGCGGGCACCGCTGCGCCGGATGCGCGTAGTGCCACCGCCGTCGCCGGCAACCACGCGTTCCAGGACGCGATCACCGCCGGCGATTTTGCCGCACACGTGCAGGAACTGGCCTCGGACGGATTCGCCGGGCGCGGCCCGGGCAGCGTCGGCGAAGACCGTACGGTCGACTACATCAAGGCGCAGTTCGCCCGCATTGGCCTGCAGCCGGGCAACGGCGGCGACTGGTTCCAGACCGTGCCGATGATGGAGACCACCGCCGATGAATCGGCGGTGCTCGGGTTGAAGGTCGGCGGTACCAATCAGCAGCTGAAATTCGGCGAGGACATGGTGGTCGGCACACGCACCGGCCAGGCCCGCGTCAGCCTCAAAGACAGCCAGCTGGTCTTCGTCGGCTACGGCGTGGACGCCCCGGAACGCGATTGGAACGACTACGCCGGCATCGACGTCAAGGGCAAGACCGTGGTGATGCTGGTGAACGACCCCGGCTTTCACGGCCATGACGCCCGCCTGTTCGACGGCGACCGAATGACCTGGTACGGGCGCTGGACCTACAAGTTCGAGGAAGCCGCGCGCAAGGGCGCCGCCGCCGCGCTGATCATCCACGACACCCCCGGCGCTTCCTACGGTTGGGACGTGGTGCGCAACTCGTGGTCCGGCCCGCAGTACGATCTGCGCGCCAAGGACGACCCGGCGCCGCGCCTGCCGGTGCAGGGCTGGATCACCGGCAAAGCCGCCGATGCGCTGTTCAAGGCGGCCGGCCAGGATCTGGCCAAGCTGCGCGCCGCGGCCGGCCGCCCGGGATTCCGCGCGGTGCCGCTGGAGGCAAATGCCTCGCTGGAACTGACCAGTCGCAGCGTCGAAAAACGTTCGCGCAACGTGCTGGGCCTGCTCCCGGGCAGCGAAAAGCCCGACCAGGCGATCGTCTACATGGCGCACTGGGACCACCTCGGTACCCACGAAGGCGAAACCGGCGATGCCATCTACAACGGCGCGGTGGACAACGCCACCGGCGTGGCCGGCATCCTAGAAATCGCCGAAGCCATGCGCAAGGCGCCCACGCCGCCCAAGCGCTCGGTGCTGTTCCTGGCGGTGACGCTGGAGGAGTCTGGCCTGCTCGGCTCCAAGTACTACGTCGCCCATCCGGTGATCCCGCTCGCGCAGACCGTGGCGGTGATCAACCTCGACGCGATGGCGCCGGTCGGCAAGGCGCGTGACCTGATCGTGGTCGGCAAGGGCAGCTCGCAGCTGGAAGACCTGCTGAAGGCTGCCGCCGACCGGCAGCGGCGCCGGCTGGTGGAGGAATCCCATCCCGCCGCGGGCTACTACTTCCGTTCCGACCACTTCAACTTCGCCAAGGCCGGCGTGCCGGCGCTGTACATCGGCAGCGGCAGCGACCTGATCGAGGGTGGCCGCACCGCGGGCGAGGCCGCCAGTCGCGACTACAACGAGCATCGCTACCACAAGCCCGGCGACCAGTACGACGCCGCCAGCTGGAAGCTGGACGGCATCGTGCAGGATCTGGAAGCGGTGCGGTCGGTTGGCGAAATCCTTGCCAACAATGGCGAATGGCCGAACTGGCGCGATGGCAATCCGTTCAAGGCCGCGCGTGACGCGCTGCGTCCCGCTGCAGGCGCACGCGGGAAGTAGGCCCTGCTTCTTTGCGCCCGGCGCCGATGCGACTGGGCGTTCGGGCTAGACTCGCGGCGTCCATTGCCGGGAGTTCCCATGTTCATCGCCTATGTCTGCATCGTTGTCGCCGCCGCCCTGCCCTACCTGTGGGCCGTACTCGCCAAGACCTCCGCCCCCGGCTACAACAACAAGGATCCACGCGGCTGGATCGCCAAACAGGACAGTTATCGGGTGCGCAATGCGTACGCCGCGCACCTCAACGCATTCGAGGCGTTCCCCGCATTCGCCGCCGCGGTTCTGATGGCCCAGTTCGCCCAGGTCGAAGCGCAGCAGGTCGCCTGGCTCTCGATGGGTTTCATCGCCTTCCGCGTCCTGCACGGACTCTTCTATCTGGCAGTCCTGCAGGGGCTGCGCAGCCTTGCCTGGCTGGGTGGATTCGCCTGCGTGATCGCACTGATGCTGCTGGCAGCGGTGAGAGTCGGCGGCTGACGCCGGACCCGTCAGGATCGCCCAAGCCCACCGCGCCTCGAGTCGCGGTTATTGATTCTCGTGCTTGAAGATTTCCGGATGCAAAAAGACAAAACCCCGAACCAAGAGGCTCGGGGTTTTGCGGGATAAAGACCCTGGCGATGACCT
>NZ_AUIV01000002.1 GCF_000423885.1 Thermomonas fusca DSM 15424 | reverse complement strand
GGCGGCATGGAGGCCGAAGACGCCAAGCGCCTGAAGGAGCTGGAGTCGGAGAACAACCGCCTGAAGCGGCTGCTGGCTGAAGCGCACTTGGACATCGAAGCGCTCAAGGTTGGCTTCGGGGTAAAACGTTAGCCCCGCAACGCAAGCGCGAGGCGGTCCGGCGCATGCTCGAACTCACGACGTTGAGCGAGCGCCGGGCCTGCCGCCTTGCGGGGCTGTCCCGCGATGCCTTCCGCCATCCGCCCGAACAGACGCCTGCGACCCAGGCGCTGTCGGCGCGCATCATCGAACTGGCGCAGGTGCGCCGCAGGTTCGGCTATCGCCGCCTGCACGGTAATCCCCCCACCCATTAGCAGACGCCAGAGGTGGAATTTTCTCGTACGCTTTCCCGAGGAGGTTCCATGAAGAAGTCCCGCTTCACCGACAGCCAGATCATCGCCGTGCTCAAGCAGGCCGAGGCCGGCACGCCCGTGCCGGAACTGTGCCGCGAACACGGCATCAGCTCGGCGACGTTCTACAAGTGGCGCAGCAAGTTCGGCGGCATGGATGCGTCGCTGATGTCCCAGCTCAAGGAGCTGCAGGACGAGAACCGGCGGCTGAAGAAGATGTACGCCGAGGCACAGCTCAGTGCCGACCTGCTGAAGGAGGCGATGTCAAAAAAATGGTGAGGCCATCTCAACGCCGGGAGATGGCCCGATCGGCGGTGGAAGGCGGACACACGAACATCCGGCATGCCTGCCAGACGTTCGAGGTGAGCGAGACCTGCTACCGCTATCAGGCGAAGGCGTGCGAGGAGAACGCACGGATCGCAGACTGGCTCGTGCGGCTGACGACAGCCTATCGCGACTGGGGCTTTGGCCTGTGTTTCCTGCACCTGCGCAACGTCAAAGGCTTTGGCTGGAACCACAAGCGGGTCTATCGTATCTACCGCGAGCTGGAGTTGAACCTGCGGATCAAACCGAAGAAGCGCCTGGTACGCGAGCGGCCCGAGCCGCTGGCGGTGCCCGATGCGATCAACGAGGTCTGGTCGATGGACTTTATGCACGACCAGCTGAGCGACGGGCGCAGCTTCCGGCTGTTCAACGTGCTCGACGACTTCAACCGCGAAGGACTGGCGATCGACGTCGACCTGTCGCTGCCATCGGCGCGGGTGATCCGGTCGCTGGAGCAGGTCATCGAATGGCGCGGCAAGCCCAAGGTGATCCGCTGCGACAACGGCCCTGAATACATCAGTGGCGCCCTGCTGGGTTGGGCGGAGCGACATGGCATCCGAATCGAGCACATCCAGCCGGGCAAGCCGCAACAGAACGCCTACGTCGAACGCTACAACCGCACCGTGCGCTACGCCTGGCTTGCCCGGACGCTGTTCGACTCAATCGAGCAAGTGCAGGACAAAGCCACCCGCTGGCTATGGACTTACAACCATGAGCGCCCGAACATGGCGTTCGGCGGGATCACCCCGATGCAGAAACTGGCACTTGCCGCTTAGCTCCACTTTTGCTGTCCGCTAAAAGCGGGGGGATTACCGGGGCAGGTCATCCTCGGGAAAGCGTACGAGAAAATTCCACTTCTGGCGTCAGCTAACTGGCGGGGGGATTACCGGCTTGCCAACGACACATCCATTCCAGGTTTCCACGCAACCCCTTGTTAGAATGGAGCGCAATGAAGACGCACTCCCGAGTTAGTCCCGCCTTCCTGCTCGCCGTGGCGATTTGTGGTTGCTCCGATCCCCAGGGAGTGAAGGCCGCCCAGGCCACCGAGGGCAATCGCCCACTCAATGCAGGGCGGATCGCCTCATCGGTTCCGAATGACCAGGGGATTGAGGTCGACGGAAAGCCGAGGGCTGTCCCGGTATCGCGTTTTCCCAGTTGCGAGCACATCAAAAAAGCGCTTGGGCCTGCTGCTGCGGCGTTGGTGGAACTGCCAGAGACCGAGAATGGCCCTTATAAAGACCGGTACGACGAAGGCGTCAGCTGCGGGTGGGTTACCAAGCAAATGAAAAATGGGAGCTTGGAGCTCGATCAGTACGGAGGGCTTGCGATAGGCGTGACGAAGATGGGTAGGCCCTATGTCGAGGCCGACATGCGCCAGTCTGGTTTTGTCATCGCCGATACCAGGGCGGCTAGCATCGGCGCCTACGTACTGAGTCTTGATGGCAATGATTTCAACCCCGAAGATCAACTCGGCCCAACGGGCGTCCAGGTGATCATCGGTGACACGGCGGTCGTTCTCACGTCCAGCGGCTTGGTTTTGCAGAACAACGTCCCCGAACTCGCCGGCCTGACCAACGACTGGGCGATCGGTGCTGGCGTCAATGTGTGGAAACTCATGAAGTAATTATGAGTCGAATCCCCAACATTGAAACCACAGGCAGGGTCGACTTACAAACTTCGGTAAGATTGGACTGCGGCTGTTACGGCACTTGTTGCTGATTCGCTTTGGGTCTTCCACCAAAAAAGGGGTCAGAGAACATTTCCGTTTGAAAAACGCTGCGGCTTGGGGGTGTCTCGGGGAAATGTTCTCTGACCCCCTTTTGATCGGTGCACCGACTGATGAGGCCTGGTCTGCTCGGCATTGTGGGCTATGCGCCGTCCACGCCTCGAACTGCCCGGCATCCCCCAGCACATCACCCATCGCGGGGTGAACCGAGGGGCGACCTTCATCGATGACGAAGACTTCGCCGCCTACCTGCAGGCCCTGGAGTTGACCTCGCGGGAGCAGGGCGTCGCCATCCACGGCTACGTACTGATGACCAACCACGTGCACCTGCTGGTGAGCGCGGAGGCGGCCGGGGCGGTCTCGCGGATGATGCAGGCGTTGGGCCGCCGCTACGTGCGGCCCTTCAATGCGCGCTACGGCCGGACGGGGACGTTGTGGGAAGGGCGGTACAAGTCCTGCTTGGTGGACAGTGAGAGCTACCTGCTGGCCTGCCTGCGTTACATCGAACTGAATCCGCTGCGCGCCGCGATGGTGGCCGAACCGTGGGCGTATCGCTGGTCCAGCGTGCACGCACATCTGGGGCTTCGAACCGATGCCCGCCTGACGCCGCATGCCGGGTACCTCGGGTTGGGGCGGAACGCCGGCGAACGGGCGGCGGCGTATCGATGCCTGTTGATGGACGGACTGTCGGACGAGGTGCTTGCAGACATTCGATCGCACATGCGGCAGGAGCGCGCGTTGGGTTCGCCTGCGTTCCAGTCGATGGTGGAGAGGGCGCTGAATCGACCGGTGGGCGTGCGGCCCCAAGGGCGGCCGCGCGGCGATTCAAACGCAAATGTTCTCTGACCCCTTTTGGAATGGTTCCCCCATAATCTCGACGCCTTGCCTGCCGACTCCCAGGTAGCCCCGAATGCCCGTGCGGGATCCAGACGATCAGTACCTCCGCGTCGCCATGATGGTCATGCTCTCGCTGGCCCTGCTGGCGGGCGTTTGTGCGACGGCGATCCACTGGCTGGGCCCGGTGCATCGCCCGATGGACCGGGTGCTTCCGCCCGTGGCCAGCGCGCTGTTTGCCGGTCTGCTCTGCGCGCTGTGGCGGCGGCCCGCGTGGGTGGGCGCTATCACGCGCATCGCCCTGTGCCTGGCGGCCCTCGCGCTGATGGCGCCGGCGTGGCTCTACACGGTGCAGGCAAGCCTGTCGCCGGAGCTGCGGCTGATCGACACGCTGCCGCCGATATCGTCGCTGTTCGCCGTCTTCATGGCGATGCTCATGATCTTCGTGCCGGGGCGGCGCGCGTACGTCGCCGCTGCGGTCGGCTGGCTGTTGGTGGCGTCGCCGGTGCTGGTCTACCTGCTGACCCACCGCGAGGAACTGTGGACGCCGCGTGGCGTGGACCTGGCCATGGCGTTCGGGCCCGCCAGCCTCATGCTGGTGGTGCTGCTGCCCGTGCAGCGCGGCCTCACGGGGAAGATCCGGCGGCTGGCCTCCGAGCGCGACGGCATCGAGGTGCAGTTGCACCGCGACCCGCTCACCGGGGTGCACAGTCGCCTGTTCGGCGAGCGCGTGCTTCGCGACGTGTTGGCGCGCGGTGGCACGGCCGGGTTGGTCATGCTCGACCTTGATCGCTTCAAGGCCATCAACGACACCTACGGCCATCCGGCCGGCGACGGCGTGCTGCGGGCCGTGGCCGCGAGCTGCGAGCGCCTGCTGAGGCCGAGCGAGTGCATCGCGCGCTGGGGCGGCGAGGAGTTCCTGGTGATCCTGCCGGATGTCAATGCGGCGGCCCTGCATGGCATCGCCGATCGCCTGCGCGTGGCGATCGCGGCCGTGTCGGTGGTGCCGGTCGCGCAGGTGACGGCCTCATTGGGCACGGCCGTGCTGCATCCCGCCGACACCCTAGACACCGCGCTGCAGCGTGTCGACCGGGCGCTGTACCGCGCGAAGGAACTGGGCGGTGACCGCGTTTGCGCCAGTGAAGGAAGCGAGGATGATCAACTGCAGTCCCTGGGTGCATGTGCCCCCTAAGGTTCGCGGCGTCACATCGCCCGCGCTGGGTGACCTGCATGGGAATGCCGGGAACTTCGGCCCTGGCTTGACGTGACAGCGCGCAGGCCTGGACGGGCTGCTTGCAGTCTTCGTCGCCGAACGGGTGGCCGACCTTGGTGATAGCCCGGTTCGCCGGTTGGGGATCGCTTGATTCCCCCAGTCCGGGTTTTCTCCCGCGTGTAGTATTTCCGGATTCTTTCCGCGGGCCGTCTGGACATGCATCGATATTCCCTTGCGTTGGCGTTGGCGGTGGCGACCGCCCTGAGCGCCTGTGGCGGCGATCGCAAGGAGGCCGCCAATGTCGCAGGCGCGACCCCTGATGCCGCTGCCGCTGGCACGGATGCCGCGGTTCCGGTCGACGCCGCGGATGTGGTCGCAGAGCCCGCGGCCGCCCCCGTCGCGCTTCCCGAATGGTTCCCCACCGACGTCTACCTGCCCGCCGACCATGTGGTCGTCGAGGTCAATGAAGACGATGGCGCGCACGCGGTCGAACTGCGGACCCGCGGCGAGGTGTTGAACCTTGCGGGGCAGGCACAGGCCGCGATGTTGGCCGCGGGTTGGACCGAGAACCACTATTCGCCGGTCGACACGCGCGGCGGCGCGAGCATGTACTACCGCAAGGGGGACCGCAGCGCGACCCTGGCAATGGCCTGGGCCGGCGACGGCCAAGTCCGGCTGATGTACAACTTCGCCACCGTGGGCGGGGTGCAGAAACCCGAAACGGGGTCAGGTTCACCTGCCCAATAGCGTCGAGCGACTTCGGCGGGCCAAAAAGGAGTCAGGGAATATTCCCGCGCTCGAGTCCGCGCTGCGCCGCGTGCCCCCGACGGCGATGTCATTTGCGGACGTCAAGTAATTCCACCTCGAACACCAGCGAAGCGCCCGGCGGGATGACGCTGCCCGCACCACTGCTGCCGTAGCCGAGCGCGGCGGGGATGCGGAGCTCGCGCTTGCCTCCCACCTGCATGCCGGCAACGCCTTCGTCCCAGCCGCGGATGACGCGGCCCGCGCCCAGCATGAACACGAACGGCTGGCCCCGGTCGCGGGAGCTGTCGAACTTCTGCCCACGCTTGTCGGCCGCTTTCTGGTCGTAGAGCCAACCGGTGTAGTGCACGCTCACTTCGTCACCGGCCATGGCGACAGCGCCCTGTCCCGTCGCCACATCGATGCGCTGCAGTTCGGTCACGTCGCCACCGGTGTAGGACGGCGGCTGGCTGCAAGCGGTGAGCAGCAGGACGGACAGCGTTGCGGTCAGGCGAAGTGCGCGAGAGGCCATGGCAGTTGTGCGGTGGATGGCGGGACAGCATACGTTGCGAGGCAGGAAGGGCGGTCGCCTGTTTGCATGCACGCATCAAGAAATCAAAGGGCGGGAAGCGCGCACTGACGCTTCGCGACGGCTTCCGCCGGGACGGCCGCCGCGAACCTTAATCGTCCCTGACACCCGTTTTGCCATCTTCACCACGCATCAACGTTCTCCGGTGTCAGCTTCACGCGGGGCAGAACGCCGGCAGGAGCGCCGCGCTGTTGTTCCACCATCAACCGAAGGAGATTGGAGATGCCTCTGAACAATCGACACCTGGCGAATGCGCGCCTGCTCGGCGTGGCCCTCGTCGCCGCCGTGGGCCTGTCCGCCTGTGCCACCTACGATGACGACTTCGCGCGGGTCAACTCGCGCCTGGATCAACTCGACACGCAGGTGCAGGGCGCGGCCCAGAGTGCTGAATCCGCCAACCAGGCCGCACAGCAGGCCAACCGGCGCCTGGATTCGTTGGAAGGCCGCGTCCAGCAGCTTGAAACGGCGCCGCGCCGCACGCCGCGCGGTTAGTCGCGCTTGCACGATTCGCGCCGCATGGCACGAACCGGAACCCGGTGGTCCTTGACGACCACCGGGCTTCGGCGGTCATCCGTTCTTTCGAGGTACCGTCCCATTCGTACTCGCACACATTCCGCGATCCGGGCGTTGCCCGCTGCGTTCGTATTGGCCTTCGCGTTCGCGACGGTCGGCGTTGCCCACGCCGCCGAGGATGCCCCTGCGCCGTCGGCCGCGGTTGCAGACCAACTTCCTCCGGGCCAGAAGGTTTCCGATACGGTGATCGAGCTTGCGGGCTGGGTGGTCGCTTCGAAGGACAGCCAGGGTTATCCCTTCGTGATCATCGACAAGGCCGCGGCGCAGGTGCTCGTCTTTGGTGGCGACGGCCGCGCGCGCGGCGCGGCGCCTGCGCTGTTCGGATCGGCGATCGGCGACCATTCGGCGCCCGGCATCGCCGGGCTTGCGCTGCGCGAGATCCCGGGCCGCGACCGCACCACGCCTGCCGGTCGCTTCATCGGCGGCTTCGGCCCATCCATCGACGCGGGGCGGGTGCTGTGGGTGGACTACGATTCCGCGGTCTCCATGCACCCCACCGCGACCGGCGTTCCCGCCGAGCGCCGCGCCGAACGCCTGGCATCGCCTACGCCGGACGACAACCGCGTCACCCACGGTTGCATCAACGTCTCCCCCGAGTTCTACGAGCAGGTCATCCGACCGACCTTCGAGCGGGGAGGGATGTTCTACATCCTGCCGGACAAGGCGTCGATCGCGGAAACCTTCCCCGAGTTCGCGCAAAGCCGCGCCCAAACGGGCTCTGGGTCACACACCCCGTAGCCACGGGTGAACCGACCAGTCCCCTCGCCGTATGCCGCAGATCACCGAGGCACCATCGGCAACAACGCGTTGATGCGGGTGGCGGCGATGGCGGCATGGCCCACCGCCACCGCGATCTGGTTCAGGCCGCTGACCACGTCACCGATGGCGAACAGGCCGCGCTGCGCGGTCATCTGGTCGCGGTCCACGATGATCTCGCCGCTGTCCGACAGGGTGGCGCCTGCGGCGACCGCAAGCCGCGCGGCGGTGCTTCCACCCAGGAACGGGTAGAGCGCATCGAACACCAGGCGGGTGCCATCGGCCGACGTGGAGCGGCAGTGGTGCCCGTCGAACTCCAGCGCCACCCCCGGTGCCAACAGCTGCACGCCGGCATCCACCGCACGGCGAACGTCTTCGCTGCTGTCGGCGTCGTCGCAGGGCAGCAGGTAGACGCGGTCGCTGTAGGCGCGCAGGAACAGACCGTGTGCGCCGATGTCGCGCGCCGAGCCGTACACGCCGATGCAGCTGTCGCGCGCTTCAAAGGCATCGCAGACAGCGCACAGGCGGATGGCCCCGCAGGCGACGGCATCGCTTATCCATGGCGCGCCCGGCAGCTTGTCGACGATGCCGGTAGCCAGGATGACGCAGCGTGCCTGCCACTGCCGCGTTCCGCTGGCGAGTACGAAGATCCCGTCCGGGTCACTCGGTGCCGCGATGTGCTCCACTTCCGCAGCCTCGAACCGCGTCCCGCAGCCCATCGCCTGTTCCCGCATGCGCCGCAGCAGTTCGCTGCCGGAAACGCCGCTGGGAAAACCGGGGCAGTTGTGGCTCTCGGGAATCCACTTGGCGCGGCTGTTGCCGGCATCGATCACCACGCAGTCGCGCAGGAACCGGCACAGGTAGGTGGCGGCGGTCAACCCGGCCGGGCCGGCGCCGACCACGGCAACGTCGCAGGTGTCACTGGTGTTGGGCATCTCCATCTCCTGCCGCGGGTCGCCGGCAATTCATGGTCGCAGTCCGCACGCAACGCGATCAGCGCAGGCTGACGTCAGCCACCTTGTCCTGCGCGTCCTGCTTCGGGTCGATGCCCGGTGAGCGGGCGCGAATGCCCGTCTTCGATGCCGTCCACGCCCACCATGACGGTGCGGTCGGACCTCAGCGCCTTCCAGAATTTCTGTTCCAGTTCGCGATCCTTGCTGGTGGCCACGGCGTTCGTCCCAAAGTGATGTCGGAACCGGTGTTGTAGCGCAGGCGGGTGAAGCGGGCGTGGAAAAACTTCGCACCGCCGGCCGTGTCGCCAGCCTGTTCGGGAAACGGCCGCCTCGGGCTACTGGAATGGCGCTGCGCGGGTGGGGCGGCTATCCACGCGCTCGCAGGAAGTGAATCTGACCCGCTGCACCGCACTACACTGTCGCCATGGCGAAAAACTACGAACCCCCCCTCACCGGCGACGGGCACAGCCCGCTCTATCGTGTCGACAAGGCGATCAAGCTGGCCCAGCAGCGGCTGGAGGCGGCGATCGACGCGAAGCGTCATCACACCAGCCAGAACCTGGCCAACGAAGTGGTCAAGGAAGCGCGCGACGCACTGCGCAAGGCCGAGCAGGAGCGTGCGCTCAAGCTTCTTGAGCTCAAGCAGAAGTAGTCGCAACACAAGGCCCATGGCGACGTGGGGCCTCGCATCGGCGGTGTTGCCGCGGCTGGCCGTGCACGGGGCGCCTGCGCAGGTGACGCCGGTCTTCACCGTGTCCAGACGTGGACGCGCGATGATCGGGCCAAGTCCCTGCAGCGAGGCGCCCGCATCGATCACACCTATCCGACGTGGCACGCTCACTCGCGGGTGAACGCGTTCACATCCGTCGTGCAGCGTGATGCCGCGCACGCATTGCCGATTCAGGCGGCCGCTTTTCTTGATTCCGCGCAGTTGCCGCCGATAGCTTGAGGTAGCCGGGTGGCCTCGCCCGTGAATAGCCAAATGACGACAAACGCTCACCAGCCCCTGCCGCGCACCGACGCTTTCAGCAATCCGCTGGAAGTGGGGCGCCTGCTGTCGCATCTGCTGCAAGCGGAGTCGCTGCCGGCGCTGGCCCAGGGCATTGCGCAGGCGCTGGCCGATGCCGGTGCGGGCGCGACCTCGGTGGCATGGTGGACGGCGGACGGCGGCAGCGGAATCCAGCCTGCCGGCCCGGTGGCCCCACGTGATGCTGCGTTGCTGGAGGCGCTGCGCGCGGGGACTGAAGGTATCGATGAGTTCGCCGGGCACCATGCGCGTCTGCTGGCGCGCGATGCCGGTGCCGGGATTGCGGTGCTGCACGCCGGCCAAGCCAACAACGGCCCGCTGGAGGCAGCCTGCGCGCTGTTGGCGCCGGTGGCCGAGGCGGTCCTGGAAGCGCGGCACCTGTCCGGATCACTGCGGGCGCTGGCCCGGTCCGAGCAGTTGCAGGCGGCCCTGTTCCAGATTGCCGACATGGCCAGTTCCGGCATGGAGCTGAACGCGATGCTGCGCGAGCTGCATGCCATCGTCGGTCGGTTCATGTACGCGGAGAATTTCTACATCGCGTTGTACGAGGAATCCAGCGACGCGCTGCGCTTCATTTACCTGGTCGATACCGTCGACCCCATCATCCGCGACGCCGACCAGTTCATCCCGATGTCTGTGATGGACAAGGGCTTGACCTGGTACTGCATCCGCGACCGCCGCCCGTTGATGGGGTCGGTACCCGACATCCGCAATCAGGTGTCCGGTCCTTTGCGCGACATCGGCGAGGACTGCTTCGACTGGCTGGGAGTGCCGATCCTGGTGGGTGAAGCTGTCCGTGGCGTGCTGGTGGTGCAAAGCTACATGGAACGCCCGCGGTATACCGCGGCGGATCAGGCGCTGCTGGCGTACGTGGGCAGCCACATCCTGACCGCAGTGGACCGCAAGCTGCAGCAGGAAGAGCTGGAGCGGGGCGTGGCCGAGCGCACGCATGCGTTGACGGTGGAGATGCAGGAGCGGCAACGCACGGTCCGCATCCAGGAAGCGCTGTACCGGATCGCCGAGCTCTCCCATACCGCCATCGACCCGGACGGCTTCTACCAGGCGGTGCACGGGATCGTGGGCCAGTTCCTGGATGCGCGCAATTTCTACATTGCGCTGCTCTCCCCGGACGGCCAGCGGTTGCATTTCCCGTACTACGTCGACGAGAACGGCGGTACCGCGGAAAGCCGTCCCGTGGGTAATGGCATTACCGAGTACGCCATCCGGCACGCGAGGCCGCTCTTGGTGGACATGGATGATCCTGCCACCCGCGCCCGCATCGAGGCATTGCAGGCCAGCGGCGAGCTGGGCCTCATCGGCCGTCAGTCCATGGCATGGCTGGGCGTGCCGCTGGTCTCGGGCGACCGCGTGCTGGGGCTGCTGGCGGTCCAGAACTACGCCAGCGGCCACAGCTACAGCGCGGCCGAGCGCGACCTGTTGACCTTCATCAGCTACCAGATTGCCAGCGGTCTGGAGCGGCAGCGCGCAGCGGCGGAGCTGAAGGAAGCCAATGCGGACCTGGAGCGGCGGGTGCAGGCGCGCACGGCGGAACTCTCCGAGCAGATCCGCGTGCGCGAGGACATCGAGCGCCAGTTGAAATACCAGGTGCTGCACGACCCGCTCACCGGGCTCCCCAACCGCGCCTATCTGCGCGACCAGTTGTTGCGTGCGCTGGCCCACCAGCAGCGCGAGCCCGGGCGTGGCTTCGCGGTGCTGTTCATGGACCTGGACCGGTTCAAGGTCATCAACGACTCGGTTGGCCACCTGGTGGGCGATGCGCTGCTGCGGGAAGTGGCGGCGCGATTTACACACTGCGTGCGCGCGGGCTGCGACATGGTGGCGCGGCTGGGGGGCGACGAATTCGCGATCCTGATGGACGTGACCGGCCCCGATGCGGCAATGCGCATGGGCCAGCGGATCGTGGAGGCGATGAAGGCGCCGATCCGGGTGGAGGGCAAGGAGCTGTTCAGCAGCGTCAGCGTCGGCATCGCGATGAGCGCGCCGCACTACACCGCGCCCGACGAGCTGCTGCGCGATGCCGACATCGCGATGTATCGCGCCAAGGCCGGTGGCCGGGACCGGGTGGAGGTGTTCGACGAAGCGCTGCACGCGCAGGCGCTGCAATTGCTGGAGATGGAGAGCGACCTTCGGCGGGCGATGGAGCGGGCTGAGCTGGTGCCTTGGTTCCAGCCGATCGTCCGCTTGTCCACCGGCGAAACCGTGGGCTACGAGGCGCTGGTGCGCTGGCAGCACCCGCAGCGCGGCGTACTCTCCCCGGCGGAATTCCTGCCGGTGGCCGAGGGCAACGGCAGCATGGAAGCGCTGGACTGGGCAGTGTTCACCCGCACCTTGGAACTGCTGCCCAGACTGCTCATGCCGGGCCAATACGTCAACGTCAACTTCTCCCCGCGGCACTTCCGCTCGCCGGGCCTGGTGGAGCGGCTGATGGGTCTGCTGAAGGCCCATCAAGTCTTGCCATCCCAGGTCCGCATCGAAGTGACCGAGGGCGCGTTGCTGGAGAACGCGGAGAAAATCGGCCAGGTGTTCTGTCAGCTGGCAGACCAGGGCGTCATGGTGGCGCTGGATGACTTCGGCACGGGTTATTCCTCGCTGAGCTATCTGCACCGCTTCAGGATGCACACTCTGAAGATTGACCGTTCGTTCATTTGCGATCTGTCGCCTCACGAAGAAGGTCGCAGCACGGCCGTAGTACGCGCCATTCTGGCTTTGTCGCAGGCCCAGCGGATGGAGGTTGTAGCCGAGGGCATCGAGACGGAGTCGCAGCGCCAGGCCCTGTTGGCACTTGGTTGCGAGCTGGGCCAAGGATATCTGTTCGCTCGGCCAGCACCTCTCTTAGCGAGGGAACCAGGGTTGGACGGACGGCTGCAGGAATGCGCGGAAGGTTCCTGAAACGGTTGCCGTTCCAACCCCGCCCGCGACCGGTACGGGCTGCTCTATCGCCAAAAAGGGAAGAGGCGAGCTCCCGAATTCCTCTGCCTTCCTCCGTACCTGGGGCAGTGCCAGCGCGCCGCTGTACCGCCTAGATTGGGTCAGCCGCCACTTGCGATTCCCCGCTGGCAATGGCGACGCAGTCGCGGCCGGCGTGCTTGGCTTCGTACAGGGCGGCGTCGGCGCGGCTCAGCAGCGTTTCCGCGGACTCGCTGCCACGGTGCGCGGCCACGCCGACGGAAAACGTGACCGGCTGGCCGGCAAGCAGCTGGTCGCGCACTGCTGCCTGCAACCGCCACAGCACCTGCTGCGCCTGCGCCGCAGTGGCGCCGGGCAGGACCAGCAGGAATTCCTCCCCGCCCCAGCGGCCCAGCACGTCGCCTTCGCGCAAGAGCTGCCGCACCAATTCGGCAAACCCCACCAGCACGGCGTCACCGGCAGGGTGGCCCAGCGTGTCGTTGATGCGCTTGAAGTGGTCCAGGTCCACCATCGCGATAGTCACTGGCAGCAGGCCGCGGCGAGCGTGGCGGGTGTTGGTGGCCAGTGTTTCCAGCATGGCGCGGCGGTTGGGCAGCCCGGTGAGCTCGTCCGAGACGGCCAAGCGCTCGACTGCGGCCAGCGCGTCTGCCAGCTGCGCGCGCTGGTCGCGCAGCTTCTTGCGCAGGGCCGACAGGCGCGCGGTCACCAGCGCGAAAGCGGGCAGCACCACGGCGATCATCGACAGGTTGTAGAGATCCACCTGCAGCGGCGACGGCGGTTGCGCCGGGTCGATCCAGGCCGGCAGCCATTGGCGGATGGCGACCGCCGAGGCGAGGCATAGCACGGTAAACAGCGTCAGCCAGCCGATCTGGCGGAACCGCAGCCCGTAGGCGGCGAAGTCGAAGACCACCATCAGCGGGAACAGCGCCGCGGTGCGCATCGGTCCGCAGATCACGTAGCCCCAGTTCACGGCGATCACGCCCATCGAGAGTTGCCACTGGGTCAGCGCGGGGTCGGCGAAGCGCTCGCTCCAGCCGCTGCGGATGGCCGCATAGCCCGACAGCAACACCACCGTGACGAAGCTGGACCAGCCAAGCAAGGCGCCGAAACGCATCCACCCTTGGTCCACACCGGCCACGAGCAGGACGGCGGTGCCGACGTACACCACGCACGCGATCAGCCAATGCAACAGGAGCAGGCGCCGGCGCGGGTACGGGCTGGCCAGCAGGCCAAGCCAGCGACGGCGCGAGACAGCCTGCGATGGCTGGGCAAGGGGAGTGGGTGCCATGGGGCCAGTATCCCCGATGCAGCAAAAAACGGGATCAAAGGCCGACCGGACAGCAGCGTGGTGCACGCATACGAAAACGCGCCGATGCCGCAATCATGTGAAGACGATCCCAGCTGGGTAACCCGACACCGGTCGCGTTTTTTTGCTGGACTGGACGTTCGGGTTTCGGGGACGATGGCGGGGTATGTCCGCTCCCTCCACGCCGTCCGGCACCCTGCTGCAGCTGCTGCCCGAGGCGGTGGTGCAGGCGGACGCCCGATGGGAGGTCACCTATCTCAATCCGGCCTGGCACAGGGTCACCGGTCATCCGGTGGAAGCGGTGATCGGCCGGTCGTTGCTGGGGTTCGTGCATCCCGACGATGTCGGTACTTTCCGCGCAGGCATGCCGGTGTTCCGGCTGCGCTTCGCCGATGGCGAGTACCGCTGGGTACGGCTGCAGCTGCACCCGGAGTCGGACGCTGCGGGGCGGGTGATCAGTCGACAGGGGGTGCTGATCGAGATCACCGAGGTCACCGAGCAGATCCTGGTGGAGGTGCGCCAACGCTTCCTGCGCCTGCTGGAAACCATCGACGGCGTGGTCTGGGAAGCCGAGCGGGGCATCGGCAATACCTTCCTGAGCCCGCAGGTCGAACGGCTGTTTGGCTACAGCGTGGAGGAGTGGCGCTCCGATCCCGGGTTCTGGCGCACGCATGTGCATCCCGACGATCTGGCGGAGGCACTGGCCATCGACGATGCCGCCTACAACGCCACCCACAGTTACGCCTACGAAATGAGTTACCGGCTGACCGCCAAGTCCGGCAAGGTGGTGTGGGTGCGCGATCTGTGTCGCGCCGTGGTCGAGCCGGGGCGGCCGAACCGCATGATCGGCCTGATGATCGACGTAACCCGGCAGAAGAACACGGAGCTGGAGTTACTGCGCTCCGACAACCGCTATGCGCTTGCCACCCGCGGCTCCAATGACGGTATCTGGGACTGGGATCTGCGCACCGATGCCCTGCACGTGTCCGAGCGTTTCCACGAGATCCTGGGGCTGGAGGACACCCCGCACGTGCACGACGGCGGCTGGCGGTTTTTGCAGCAGCGCATCGATCCCGATGACCGCGGGCGCGTGCAGGCGGCCTACGGCAGGCACCTGGCGGGGGAGCGCGCGAATTTTTCGGTGGATTTCCGCGCCTTCCACGGGTCGGGGCGGCTGGTCTGGGTCAACTGGCGCGGGGTCGCGCAGTTCGAGGACGGCGTGGCGGTGCGCATGGCCGGTTCGCTGAGCGACCTGGCGGAACGCGGCAGCTCCTATGACGGGCTGACCAATCTGCCCGGGCGGCCGCTGTTCCGCGAGCGCCTGGCGCATGCCATCGAGGCGTACCGCGACGAGGCCGCAAGAGCCGAGGCGCCGCCGACGCTGGTGGGCACCATGATGTTCGCCGTGCTGCTGTTGGACCTCAACCGGTTCAAGGCGGTCAATGACACGCTGGGGCACCATGCCGGCGACCAGCTGTTGCAGCAGGTCGCGCGCCGGCTTGAAGCCTGCGTGCGCACCGGCGACCTGGTCGCCCGCATGAGTGGCGACGAGTTCAATGTTCTGCTCGAAGCCATCGAGCCTGCCGAAGCGTTGGAGCGCGCCCGGCAGATCGTCGCAGCGCTCGAAGTGCCCTACGACATTGGCGAGCACACCGTGGCCAGCGGGGCCAGCATCGGGCTGGTCACCAGCACGCCCGGCATGATCAGCGTCGATGACTACCTGCGCGCCGCGGACGCCGCCATGTATGCGGCCAAAAGCCGGACATCGGGTGTGTGTGTTTTCCCGGCCGAAGGGAGCGGGGAAACACAGCCAGGCTGAGGCGCCTGCGTTTCACGGACGGGTGGCGTCGGAAATCGACTTCTGGCTTGAGAAGCAGGGCAGCGGCGACGCGATGGCGCTATGACGAGAGCCATCGCGACGCAGCGAAGCGGTGTCGTCTGGAGTGAATTGTCAAACGAGCGACTTACCGTACTGCCGCGGCATTCTTGGCGATTGCCTTGTCCGCGATCTCGGTGATCTGCTTCTGCGCTGCGGCATCCTGTATCCCTTGCGCCAGCTCTCTTACCGCAAGTGCAATCAGTACCTGGTTCGCGGGGCGGCGGCCCCACTCCGGATCTTCCCAGTGACCCTTGAAGTAGTCGGTGATCTGCAGGATGAATTCCAGACGTGAATTGACGCGCTTGACGGCCATTGCAATCTCCTTGAGCAGCAAAGTGGGCTGCATCTGTGGCAACGCTGGCTGCCCGGGGAACAGGACATGCGTCGAAGCAAGGAAAAGGTGTCAGGCCCCGTTTCACGGTTTCACACCGTTTCACGGGGCGCGCACTATTGCCCCGTTTCAGCGCGCCAGCCACAGCCGCAGGCGCAGGCCGTACTCGCTGGTCCAGCCGCTGGTGGCCAGGCGCATGCGGCCATCGGAGATGATCGCGATGGTCGGGGTGACGCCCACGCCCAGCGCATGGCTGATCGCGCCGTCGGGGTCATTGACCACCGGGAAGGTCAGCGCGTGCTCGCGCATGTAGGTATGCACCTGGGCGTCGGTGCCAGACTGCATGGCCACCGACACCACCCGGTAGCCGCTGCGGTGCAGGCGCTCGATGGCCGGCGAGGTGTGGCGGCAGTAGCCGCACCATTCCGCCCACACGTAGAGCACGGTCGGCTGGCGCTGCGTCTGGAAGTCCACCGGCCGGCCCTGCGTGGTGATGAGACGGGCTACCGCGACGGCGCGCGCATCCGGTGCGCGATACCAGTCCAGCGCGGCGATGAACGCCAGCAGCAACAGCAGCTGGATGGCCAGGCGGCGCAGGCGCGCGGACCAGCGCTGGCGGTCGGGGAGGGGTGGGCTGCTCATTGGCCACCAGTATCGGCGAACGCCCCACGCATGCGTTCAATGGTCGCGCCAGCGTCTGCCGCAAGTCGCGTTCATGCGCTGGAGGCGCCAGCGACGCGAGTCCGCATCGACCGTAGCCATCGGCCCAGGTCCAGAACAAGGACCGCGAACAAGGGCAGCGCAACCGCGACGGCCAGCAACTGGCCCGGTGGCCGCACGAAGCCGAACAGGGCGGCCACCGCCGGATGCAGGATCGCCAGCGCCAGCACCGCGCTTGCGGCAGCCGCCACGATCCAGAACGCGGCATTGGGCGTGCGCAACGCGCGCCAGATCGAGCCGCCCGAGCGGTGCAGCAGGATCAGGAACAGGTTGCCGGTCACTATCGCGGTGAACGACAGCGCCGCCAGCTGCGCATCCGGCAAGCCCGCGCGGACGCCCAGCAGGTAGGTCAGGGCGACCGCCAGGAACATCACCAGTCCCTGCCCGAGCGAGGCGAGCAGGGTGGCCCGGTCCAGCAGGGGGTGATCGGCGGGGCGGGGTGGGCGCCGCATGATGTCGTCCGGCGGCGGCTCGCGCTCCAGCACCACCGAGCAGGCCGGATCGATGATCAGCTCCAGCATCACCACGTGCAGCGGCATCAGCATCGGCGCGGAGCCGGTGAGCAGCGGCAGCAGCGCCATGCCGGTGATCGGTACGTGCACCGCCAGGATGTAGCGCGCAGCGCGGGCGATGTTCTCGTAGATCGTGCGGCCCATCCGGATGGCGCGTACCACGCTGACGAAGTTGTCGTCCAGCAGCACGATCGACGCGGCTTCGCGGGCCACGTCGGTGCCGCGGCCGCCCATCGCGATGCCCACGTGCGCCGCCATCAGCGCGGGCGCGTCGTTGACCCCGTCGCCGGTCATCGCCACCACGCCGCCGCGTGCCTTCAGCGCTTCCACCAGCCGCAGCTTGTGTTCCGGCCGCACCCGCGCGAACACGCTGGAGGAGGCTAGGCGGTCGGCCAGGGCGGCGTCGTCGCAGCCGTCCAGCGCATCGCCGTGCACCACCCCCGCATCGGTGTCGATGCCTGCCTGCTGCGCGATCGCGCGGGCGGTGCCGGCGTGGTCGCCGGTCATCATGATCACGCGCACGCCGGCCGCGCGCGCCTCGGCCACGGCATCGGGCACGGCGGCGCGCAGCGGGTCGGCGAAACCGACCAGGCCCAGCCATTCCAGCGCGAACGTCGTCGGGTCCTCCGGCAGCGTTGTGCTGGCCGCATCGGCCATGCGCCGCGCCGCAACCGCAAGCACCCGCAGGCCGCGCTGCGTCATCGCGGCCAGGCGCGGCTCCAGTTCCGCTTGCGTCGGCGCCGAGCCCGGGCACATCGCCGCGATGGTTTCCGGGGCGCCTTTGGCGGCGATGAAAACCTCGCCCGCATCCGTGCGCCAGGCCTGGATGAAGGCCGGGCGCTGGCTGCTCAGCGGGTAGTCGCGCAGCCGCTGCCAGCCCGGCGGCTGCGCCGGCATCTGCCGCTGCGCGGCCGCGTCCAACAGCGCACTGTCCATCGGGTCATGCGACAGCGGCGGGCAGGCCAGGCGTCCGGTTTCCAGCGCGCGGGTGGCATCCGCCGCGTCCAGTTCGGCTACCGCCATCCGGTTTTCGGTGAGGGTGCCGGTCTTGTCGGTGCAGAGGATGCCGATCGCGCCCAGCGCCTCGATCGCGGGCGCGCGCCGAACCAGCGCGTTGTGCCTGGCCATGCGCCATCCGCCCAGCGCCAGGAACACGCTGAGCACCACCGGGAACTCCTCGGGGATGGTGGCCATCGCCAGGGTGATCCCCGCCAGCACCCCTTCCAGCCAGTTGCCGCGAAGAACGCCGAACAGCACCACTACCAGGACGCAGGTGGCCAGGCTGACGGCGGCGAAGATCGCCACGATCCGGCGCATCTCGCGTTGCAGCGGCGTGCGTTCGGTGACGATCGACTGCAGCGAGCGGCCGATGCGTCCCACCGCAGTATCGACGCCCACCGCGACCACCTCGGCGGTGCCGCGCCCGCGCACCACCAGCGTGCTGGCGTGGACGATGCCGGCATCGCCCTCGGCGCCCGCCTGCCGCGCTACCGCAACCGACTCGCCGGTGAGCAGGGATTCGTCGACGTGCAGCTCGGCGGCCTCCAGCACGCGCGCGTCGGCGGCCACCCGGTCGCCTTCCTCCAGCAGCAGCACGTCGCCCACCACCAGCTCCTGCGAGGCAACCACCGTGGCGGCGCCATCGCGCAGGACCCGCGCCCGCGGGCTGCCGAGGTCGCGCAGCGCCTGCATGGCCCGCTCGGACTTGTATTCCTGATACAGGGTCAGGCCCATGACCAGCACCACGGAAGCGACCAGCAGGGCAGCTTCTCCGCGATCGCCCAGCAGCATGTACACCAGCGCCGCGGCCAGCAGCAGCAACAGCATGGGTTCGCGCAGCACCTGGCCGGCGAGCGCCAGGCCGCCCTTCCGGCCCCGCTCGGGCAAGACATTGGGGCCGTTGCGCGCCAGCCGCGCGGCGGCTTCGGCAGAGGTCAGTCCGGGCATGGGTGCCACCTTCATCAGATGATCCGAGTATGCGGACAAAAGCTTGCCGGGAACATTTCACCGAGGGTGGATGCTTGTTCGCCGTAATTGCGCGCGCTTGCTTCTGTGGCGGCAGGTCTTCCGGCTCGGGCATGCGAGGAAGGCCATCCAGCTGCCGCCCGTTGCTACCCTTGCCCCACTTCCGCAACGGATTCGAACATGGATAGAAGGCGATTCCTCGGCACGGCCGTGCTTGCGGGTGCGGTGTTGCCGTTGCTGGGCACGCGCGGAGCGATGGCCGCCCCGCATGGGCAGCTGCTGGCGGCGGGGCTGCGCAAGGGCGATACGGTGGGGCTGGTCAGCCCGTCGTCCGCGGTCAACGAGCGGCTGGCGTTGCAGCTGGCGCAAGAGGCGATGGAAGCGCTCGGTTTGCGGGTCAGGACCGGCGCGCATTACGGCGGTCGCTACGGGCATCTGGCGGGAACCGATGCCGAGCGTGCGGGAGATCTGAACGCGATGTTCGGCGACCGCGAGGTCAAGGCCATCGTCTGCGTGCGCGGTGGCTCCGGCGCGGCACGGCTGTTGCCGTTGCTGGACTACGCGCTGATCCGCCGCAACCCCAAGGTGCTGCTGGGTTACTCCGACATCACCGCGCTGCACTGCGCGATCCATGCCAAGACCGGGCTGGTCACCTTCCATGGCCCGGTGGGAACAGGCAGCTGGAATCGCTTCAACGTCGACCAGTTCGAACGGATGTTCTTCCAGAGCGAGCTGATGCAGTACCAGAACAGCCGCGACGCCGGCGACGAGCTGGTGGCGCGCCGCAACCGCACCCAGACCCTGCGCGGCGGCAGGGCGCAAGGGGCGCTGGTGGGCGGCAACCTGACCGTGCTCACCGCGCTGGCGGGTTCGTCCTACCTGCCGGACTTCAACGGCAGGATCCTGTTCCTGGAGGACGTGGGCGAAGCGCCGTACCGCATCGACCGCATGTTCAGCACGCTGAAGCTGATGGGCGCGCTGGACAAGATCGCCGGCTTCATCTTCGGCGACTGCAGCGACTGCAACCCGGGTGATGGCTATGGCTCGCTGACCCTGGACCAGATCTTCGACGACTACATCCTGCCGCTGAAGATCCCCGCCTATCGCGGCGCGATGATCGGCCACATCCGCGAACAGTTCATCGTGCCCGTGGGTGGCAGGGTGGAGCTGGACGCCGATGCGGGCACGTTCCGCCTGCTGGCGCCGGTGCTTGCGGCGCGCTGATGCGGGTGCCTGGATGACGCGGCAGGCGGTGGCGCGTCGGTGGTTCCGGTGACGCTGATGGCTGTAGCAGCGGCCTCCTGACCGGCCAGCTGCTCCGGTCGCGCATGGTGCCGGCGGGCAACAAGGGGCAAAATTGCGGTCCTCGCCTGCAGGCCCCGGAGCCCCCATGACCCCGCTTGCCCACCACGTTCCCGATCCCGCGCAGGCACCGGCCGGCACCATGTTGACCATCACCCGGCCCGACGACTGGCACCTGCACCTGCGCGACGGCGCGCAGCTGCAGTCGGTGCTGCCGCACACCGCCGCGCAGTTCCGCCGCGCCATCGTGATGCCGAACCTGCGTCCGCCGGTCACCACCACGGCGCTGGCGGCGGCGTACCGCGAGCGCATTCTGGCAGCGCTGCCGGCGGGGGCGGACTTCGAGCCGCTGATGACGCTGTACCTCACCGACAACACGCCGGCCGAGGAAATCCTGCGGGCCAGGGCCAGCGGCTTCGTGCACGCGGCAAAGCTGTATCCGGCCGGTGCCACCACCAATTCGGATTCCGGCGTCACCGACCTGAAACAGGCCTACGCGGCGCTGGAGGCCATGCAGGAGGCGGGCTTGGTGCTGGCCATCCATGGCGAGGTGACCGATCGCGACATCGACGTGTTCGATCGCGAGAAGGTATTCATCGAGGACAAGCTCATCCCGCTGCGTCGCGATTTCCCGGGGCTGCGGGTAGTGCTGGAGCACATCACGACCAAGGACGCGGCGGACTACGTGCGCGACGCCGAGGGCGAGATCGCTGCGACAATCACCGCGCACCACCTGCTGTACAACCGCAACGCCATTTTCACCGGCGGCATCCGCCCGCATTTCTACTGCCTGCCGGTACTGAAGCGGGAAGTGCACCGGCGTGCGCTGCTGGAGGCCGCCACCAGCGGCGATGCGCGCTTCTTCCTGGGCACCGATTCGGCCCCGCATGCACGCGGCGACAAGGAAGCCGACTGCGGCTGCGCGGGCTGCTACACCGGCCTGCACGCGCTGGAGCTGTACGCCACCGCGTTCGAAGCTGCTGGCCGGTTGGACCGCCTGGAGGGCTTCGCCAGCCACTTCGGGGCCGACTTCTACCGCCTGCCACGCAACACCGGCACGCTGACTCTGCGCAAGGGCGACTGGGTCATCCCGGCCGAGCTGCCGTATGGCGACCGCACCATCGCGCCGCTGGCCCACGGCGAAACGCTGGGCTGGCAGCTGCACGGCTGACCCGTCCGCCACGTCGCTTTGACGGCGCGTTGGGGTATCTTCGCGCTCCTGTCCCCCACAGGTCGTTTGCATGAAAGCCACCGTTGTCTGTCTTGTCACGCCGCATGTCATCCGGGTCTTGGACCTGGCCAAGCAGGCCGAGTCCGGCACCAACGTGGATTGGCACCTGCGTGATGCCGTGGCCCGGACGGTGGAGGACCTGAGCCAGCAGTTCAACGCGCGCGATCTGCTTGCGGCGTACGTGCATGGGCTTGAGACCGCCGCCCGCGACCTGGGGCCGGGCCGCAAGCTCTATTCGGGCATGCTGCAGTCCGCAGCGGGGATGGCCGCGCGGGAGATCGAGCGGCTGGCCTGAGCGGCCGGCGCGGCGGAAGCACCTCAAGGTTTCGACGCGTGCCAGGCGTGGCGGGTCACGCGTCGCTGGCGCTCAGCCTGGGACTGCTGGCCGTGCTGGTGGTCGCCGGTGGATCCTTGGCCAACGGTTACCAGCCGGCCACCGGTATTCTGGATCTGTTCGGCACCCGGTGGGTGCTGGAGGCATTGAATGATGCAGCTGCCCCCCAGCACGGTGCGGCCAGCCTCCACCAGCACCGGGAAGCGCTTGAGCGGCCACACCCCGCCCAGCTTGGCGGCGTTGCCGCCTTGCTTCAGATGGCGGCAGGACGAGGACGGAAGCGCTTACGGGCGGGGCAGGGCGGCGCTCATCCAGTGCTTTGGAAAGGCAGGGAGCGGGACGGCATCCGGGCGGAAGGCGCTCCGCCGAGGGGCCCGGCTCAGGTCGGCGCGAACGCCTTGGTCGTCTTCTTGTCCTTCTTTTCGGCCTTCTTTTCCTTCATCGTCTTGGCCGGTTTCTTCTTTTCCTGCTTCTTCTGGTTCATGCCCTTGCTCACGTGCATCTCCCTGGCTGTGCGTTGGTACGGCTGCGGTTGCAGCCGGTCTTCAGAGTATGCGCCCGCGGACGGGCGGGGCAGGTGACAAGCCGCTCGAAAGTCGAGGGGAGCCAGCCAGTGGCCTAGAACCGCTCGCCCACCGGCAGATAGCGCCATGCGCCGACCGGCATCTTCGCCAGCGATACCTTGCCGATCCGCAGGCGGCGGATCGACACCACCTCCAGCCCGACCTGCGCGCACATGTCGCGCAGCTGCCCGCCCTGAACGCCCTTCAGGGCGAAGCGCAGGCGCACTTCGTTCTGCCAGCTGACCTTGCACGGCGGCAGCGCCCGGCCGTTGTAGTGCAAGCCGTGGTTGAGCCTGCGCAGGCCGTAAGGGGCGATCTCGCCGCTGACCTCGACCACGTACTCCTGCTCGATCTCGTCGCCGTCCTCGGTGAGCCGGCGCCACACGCGGCCATCCTGGGTCAGCACCATCAGGCCGCTGGATTCGGCGTCCAGGGGCACCAGCGGGGTCAGCCGGTGGAAGTGGCGTTCCAGCATGCGCACGCCGGAAGGGTCTTCCGGCCAGCGCGTGTCCGGTCGCACCAGGGCTGCGGCCGGCTTGCGCCCGCTGATGGTGTCGTAGCCCACCGGCTTGTGCAGCAGCACGGTGGCCGGCTCCACGGCCTCCAGCCGCGCTTCGTCATCCAGCGTCACCTCTTCGCTGGACACCGGCTGCGCGGGATCCTCGACCAGGCGCCCATCCACCCGCACCCAGCCGTTCTTGATGTAGTGCTCGGCGTCGCTGCGCGAGCAGGCGGCGAGGTCGGCCACGCGTTTGGCCAGTCGAACCGGATCGGACATGCGGCATTGCCGGAAAAGGGGACAGCCAGTGTAGCGATCAGGCACTCTATCGCGCTGGATTCGCGATTTTGATCTTTCTCACGGGATGCAATGAAAACACCTTCTGGCCTGCAGCCGCTCATCGATGACGGCGTGATCGATGAAGTGATGCGACCGCTGAAAAGCGGCAAGGAAGCGGCCGTGTACGTGGTGCGCGCCGGCAACGAGATCCGCTGCGCCAAGCTGTACAAGGACATGGCGCAGCGCAGTTTCCAGCAGCGCGTGCAGTACCAGGAAGGGCGCAAGGTGCGCGGCAGCCGCGAGGCGCGGGCGATCGGCAAGGCCAGCAAGTACGGGCGCAAGCAGCAGGAAACCGCGTGGAAGAACACCGAGGTCGACGCGCTGTACCAGCTGCGCGATGCCGGCGTGCGCGTGCCGGAACCCTACGGCTATTTCCACGGCGTGCTGGTGATGGAGCTGGTGGTCGATGCCGACGGCCATTCCGCGCCGCGGCTGGGCGAAGTGGAGCTGTCGCCGGAGCAGGCGCGCGGATTCCATCGTTTCCTGGTAAAGCAGGTGGTGAAGATGCTCTGCGTCGGGCTGATCCACGGCGACCTTTCCGAATACAACGTGCTGGTGGCGCCCGACGGCCCGGTGGTCATCGACTTCCCGCAGGTGGTCAGCGCCGCCGGCAACAACGCCGCGCGCACCATGTTGCTGCGCGACGTCAACAACCTCACCGCCAGCCTCGGTGCGTGGGCGCCGGAGCTGCTGGACACCTGGTATGGCGAGGAGATGTGGGCGCTGTACGAAGCCGGCGAACTGCGCCCGGACAGCGAACTCACCGGCGTGTTCGCGCATGACGATTCCGCGCCGGATCTTGATGGCGTGCGCCACGCCATCAACGATGCGCGCGAGGAGGCGCTGATCCGCCAGCAGGGCCGCGAGGCCGCGGCCGAGCAGGATTAGCCGCCTGCTGCACCATTCCACCTTCACGCGGCACCCGGCATGGTGCGGGGGTGTTTCCGCAACGGCCCGTGCATGCCGAGACGACGCAGCTCCGGTAAACCCCCAGCCTCGCCGGCAAAGCATGCGGTCAAGAAGATCGTGAGCGCAGCGAAGCCCGGCCAGGTGGCGGAAAAGCTCGACCCCACCAAGCCCACCGCCTCGCGCGGGCGCAGCGGGCTGTCCACGCGCCGGCCCGCCGTGCAGGCGTTCATCCGCAAGGCCCGCGGCAGCCTGCCGATGGCGCTGCTGCGGCGCTTCATCGATGCCGACCTGATGTCGCAGGCGGCGGCGCTGGCGCTGTACGCGATCCTGTCGCTGGCGCCGCTGCTGCTGATCCTGGTGTGGTTCACCACCTCGATCCTGCCGCTTGCGCAGGAAGCGGTGATGCAGCAGATCGCGCTGTTGGTGGGCGCGGATGCGGAGCGGGTGGCGCGCACCATCGTCGTGAATGCGCGCAACCGGCCGGATACCGGGTCGATTGCCGGCTGGTGGAGCCTGGGCCTGCTGTTCGTCGGCGCCACCGCGGTGTTCGCGCAGCTGCAGGACGTGCTCAACAAGGTGTTCCGCACCGACGCGACGGCGCTGTCCGGCCCGCTGGCGTGGCTGCGCAAGCGGGTATTCTCGATGGGACTGGTGCTGGCGCTTGGCTTCCTGCTGGTGGTGTCGCTGACCCTGAATACAGTGCTGGAGCTGCTGTTCGCGCGGGCGGACTGGATGCTGCCGCTGATGGCCCAGGTGGCCGCCTGGCTGGTGTACATGCTCGCGTTCGCGCTGATGTACCACTATCTGCCGGATCGCCGCGTAGGCTGGCGGCGCGCGGTCGGTGGCGGCGCGGCCACCGCGCTGATGTTCCTGGTCGGGCGCGCGGCCATCGGCTGGTACCTGGGGCGCGCGGATCCGGGTTCGGCCTATGGCGCGATGGGCACGCTGGTGCTGGCGCTGGTGTGGATCTACTACGCGGCGCTGATCATTTTCGTCGGTGCGCTGTTCACCGCGGTGGTGGACGAGCGCGCGAAGGCGCGGGCAAAGGCGCGCGCCGGGAAGAAACGGGGCAGGGCTGCGGTGGAAGCGCGCTAAGGGCCGTTGGCATCGGCGTGCTTCGGAAGTCCGCAGCCCATGCGCCAGTACGCGCCTTGGCCTCCCGCTATGCGCGGGCGGGCACCGCGAACGACGCCTGCCGCGATTGCTCGCCGCATCAGTATTTGTACGACTGGCCGCCGTCGATGGTGACCACCAGCCCGTTGACGAAGCTGGCTTCGCCGGACAGCAGGAACGCCGCCACCGCGGCCACTTCCTCTGGCCGGCCGAAGCGCTGCATCGGGTTGACGCTGACGAACTGCTTGCCGGCCGCTTCCCAATCCTCGCCGGCCATCTGCCGCAGCGAATTCTCGACCATGTCGGTCATGATCGCGCCCGGCGCGATCGCATTGATGGTGATGCCGAACTGGCCGTATTCCACCGCCGAGTTGCGGGTCAGGCCCACCACGCCGTGCTTGGAGGCGGAGTAGCCGGACTGGTTGCCCACCCCGCGGATGCCGCCCACCGACGCGGTATTGACGATGCTGCCGCTGCCCTGCTGGCGCATCACCTTCAGCACCTCGGCCATGCCGTGGAACACGCCGTTGAGGTTGACACCGATGACGCGGTCGAACTCCTTGCCGCCGAAGTTTTCGGTCAGATTCTGGTGGCCTTCGATGCCGGCGTTGTTGAAGAACCCGTCGATGCGGCCGAAGGTCTTCATCGTCTTCTTGACGTAGGCGTGGACGTCGTCCGGGTTGGACACGTCGGCGGTGACCAGCAGCGTTCGCGCCTGCGGATTGAGCGCAAGGATTTCCTTCTGCAGCCGCTTCAACGCGTCCTTCTTCAGGTCCACCAGCACCTGCGCCGCGCCCTCCAGCGCCAGCCGCAGCGCGGTGGCGCGGCCCAGGCCCGCGGCGGCGCCGGTGGTGACCACCACCTTGCCGTCGAAGCGGTGCGGCGTGTGCGCAACCTTCGCCGGTGCGGCGGTTCGGGGCTTGCCGCCCGCAACGGACTTGGTGGATTTTTCGGGCCTGGACGGCTTGCCATTCGCGGAAGCCTTGGCGGTGGAACCCGTTTTCCTGCTGCTCATTTCGCACGCTCCGTCGGGGATGCGGCCAGCATGGCACAACGGCGGGACAGCGACGTTGCGGGGGCGGATGGCCGTCCATCCATCCACTTGCCGTTGCCTGTCGTGAGCCCACGCAAAGGAGCGCACGATGCGTTTTTCCGTCCTGGCCCTGCTGCTGGCATTGGCCTGCAGCCCCGCGTTCGCGCAGACGTACTCGGGGCCGATCATCGATGTCCACCTGCACGTGGGGCCGGCTGCCCCGGGTGCACCGAACCCGGCCACCGGACAGCCGACCACGGCCAATTCCGATGCCGAGCGCGAGCAGCTGACGCTGGAGCGCATGCGCCGGCACGGCATCGTGCTGGGGCTGGTCAGTGGCCCGGATACGGCGATGGCCAGCATCCTGCGGGCCGGCGGCGACGACACGATCTGGGCGGGCGCATTCCTGGATGACGGACGCACGCCGCTGCCGCCGGTCGAAGTGCTGCGCAAGGCGTTCGCTGCCGGCGAGCTGAAGGTGATGGGCGAGATCGGCGCTCAGTACCACGGGCTGGACCCCAGCGATGCGTGGTTCGAGCCCTACCTCGCGCTGGCCGAAGAGCTCGACATCCCCGTCGGCATCCACACCGGCTTGGCGCCGCCGGGCACGCCGTATGGCTGCTGCCCGGGCTTCAGCGTCGACCTCGGCAACCCGATGCGGTTGGAGCCGATGCTCAAGCGCCATCCCAAACTGCGGGTGTGGCTGATGCATGCCGGCTGGCCCTACCTGCAGGAAACCAAGGCCATCCTCTACATGTACCCGCAGGTGCACGCGGACCTGTCGGTGATCAACTGGATCATCCCGCGGCAGGAGTTCCATGACTACCTGCGCGCGCTGATGACCGCCGGGATGGGCGATCGGCTGATGTTCGGCTCCGACCAGATGGTCTGGCCGGAAGCGATCACGCAGGCGGTGGAAGGCATCGACAGCGCCGCGTTCCTGGGCCCGGCGCAGAAGCGCGCGATCTTCCACGACAACGCGGCGCGGTTCCTGCGTATCGACAGGTAGACCGCGCGCTGTCGGCATTGCGTGGAGGCACACGCCCGCGCTGGGTCGCGGGCGCGGCTGCTATCCTCGCGCCATGGCCAAGCTGCTGATGAACCTGCGCAACGTGCCTGATGACGAGGCCGACGAAGTGCGCGCGCTGCTCGATGAGCACCGGGTCGAGTACTACGAAACCAAGCCCAGCCGCTGGGGAATTTCCTTCGGCGGGATCTGGCTGCGCGACGAGGCCGGGTTCGCGGCAGCGAAGCAATTGCTGGCCACCTACCAGCAGGGGCGCCAGCAGCGCGCCCGCGCCGAGCGCGAGGCTGCCGAGCGCGATGGCGCCGCGGAGACGTTCTGGTCGGTCGTGCGCGCGGAGCCGGGACGGGTGGCGCTGGTCGTCGTCGGCATCCTGTTCACGCTGGCCCTGTTCGCCCTGCCGATGATCCTGCTGCGCGGCTGAGGCCGCGGCGCAGTCGCCCAGCTCAGCCGCGGCGCGCCGCCTCGATCGCGGCGATATCGATCCTGCGCATCGTCATCATCGCGTCGAATGCGCGCCTGGCTGCGGCCGGGTCGGGGTCGATGATGGCTTCCAGCAGGGCGCGCGGCGTGATCTGCCACGATACGCCCCATCGGTCGCGGCACCAGCCGCAGTCGCTTTCCTCGCCGCCGTTGCCGACAATGGCGTCCCAGTAGCGGTCGGTTTCGGCCTGGTCGTCGGTGGCGACCTGGAACGAGAACGCCTCGCTGTGGCGGAACGCCGGCCCGCCGTTGAGGCCGACGCACGGGATGCCCAGCACGGTGAACTCCACGGTGAGAACGTCGCCCTGGCGGCCCGAGGGAAAGTCCCCCGGCGCCCGCATCACCCGGCCTACGGAACTGTCGGGGAAGGTGGCGGCATAGAAGGTGGCGGCCTCCAGCGCCGCCTCGTCGTACCACAGGCAGATGGTGTTCTTCGGGATCATGGCGCTGCTCCTCCGGTAGGGGTCACTGAGTACGACGGATGGGTGCGACGGAAATCGACAGGCGCGGAAACGACCCGATTCCGCGGGCCGTCCGCTGTCGATGACCCGCACGCCATTGCCATGTAAAATGATTGGGTCATTGGGGAGTAGCCGCTCTTCGTCGCGAAGAGGCCCACGTCAACACACTTGGCCCACAGGCCATGGCGCGGGCGGTTCCCATGCTTGGCAAGACCTTTGACCACTGCGCTTCGGGATGGCCGGGGATGCGCGGTGGTCATTCGTCCGTTGCCCGGCCCTGGAAAATCCATGGAATCACTGCTCGTCTCCACCGGAGTGGTCGCGCTCGCCGAAATCGGCGACAAGACCCAGCTGCTCGCCTTCATCCTCGCCGCGCGCTTCAAGAAGCCGGTGCCGATCATCCTCGGCATCCTGGTGGCGACCATCGTCAACCACGGGCTGGCGGGTGCGCTGGGCGCGTGGATCACCGCCATGCTGACCCCCGAGGTGCTGCGCTGGGTGCTGGGCCTGTCGTTCGTCGGCATGGCGGTGTGGACGCTGATCCCGGACAAGATCGAGGAAGAGGAAACCCGGATTGCAGGGAAGTTCGGGGTATTCGGCGCCACGTTGGTGACCTTCTTCCTGGCCGAGATGGGCGACAAGACCCAGATCGCCACCGTGGCGATGGCCGCCCACTACGCAACGCCTTTGCTGGTGGTCATCGGCACCACCCTCGGCATGCTGATCGCGGACGTGCCCGCAGTGTTCGTTGGCGACCGTTTGGCGAACAGGATTCCGATGAAGCTGGTGCACTCGATCGCCGCCGGCATTTTCGCCCTGCTGGGCGTCGCCACCCTGCTGGGGGCGGGAGCCAAGCTGGGGTTCTAGCGCGTCAACCTGCCGCTAGGCGCGCCGGGCGTCGCCATCGATCCGTCCGTCCACCAGGGTAATGGTGCGGTCGCAGGAGTCGGCCAGGCGCGGGTCGTGGGTGACCACCAGCACGGCGCAGCCGAACTGCGTGTTGAAGCGGCGCAGCAGGGCGAACACGTCTGCGGCCGTCTTGGTGTCGAGGTTGCCGGTGGGCTCGTCCGCCAGCAGCAGGGCCGGCCTCGTGACCAGCGCGCGGGCGATCGCCACCCGCTGCTGCTGGCCGCCGGAGAGCTGGTCGGGCTTGCGGTCTGCCAGTGCCTCCAGTCCCACGTCTGCCAGCAGGCCGCGGGCGCGATCCAGCGCATCGCGGTCAGGTTTGCCACGGGCCACCATCAGCGGCATCAGCACGTTTTCCAGCGCGGTGAACGCGCCGATCAGATGATGGAACTGGAACACGAAGCCGATGTGCCGGCCGCGCAGTGCGGTGCGCGTCTCGTCGTCCATGCTGCGGGTGGGCTGGTCCAGCAGATAGAGTTCCCCGGCAGTGGGCGAATCCAGCAGGCCGATCTGGTTGAGCAGGGTGCTCTTGCCGGAGCCCGACGGTCCCATCAGTGCGGCGAAGTCGGCGCTGTCCACGCGCAGGTCGATGCCGTGCAGCACCTCTACCTCGTTCGGTTGGCCGATGTTGTAGGACTTGCGCAGGCCGTCCAGCCGCAGCACTTCGCGCCGCTCAGGCATGGCGGATGGCCTCCACCGGGTCGAGCCTGGCCGCGCGCGAAGCGGGCACCGCCGCGGCCACCACGCCCGCTACCGTGGCCAGCGCCATCGCCGCCGGGATCAGCGCCGGCGGCAGCGGGATATGGAACAGCTTGGGGCCGAAGCTGTTGAACGCACCCACCAGGCCGAGGCCCGCCAGCGCGCCGAGCAGCGACCCCACCAGCCCCAGCACCGCGCCCTGCACCAGGAACACGCGCAGCATCTGGCCGCGGCGTGTGCCCATCGCACGCAAAATGCCGATCTCTCGGGTGCGCTGGGTCACGCTGACCGCCAGCACGCTGGCGATGCCCAGCGCCACCGACATCGCCACGAAGAAGCTGATCATGTTGGTGGACATGCTCTGCGAGCTCAGCGCGTTCATCAGCTGGGCATTGGTCTCCATCCAGCTTTCCGCCTTCAGCCCGGTCAGCCCGCGGATGCGTGCGGCGCTGCGGTCGGCGCCGAACAGGTCGTCCACGGTGACGTCGATGACGGTGACACCGCCGGGCAGGGCCAGCAGCGACTGCGCCTGCTTGAGGTCGAGGTAGACGTAGCGCGCGTCGAGTTCGCGCACGCCCAGCTCGAAGATGCCGGCGACGTTGACGATGGCCTCGCGGCCCTTGCCGGCGTCAATGCGCAGCTTGCCGCCGGTGCGCAGGCCCAGGTCCTTCGCCAGCTGGCGGCCGATCACGGCATTGCCGGAAGCAAGGTCCAGCCGGCCGTCCACCATGTTGCGGTCCAGCGGGATCACCCGCAGGTAGCGCGGCAGGTCAACGCCGACCAGTGCCACCGATTCCACCGCCTCGCCGCGACGCCCGAATGCCGGCCCGGACACCACCGGCGACACCGCGGTGATACCGGGCATGCGGTCCAGCACGTCGCGCACCTGCGGCCAGTTCACGATGGTTCGCAGCACCTGCGCGCGGCGGTCCTCCAGCACCAGCTGCAGGGTGCCGGGCGGGGCGGGCGCGATGCGGTTGACCTGGTCCGGCGCCTCCACCCGGATATGCGCCTGCGTGCCCAGCGTGCGCTCGATGATGTTGGCCTGCAGTCCGGAAATCAGCGCGGTGACGAACACGATCACCGACACGCCCACGGCGATGCCGAACAGGATCAGCAGCGACTGGCCGCGTCCTTGGCGCAGGAACCGCATGGCGATGGTGGTTTCGATCCACATCGCTCAGTTGAACTTCACCGGCAGCTCGCGGCGGGTGGCGGAATCGCCAATGGGCAGGGACTGGCCCTCGATGCGCACGCGGTCGCCGTCGGCCGGCAGCGCGTCGGCGGCCAGCGCGCTGGCGGCAAGCACGTGATCGCCTGCGCGCAGGCCCGCCACCACTTCGCTCATCGCCAGCCCGCGCAGGCCCAGCGTCACGGCAGTGCGGCGCACCCGCCCGTCGCGCACAAGGAGGACCGTGGCGCGATCACTGCCGTCGCGGGCGTCGAGCAGCGCATCGTTGGGCACCGCCAGCGCGCGCTCGCGCTCGCCGGTCAGCAGGGTAGCGGTGACGGTCATGTCCTGGCGGACGAAGTCCGCCTTCGGGTCGATGCGCAGGCGCACGTCCACGGTGCCACGTGCCGGATCGACGGCCGGTGCGATGTGGTGCACGGTGGCGGCGAACGCCCGCCCCGGAAAGGCATCGGCGATGCAGGTTGCGCGCTGGCCGACGCGCAGGCGCGCGATGTTCTTTTCATCCACCGGCAGCAGGATTTCGCCCGGTGCGTCGGCGGCGATTTCCAGCAGCACGTCGCCCGGGCGTACGGTGTCGCCCGGTTCGACGCCGCGGGTCAGCACGGTGCCGGCCACGGTGGCGCGGATCATCGCGCGCGCCAGGGTCGCCTCGGTTGCCGCCAGTTCCTCGCGCGCCTGGGCCTCGCGGGCGCCGCCGCCGGCCAGCGCATCCACCGTCAGCCGCGCCTGCTCGGCCGCGGCGCGCGCGGCCACCACCGCCTGCGCCGCCTGCTCCACGCTTTCGCGCGCCACCAGCTGGCGCTGGCCCAGTTCGCGCCGGCGCGCGTAGTCGCGTTCGGCCTGCGCCAGCTGCGCCTGCGCCTGGCGCAGGCGCGCCTCGGCGTCCGGGCGTTCAGCCTGGCGCAGGGCAGCAAGAGCGGCGCGGGCCTGGTCGCGGCGGGCTTCCAGGTCGCGCGCGCGCAGCACCACCAACACGTCGCCTGGCGCCACGCGGTCGCCGTCCATCACCCGGCGTTCCAGTACCAGCCCCGTGATTTCCGCGCCTACCTGCACCCGCGACAGCGCCGCCACCCGGCCGGTGGCCACCACGTTCTGCACCAGCGGGCCGGCTTGCACGTCGTAGCCGGGCAGCACCGGGCCGCGCAGCCGGGCGATGCCCATCGCCGCCAACGCCACGAGTGCAACGGCGGCAGCTGCGAGCCATCGTTTGCGGTGGGCGGAGCCAGTGGACATGGACGTGTTCCGGTAGCGGGAGGTCGCATTCTGGCGCAGGGCGGCCATCGGCGCGCCGCCGCGTGCTCCACGCCATCGGCGTGCGGGTCAGAGCACGGAGGAAACGGTGATGACCTGGTTCTCGCAGGCGCGGTCGCGGCCGCCCGACTTGGCCGCGTACAACGCCGAGTCGGCGCGCGCGATCAGCGTCGCCGAGGTGTCGCCGGGGTGGGAATTGGCGATGCCGATGCTCACGGTGACCGGCCGGTTCGGCCATTCCCGCGCATGGAAGGCATCCAGCAGCCGCTGCGCCGTGCGCCGCGCGCCGAGCATGTCGGTGCCCGGCAGGATGACCGCGAATTCCTCGCCGCCGAACCGCGCCGCGATGTCCTGCGGTCGCACCGCCGCGCGCAGGAGTTCCCCGGTGATCTGCAGCGCACGGTCGCCGGCGAGATGGCCGAAATCGTCGTTGAAGCGTTTGAAGTGGTCCAGGTCGAGCATCAGCATGGTGAAGCCGTGGTCGCTTTCGCGGTGGCCGCGGAGCAGGCGGTCGATGGCCTCGTCGAAACCGCGGCGGTTCACCAGCCGGGTCAGCGTGTCGGTATAGGCCGCGTCCTGGAAACGCTCGGACTTTTGCCGCTGATGGTCCAGGTGGTGCAGCAGCCAGGCCATGCCTATGACCATCGAGCAGGCACCCACGCCGCTCAGGTAGCCCACCGCCGCGACCACCTCGGCATGACTCCAGCCCAGCAGATGCTCCGCCGCGCGGATCGCGATCGCCAGCAGCGGCGGTATCAGCAGCGCAGGGATCGCGGCCCATCGCAGCAGCACCGTGCCCGGACTGTCGGCATACGCCACCCGCATGATGCCCATCGGCCGCTGCAGGACCAGCCAGCCCAAGGTGGCGACGATGAGCAGCAGGGCGGTCGGCGCCGACACCGGCAGCACCTGGACGACGCCCATGCGGTAGCTGTAACCGGCCATGGTCAGGGTGAAGGCGCCCAGCGACAGCAGCAGCCCGGCCAGCAGGTGGGCCAGGCGCGGCGCGCGCTGGAGGCTGACCAGCAGGCCCTGCGTACCCAGCAGGAGGAACGCGATCGCGGTCATCTGCGACATGCGCCCCGGTGGATTGCCCTGCGCAAAGGCTTCCGGGTCGGCGAACAGGTGATCGATGCCCAGGTCAACGTTGGTGGTGTATTCCAGCAGCGAGGCGGCACCGAAGACCAACACCAGCAGATTCAGCAGCACGCAGGCGATGCCGATGCGTTCGCGCCTGACGCACCCCAGCAGGGCCATGGCGTTGGCGATGAAGGCAATGGCGGTAATCGCCTTCATCCTGGTGGACCCGGTCAACACCCGGGTCAGCGCCGGAACGTCCAGCCACCAGCCCAGCAGGACCAGCGCGGACACCACCAGCATGACCCATGCGGCAATCTGGGCAATCTTGGCGACGCCGCCCCTGGGCGACGATGCAGCGGTGGGTCCAGCGGAAAGCGGGCTATTCATCGGACCTAATGTTGGCAGAAACCCGCGCGCAAAGGATCGGAAGCAGCGATAACCAAGGGCCCGCGTCGGCGGCAGCGTATGGCGCCGATGCGCTGGCGTTCCCCGCAAAAGGGCCGAGTGCTGGCCAACAAGCCGCCCTCAGGAGGCGGCGACGTCGCCAGGCCAAACTTTCTCAAGCCGGTGCGGCCAGCGGCTCCGGCACGTGCATGCCGTAGCCCTGCGCGTAGTCCACGCCCATCTCGGCGAGCAGATCCGCCGTTTCCGCATCTTCGACGTATTCGGCCACGGTTCTTATGCCCATCACACCAGCCACCTTCGCGATGGCTTCCACCATGGCGGCATCCACCCGGTCGTTGCGGAGGTTGCGAATGAAGGTGCCGTCGATTTTGAGGTAATCCACCGGCAGGTGCTTGAGGTAGCCGAACGACGACATGCCGCTGCCGAAATCGTCGAGGGCGAACCGGAAGCCAAGACCTCGCAGTTCCTGCACCAGCCGGGTGGTGAGCGACAGGTTGTTGACCGCAGCGGTTTCGGTGATCTCGAAGCAGATTTCCCCGGGAGCGATCTGGTGCGCCTGGAGTTGCTCCCGCACGAATGCCACCAGGCGGTCGTCGCGGAAAGGTTGACGGAAAGGGACGTGCGGGCGCGAACGTCGGGCGTCAGCGCGGCAAGGTGTCGGAATGCGGTGCGGATCACGAAGCGGTCGATGGTGGGCATCACGCCATAGCGCTCGGCGGCCGGGATGAACGCCATCGGTGGCACCGTCGTGCCGTCGCGATCACGCAGGCGCACCAGCAATTCCATCCGGTCGCGGGGCGTCCTTGTCGGCGCCAGCGCCACGATGCGCTGTGCATGGACATACATCCGGCCCTCCGCCAGCGCTTCGCGCAGGCGACTGACCCAGTCCATCTCCCGGCGCCGGTCCAACACTTCAAGATCCCCGGCGGCATGCACCTGCACGCGGTTTCGACCCTTTTCCTTGGCCAGCAGGCAAGCGCTGTCCGCCGCGATCAGCACCTCGTGCACGCCGCCGATAGTCCGATCGAACGTCACCATCCCGATGCTGGCGCTGCAGCCGAACAGGCGGTTGCCGTGCACGAACTCCAGCGCTTCGACCGTTTCGCGGAGTTGTTCCGCAAGCACCCTGGAGGCTTCGTGGCCTGTGTGCTCGAGCAACAGGCCGAATTCATCCCCGCCCAGCCGGGCCAGCGCATGGGGCGGACTGACGCGCGCCTGCAGCGCGTCGGCGATCTGGCAGAGCAGGGCGTCGCCCGCCGCATGGCCGCAGGTGTCGTTGACCACCTTGAACTGATCCAGGTCGAGGTACAGCAGGGAGTGCTGGGTGTCGTGTTCGCGCAGGCCATCCATCACGTGCTGCAGACGGCGCTCGAAGTCGCGCCGGTTCAGGAGGCCGGTGAGGGCGTCGTGGGCCGCCTGGTGACTGACGCGCATGGCCAGCGCATGTGCCTCGGTGACGTCGTGTCCCTGGACGAAGATCCCGGTGACCCTGGCGTCCTCGTCGACGATCGGTTGGTAGATGAAATCGATATGACGCTCCACTGGAGGAGCGCCGGGTTCCGTCTGCAGCAGGATGGGCATGGCACGACCGATGAACGGCTGTCCACTGGCATAGACCTGGTCCAGCAGTTCGTAGAAGCCCTGTCCGGCAAGTTCGGGCAAGGCTTCGCGTACGGGTTTGCCGATGATGTCCCGGTGCCCCACCAGCTGGTAATAGGCGTTGTTGACCAGTTCGAACACGTGGGTCGGCCCTTGCCCCACCGCCACGAAGCCTGGCGCCTGCTGCATGAGCTGGCGGAAACGCTGTCGTTCGCGGGCCATTTGCGCGCTGGCGCGACGTGCAGTATTGCTGCGCTTCAGATCGGACGCCGCCTCGGTCGCCAGCACGTGCTGGGTGATGTCGATCGGACACACCAGCAGCCCCGCGACGCGTCCGGCATCGTCGTGCAAGGGGGCCGAACTCACGCTCCAGTATCGGTCTTGCCAGCCCTCGCCATTCCCCTGCGCTATCGGGATCGGGTAGTGCAGCAGGGGCAGGGTGTCAGCTTGCCCGCGCTCGATCACCCGCGAGAACAGTGCGCGCAGGTCGCGCGCAGACTCCTGCATCCGGGCCGGCAGGGCATCGAAGAAGCGCCGCCCGATGTAGTTCCGGGGCGGGCCATTCGCCAGCGCCAGCCAGGCCGGGTTGGCATCGATGATGCGGAGGTCGCGGGAGAGCACTGCGTATGCATTGGGCGATGCCATCAGCAGCCGCTGGTAGTCCAGTCCCGGGGTCGGAGCTGCGTACATGGAGGCGCAGGTTTGTAGCGACATGACAGGGATACACCTGCGCATCGAATTTTGTGTGAAGGCGCCCGCCTGGTTGCCGTGGGCCGCGGACACGTACGTACCATTCCGCGATGAAATCCATCGCGATTCCGCACGCCGGCTCGGTGGTCCCGAACCGCGTCTCCGTCGGCATGGGCATCGCCATGAGCATGGGCAAACTAGTGCTGCCGCCCTGGTGAAACGTTACTTTCCGCAGCGGGTGGATACCGTCAGCACGCTCTGCCTGACCCTGCTGCAGGTGGGCACGACCTGGCGGAAGACGAGGCCGGCTGAGCGGGAATCGACTTCGCGCCCGCTTCACAGGCGCGCCATGCCGCGCCCATTCGCCCAAGGGATGCTGGCGATCCTCGACAAGCGCAAGGCAGGACGATGCACAAAGCGGCGATGACGGGAAATGACGGAGCCGGCAGCAAGCATGGCTTGCGCCCGTTGGTCTGGGGCGGCGCGGCCTGCCTGCTGTTCCTGCCGGCGCTGGTGATGCGCCTGTATCCGCAGGCCGGAGTGGACTGGACGGCGCTGGATTTCGCGGTGATGGGGGTGCTGCTGGCGGCGGTCTGCGGCCTGTACGAGTTCGCCGCGTGGCTGGGCGGGTCGCTGGTCTATCGCGCCGGCTTCGGGGTGGCGGTGCTGGCCGGATTCCTGACCATCTGGGTCAACCTGGCGGTCGGCATGCTGGGCAGCGAAGGCAACGTCGCCAATCTGATGTTTGTAGGAGTGCTGGGCATCGCCGGGCTGGGCAGCCTGCTGGCACGCTTCCGCGCGGCCGGGATGGCGAACGCCATGTTCGCGGCCGCGCTGGCGCAGCTGGCTGCGGTGGGCATTGCGATGGCCGTGGGCGGCTTCGGCGAACGCGAACTGGCGCTGACGGCCGGTTTCGCGCTGCCGTGGCTGCTGGCCGGGGCGCTGTTCCGCTACGCGGCGCGCTGACCCCGGCCCGGCGTCAGTTCACTCGGCGGATTTGCGCAGATGCACGCGCGGGCCGGCCTGCGCCGGTGCCGAATCCGGCGCGGCGGTTTCCGTTACGGATTCGGATGCTGATTCTGGCGCTGCGTCGGCAGCGCGTGCTTCGCGCTTGCGGGCGTCTTTTTCGTCCTGCTTCTTCTTCTTGGCCAGCTCGCGCTGGCGCTTTTCGAACGCATAGTTTGGCTTTGCCAACGGAAACTCCTGTATCAGCGGGTGGATTTGCGCGAGCGCGCAGCAACGGGGACGACCGGCGGCGCCGGCTGGGCGTCCGCAGGCAGCCCAATGTGCTGCAGGGAACGGGTGGTGCCCAGCACTTCAATGGTACCGCCAGCCTTGCGGAAGGCATCCATGTGTTCGGCGATGCGTTCGCGGGTGAGCGCACCACCGCGTTCCGTTGGCTTGCGGCCCTGGAACAGATGGCTGGTCTTGGTCGCGGGCAGCGGCTGCTGGGGTTGGCTTTCGGTTGCTTTCCTGGGTCGTGGCATGCGGGCCTCCTGTGGCTGACGGCGTGAGCGGACGGCGCGGGCATGGCGCTCGCGGCGTGTTGGAGGTGTGCGCCTCGGGCGGCCAAGCGGGCTTGGCGCGCGGATCTGCGCAGGACTTGCGGAGGCCGCGCCGGCGGTAATCGCCGCGGGCGCCCCGCAGGGGCAATCGAAAACCGCCCGGCAAGCATTGCAGGGCGCGTGAATGGGAGCGAGGCGCGCGACGCGAGGCGTCGGACGAAACGCGCGTGGCGCGGAGGCCTTGCGCCATCCTACTCCAATGTGGCAGAGACTTCCATCCGCAGTGGCGAAATGCGGGCCGGAAACCGGGCCGTAAGGCCGTCGGGAAAGCGCGAGGGGAAAGCGCATACTCCAGAACCGCAAGGAGTGCCCGCATGTCAAGCCATCAGATCGCGATGTTCACCTTCACGCTCGGAAAGGACGAGAGCATCGGGCCGCACGCGCTGCGCAGGCTGTGGGCGCAAGCCAGCGGAACCGGCAACATCGGCGTCAGCCGCAAGGAGCCGGCCGAAGGCCAGCGCAACCGACCGATCTACACCCTGTACGCACCGCAGCAGCTGGACGACCTGCGAATGGTCGAGGCGCGCCTGCGCCACATGCTGGAAACCGCCCACCTGCACGCATCGCTGACGCCCATGCACGCCTGATGCGGCGCGCGACTCGGGCCCGGCCGCCGCGGCCGGCTCATGCCCACGCCGACAGGGCGATCTGCAGCGCGGCGCGAAATCCCTTCGCCGATGCCAGCGGGATCGAGAACGCCGACGGCGACTGCTGGGCGATGCCGATGGCCTTCTTGCCCAGCGCCAGCACGTCGGCTTCGGTCTTCGGGCCGGTGGCCCAATGTTCATCGGCCCAGACGTAGCGCAGCTTCCATTCGCCGCCGTCGTCCTGTTTGGCGAACAGCACCAGGGTGTTGCGGAACAGGTATTCGCCCGGGATGTGCTGTTTCAGGAACAGCGCGCCGTCGATTTCATAGCCGGCGTTGGATACCGCCAGTTCGATCGAGAACGCCACCTCGCTGCCGGCGGTGATCTTGGAGGTGTCCAGGAACACCGTGAACAGGGTCGGCGCGCGCGCGTTGCGGATCAGCTTGCCGTCCTTGTCGAACAGCTCCGAATACTGCCGCCGCACCGCGCTTTCCTGGCCCTTGGTGCGCGCGGTCAGGTCGTAGGTGTAGGCGCCGCGCGGGGCCACCGTGGCTTCGATGTAGTACGACGATTCGATCTTCTTGCCGGCCTTGCACGCGCGTTCGATCTCGGGCGGGAACGGCAGCGCCTCGATGTCCAGCCTGCCGGTGGCGCACAGGTCGCCGAACAGGAAGCGGGCGAGGTTCTGGTAGCCCTCCTCGGAATTGACGATGCCGAAATAGCCGCTGTGGCTGCGGTGCACGAACGCGCGCGGGGCGCCGGCCACGTAGGCGTTCTCGATCCGCACCAGCCCGTCGCTCATCTGCCCGACGGCCAGCGAGGACAGTCCGTGCGCCACCGCGTAGTCGCGGCTGTTGGTGCCGATCAGGCAGAAGAAGCGCTCGGGCGGAAACCCCGAGTCGCCCAGCGTGTTGACCTTGTCCTTGGGCACCTTCAGGTACTTCGCCATCACCGGTCGGCTGAAGTTGTTCATGTCGTTGATCGACAGGAAGCCGGGCACGTTGATGCCGCCCAGCTCGATGCCGTTGTGCGGGGTTGCGTAGGTGAACACCTTGTCCACCATCGCGCGGATTTCGGCGCTGGCGATGTCCGGGTTCTGCAGCAGGCAGCGGCAGATCAACCCGCCCATCGAATGCGCGACCAGGTGCACGCGGAAGGCCTTGCGCGCGGCGGCATCGTTGCCGCAGACGCTGTCGTGCAGCTGGGCGATGCGCAGCGCCAGCGCCTTGGCGGCGTCCGGAATCGAGGGCGCCTTGCCGGCACCGAAGGCCGGGTCGGCCTCGTCGTAATAGCGGTGGATCACCAGGCTGCGCGCCGGCAGTTTTCCCAGCTGCTCCGCGCCGGAGGCGTACACGTCGCGGTAGCCGTAGTCCTTCATCAGCCGCACCAGCGGCGACTCGAACACGAACTTGACGATGCTGCCGTCCTGCGCCTGGCGGATCTTGGTGGAGCCGGCTTCAAACCCCATGTACGGGGTCGAGGTGGTCTGCACGATTTCGTCGCGGGTCATCGCGTAGCCGCGGACGTAGATGATCGGGAAGAACGGCGCTTCGACTTTCGGCATCGCGGGGCTCCTGCCGCCGGCCGACCGCCGGCGTCTTTCGGAAGGATGTTGGGTAGTGAACGGCTGCCCAATCCACAACCGGTCAGTGACGAACGGTGCTTGACGCACGCGCCCGATGCGCGCGTAGTCTCTGCCACAGTCAGGCAGCCGCAGGTGGCGACATGAAGGCGTTCGTTCCGATCGGCGTCATCGCGCTGGTGCTGGCATTGCCGGCCGCGGCGGCAAGCGGCGTCAATGGCATCAACGGTTCGATGCCGAACCGCATTTCGATGAACGTGACGGTGCCCAAGCAGACCCAGGGCGCGACCTTCGGCGAGAAGGTCAACGCCGGCCTGCACGCTGCCGGCAGCGCGCTGGCGCAGGGCGCGACGCTGAAGATCGACATCGGCTGCGGCGGCGAAGCCTGCTTCATCGCGGTGCCGGGTGGCGACGGCGTGCGCGTGGATCTGGGCGCGCTGCGGCTGACGCCGCTGGATCCGGCCGGGCGGCAGGCATTGCTGGGCGGCACGCTGCCGGGCGGCAGCATCGTTTCGGCCGCGGTGTCGTCGCTGTCAGGGCAGGGGGGCGGGGCGGCTGCTGCCTCCTATGCCGCTACCGGGCGAATCGCCGCGCCCGCCGCACCCTCGATGGCGGCGGCGCCTGCGCTGCTGCCCAGTCGGCGCGCGTCGGCAGCGGCCATCGACATCACCCAGCCGCTGGCTGACGGCGACTATCTGCTGGTGGTGGTTGCCGATCGCGCCGGCAGGGGGCTGAAGGACACGCTGAAGACGCAGGTGCGGGCAGCGCCGCCGCAGGTGAAGATCGAGCTGGTGTTCAGCGTGCAGGGCGGCGCGCTCAAGACCAGGCACGATACCGCCAAGAATTCCGTCTCCAATATCCGCTGACGGCGGCAGCGTTTCAGCGGCAACCGCGGCTGGCGTACATTGCCTTGTCCGCATGCGCCAGCAGTGCGTCCGGGGTCCGGCCGTTGGCGGGGAAGGTGGCGATGCCGATGCTGGCATCCATCCGCAGCGGGCCATCGCGCAGCGCGCACGGCACGCGCAGCTGCTGGCACAGCTGCTGCGCCATGCCGCGTGCATGTTCGGCATCGCAGCCGGGCAGCAGCACCACGAATTCGTCGCCGCCGATGCGCGCCACAAGGTCGATCTGGCGCACGCCCTGCTGCAGCCGCTTCGCCACCTCGCACAGGACGCGGTCGCCGGCCTCGTGGCCATCGCGGTCGTTGACCTGCTTGAAGCCGGCCAGGTCGACGTAGAGCAGCGACACCTGTCCGCTGCTTTCGGCCGCCTCAGCCAAAGCGTTGCGCAGCGCCAGCTCCAGCCGGCGGCGGTTGGCCAGGCCGGTCAGCGGATCGTGGTTCGCATGGTGTTCCAGTTCGCGTTCGGCGCGCTGCAGTTCGCCGATCTCGCGCGCCACGCCGATGCGCAGGCACTGCTCGGGCAGCCAGTGCGCCGACCACAGCAGATCCACGGCGTGGCCCTGTCGGTGCAGGTAACGGTTGCGGAAATGGCGCTCGCCGCCGCCCTCCATGAGCGCGCGCGCCTGCCGCAGGGTGGCGTCGCGGTCATCGGGATGGATGAAGTCGAACAGCAGGCGACCGTGCACTTCGGTGGCGGCGTAGCCCAGCAGGCGCTCGAAGGCGGCGTTGACGAACAACAGTTGGCCGTGCTCGTCCACGATGCAGACCGCATCTGGCAGCAGATCCAGGACTTGCGAAAGCGGCGGCAGGCTCGGGGCCATGGCGAGCATGTCAGACGGGGCAGGTGACTGTAATCGATATCCCGCGGGCGGGCCGCGAACTTGCTGCAGATCAAGGTTCGGCGCAGCCGTGCGGCCTAGACTGGCGGCGATCCGCAACCGGGCTTGCCATGTCCACCACCGAACTGTTTCCCGCCGCGCGCGTGCTCGGCCTGCTCGACCTGACCAGCCTGGGCGAGGACGACACGCCCGCGCGCATCCGCAGCCTGTGCGCCGCGGCGCGCAGCGCGCACGGGTTGCCGGCGGCGGTCTGCATCTATCCCGAACACATCACCACCGCCCGCGAGGCGCTGGCCGGCACCGCGGTGAAGGTGGCGACGGTGGTGAACTTCCCCGAAGGCGCCGACGATCCGCAGCGGATCGCTCGCGAAACCCGCCGCGCGATCGCTGCCGGCGCTGACGAGATCGACATGGTGCTTCCGTGGCGCGCGCTGCAGGCGGGTGACGTGGCGCGTGCGCGCGCCGGCGTGGAGGCCTGCCGCGCCGCCTGCGGGCCGGGCATCGCGCTCAAGCTGATCCTCGAAACCGGCGAGCTGGGCAAGCCGGAGCTGATCCGTCAGGCCTGCGAACTGGGCCTGGATGCCGGGGTGGACTTCCTCAAGACCTCCACCGGCAAGGTATCGGTGAACGCCACGCCCGAAGCGGCGGCGGTGATGCTGGACGCGATCGCCGCGCGCGGCGGGCGCTGCGGCTTCAAGGCCGCGGGCGGCATCCGCACCCTGGCCGATGCGCGGATCTATCTCGCGCTGGCGCAGGCGCGGCTGGGCGCGGATTGGATCGATCCGGCACGCTTCCGCATCGGCGCCAGCGCGCTGTTCGATGCGCTGCTGGCCGAGCTGGACGGCTGAGCCGTGGCGCGCGCCATCTGGCTGGTGCTGGATTCGCTGGGGATTGGCGGCGCCGCGGATGCGGCCGACTATGGCGACGCCGGCGCCGACACCTTCGGCCATATCGCCGACGCCTGCGCGCAGCACGCGCGCGGCCCGCTGCGCATCCCGAACCTGACCCGGCTTGGCCTGCCGCAGGCGCATGCGTTGGCCACTGGTCGCGCAGCCGCCGGCTTCGAAGAAATGCCCGCTGCGCAGGCGCTGTGGGGTTGCATGGAGGAGCGTGCCTGCGGCAAGGACACGCCCTCCGGCCACTGGGAGAGCGCCGGGGTGACGCTGCACGAGGCGTTCGGGCTGTTCGCGGCGGTGGAGAACAGCTTCCCGGATGCGCTGCTGGCGGCGCTGGTCGAGCAGGCCGGGCTGCCCGGGGTGCTGGGCAACTGCCACGCGTCCGGCACCGAGATCATCGCCCGGCTTGGGCTTGAGCACATCGCCAGCGGCAAACCGATCGTCTACACCTCGGCCGATTCGGTGCTGCAGATCGCCGCGCACGAGGAGGCTTTCGGATTGGAGCGCCTGTACGAGGTGTGCCGGATCGCGCGCGTGCTGCTGGCGCCGTACAACATCGGTCGGGTGATCGCGCGGCCATTCGTCGGCGAAGGTTCCGACGACTTCAGGCGCACCGGCAATCGCCACGACTACGCGCTGCCGCCGCCGCGGCCGACCCTGCTGGAAGCGGTTTGCGCGCACGGAGGGCGGGTGCACGCGGTCGGCAAGATCAGCGACATCTTCGCCGCGCAGGGGGTGAGCCGGACACTGCTGGCGAGCGGCCACGACGCGCTGTTCGATGCCACGCTTGCGGCAATGGAACAGGCCGGCGAAGGCGACCTGGTTGCCACCAATTTCGTCGATTTCGACAGCGTCTACGGCCACCGCCGCGATGCGCTGGGTTATGCCGCGGCGCTGGAACATTTCGATGCCAGCCTGCCGCAGCTGCTGGCCGCGCTGCGCCCCGGCGACCTGCTGGTACTCAGCGCCGACCATGGCTGCGACCCCAGCTGGCGGGGCAGCGACCACACCCGCGAACGCGTGCCGCTGCTGGCCTTCGGCCCCGGATTTGCGCCGCGCGCGCTGGGCCGGCGCGACAGCTTTGCCGACCTCGGGCAGGGCCTCGCCACCCATCTTGGCCTGCCGCCGCTGGCGGAAGGCCACTGCTTCCTGACGAGCTGACCCATGAGCACACCGCATATCGAAGCGGCCGTTGGCGCGATTGCCGACACCGTCCTGCTGCCGGGCGATCCGCTGCGCGCGCGCTTCCTCGCCCACGAGCTGCTGGAAGCACCGGGGCAGGTGAACGCGCGCCGCAACATGCTGGGCTACACCGGCCACTGGCGCGGGCAGCCGGTGACGGTGATGGGCGGCGGCATGGGCATTCCGTCCACCGCGATCTACGTGACCGAACTGGCGCGGACTTACGGCGTACGCCGGATCATCCGCGTGGGCACCTGCGGCGGGGTGGGCGATGTCGAGATCGGCGACGTGCTGCTGGCGCAATCCGGCAGCACCGATTCGCGCTTCAACCGCATGCAGTTCGGTGGCCACGACCTGTCGACCTGCGCGGATTTCGCGCTGCTGCGCGCCGCAGTGGATGCTGCCGTCGAACAGGGCGTGCCGGCGCGGGTGGCATCGGTATTCAGCACCGACTGCTTCTATGACGGCGACCCGCAGCTGCTGGCTCACCTGCGTCGCCATCGCATCCACGGCATCGAAATGGAAACCGCCGGGCTGTACGGATTGGCGATGCGCGAAGGCTTTGCCGCGCTCGCGGTGCTGGCGGTCAGCGACCACCTGGACAGCGGCGCCAGCATGCCGCCGGCGCAGCGCGAACAGGGCCTGCTGGCGCTGGGTCGGCTGGCGCTGGCCGCGGCGTTGCCGGCCCAGGGCTGATTCGACCGCCAGCGCCACCCGCGGGTCTCGCCGTCCCCATGACCTACGTCAAGGCGAGGGACGGGCCGCGGCGTAGCATGGCCCTGTTCACTGCAAACAGGAGTCATTCCCATGTCGATCCAGCTTGATCCGGAGCCCAGCGTCCACGTCTTCGATGCGCGCGGCATTGCCCGCCGCTTCCGCCATTCGGCGATCTTCGGCGCGCTGGGTGCGCTGCGCAACGGCGAAACCATGCGCTTCATCAACGACCATGACCCGATCCCGCTGCTGGGCCAGATCGGCCAGCGTTTCGGCGAACATGTCACCGTGGAATACCGCCAGCGCGACCAGGCGGGCGTGGTGATCGATTTCGGGATCACCGGCCTGCCGGAAGAGTAATCATCAGGAGAGCCCGCCCATGCATCAACCCGCCTTCTATTCGCACGCACCGCGGCTGTTGGTGCGTGACCCCCTGGCCGAACTGCTGGGCGCGGCGGGCGACGGGTTGATCGAATACGTCTATCCGGACGCGGTGCGGCTGGCCGGGCATTCCTGTCCCACCGTGGCCGGCGCCTACCTGATGGCGCGCGCCGGCCTGCGCGCTCTGTATCCGGACGCCGTGCCGGAACGCGGCGGCGTGGTGGTGACCATGGGCGCGGCGGAAGTGGAGGGCACAACCGGCGTCATCGCGCAGGTGTTCACCCTGCTCACCGGCGCGGCGGCCAACAACGGTTTCCATGGCCTCGCCGGCCAGCACGCGCGCCACAACCTGCTGCGCTACGGCGGCGGCGACCGCAGCTGCATCGCCAGCTTCCGTCGCGCCGACAACGGCGACACCGTGTACCTGTCGATGGACCTGTCCAGCATCCCCCCGGCGCCGCAGATGCGCGAGCTGATGGTGCGCGCGCTGGCCGACGACGCCAGCAGCGAGGAGCGCGCCGCGTTCGGTTCGGTCTGGCAGGATCGGGTGCGCCGCCTGCTGTTGGAGCACGGCGAAGACCCGAACGTGATCCGGGTCGAGCGGCGCTGAGATTCAGCGTCTGACTGCCAGCACCCCGTCGAGCGCCAGCTCGGCCTTGAAGCCGGCGTTCTCCAGCCTTTTTCCCACTTCACGCGGCACGTCGCGCCCACTGGTCAGCTTGTTCGGACTGCCGGTGTAGTGGAACAGGCGCCCGCCCCGGCGCAGCACCCGCGCCAGCTGGCGGTAGAAATCCAACGAATACAGTTCGCCGGCAATGCCGAAGCGCGGCGGGTCGTGCAGCGCGGCGTCGAAGCCTGCATCCGGCAGCGTGGTGATGGCCTGCGCGACATCGGCATGCGCCAGCTGCAGGCGCCCGCCGCTTGCGGCGGGGTCGGGCGACCACGGATTGATCGTGCGCAGCCACAGCACGTCTTCGTTCTTCTCGAACGACTGGATGCGCGCCACCCCGGCGTCAAGGCAGCAAGCAGCGAAATAGCCCAGCCCGCCGCAGGTATCCAGCACGGTCTTGCCCGGCGGCTGCACCAGCGCCACCTTGCGGCGCGCATCGTCCAGCGGCGATTCCTTCGAGGTAGGCAGCATCTTGATGCCGTCGATCTCGAAGGTCGGTACGTTCCAGTCCGTCGGCACCAGTTTGATCAGCTTGCCGGCATAGCGCGACACCGGCACGAACGCCTCCCCGTCCCACCAGTACAGGGTGCGATCCTTGAGCTTGCCGGGGTAGGGATAGCCGATGTCCTGCCAATGCCAGTGATCGGCGCCCAGCTGCGCTTCGCCGCTGCTGCGGCCAAGATCCAGCGAGCCTTGCCAGCTGGCGTGGCTGGCGGCATGCGCGGCGTTGAGGGCGTCGCCCGAGGCGCGCGTCAGCAGGGGGCCGGCGTAGCGCGGCGCGGTCGGCGTGGACATGCGCACATGATACCGATGGCCTGAATCGCGCCGGGTTTTCCGCGACAATGGCCGCCTGTTCCATCGCCTTGCCCGCCGATGCTGACCTTACGCCTTGCGCTGCTGCTCCTGCTGATCGCCACCAGCACCGTGCTGCACGTGGTCCCGCTGCTGCTCATCGCGCTGCTGAAGATGGTGCTGCCGTTGCCGCGCCTGCGCGCCGCCTGCAACCTGCTGCTGACCGGCCTTGCAGCAAGCTGGATCGGCTTCAACAACTGGCTGTGGAATACCTTCCCCCGCACCCGGCTGACCCTGCATGGCGATGCCGACCTGCAGATCGACGGCCACTATCTGGTATTGGCCAATCACCAGAGCTGGGTGGACATCCTGGTGCTGCAGAAGGTGTTCAACCGGCGCATCCCGCTGCTGCGCTTCTTCCTCAAGCGGCAGCTGTTCTGGGTGCCGCTGCTGGGGCTGGCGTGGTGGGCGCTGGATTTTCCGTTCATGGGCCGCTACACGCCGCGGCAGGTGGCGAAGAGCCCGGCGCTGGCCGGGCGCGACATCGCGGCCACCCGCCGGGCCTGCGAGAAGTTCCGTGCGATCCCGGTGGCGATCATGAATTTCGTCGAGGGCACCCGCTTCACCCCCGACAAGCATGCCAAGCAGGGGTCGCCGTACCGCCACCTGCTCAAGCCGAAGTCCGGCGGGGTGGCGTTCGTGCTGGACGCGATGGGCGAGGGCCTGCACGCGATCCTGGACGTGACCATCGCCTATCCGGGGGGGCGCCCCTCGCTGGTCGACCTGCTGGCCGATCGCGTCCCCGAAGTGCGGGTGCAGGTCCGCCAGCGGCCGATCCCGGTCGAACTCGCCGGCGGCGACTACCAGAACGACCGCGAATTCCGGGTCCGCTTCCAGCAGTGGATGAATGGCCTCTGGTGCGAAAAGGACGAGGACCTGGCCGCGATGCTGGAGCCAGCCGTCGCCACGCCCGACGATGAGTCGAATTGATCGAAGTCAAGATTTCCATGCCCGCCCGGCGCATAGTCCGGTCATCACAGCAGGAGCCGCGCCTTGAACGCCATCGCCCGTCCCCGTTACGCCCCCGTCCTGCGCCGCCTGCACTGGCTGATGGCGCTGCTGATTCTGGCTGCCTACCTGCTGATCGAGCAGCGCGGCCTGTTTCCGCGCGGCAGCGATGGGCGGGCGGCGATGGTGCAGGGGCATTTCTGGGTCGGCATCGCGGTGTTCCTGCTGGTGTGGTGGCGGCTGGTCGGTCGCGTCCGCAACCCGGCGCCGGCGGTGACACCGCCGCTGGATCGCTTCAGGGCTCTGGCATCGAAGCTGATCCACCTGGCGCTGTATGCGTTCTTCATCGTCATGCCGCTGCTGGGCTTGGCCACCGCCTGGAGTGACGGCAAGGCGGTGATGATTCCGTTCACCGGGCTGGCGCTACCGGCGCTGCTGCCGGAGAACGAACAGTTGGCGCATACGCTGGAAGACCTGCACGGCACGATCGGCGAGGCGTTCTACTGGGTGATCGGCCTGCACGTGCTGGCGGCGATCTGGCACCACGCCTTTCGCCGCGACGACACCCTGAAGCGGATGCTGTGATCGCCCCGACGGCTTGATCCCCGTCAGGGCGGGTCAAGCCGGCGCGGCGCAGGATGGCATCAAGGCGCTGCGGATGGCGCGCGTTGGAGGTGCCCATGGAATTCAGGATCAGGCTGGCGGCGGATGCGCCGGACATGGCGGTGATCGACGATGCGCTGCATGAGGTCGACCCGGCCGCCATCATCGATCGCGACCCCGCCGATGGCGCGCTGCGCGCCACGGTATGGATGAGCGGCGACGAGCTGGCGGCGGTGCTGGCGCAGGCGGGCTACCCGCCGGCCGAGGTCGAGCAGCTGGCCTCGCTGTGTTGCGGCGATTGCAGCGGCTGACCGCACATCTGAAGCATGGCGGGTGCAGCGCAGGTGGCACCAGCCCGGCCCGCGCATGCGGCTAGACTGACGGCCCCCATCGCAGGAGCCGCGCATGCACGCACAGACTTTCCCGGCCATCGGTACACCCGGCCAGCCTTGGGGCGACACCGAAATAGCCCAGTGGCGTGCGCTGCAGACCAGGAAGCGCAGCTACGCGGACGAGGTGCTGACCCGCATCGATGCGCTGCGCGAGCACTTCGACGTGGCGCAATACGGTGAAGTGGACTGCGGCGCCGACGGCCGCTATCCGCTGTTCGCGCTGCGCAGTCGCGGCTGGGATGCGGCGCTGCCGGTGGCGGTGGTGACCGGCGGCGTGCACGGTTACGAGACCAGCGGCGTGCACGGCGCGCTGCAGTTCGCGGAGCGCCACGCGGCCGGCTATGCAGGCCGCGTCAACGTGCTGGTCGCGCCCTGCGTCAGCCCGTGGGCGTACGAGCGCATCCACCGCTGGAACGCCCAAGCGCTGGACCCCAACCGCAACTTCCGAGCGGATAGCCAAGCTCCCGAATCGGCGGCGCTGTGGGCGTTGCTGCATTCGCTGGGCGATCACGTACTCGTGCACATCGATCTGCACGAAACCACCGACAGCGACGAAACCGAATTCCGCCCGGCGCTGGCCGCGCGCGACGGCAAGCCGTTCGAGCCCGGCACGATCCCCGACGGCTTCTACCTGTGCGCCGACAGCGCGCGCCCGGAGCCGGCCTTCCAGCAGGCGATCAACGCCGAGGTGGCGAAGGTCACCCACATCGCGCCGGCCGATCCGGATGGCACCATCATCGGCTCACCGGTGGTCGCGCCGGGCGTGATCGAGTACGACTGCCGCGCGCTTGGCCTGTGCGCCGGCATCACCGATGCGCGCTTCGTCACCACCACCGAGGTCTATCCCGACAGCCCGCGTGCCAACCCGCAGCAGTGCAACGACGCGCAGGCGGCGGCGGTGCGCGCGGCGCTGGATTTCGCGCTGACGCCGCGCTGAGCGGCAGCGCGGCCGACTGCCGGTTCAGGCCGGCATTTCGCGCTGGCCCATCCGCCACAGCATCAACGCGAAGCAGACCATCCCGCCGGCCAAGCCCAGCGCCAGCGCCAGGTCGGCGCGGGCCGGGTCGCTGGCCAGCTGGTTGACCGGGATCTGCCAGGGCATCGCCACGCCCACCTTGGCCGAGGTGGCGACCACCGCGAAGAAGGTGCCGGCGATCCCGGTCGCCAGCGCCGGCACGAAGCTGGCCCAGCGCAGCGCGATCCACAGCTGCACCGCGACCAGCAGCCAGGACGCGAGGAAAGTACGGCCCAGCAGGCGCAGGTAACCGGCGATGTCGAGGACGCCGGTGGCGGCGATGGCGGGCTTGGCAATGCCGGCGCCGACCACCGCGAGCGAGGTCAACGCCGCCAGCAACAGGCTCATCGCCGCGACCAGCGCCAGCATGCAGATGGCCTTCGCCGCGTACAGGTGCCAGCGCGGAACCGGCAGTGCGCGCAGGTGATCCCACGCGCGCGGGCCGTGCTCGGCCTGCGCCACCAGCGCGGTCAGCGCGGTGATGCTCATCGGCAGCATGAAGAATGCCCAGATCGCCGCCGAGGATTGCAGCGACATCGTCCACGGCGCGGGTTTCTCCCCGCGCAGCAGGTTGAAGAACACGAACACCGCGATCAGCAGCGGCGCAACCGTTGCCAGCAGCAGTGCCAGCGAACGGCGCAGCTTGTGGGCTTCCACCGCGATTGCGGTGGTGAAACGCGGCGTGCGGGAAAGCGCGGTCATCGTCGTCACCGTGGTCATGCGGACAGGGTGGCCGGCGCGGCGGTGTTCGCGGCCTGCCGGTACAGGGTTTCCAGCGAACGCTGGCGCGGGGCCAGCGCATGGACGCGCACGCCGCCGGCGATGCACAGCACCCGGTTCAGCGCGGCGGTGGCATGGCGGCTGTCATCCTCGGGGCGGAACCGGGCGATCAGCGCGTCGTGTTCGCGGACGACATCGAAGCCGTGGGCGCGGGCGATACTGGCGGCGCGCTCGGGGGTGTCGGTTTCGATCAGCACTTCGCTGGCCAGCCCCGCCTTCAATTCGGCCAGCGCGCCTTCCAATACCAGCCGGCCGTGGCTGAGGATGCCGACGTGGGTCGCAGTCTGTTCGATCTCGCCGAGCAGGTGGCTGGACAGCAGCACGGTGGCGTTGGCGCGCTCGGGCAATGCGCGCAGGAAGCGGCGCATGTCGGTGATGCCTTCCGGATCGAGGCCGTTGGTGGGTTCGTCCAGCACCAGCACCGGCGGTGCGCCCAGCATCGCCCGCGCCAGGCCGAGACGCTGGCGCATTCCCAGCGAATAGTCGGCGACGCGGCGGCCGGCGTGCGCGGTCATTTCCATGATCTCCAGCACGCGGTCGGGCTCGGTGGCGGGCAGGCCGAGCAGGCGGCGGCTGAGGTCGAGGTTCTCGCGGCCGCTGAGGTGCGTGTAGAAGCCCTGCGCCTCCAGCAGCGCGCCGACCCTGCGCGCGGCCGTGATGCGGTCGCGGGCCACATCGATCCCGGCGATATGCGCGCTGCCGGCGTCTGCACGCAGCAGGCCCAGCAGCAGCCGGATGGTGGTGGTCTTGCCGGCGCCGTTGCGGCCGAGGAAGCCGTAGATGCTGCGTTCCGGCACATGCATGCTGACGCGGTCGACCGCGGGGCGGTCGCCAAAGCGGCGGCTCAGGCCGCGGGTTTCGATGGCGGATGGCATGGTGGTCTGGGCTCCGTGATTTAACTCTCGCATAAAGTTTTTACATGGAGCGAAATTTAAGTCAAGCTTAAAGTCCAGGTTTTTTTCAGAGAGCTGCCCGATGGCGCTTCCCGACCGCTTCCGCCGTCACTGCCGCTGGCTGCGCGCCGCCACCCTGCTGGTATTCGCCGGACTGGCGCTGCTGCTGGCACTGGGCGCCAGCACCCTGCCGTGGATGGGCAGCGCAAACGCCAGCGCGGGTGACCGGACGCTCCTGATGTTGGTCCGCCTCTCGCCCGGCCTTGGATACCTGTGGGCGCTGTGGGCGGTGCAACGCGCACTGGGCGACCTGGCCGCAGGCCGGCTGTTCCATGCCGCGGTGGCGCGGGCGATCCGCCACATCGGCGTGGGCGTGCTGGTGGGCGCGCTGCTCAGCGTGTTCGCCATCACCAACCTGACGCGGCTGATCGAGGGCGGGCACGGCGGGCTGGCCTATTTCGACCTGTCCGGGATCGTGCTGGGCGTGGTTGGCGCGGCGCTGGTGCTGCTGGCGCGGGTGGTCGACAGCGCCCGCGCGCTGCAGGCAGAACTGGACGAGATCCTCTGATGCCGGTGCGGATCACGCTGGACGCGATGCTGTCCCGCCGCGGCATGACCGCGCGCGAACTGGCGGCCACGGTGGGCATCAGCGAAACCCAGATGTCGCTGTTCCGCAGCGGCAAGGTCAAGGGCCTCCGCTTCCGCACCCTGGCGCGGCTGTGCGCGGCGCTGGACTGCGTACCGGGCGACCTGCTCGATTACCACTTCGACCCCGACGACCTGCACGGCGCGGACGCGGACGCCGAGGGCTGACCCCCGTGGCTGCGCAGGGCTTGCGCGCGCCGAGACGCTGGGCGAAGGTGCCATTCCCACATCGGAAGAGCCTCCCATGATCGAACGCATCGACGCCGGCCCGCGCATGTCTGAAGCCTGCATCCACGGCGGCATCGCCTACCTTGCCGGGCAGGTGCCGGAAACCGCCGGCGCCGACATCGAAACCCAGACCCGCGAGGTGTTGGAGGCCATCGATGCGCTGCTGGCGCAGGCCGGCAGCGACAAGACCCGGATCCTGCGCGCGCAGGTTTTCCTTGCCGACATCGCCGATTTCGCCGGCATGAACCGGGCGTGGGATGCGTGGGTGACGCCGGGCCAGGCGCCGGCTCGCGCCACCGTGGAGGCCAGGCTGGCCAACCCGGACTGGAAAGTGGAGATCGTGGTGACCGCGGTGGTCTGAACGCGCGGCGCAACCGCGATGTGGCTCACGGACAGGCCAACCAAAGTCACGCGCGGTGGAGTAGGGATGCAGGCTACCCTCGGGTTTCCTTCCGTCACCAGACCTCCCGCATGAAGCGTTCCCTGCTTGGCCTCGGCATCGCCGGCGCCCTCGCTGTCGCCGTCTCCTCCGCCACCGCCGCCACACCGAACGGCAAGGCCCAGCTGGGCAGTTTCGGCGTCGACCTCACCGCGCGCGACCTGTCGGTCAAGCCCGGCGACGACTTCAACCGCTATGCCAGCGGCCAGTGGATCGACACCTACGTCCTCAAGGACTACGAGACCAACTACGGCTCGTTCAACCAGCTGCGCGACCGCTCCGAGGAGCAGACCCGCGCGCTGATGGACGAGCTGCTGGCCAGCGAGGATCTCGCCGCCGGCAGCAACGGCCGCAAGCTGCACGACTACTACGCAAGCTTCATGGACCGCGCCGGCCGTGACGCCGCCGGGATCAAGCCGCTGCTGCCGGTGCTGGACCGGATCGCGAAGATCGATTCGAAGGACAAGCTGATCGCCGCGTTCGGCAACGCCGGCATCGACGGCAGCAGCGCGCCGTTCGGGCTGGGCGTGGGCATCGACCGCAAGGACCCGAACCAGTATCAGGTGGGCCTGGGCGTGGGCGGGCTGGGCCTGCCCGACCGCGACTACTACCTCAATCAGGACGCGCGCTTCGTCAAGATCCGCGAGGCCTACGTGGCGCACATCCAGCGCATGCTGGGTTTTGCCGGCGTGACCGGCGCCGATGCCAAGGCCCGCGCCGAAGCGGTGCTGGCGCTTGAAACAGCGCTGGCCAAGCCGCAGTGGGAGCGGGTCAAGCTGCGCGACCGCGACAAGACCTACAACCAGTTCACCTTCGCCGAGCTGCAGCAGAAGTTCCCCGGCTACGACTGGGTCGCGCAGCTGCGCGCGCAGGGCATGCCGCAGCCCGACAAGCTCAACATCACCACCCCGGACGTGATCCAGCCGGTGATCGAGATCGTCAATGCCACCCCGCTGGCGACCTGGCGCGACTACCTGGCCTTCCATGCGGTCGATGGCAACGCGGACCTGCTGAGCAGCGAGATCGACGCCGCCTCGTTCGAGTTCAACGGCAAGGTGCTGGCGGGACAGAAGGCGCAGCGCGATGACTGGAAGCGGGCGCTGGCGCTGGTCGGCGGCCGCGGCGGCTTGGGCGAGGCGCTGGGCGAGCTGTACGTGGCGCGCTACTTCAAGCCGGAAGCCAAGGCGGCGATGGACCAGCTGGTCGAGAACCTGCGCACCGCGCTACGCAGCAACATCGAGCAGATCGGCTGGATGGGCGAGGCGACCAAGGCCGAGGCCTACCGCAAGCTGGCCAGCTTCCGCCCGAAGATCGGCTATCCGTCCAAGTGGAAGGACTACTCCAGCGTCGCCATCAAGGCCGACGACCTGCTGGGCAACGCGGTGGCGATGCGCGAGTTCAACCGTGCCGATCAGAACCGCCGCGTCGGCCAGAAGACCGATCGCGAGGAATGGGGCATGACCCCGCAGACGGTGAACGCCTATTACAACTCGGCGTTCAACGAGATCGTGTTTCCGGCGGCGATCCTGCAGCCGCCGTTCTTCGACGTGCACGCCGACGCCGCGGTGAACTACGGCGGCATCGGCGCGGTGATCGGCCACGAGATGGGCCACGGCTTCGACGACCAGGGCAGCAAGTCGGATGCCGACGGCATCCAGCGCAACTGGTGGACCGACGAGGACCGCAGTCGCTTCGAGCAGCTGACCAAGGCGCTGGGCGCGCAATACGACGGCTATTGCCCGCTGGAAGGCCAGTGCGTCAACGGCGGCCTGACCATGGGCGAGAACATCGGCGACCTCGGCGGCGTGTCGATGGCCTACAAGGCCTATCAGCTCAGCCTGGGCGGCAAGCCCGCGCCGGTGATCGACGGCCTGACCGGCGACCAGCGCTTCTACCTGGCCTGGGCGCAGGTGTGGAAGAGCAAATATCGCGACGAAGCCCTGCTGCGCCAGCTCAAGACCGACCCGCATTCGCCTGGCATGTACCGCGCCAACGGCCCGCTGCGCAATCTGGATGGCTGGTACAAGGCCTTCGAGGTGGAGCAGGGCGACGCCATGTACCTGGCGCCGGACAAGCGCGTGCAGATCTGGTAAGCGCCGCCGGCTGACGCCTGAAGCGGGCGGGTCTCCCTGGACCCGCCCGCTTCAGTTATCGTGCAGCCCTACACCCTGGGGAGGGGCGCGAGATGAAGCTTGCGTGCCGCTGTGGACAGGTGGAGGGGCGGATCGATCCGCAGCGCGCGTATGTGCGGGCGAGCTGCTATTGCCGGGACTGCCGGGCGTTCGCGCGCTGGCTGGGCGGCGCGGAGTTGCTGGACACGGCCGGCGGCAGCGACATCGTGGCGATGGCGCCGGACGGGCTGCACATCACCCGCGGCTTCGAAAAACTGGCCTGCATGTCGCTGGGGCCGCACGGGCTGCTGCGCTGGTACGCCAGCTGCTGCCGCACGCCGCTGGGCAACGTCCCGCGCGACGCGAAGCTGTATTACCTGGGGGTGCCGGTAGCCGCCATTGCGGAACCGGCGGATGCCATCGAGGCCAGCTTCGGGCCGGCCGGGCGGATCGCGGTCAACACCGCTTCGGCCACTGCGGCGGTGGCATCACCCCCGCTGCGACGGCTTGCCGGCACCCTGCGCATCGCCGCCGGCCTGTTCGCCGCGCGCCTGCGCGGCCGCCGCAATAAGCTGCTGTTCGATGCCGACGGCCTGCCGCTGCGCGAGCCGCTGGTGCTGGGCCGAACCCAGCGCGAAACGCTGTCGGCAGACCCATGACACCCCATTCCGCAACAGGAGCCCCCCGATGCGCCGCCTCCAAGTGCTGATGCTCGCCGCCGCCGCCATCGGCACCGCGCCGGCGGCCGAGCCCGTTGTGCAATCCGCCGCACCCGTCTACGACGCCGCGCTGGCGCAGCGCACCGGCGCCGATGAGCGCGGCATGCGCCGCTACGTGCTGGTGATCCTGCGTACCGGCCCCACCCCGGTGAAGGATGCGGACGTACGCAAGGCGATGTTCGCCGGCCACATGGCCAACATCCAGCGGCTGGCGAAGGAGAGCAAGCTGGCGCTGGCCGGGCCGTTCGGGGATGCCGGCGGCGACTGGCGCGGCCTGTTCGTGTTCGCCACCGCCGACATCGAGGAGGCCAAGGCGCTGGTTGCCACCGATCCGGTGATCCAGCAGGGCGAGATGGTGGCCGACTACCACAGCTGGTACGGCTCGGCTGCCACCATGTTGACCGGCGAGTTGCACGAAAAGCTGGTGCGCGGGACGCCCTGATCCAGATCCGCGCGACCATCGCCGCGCCGGATGGGGCGTTTACTTGCCGGCGCGCTTCGCCTTCAGTGCACCCAGTGCCGCCAGCGTTTCCCTGACGTGCAGGTTCGGGTTCATCGAATCGAAGGCGAAGGCGACCTTGCCGTCCTTGCCGATGACGTAGGAGGTGCGGCTGGACAGGTCCGGCTTCAGCGTCATGGTGGCGTCGTAGGACTTGGCGATCTTGGCGCCCTCATCGGCCGCCACCGGGAACTTGCCGGCGCATTTTTCGGTGTCCCTGGAGAACTCCGCCAGCCGCTCGGTATTGCCGGCGGTCACGCCCACCACGCTGGCGCCCTGCGCCTTGAACTTGTCGATTGCCTGCGAGAACGCCGCGGCTTCGGCATTGCAGCCGGGCGTGAACGCGGCCGGGAAGAAGTACAGCACCACCGGGCCCTTCGCCAGTGACGCTTTCAGGTCGAAAGTGTAGGGCTGGCCGGCCAGATAGGCGGGCGCGGTGAAAGCGGGCGCAGCGGCACCAGGCTTGAGCGCGGCGAATACCGGGGTGGCGCAAATCAACAGCAGGGCGGAAGCGGCGAGACGGCGCATGGCGGGCTCCGGACAATGGGCAACTGCGCCACTGTAGCGCCGTTTCGTCACGGTTTCGTGAGCCGCAAGTGCTCAGCCGTCGGCTGCCTCTGCGGTGAACACCTGCACGCGGCCGCGCCCGTTGGCCTTGGCCAGGTACAGCGCGCGATCGGCGGCTTCCAGCCATGCGCGCAGATTGGTGGTTCCGCTCGGTGGCGCCGCCAGGCCGATGCTGATCGACGCGCGCAGGCCAGGTGTACGCGGGAACTCAAGCGCCTGCACCTGCGCCAGCAGGGTCTCGGCAACGCGCGCGGCCTCGGCAGGTGCCAGCGGCAGCGCCACCACGAACTCGTCGCCTCCCAGCCGACCGGCGTGGCCGCCTGCCGGCAGCGTGGACAGGATGCAGGAAGCGATCGCGCGCAGCAGGTCGTCGCCGACCGCATGACCATGGCGGTCGTTGGTGTCCTTGAAGCGGTCCACGTCCACCAGCAGCAGGGTCGCCGGCCGTTCCTGCGGTTGTTGCAGCAGGCCGGAGGCCATCGCCTGCCAGTGTGCGCGGCTGCCCAGCCCGGTCAGGCTGTCGTACCGGCTCAACTTGTCCAGCTGCAGGTTCTGGGCCTGCACCCGCCGCACCAGCTGGTAGCTGCTGGCGGCCACCGCAAGGGCATGGATGACCATGGTCGGCAGGCAGGCCAGCAGTGTGTTCATGCTGGTGTTGATGTCCACCCTGAAGCCGTTCAACAGTCCCGACAGCAGCAGCGCGCCCAGCATTGGCAGCAACGAGCGCCGCCACAGCCTGCGCACGCCGGAGCTGATCTTGTCGGCGGTGGTCACCGACAACAGCATGACCGAGGGCAGTAGGCTGAAGTGCATCAGCGGAACCAGCGACGCAGCCAGCGCCGAGTCCATCACCAGGTTCTGCAATTCGGCATGGTAGGGATCGCGGCTGCGCGCGGCCAGCCAGCGCGCCAGATGTGGCCAGGCCAGGCCGCAGGAAAACGCCCACCCCCAGGCGACGATGCCCGCCTCGCGTTCCTGCAGCACCATCGCGACCGGCAGCAGGCCCAGCCCCATGCCGAGCGTGCGTAGCGGGTAGGTGCGGCGATACAGATCGCGCAGGCGCGTCTCCGCTCCCAGTCCGTCCGCAGCCTTCCGTTTGCCGTGCTTGTCCATCACGCCCCCTGCAACACCTGCGCAAGTGTGAGCGAGGCGTTGCCGACGCGCCAGCGGGCGCGGTGTATCGTCACGGTTCCTGGGTATGGCGGGTGCGGGAAGGAGGCGGACATGGCCATCGGTTGGGCGGGCGACGGCGCGGTGCAGGAACAGATCGACGCCACGGTGAAGGACGGTATCGCGCGGGCGCGCAACCGGCTGCCCAGCGGGGCGGGGCTGGAGCGCTGCGAAGAGTGCGATGCGCCGATTCCGGAGGGCCGGCGCAAGGCCGTGCCCGGCGTGCGCTTGTGCCTGATTTGTCAGCAGGCGCAGGATGCCGAAGACGCTGCGTTCACCGGCTACAACCGTCGCGGCAGCAAGGACAGCCAGCTGCGCTGAGGTTCCACCCATCGATCACCGCGTGTTCGCCCGGCAAAAAAACGCCCGGCGCATGGCCGGGCGTCAGCTGGCGCGGGGTACCGTGGATCAGTTGATGCTGAAGGACAGGATCATGCCGAGGATGGCCGGCAGGATCATCGCGCCGCCGTTGTCGTAACGGCCGTACTGGTTGCGCCCGTAGTAGCCGTCGCGATAACCGCGTTCGAAGCCCTGGCGGAAGTACCAGCGATAGTCGCTTTGGCGGACGTAGCGGCCTGGGTAACCGTAGCTGCCGTCCATCCACCCATAGTTGTTGCGGTAGTCGAACTGCCAGCGATCCATGCGGTCGGCCTGTCCGGCATACCAGCCTTCGCGGTAGCCGTCGCGCACCGCCTCGCGCAGGATCTCGGCGCCGTAGCTGTTGGTGCTGTACCAGCGCCCGCCGTAGCTGTAGCGGTAGTTGTACGGGGTGTAGAAGTACGGGTCGCGGTCGTAGTCGAAGCGCTGGCTGTTCCAGCGCGACTGCGCAGCCAGCCAGCGGCGCCAGTAGTCCTGCTGGTAACGGTATTGCGCGTTCCGGCGCTGGCGCTCCAGCTGGTGGCGATGGCGGTCGTACTCGCTGCGGCGGCGATGATCGTCGCGCTGCCACTGGGCCTGCTGGCGACGCTGTTCCTCGATCCGTTGGCGCTGCTGTTCGCGCGACACGCGGCCGTCGCCGTCGCGCCAGTCGCGGCGATCATTGCGATCATCACGCCGGTCTCGGCTGGCTTCGCGCTCACGCGCTTCGGCGATGACCCGCGCCTGCGGGCTGCTGGCCGCGGCCTGCTGGCGTTGCCGGTCTTCGGACTCGCGCTGGCGCTCGCGCTGTTCGGCAAAACGCTGGCGCTGCTCCAGCTGGCGCTCGTCTACCTGCGGGCGGCGCAGTTCAGGCTGTTCGGCGATGCGCGGCTCGGGCGCGCGCGCCCGTTCGGCCTGCGGCTGCACGCGTTCACGCTGCTGCCACGGGCCGCGCGAATCCTGCGCGGCCTGCCGCTCGCGCTGTTGGCGGGCCAGTTCGCCCCAGTTCTCGCGGCGCTCGGCGTCGCTGCTGCGCGGGATATTGGAGCGCTCGGCGCGTTCGACGCGTTCGAAGCGTTGCGGCGGGTCGCTGCGCTGGCTGCGGCTTTCCGCCGGCGCCGGGCGCGGGGTTTCGGCCGCCTTTTCGGATTTCTGCAGGCGGCGTTCCAGGCGTTCGGCGCGGCGGTCGTTGCCGTCGTCCTGTGCGGCAGCGGGCAGCGCGGCGCCTGCGGTGAGCGCAAGGCCCAGCAGGGCGGCGGTCAGGACATGCAGTCTGGGAATGCGTTTCATGGTCTCGTCTCCCCGGGGCGCGAACCATTCGCGGCCCTCACGTGCAGTTAGCGGTTTGCGCGATGAATCGAAGCTGAGGTTTTCCGTGCAAGAGCCCGCTTGCCAGCAGGCATTCAGCTTTGCCCCGGCATGACTAACGACAGACCTGCCAGTCCGGTGCCCCGTGCGATGGTAGGCGATCGTTCCACTGGATGCCGCTGCATGCCCGCGCCCGCCCGTTGCTTCGCCCTTGCCATCGCCGTTGCCGCGCTGCTGATCCCTGCTGCCGTCTCCGCGCAGCAACCGGAGTTGACCCCAACCACCGCGGCAACGGGCCTGCCGCGCACGCCAGAACAGTTGGCCTCGGTGATCGAGAAGGCCGAGCTGTCGTTCCGCGTCGATCCTGCGCGGCAGTGCCTGCAGGGCGACGCCACGCTGCGTTTCCGCGTCTCGCAGGAAGTGCAGCGGCTGGTGGTGGATCTGGACCGCAACTACGCCATCGAGCGGGTGGAGGTGGATGGCGCGGAGGTCGATGCCGCCCATTGGCGCAACCCCGAAGGCCGAATGCAGGTGGAGCTGCCGCAGCCGCTGGCGGCGGGCGGACAGGCCACCCTGCGGATCCGCTACGGCGGCCAGATGCACGAGGCGAAGAAGGCGCCGTGGGATGGCGGCATCGTCTGGGCCAAGGCCCCGACCGGCGAGCCGTGGATCGCCACGGCAGTGCAGGGCGAGGGCTGCGACCTGCTGTGGCCCTGCATCGATCATCCGATGGGCAAACCGCTGGAGGTGGTGCAGCACATCGCCGTGCCAAGCCCCCTGGTGGCGGCGGGCAACGGCATCGCCGAGGGCATGGAGGAGCGCGATGGCTGGCGCACCTATCACTGGCGCGCAAAGCTTCCCGACACCTATGCCATCGCCCTCAACATCGGCCCCTATGAGGTGCTGCAAGGCGACTACAGCTCGCGCTTCGGCAACACCACCCCGCTGCGCTTCTGGTATCTGAAGGGCAACAAGGCCAAGGCCGAGGGCCTGTTCGCCGAGTTCGCGCCGATGCTGGACTTCTTCGAGGAAGTAATCGGCCCGTACCCATTCGCCGACGAGAAGATGGGCGTGGTCGAAACCCCGCACCTGGGCATGGAACACCAGACCATCAATGCCTACGGCAACGACTACAAGAAGGCGGAGACCGGCTACGACTGGCTGCTGCAGCACGAGTTCGCGCACGAGTGGTTCGGCAACCAGCTGACCAACGTCGACTGGGACGACTTCTGGCTGCACGAAGGCTACGGCACCTACATGCAGCCGCTGTACCTGCAGTGGCTGCGCGGCGACATGGAATACATGGCGGCGCTGATGAAGATGCGCTCGACGCTGATGCTGCGCCATCCCATCGTCGCTGGCCGCAGCATGGTGGAGAAGGATGTCTCCAGCGCCGACCGCGGGCCCGGCAATGACGTGTACTACAAGGGTGCGCTGATGCTGCACACCCTGCGCGGGCTGATCGGCGATGCGGCCTTCTTCCGCGCTACCCGCGAACTGGTCTACGGCACCGATGCGCCGAAGCCGGGCAACTTCCGCCCGCGCTACGCCTCCACCCGGGACTACGTTGCGCTGGTCAACCGCATCACCGGCAGCGACTACGGCTGGTTCTTCGACGTCTATCTGCGTTCGGTGAAATTGCCGGAGCTGGTGGCGACGCGGGACGCCGCCGGCCTCGCACTGGTTTGGAAGACCGAAGGCGACAAGCCGTTTCCGATGCCGGTGCAGGTGCGCGCAGGCAAGCGCGTGGTGGACGTGCCGATGACGGACGGGCGCGGCCGGATCGCGCTGGCGGCGGGCGAGAGCTACACGCTCGATCCGCACTCGAAGGTGCTGCGCGAGTTGCCGCATGTGGCCGAGTACCAGAAGGATGCGGTGGCGCGGGCGAAAGCGGCGGCTGGGGAGCGTTGATCTCGCGGTTGCCCCCACCAGTGCGGGCCGCGTCTGGAGACACGCCGTAAATACGTCCATGTAGGCTCATCGGCGACATCCATGTCGCCGATGGTCTCCAGCCCCGGCCCGCCCCGGTGGGGGCAACGCCGGAGACCACGAACGGTGGATGATCGCTACCAGTGCACGCCGCGCATCAGCGAGGCGAAGGCGATCTGTTCCTGGCTGGGCGTCTGGTCGCGCAGCGCCTGCTTGTCGCCCTTGGCCGCGGCTGAGTCCGGGAACAGCTCGAAGGCCGTGCTCATCACCGCCTCGTAGGCCTTCGGCGCCACCGCGTTGACCAGCGCGGCGAAGATGCCGAGGCGCGTGGCGATGCGGCTGGGGCGTTCGATGATGCCCTTCACCACCAGATCGGCCGCTTCGTCCGAGGTCAGGGTGGGCACGCTGTCGTACATCTTGGTCGGCGCGATCATCGGGGTCTTCACCAGCGGCATGTTGATGGTGGTGAAGCTGATCCCCTTGCCGGACAGCTCGCCCTGCGCGCAGCGGCTGAACGCATCCAGCGCGGCCTTGCTGGCGACGTAGGCGGCAAAGCGCGGCGAGCTGGCGAGCACCCCGATCGAACTGATGTTGATGATGTGGCCCTTGCGGCGCTGGGTCATCGACGGCATGAAGCCCATGATCAGGCGGATGCTGCCGAAGTAGTTCAGCTGCATGGTCCGCTCGAAATCGTGGAAGCGGTCGTAACTGGCCTCGATCGAACGCCGGATCGAACGCCCGGCGTTGTTGACCAGCACGTCCACCTGGCCGTGTTCCTGCAGGATCGTCGCCACCAGCCGGTCGCAGTCGGCCATGTCGGCCAGGTCGGCGGTGTAGGCGAATACCTTGCCGCCGGCGGCCTTCATCGCATCGCGCGCCTTGAACAGCTCCTCTTCGCCGCGCGCCACGATCACCGTGACCGCGCCGGCCGCCGCCACCTTCTGCGCGGTGGCAAGGCCGATACCGGAGGAGCCGCCGGTGATCACCACCACCTTGTTGCGGACCTTGCCCTTCAGGCTGTGGTCGATGAACAGGTCGGGGTCGAGGTGGCGCTCCCAGTAATCCCACAGCCGCCAGGCGTAGTCCTCCAGCCGCGGCACCGCGATCCCGCTGCCCTTGAGCGCGCGTTCGGCCTCGCGGTTGTCGAAGCGGGTGGGGTAGGTGATGAACTTCAGGGTTTCCTTCGGGATCTTGAAGTCGCGCAGCAGCATGCCGATGAAGCGTCGCACCGGCGGCAGGCTGCCCACTGCCATGCGCACGCTGCCGGGCAGGAAGGCGAACATGCGTGCGTCGATGCGCATGGTCATCTCCGGTGCGTGGCCGGCGCGGGCGAAGGTGTTCATCGCCTCGCCGACGCGCAGCGGCTCCGGGTCGGTCAGGTGGAAGCAGTGGCCATCCAGGCGCGGCCTGTGGGCGATGTGGTCCATCGCGTCGGCCACGAAATCCACCGGCACGATGTTGACCCGGCCACCCTCGATGCCCAGCGTCGGCATCCACGGCGGCAGCGCCTGGCGCAGCTTCTTGAGGAAGGTGAAGAAGTAGTAGGGGCCGTCGATCTTGTCGATCTCGCCGGTCTTCGAATGACCCACCACCATGCCGGGGCGGTAGATCCGCCACCTGATCCGCTTCTCCGCGCGCACCAGGCCTTCCGACTCGTGCTTGGTGCGCAGGTAGGGGTCGTCCAGCCCTTCGGCTTCCTCGAACATGTCCTCGCGGAACACGCCCGGATACATGCCAGCGGCGGCGATCGAGCTGGTGTGGTGGAAACAACCAGCCTTGATCGCCACGGCCAGATCCAGCGCGTTGCGGGTGCCGTCGATGTTGGCCGCATGCAATGCATCGGGTTTGGCGGCCATGTCGTAGATCGCGGCCAGGTGGAAAAAGTGCTTCACCTTGCCGGACAGCGCGCGCAGCTGCGCGGCGGACAGCCCGCATTTCGGCGCGGTCATCTCACCGGCGACCGGCAGCACGCGCTTGCGGTCCCAGCCGCGCTGCTTCGCCAGTACCTCGAATTTCTTCATCGAGTCCTTGCGCACCAGCACATGGATCGTGCCCTTGCGCTTGAGCAGGTTGTCGATCAGGAAGCGGCCGATGAAACCGGTGCCGCCGGTCACGAAATAAGCCATTGCGCATCCCCTCAGGCTTGCCCGGCGCGTTGCGCGCCCGCTGCCGCTACGTTGCCAGAGCCGCGTCCGCGCGACAATTCCCCGCCGTATTGACCGGTGCCGGGACGCATGGTCAGATGGCCGCCTCACGCAAGGGGGATACGCGATGGCCGACCTGAAAGCCCTTTTCGAGCAAGCCGCCAAGGACGTGCATGCGCTGGCCGAGCGCCCGGACAACGACACCCTGCTGCGCCTGTATGCGCTCTACAAGCAGGGCTCGGAAGGCGACGTCAGCGGACCCAAGCCCGGCTTCTTCGACTTCGTCGGCACCGCCAAGTACGAGGCCTGGGCCAAGCTCAAGGGCACCGCGCAGGAACAGGCGATGCAGAAGTACGTGGACCTGGTGAAGAACCTCACCGCCTGACGGAGCCCGGCATGGCAAGGCAGACCCGCCAGCGCATCCTCGATGCGTCGCTTTCGATGTTCAACGCGCAGGGCGAGCCGAACGTCACCACCAACCATATCGCCGACGAGCTGGAGATCAGCCCCGGCAACCTGTACTACCACTTCCGCAACAAGGACGACATCATCGAGCAGCTGTTCGCCGGCTACGAAGCGCGGATGGATGCCGCGCTGTCCGCCCCGGAAGGCCGGCTGCCGGGCCTGGAAGACGTGTGGCTGCAGTTGCACCTGGTGTTCGAGTGCATCTGGGACTACCGCTTCCTGTACCGCGACCTGGTCGACATCCTCAGCCGCAACCGCCGCCTGCGGCTGCGCTTCGCACGCATCCTCAAGCGCGCCGACGAGCAGGCGCACATGGTGATGCGCGGGCTGGTGCAGGCGGGGGTGATGCGCGCGTCCGCTGTCGAGCTGGACGCCGCCGCCACCAACGTGCTGGTGATCGCCACTTTCTGGATGAACTACGCCGCGGCGCGCGGCGACAAGGACGAACAGGCGTCGATCCGCGACGGCATCGTGCAGGTGATGATGCTGGTCGCGCCGTTCCTGCGCGACGCCGAACGCGTGCACCTCAATACCCTGACCAGCGCCTACCTCGACTGAACGCGGTGGCGCGGGGCCGCGCTACTTGGGCGGCCTGCCGCGACGCGCGCCGGTCGTTGGCAACAGCCGGCGCACGGTCGCCAGCAGGCCCAGCGCCGCCAGCCACAGATGGCGCGGCGTCGGCGTGAAGAACACCGCTGGGGCGCGGCGGGAAGAGGGCTTCCGGCGAGCTGGCATGGCGTGTTCCGGGGGCGGGGATATGCGCAGGCTGGGCCGGCGCCGTCGAGCAAACACACTATCGCCCCTTGTCAGCGGACGCGGGCGGCGGGATGCTGGCCGCCGGACCTCAATCAGGGCATCGCCGCATGGCCAGCAAGAAATCCGCCGCTTCCGCCTGGGCCGCATTTCCACTCGACGCCAAAGCCTTTGCCCATGCCGGCGACGCGCTGAAGAAAGCCTGGCCGAAGCTGCACGCCGGCGACTGCGAACCATTCCCCGATGCCAAGCGCGCCGCCGCGCTGCTGAAGGCGGCCGGCAAGGCCGCGCCGAAGCTAGATGCCGATGCGCTGGCCACGGCGCTGCAGGACGCGTGGCGCGCGTTCCATCGCGGCGACTTCATGGCCGCGTTCGAGGCGGGCGAAGCGCTGGGGCCGGTGGGTGCGTCGGTGGCGGTGAAAGCCATCGGCATCCATGCCACTTACCTGGTCGACGATGAAGACGAGAAGCTCAAGCGCTTCGAGCGCGCGGCGGCGCTGGCGGAGGCGGCGATCAAGGCGCTGCCAGGCGAGCCCAACAGCCACTACCGCCACGCCTTCGCGCTGGGCCGCTACAGCCAGGGTCTGTCGATCGCCAAGGCGCTGAAGCAGGGCATCGCCGGCAAGGTGCGTGCCGCGCTGGACGCCGCGCTGGCGCTGGCGCCGAAACACGCAGAGGCGCATACCGCGCTGGCGCTGTACCACGCCGAGATCATCGGCAAGATCGGCGCGATGATCGGCGGCCTGACCTACGGCGCCAAGGCCTCGGAGGCGGACAAGCACATCAGGGAAGCGTTGAAGCTGACCCCGGCCTCGCCGATCGCACATATCGAGCACGGCAACGTGTTGCTGTTGCTGGACGAGCGCCGCAACGAGGACGCCGCCGCGGCAGCCTACGAGAAGGCCGCGCAGGCCAAGCCGCTGGATGCGATGGAAGCGCTGGACGCGGCGTACGCCCAGTCGCAACTGGAGTGACTTGGTGCGGCCGTCAACGAAGCGCGCGCACGATCGCGTAAGCTTTGTCGGGCAGCCCGGATGGCGAAACTGGTAAACGCAAGGGACTTAAAATCCCTCGGCCGCAAGGCCATGTCGGTTCGACCCCGACTCCGGGCACCAGCCTGACGACGAAGGAGCGCCGTGATCCGATACTCCGCCTATCTCGCCAGCATTGTCCTGGCCGTGCTGGCACTGCTGCTGGCCCTCGCGAACCCGCACTGGTGGTGGGGCGTGGCGGGGTTCGGTGCGCTGGCTGTACTGGGCACTGCCGACCTGCTGCAACGCAAGAGCACGCTGCGCCGCAACTACCCGCTGCTGGCGCACTTCCGCTACGGGCTGGAAACCATCGGCCCGGAAATGCGCCAGTACTTCATCCAGTCCGACACCGCCGAGGTGCCGTTCTCGCGCGAACAGCGCGCGCTGATTTACCAGCGCGCCAAGCACGTCAACGACGTGCGCCCGTTCGGCACGCTGCAGGATGTGTACGGCATCGATTACGAATGGATCAACCATTCGCTGGCGCCGACGGCAATCCCCGACCATGACTTCCGCATCGTCATCGGCGCCGGCTGCGCCCGGCCGTATTCGGCCAGCGTGTTCAACATCTCGGCGATGAGCTTCGGCGCGCTGTCCGCCGCCGCCATCCATGCGCTCAACGTCGGCGCCAAGCGCGGCGGCTTCTACCACGACACCGGCGAAGGCTCGATTTCGCCCTACCACCGCGAGGGCGGCGGCGACCTGGTGTGGGAACTGGGCTCCGGCTACTTCGGCTGCCGCAACGACGACGGCAGCTTCAGCGAGGAGCGGTTCGCCGCGCAGGCGGTCGAGCCGCAGGTCAAGATGATCGAGGTCAAGCTGTCGCAGGGCGCCAAGCCCGGCCACGGCGGCATCCTGCCGGCGGCCAAACTCAGCGCCGAAATCGCCGCCACCCGTGGCGTGCCGATGGGCCAAGACTGCGTTTCTCCGGCTGCGCACTCGGCCTTTTCCACGCCCCTGGGGCTGCTGCAGTTCGTGGCGCGGCTGCGCGAGCTGTCGGGCGGCAAGCCGGTGGGCTTCAAGCTGGCCATCGGACATCCGTGGGAATGGTTCGGCATCGCCAAGGCGATGCAGGAACAGGCCGAAGCCAACCCGCAACTGCTGCCGGACTTCATCGTCGTCGATGGCGCGGAAGGCGGCACCGGCGCGGCGCCGGCGGAATTCGTCGACCATGTCGGGGTGCCGATGCACGAGGGCCTGATGCTGGTGCACAACACCCTGGTCGGGCTGGGCCTACGCGAGCGCATCAAGATCGGCGCCGCCGGCAAGATCGTCAGCGCCTTCGACATCGCCCGCGCGCTGGCGATGGGCGCGGACTGGTGCAACGCCGCGCGTGGCTACATGTTCGCGCTGGGCTGCATCCAGTCGCTGAGCTGCCATACCAACCGCTGCCCCACTGGCATCGCCACCCAGGATCCGGCGCGCTGGAAGCAGCTGGACGTGGCCGACAAGTCGGTGCGCGTGGCCACCTTCCACACCAACACCGTGCGCGCGCTGCGCGACCTGCTGTGCGCGGCGGGGCTGGAGCACCCCGACCAGCTGGGCCCGGAACACATCCTGCGTCGGGTATCCCCATTCGAAGTTCGTTCGCTGTCGGCGTTGTATCGCTACCTGGAACCAGGCGAGTTGCTGGGGGGGCGCCTGCCCGAGCACGCGGTGTTCCGCGAGTTCTGGCAGCAAGCGCGCAGCGATGCCTTCATGCCGCCTGCGCATGTCGCGCGGCTCCGGGGCAGCAAGGCCAGCTGATACGCTGTGCGCCTTCGTTGACGCAGCATTGCAACCTTGAACTCAGCACTGTCCCATCTTGACCGGCTCGAAGCCGAAAGCATCCACATCCTCCGTGAAGTCGCCGCCGGGTTCCGCAACCCGGTGCTGCTGTATTCGGTGGGCAAGGACAGCTCGGTGCTGCTGCACCTGTTGCTGAAGGCGTTCCATCCGGCGCGCCCGCCAATCCCGCTGCTGCACGTGGATACCACGTGGAAGTTCCGCGAGATGATCGCCTTCCGCGACCGCCGCGCTGGAGAAACCGGCGTCACTTTGCATGTGCACACCAACCCCGACGGCATCGCGCAGGGGATCGGCCCGGTCAGCCATGGCGCCACCGTGCACACCGACGTGATGAAGACGCAGGCGCTGAAACAGGCGCTGGACAAGTTCGGATTCGATGCCGCCATCGGCGGTGCCCGGCGCGACGAAGAGAAATCGCGCGCCAAGGAGCGCATCTTCAGCTTCCGCAACGCCCAGCACCGCTGGGACCCGAAGAGCCAGCGGCCGGAGTTGTGGAACCTCTACAACGCGCGCATCCACAAGGGCGAATCGGTGCGAGCGTTCCCGCTGTCCAACTGGACCGAACTGGACATCTGGCTCTACATCTATCGCGAAAAAATCCCGGTGCCGTCGCTGTATTTCGCCGCCCAGCGTCCGGTGGTGGAACGCGATGGCGCCCTGATCATGGTCGACGATGCGCGCTTGCCGCTGCGCGATGGCGAGGTGCCGGCCCTCCGGCGGGTGCGCTTCCGCACCCTGGGCTGCTACCCGCTGACCGGCGCGATCGAGTCTGAGGCCGACACGCTGGAGAAGATCATCGCCGAGATGCTGGTGGCCACCACCTCCGAGCGGCAGGGCCGGGTAATCGACCAAGACCCATCCGCCTCGATGGAAAAGAAGAAGCAGGAGGGCTACTTCTGATGCGCATGGACGACGCCGACGCACAGGTGGCTGCCTACCTGCGGCAGCACGAAACCAAGGACCTGCTGCGCTTCATCACCTGCGGCAGCGTGGACGACGGCAAGAGCACCTTGATCGGACGGCTGCTGCACGACACCCGGCTGCTGCTGGACGACCAGGTCAGCGCGCTGGAAGCCGACAGCCGCAGGCACGGGACCCAAGGCGACGAAATCGATTTCGCCCTGCTGGTCGACGGTCTGGCCGCCGAGCGCGAGCAGGGCATCACCATCGACGTGGCCTACCGCTTCTTCGATACCGAGCGCCGCAAGTTCATCGTCGCCGACTGTCCCGGCCATGAGCAGTACACCCGCAACATGGCCACCGGCGCGTCCACCGCGGACGTGGCGGTGGTGCTGGTGGATGCGCGCAAGGGTCTGCTCACCCAAACCCGCCGCCACAGCTACATCGTCAAGCTGTTGGGCATCGACCGGGTGGTGCTGGCGGTCAACAAGATGGACCTGGTCGGCTTCGACGAGGCCGTGTTCGATAGCATCGCCGACGAATACCGCGCGCTGGCGGCACAGCTGGGCATCGCCCACGTGGACTGCATCCCGCTGTCCGCGCTGCGTGGCGACAACATGGTCGAGCGCTCGCGCAACACGCCCTGGTATGGCGGGCCGGCGCTGCTGGAGCTGCTGGAAACGGTACCGCTGGCGCGCGCCGCGGATGATGCCGCGCTGCGGATGCCGGTGCAGTGGGTGTGCCGGCCGAACCAGGATTTCCGCGGCTTCGCCGGCACCATCGCGGCAGGCACGGCCAGGCCGGGCGACGACATCGTGGTGCTGCCGTCCGGGCGGCGCTCCCAGGTCGCTGCCATCGTCACCGCCGACGGCGAACTGCCGGAAGCGAGTGCAGGGCAGGCGGTCACCCTGACCCTGCGCGACGAGATCGACGTCAGTCGCGGCGACGTGATCGCCAGCGCCGCCAATCCGCCGGAGGTGGCCGACCAGTTCGCCGCCCACCTGCTGTGGATGGGCGATGCGCGGCTGCTGCCGGGGCGGCCGTACCTGCTGCAGATCGGCAGCCGCACCGTCGGCGCATCGGTCACCGAAATCAAGCACAAGGTCGACGTCAACACCCAGGACCAGCTGGCCGCCAAGCACCTCGACCTGAACGAGGTCGGCTACTGCAACCTGCACCTGGATCAGCCGGTGCCCTTCAGTGCCTACGCCGAGAACCGCGCGCTGGGCGCCTTCATCCTGATCGACCGGCAGAGCAACGCCACCGTTGCGGCCGGCACGCTGGACTTCGCGCTGCGCCGCGCCGGCAACATCCACTGGCAGCACCTGGACGTGGACAAGGCCGCGCGCGCCGCGGTCAAGCACCAGACGCCGCGCTGCCTCTGGTTCACTGGCCTGTCCGGCGCGGGCAAGTCCACGATTGCCAATCTGGCGGAAAAGAAACTGCTGGCGCAGGGACGGCACACCTATCTGCTGGACGGCGACAACGTCCGCCACGGCCTCAACAAGGACCTCGGGTTCACCGCCGAGGACCGGGTGGAGAACATCCGCCGCGTCGCCGAGGTGGCCAGGCTGATGACCGACGCCGGGCTGATCGTGCTGGTCAGCTTCATCAGCCCGTTCCGCGCCGAACGCGAGATGGCGCGCGCGCTGTTCGAACCTGGCGAGTTCCTTGAGGTGTTCGTCGATACCCCGCTGGCCGAAGCGGAGCGCCGCGACGTCAAGGGCCTGTACGCCAAGGCGCGCCGCGGCGAGCTGCGCAACTTCACCGGCATCGATTCGCCGTACGAGCCGCCGCAGGCGCCGGAGTTGCGCCTGGATACGCTCGGGGCCGATCCGGCGGTGCTGGCCGACGCGGTGGTGGCCGCGCTGGGATTCGGCGGGCACGACCGGAACTCGTGACGCCGCCGGGGCGCAAACACGGAAAAGCCGGCCCTAGGCCGGCTTTTCTCGTTGGATCTGGTGGGCGGTGCAGGGTTCGAACCTGCGACCCTTGCCGTGTGAAGGCAATGCTCTACCGCTGAGCTAACCGCCCGAAGAAGCCGCGCATTCTACATGAACCCGGTGGATAGGCAATAGTCCTGAATCCATGTGAATGGGCGATGGCGCAGGCGCTGGGGTGTGTGAATTCCATGTGTTTGCGCCGACTGGCCTGCCAAGCATAATGCCCGTTCAACCGTGGAGGATCGTGCATGCGCAACTGGATGCGTGGCTTGCTGACATCGACCTTGGTGCTGCTGCTGGCGGCTTGTGCCAGCAGCGGAGGCGGCCGAAGCGCCGCGGCGTCTACGGTGACCGCGCTGCCGCCGCCCGACACCACCGCAGCCTCGGGCGCTTACGAGGGTGCGACCGACTACCGAATCGGCGCGATGGATTTGCTGCAGATCAGCGTGTTCGGCGTGCAGGACCTGGACAAGGAAGTGCGGGTCAACTCCAACGGCCAAATTTCGCTGCCGCTGGTGGGTGGGGTGATGGCCGGTGGCCGCACCATTCCCGAATTGGAAGCGCAGCTGGCGAAGAAATACGCGGATGGATTCCTGCAGAACCCCCAGGTCAGCGTGTTCGTGAAGGAATATTCGAGCCAGCGGATCACCCTGGAAGGTGCAGTGAAGAAGCCGGGCATCTATCCCATCACCGGCAAGACCAGCCTGCTGCAGGCGATCGCGCTGGCCGAGGGCGTGGACGACAAGATCGCCGACCTGGGCGGCATCGTGCTGATGCGGCAGGTCGAGGGCAAGCGCCAGGCCGCGGTCTTCGACCTGCGTCTGGTGCGCAAGGGGATGGTCGACGACCCGCAGGTGTACGGGGACGACATCATCGTGGTGGAGCAGTCCGGCAGCAAATCGGCCTTCCGCCGCTTCATCGAAGCCGTGCCTGCGATTGGCGTGTTCCGCTGGTTCTGACAGATCAAGGACGATTCCCGCATGACTGATGAAAACCTGCCGGCGGGGCCGGCCAACGACAACCGAGGCCTGCCGGCGCGAGCCGAGGCGGGCAGGCTCGACCTGCATCGCGGCGGTACCGCTCTAGTGCTGGAAGCGCAGGAGGAACGCCGCGATGACGACGAAATCGACCTGCTCGCCTACTGGCGGATTCTGGTCAAGCGGCGCCGCCTGATCGCCAGCGTGCTGGCCGGTGTGGTGGCGCTCGCGCTGCTGGCCACGCTGACCGCGACCCCGATCTATCGCGCCACCACCGTGCTCCAGCTGGACAAGGACGGCATCCAGGTGATGCAGGTGGAAGGCATCCAGCCGGGCGACGACCGCGGCTTCGATCCGTCGTTCCTGCAGACCCAGTACGAGCTGATCAAGAGTCGCTCGCTGGCGGAGCGAGTGGCCAACGAATTGGGGTTGGATCAGGCTGCGCTGGATCGACTCAGCGATCCGGGCTGGCTGGGCCGGATGCTGGCCCTGCTCAAGCCGAAGGGCAAGCAGGACGAAAGGAATCAGGCGAGTGCGTCCGGGACCGATGTCGCGACCGAACTGCGCGACGCCGCGAAGCTGGTCGGCGATAACCTGAGCATCGAGCCGGTGCGCAATTCGCGGCTGGTGAAGATCAATTACGACAGCCCTTCACCGCAGTTTTCGGCGCGCGCGGCCAATGCCATTGCCGAGGGCTACATCGCGTCCGGGCTGGAGCGCCGGTTCGGCGCGTCCTCCTATGCCAAGACCTATCTGGAAGACCAGCTCAAGCTGACCAAGGCCAAGCTGGAGGATTCCGAGCGCAAGCTGGTGCAGTTTGCCCAGCGGGAAAACCTGATCAATACCGGCGAGAACGGGCAGTCGCTGGCGGTGCAGAACCTGACCCAGCTCAATGCCGCGCTGGCAGCGGCGCAGGATCAGCGCATCCGCGCGCAGGCGCGCTGGCATCAGGCGTCGTCGGGGGCGATGCCTGCCGACATGATCGGCAACTCCAACATCCGCGTGCTGCAGCAGGAGAAAGGCCAGCTGCAGTCGCAGTACCAGCTGAAGCTGCAGACCTTCAAGCCGGATTACCCGGAGATGCTGCAGCTCAAGAGCCAGATCGACGAGCTGAATCGGCAGATCGCCAGGGAAACCGGAGGCGTTCGTGCTTCGGTCAAGGCCGAATACGACGCCGCCGCCGCGCAGGAACAGATGCTGACCCAGCAGATCGCCACGCTGCGCACCCAGGCGCTGGACGTGGACGGACGCAGTATCCAGTACAACATCCTCAAGCGCGAGGTCGACACCAACCGCCAGCTGTACGACGGCCTGCTGCAGCGTTTCAAGGAAGTCGGCGTGGCCGGAGACGTGCGCGCCAACAACATTTCTATCATCGACCGTGCGGAAGTGCCGCGCTGGCGCTTCAAGCCCAACCTGACGCTGAACCTTGCCATCGGCCTGCTGCTGGGGGCGATGCTGGGCGTGCTGGCGGCGTTCCTGCTGGAGTTCCTCGACGACACCATCAAGACGCCGGACGACGTCGAGCACAAGCTCAAGCTGCCGGTGCTGGGGATCATTCCCAAGTTGGGGCCGAAGGAAAATCTCGGCGAAGTCGCCTTGGATACCCAATCTTCGTTCTCCGAGGCCTACCGCTCGGTGCGTACCGCGCTGCAGTTCGCCACCGATCACGGCGTGCCCAAGAGCCTGCTGGTCACCAGCAGTGGCCCCGGTGAAGGCAAGTCGACCACCGCCCTGGCGCTGGCGCGCAACCTCACCCAACTCGGCAAGCGCGTGCTGCTGGTGGATGCGGACCTGCGCAAACCATCGCTGCACAAGACGCTCGGATTGAAGGCCGAGTCGGGGCTCAGCCATCTCCTCGCCGGCGGTTGCACGTTCGGCGCAGCCGTCCAGCGCACGGAGGACGAGCGCCTGCACGTCATCCTTGCCGGGCCCCTGCCGCCCAACCCGGCGGAGCTGCTGTCCGGCTCGAAGCTGGTGTCGCTGCTGACTGTCGGCACCGAACGCTACGACCACGTGATCATCGACGGGCCGCCGGTGTTGGGCCTGGCCGACGCCCCGATCCTGGCCAATGCGATCGATGGCACCCTGCTGGTGGTCAATAGCGCCAAGACCAAGATCGGTGCCGCACAGGCCGCGTTGAAGCGGCTGTACGCCGCGCGCGCGCGCATTCTGGGTGGGTTGCTGACCAAATACGATGCCCGTGCGGCCGGATATGGCTATGGTTATGGCTATGGCGGCGCCTACTCGTACTACTCCTATGGCGACAAACCGCGGCTTGCCAAGGGCTGAGGGGTGAGCGGCGCGAAAGGGGACGCGCTGGAGTGGGCGCTGGCGCTGCTGAGGGCGCCGGGCGAGCGGCATGTGTTGCGGCAGCGCCCGCTGCCGGAGGGCATGGAGTTGCTCTTGGGGGTTGCCGCCGCGGCGCCGCCCGAGGTGCTGGCCGAACAGGCGCGGCGGTTCGGTGAAAGCGAAACGCAGATGCTGGAAGCCGCGCGATTCTATGCGCGCGAAGTGCTGTTCCATCCCCAGGCGGATGCCTACCGGATGTTGGGCGTGGAGGCTCGCGCCAGCGTCGAAGAGATCAAGGCCCATCACCGACTGCTGCAAATGTGGCTGCATCCGGATCGCCAGCAAAGCGAAGATGACACGGTGTTCGCCGCGCGAGTCAACAGCGCCTGGAACCGCCTGCGCAGCCCGGAGCGGCGGCAGGCCTACGATGCGGCGCTGCGGGCGGAGCGGCCTCCAGAAATTTTCGACAGCAGCGGCGCCCTCCGGGTCGTCCGCACCTGGGTGCCGGCGCCAGAGCCGGTTGCGCCGCCTTCGCCATGGCTTCGCCGCTGGCCTGCGCTGGCGCTGCTGGGGCTGTGCGGCGTGCTGGCCCTGCTGGCGTTGCGCGACATGAACCGGGCCGACCCCGACTGGGAGGCGTCGCGGCAAATCGAGAGTTCCGCCGGCAACGCCGATGCCGACAGGCTTGTGCCGCTGATTCCTCCCGCTGAACCAGGTTCCGATCCGGCGGAACAGGTCGAGCCGCGCTTGCCTCTTGGTGCCAGCCCGGTCTTGGGGACGGCGGCGGCCGCATTGCAGGAGGCCCCGTTTGATCCGCTGCGCCCGCAAACGGAAGACCCGATGTCCGGCTTTGACGCTGACCGTCGCGCCGGCGTGGAGCCATTCCGATCCGAGGCCGGCGTTGGACTGCAGGATCCGGCTGCCGCCAACGCCGTGATGGCTGCAGCTCCGGCGGAGGCTGCGACCGCGGTCGAGCGCCTCCAGGTTGCTGCCATTGCGTCTTCGGCCGTCGCCAAGAACCGGTCGATGCCCGCTGCGACCCCGGCTTCGCCATCCGCCCTGCCGGCGCTGCAGCCGGAGTTCAGCCGGGTGCAGTCTGCCAGGAAAACCGGTGAACAGCTCCTGCACTATCTGAGGATCCCACGCACGGACATCCCGCCGATCTGGAGCAGTCCGGCCGTCGAAGCGGACACGCAGCGCCTGCGGCAACGCCTGCATGCCGACGGTCGCGCGCGCTTCGCTGAGGCGCACTGGCGGATCGGCAGCAGCGAAGCGGTGCTCGAATCCGCGGTGGCCGGGGCGAGCGGCCCCAACGAACTGCTGATCGCCCAATTGCGTTGGCGCGATGGCTACTGGCTGGTGACCGGGGTGGAAATGGAGTCGATTCGATGAAGCAGTCGCTGCGCTATCTGGTGTCGGCCGCGGTGGCGATGGCGGCGCTGTTCGCCGGCTGGCGCGTGGTGGGGCAGATGCAGGCGGAACGTCATGCATCCAGCGATCCGGCGCAGGCTTTGCGTTGGCGCCCAGCAGATCCCACTGCGCTGCTGGCATTGGCCGAGCGGCAGCTGGCTGAAGGTGATGCCGCAGCCGCGCGGGCGACTGCGACGCGCCTGCTGGGGCACGAGCCGCTGCAGGGGCAGGCGTTCCGGGTCCTGGCCGCTGCCAGCGAACGCGATGGTGATGAGGCCCGCACTCTGCAGCTTTACCGTATCGCCGCGCGCCGCGCGCCGCGCGATCAGGCGCCCCGCGCGTGGCTGGCCAGATATTTCCTGCGGCGGGGCGACTACCCGCAGGCGCTGGTGCAGATCGACGCACTCCTGCGGGTGGCACCGCGGCGGGCCGACAAGATCCATCCGGCGCTGGTGCAGCTGGCGCAGGATCCGAAGTTCGCGCAGGCGTTGGCGCAATCGCTGCGTGACGATCCGCCTTGGCGCGCGGGTGTGCTGGCCGCGCTTCGCCACCCGAAGACGGGCAATCCGCTTGCCGCTGGCCAGGTGATGCAGGCCTTGCAGGACAAGGGCGGCCTGTCTGCGGATGAGTATTCCCGCTGGCTGGACAGCTTGATTGCGCAGGGCCGGTGGGGCGAGGCCTATGCGCGCTGGGCCGGCACCGCAGTAAAGCCGAACGGCCGCTTGCCGCTGCTCTACAACGGTGACTTCGCCCAGGAGCCATCCGAGGCCGGGTTCGACTGGCGTCGCCGTCGCGTGCCTGGCGTGCTCATGGAGTTCGAGCCCGGGAAAGAGGTCGGCAGCCGGATTGTCCACCTGCAGTTCCTTGGTCGACGCGTGCCGAATGCTGGGCTGGAGCAGGCGTTGATGCTCGCACCCGGGCGTTATCGGTTGCTCTTGCGTGCTCGTGCCCGAGCGTTGCGGAGCGAGATGGGGCTGCAATGGCGCGTTGCCTGTGCCGGGCCGGCGCGCGTGGTGGGACGGAGTGAGGTGCTCCAAGGGAGTTTTGACTGGATGGATGTCGACATGGAATTCACGGTGCCTCCCGCAGGATGCCCCGGACAGTGGCTTCGTCTGGAAAATCCCGTGCCTAGTGGGGCAGGGCAGCAGGTTGCCGGTGACCTGTGGCTGACCGGTTTCCGGTTGAAGCAGAAACCTGAATAAGTGTCATAGTTCCTATTGCAAAGATCCGGAGTTTCCGATACCCTCGAGACGGAGGGATCTTCCCCCGCCCCCATAGCCACAAGGATGAAGCCATGACCAAGATCGCCGCCGCACTGCTCGCTGCCGCCGCTGCATTCGCCACCCCGGCGTTTGCCCAAGAACCCGTCAGCGCCACGCTGCAGGTCGACAGTGGTTCGATCATGACCAGCGCCGGTGGCGAATACGCCTCGGCAAACAGCGGCCAGGTGCTGGCTGCCGGTCAAAAGGTCATGGTCAACGCCGGTTCCAGCGGCTTCCTTGCATATGGCAACGGCTGCAAGATCAAGCTCGACCAGCCGGGTGTCTACACCGTTCCGAGCGAGTGCAACGCGATCCCCGGCAAGACCGGCGGCAGCTCGGCCATGAATGCCGGCATCATCGCGATTTCCGCTCTGGTCGCGGCTGGCGTGATCGAAAACGAAGACAAGACCCCGAACGGTCCGCTCAGCACCGGCATCCGTCACTTCTGATGCCGGCGCCTCGTGCGCTTTATGCTTGACAGAACAGGGCAGGTCGAAAGACCTGCCCTGTTTCGTTTTTTCTCCGCCACCGGAATCCATTCGACGATGCCAGAGTCCGTCCGTCGCCTGTTGCTGCCCGCTACCATCATCCTGTTGACCGCCTGCTGGCTGGGCGGCGGCGTGACTGCCGACAACACTGCCATCGACGAATGGCTGCAGCTGCTGGCGTTGCCGGTGCTGCTGCTCGCAGTCGCCGCACTGGCTGAAGACGGCGCGTCACCGCAGGTGGGCTGGGGCATCGCGGTGGCGGGCCTGATCCTGCTGTTGCCGATCCTGCAGCTGCTTCCGATCGGGGGCGGAACGGCTGCTCCGGCACGGCAGATGCTGCAGGCCGACCTGGCCAGTGCCGGCGTGCAAGCGACGCCGCACTGGAGCTTGGCGCCGTTCGCCACCGAACAGGGCCTGTGGGCGTTGTTGCCGGCGCTGGCGGCTTTCCTCGCCGCGGCGGCGCTGACCGGCTCGCAGCGACGCCGACTGCTGCAGGCGGTACTGGTGCTGCTGGCGATCAACGTGATATTCGCGTTCTTCCAGGCCGGGTTGCCGCGCGACAGCGCCCTGCGGCTTTATCAGGATTTCGATGCCGGCTTCGGCGGCCTGCTGGCCAATACCAACCACCAGGCGACCGCCTGCATCATCGGCATGGTGCTGGCGGTGGGTCTGGCTGCGGAAGCCCGCCTGCGGGCGCGTAGCGGGCAGACCCACCCGCACCGGCGCTGGTGGTACCTGGGGCTGGCGGGGTTCTTCCTGCTGATGGTGCCGCTGTCCACTTCGCGTGCCGGCATGGCGATCGCACTGCCGGCGCTGGCGATCGCGTTGCTGCTGACCGGTGCGCTGCGACTGCGCGAAATCGGTCGCAGCCGTCGTTCCACCATACTGGCGATGGCAGTGGTGGTGCTGGCCGTGGTCGGCGGGCACGCGGCGATGGGATGGATGGCCGTCGATCAGGCGGAGGAGCTGCGCCATGTCATGGCCGCCGCCACGCTCAGGGCAGGCCAGGCGCAGGCGCCGCTTGGCGCCGGCATCGGCGCGTTCGTGCCGGTATTCGCGCAGGCGGCGCCGCCGCAGCTGCAGCTGGCCAACTACGTCAACCACGCGCACAACGAATATGCGCAGTGGTGGCTGGCCACCGGCTGGGCGGGGATGACGGTGCTGGCGCTGGTATTGGCGCTGCTGGCGGTTTGCGGCTGGCGTCTGGTCCGCAGCGAAGGTCGTAGCGCCGCGCTGGCGGCCGGCTGTTTCGCTGCCATCTGCGCGGTGCTGGCGCATTCCTGGGCCGACTATCCCCTGCGTACGCTCGCGCTGATGTCGACAACCGGCGCGCTGGCTGGCCTGATGCTGGCCTGCCTCGCCGATGCACGCCCGCGCACTTTCCGCCGCGACCGCGTTGCCGGAATCGGCAACGATTGACGCGTCACGTGCCGCCATGCGGCCGGTTCGGCTGACTATTCGGGCAGGCGCAGTCCCGCCAGCTTCCACGACAGTCCATCGCGGTGGAATTCGAATACCACCGGCTTGCCTTCCGCGTTGGCGACAGTCGCGGTGAACAGCGAAATCGATTCGAAGCGGGTGTCCGCGCCCTGCAGCGGATCCGCGGCGCGTGCCTTGCCGTCCGCTTCGGCCTTGCCGGTCAGCTCCCGCACCAGCGCGCTGCCGGTGAGCAGGGTGGCGATGCCCTGTGGCGATACCATCGCGTCGACCGCTGGTTTCGCCACCATCGCGGTGAGTTCGCCGACCGCCTTGCCGGTCTGGCCCGAGCCGACGTGGCTGATGATGCCGCGGGCGATGCGTTCCTGCACCTGCGGGCGCAGGTCCTCACGCAGGCGGTCGAAGTCGACGAAACGCCACAGCTCGTCGTACCGGTTGCTGGCGACGAGGTTGCGGATGCCGTTGACGGCCAGATAGGGGCCCGCCGCCGCATACGCGAACAGGGCCAGCAGCAGGCCGATGGCGATGGCCAGGATCCACTTCAGCTTCTTCGACACGGCGCGGCTCCGGAAGTCCTGTCTCAGTGTAGCGGTCAGCCGCCCAGCCCGGCGGCGAGCTGGTCACCCCAGGCCGAGAGCTGGTCGAGCAGGGCCAACCGGTCGGGGATCCCGGCGTGCGCCTCGCGCAGCCGGGCGATGTCCTCGCGGTATTGCGCCAGCGTCAGTTCCGACAGCCCGGCGTCGGTCAGCAGCCGGCGGTGGCGATAGGCGTCCCAGTCGGCGCGCTCCGCTGGCAGCAGGGTTTCCGGCCAGTTGCGTGCGCGGTAGCGGAACAGCAGTTCGGGCAGGCGCGGGTCGCGGAAGGCGAAGCTGGCGCGCCCGAGCAGCTGCGGCGGCGTTCCGCGCAGCTGGGCGAACAGCCGCTTGTCGCCATCGCCGAGGAAGCCGTCGTACAGCGCGGCATCCGGGTCGACCGGCGTGGCAGGCCGTTCGCGCGCGAACACGCGGCGGATTTTTTCCGCCAGCGCCGGCCCCGCTGCGCGCAGGCGTTCCGCGCGCGCTTCAGCCACAGCGACATCGACGCCGAGCCGGGCGAAGTCGTCCGGGCGCAGGTGGTCCCAGCGGACCAGCGCCGGACACTTGTTGGTATGCACTTCCTTCAGCGGAATGCGCAGCTCGCCTTCGGGCAGATCCTCCTGGCGGACGTACAGGCGCGCGGCGATGGCGTCGGCTTCCAGCGCCAGCAGCGGTTCCGGATCGGCGTCGAGATCGAACACCACCACCCGCGAATCGATCTGCGGATGCCGTGCCAGAGGCAGCACCGGAGCGGCGCACAGGCGTGCGGCGGGGTAGCGCTGCGAGACATGCAGCAGCGGCGTCATCGCCACCGTGTCCAGCAGCGAGGCGGCGAAGCGCTTGTCGCGCAGGCGCAGCGCGTAGTCCCACAATCGTGGCTGGGCCTGCTTGAAACGGCGAGCCACTCCGATCAGCGCGCGCACGTCGCTCAGGGCTTCGTGCGCCATGCCTTCGCGCAGGCCGTTGTCCTCGGCCAGGTGCTCGAGGCGGAAGCTGGTGCCCTTGCCGTCCTCGCGCTGGCGCCAGGTGATGCCGTCCGGCCGTAGCGCGTGCATGAGCCGAAGCGCGTCGAGCAGGTCCCAGCGCGAATTGCCGCTGCGCCATTCGCGTTCGTAGGGATCAAAGAAATTGCGGTACAGGCCGTAGCGGACGAATTCGTCGTCGAAGCGCAGCGAGTTGTAGCCCACGCTGCAGGTGCCGGGCTGGCCCATTTCATCGGCGATGCGGGCAAACGCGGCGGCTTCGTTGACGCCAACGCGCAGCAGGGCCTGCGGCGTCAGCCCGGTGACCATGCTGGCGCCGGGCGAGGGCAGCAGGTCGTCGGCAGGCCGCACCAGCACGTCAACCGGCGCATCGATCTCGTTCAGTTCAAGGTCGGTGCGGATCGCGGCGAACTGCGCGATGCGGCTGCGGCGCGGGTCGGTGCCGAAGGTTTCGAGGTCGTAGAAGAGGAAGCTGGCGGTCATGTTTCCTGCTCGTCATGCCCGCGCAGATGGGCATACAGCGTCGTGGTGGAGTGCGGAAGAGCTGGCTCCCCGCGTGCGCCGGAGCCTGCCGCCGGACGCTCGCTCCGCCGCTCGAATGTGGCTGCGCAAGCGCCCGGCGGTCTCGCCGTCGCGGCCGATTCCTTCCTAGAGCGGTTCAAGGTTCGCCACGACCGCCGCGTCCACCGCCGCCCAGTCCACGTCGTCCAATGAAACGAGGCCGCGTGTTGCGTCGACCAGGATTCCGCGCTGCACCTCGCTGCGGTGCAGGGCGGTGGCGTAGGGAATGCGCATGAAGGTGACCATCGCGTAGTGCGGCACGAAGCGGCCGGGATGCCTTTCCTGCAGCGCCAGTTCGAGCTGACGCTGGAGCAGGAACTCGGCATCGTCCACCTTGTCGCGCATCTCGATGTAGTTTTCCAGCGCCATCTTCTGGATCGCCTCGGCATTTGGCTTGCGTTCGGCCTCGAACGCAGCGAATGCATCGCCCAGCGCCGGCGCGCGTTCCAGGTGTTCGGCCAGCGCCACGCAGTCCTCGAACGCGCAGTTCATGCCCTGGCCGTGGAAGGGCACCATCGCGTGCGCGGCATCGCCCAGCAGCACCGCGTGGCTACCCATGTGCCAATGGTCGAGGTAGAGCGTGGCGAGGCTGCCGACCGGGTTGGCGTCGTAGTCGTGGCGCAGCGCGGGGATCAGCGGCAGGGTGTCCGGGAATTGCGCCTGGAAGAGCGCCATCGCATCGTCGCCGTTTTGCACCTGCTCGAAGCTGGGATAGCTGCCCGCATGCGGCATGAACAGCGTCACCGTGAAGGTGCGCTCGTCGTTGGGCAGGGCGATGCACATGTAGTGGCCGCGCGGCCAGATATGCAGCGCGTTGGGCTCGATGCGGAAGCCGCCGTCGGCGGCCGGCGGGATTTCCAGTTCCTTGTAACCGTGGTCCAGCCATTCGGTGCGCTCGCCCAGCGGCTGCACCTTCGCCATTTCCGCGCGCAGGGTGGAGCCGGCGCCGTCCGCGCCGACCAGCGCCTGGAACGGCCGCTTCACCTGCTGCTCGTGGTGGCGGAAGGTGGCGATGCGGTCGATGAAGTCCACCCGCTCCAGTGCGTGGTCGAAGTGCACGCGCGCGCCGTGGGATTCGGCGATGGTCAGCAGTACGATGTTCAGCTCGCCGCGGTTGATCGACCAGATCACTTCCGAATCGTCGCGGCCGTAGCGCTGCAGGCCGGGCTCGCCCTGCAGCGGATGCACGTAGCGGCCACGCATCATCACCGCCTGCTGTAGGACCGCGTCGTCGGCGCCGGCCTGACGCAGTGCGTGCAGCCCGCGTTCGGCCAGCGCGAGGTTGATCGAGCGGCCGCCGGCATAGCCGTCCACGCGCGGGTCGCCGCGCCGCTCGAACACGTCCACCGACCAGCCGCGCCGGGCCAGAAGGATGGCGAGCAGGGCGCCGGCCAGGCCGCCGCCGATGATGGTGATCTCGCGCTCAGCGCCCATCGCGCCACTCCTTCACGGTGCGGGCGAAGCGCAGCACGTCGGCGAAACTGTTGTACAGCGGCACCGGCGAGATGCGGATCACGTCCGGCTCGCGCCAGTCGCCGAGCACGCCGCGTGCGGCGAGGACGTCGAATAGTTCGCGGCCGCGCTCACGGCCGCCGATGACGCGGATGGAGAGCTGGCAACCGCGTTGCGCGGGGTCGCGCGGCGTCGCCACCTGCAGCACGTCGCGCAGGTCGGCGTCGATCAGCTGCTCGAGGTAGCCGGTGAGCCGTTCCGACTTCGCCCGCAGCGCCGGCAGCGTGGCGCGATCGAACTGCTCCAGCGAGGCGCGCAGGGGAGCCAGCCCGAGGATCGGTGGGTTGGACAGCTGCCAGCCGTCGGCGCCGGGCGTGGGCGAGAACTGCGGGCCCATCCTGAAGCGCACCGACGCATCGTTGCCCCACCAGCCGGCGAAGCGCGGGCGGTCGGTGCGTGCATGGCGTTCATGGACGAAGCAGCCGGCCACCGCGCCGGGGCCTGCGTTCATGTATTTGTAGTGGCACCAGACCGCGAAGTCGGCGCCGGCGTCGTGCAGCTGCAGCGGCAGGTTACCGACGCCGTGGGCGAGGTCGAAGCCCACAACCGCGCCGGCCGCATGCCCCAGCCGCGCGATTTCCTTCAGGTCGAACGCCTGCCCGGTGCGGTACTGCACGCCGGGCCAGACGATGGTGGCCAGCCGCGGGCCATGCTTGGCGATGGCGCGCTCGATGGCGGCCATCGAGAAGGTGCCGTCGGCGTTGTCCGGCTGGACTTCGATCAGCGCCTCGGCCGGATCGAAGCCATGGAAACGCAGCTGCGATTCCAGCGCGTAGCGGTCGGAGGGGAACGCCCCGGCCTCCATCAGCAGCACCGGGCGCTCGGGGGTCGGGCGGTAGAAGCTGACCAGCATGAAATGCAGGTTGGCGGTCAGCGAGTTCATCGCCACCACTTCCGACGGCTGCGCGCCGACCACGCGGGCCAGCGGATCGCGCACCAGTTCGTGGTAGGGCATCCACTGCGCGCTGCCGGTGAAGTGGCCTTCCACCGCCTCGCGCGCCCATTTGTCCAGCACTTCCTCGACGTGCGCGCGGGCGCCCTTCGGCTGCAGGCCCAGCGAGTTGCCGACGAAGTAGGCCTGCGGCGCGCCGTCGTGCAGCGGCAGGTGGAACTCGTCGCGGAAGTGGCGCAGCGGGTCGGCTGCATCGAGCGCGGACGCGTGGTGGTCGGTGTAAAGCTCGGTCATGCAAACCTCGATGCGGACAGGCCCAGCCATTCCAGCGCGGTGCCGTGGTAAAGCCGTGCGCGCTGCGCGTCGTCCAAGCCCAGCCGTTCGATGCCTTCGCCCGGCACCTGCTCGCCCAGCGGGAACGGATAATCGGTGCCCAGCATCACCCGGTCGCTGCCGCAGGCTTCGAGCAGGTAGCGCAGCGCGGCGTCGTCGGCCACCCAGGAATCGAAGTACAGCCGCTTCAGGTACTCGCGCGGATTGCGGAAATTGTCGGTGGCGACGAGGTCAGGGCGCATGTTGAACCCGTGCTCGATCCGGCCGATGGTGTAGGGGAAGCTGCCGCCGCCGTGGGCCAGCGCGATGCGCAGCTTCGGCAGCCGCTCCAGCACGCCGCCGAAGACCAGGCAGCAGGCGGCACGCGACTGCTCCGCCGGCATGCCGACCAGCCAGGGCAGCCAGTACTTCGGCATCGACTCGGCGCCCATCATGTCCCAGGGGTGCACGAGGATGGCCGCCCCCAGTTCGCTGGCCGCCTCGAAGAATTCGAACAACTCCGGCGCGTCCAGGTTCATGGCTTCGACATGGCTGCCGATCTGCACGCCCTGCAGGCCCAGTTCGTCCATGCAGCGCTCCAGCTCACGCACGGCGAGCTGCGGCGATTGCAGCGGTACCGTGCCGATGCCGGCGTAATGGCGCGGGAAGTCGCGGCAGGTCTGCGCCATGTGGTCGTTGAGCGACTTGTGCAGCTCCAGCGCCTGGTGCGCCCTGGCCCAATAGCTGAACATCACCGGCACCGTGGACAGCACCTGCACCTGCACGCCGAAGCCGGCGTAGTCGTCGATGCGGATCTGCGGGTCCCAGGTCTTCGGCCAGATCTCGCGGAAGAACTTGCCGTCCTTGTAGATCCGATGCCGGCCGTCATCGCCATGGTGGATCACCGGGAAGCGGGCGTCGCCGAATTTCGCGGCCAGGTCGGGCCAGTCGCGCGGCAGGTAGTGGGCGTGGGTGTCGATCTTGAGCATGGCCCGATTCTAGGGCCAATGCATGGGCTGGTTGAGCTCAGTGACCGTCCAGCAGCTTCTTCGCAGCGGCGCGGGCTTCCTTGCTGACATCCGCACCGCCCACCATGCGGGCGATCTCGTCCACGCGCCCGGTGGTATCCAGCGCGGCCACCGAGGACTGGGTGATGCCGTCCTGCGCGGCCTTGCTGACGCGGTACTGCGCGTGGCCGGCGGCGGCGACCTGCGGCTGGTGGGTCACGCACAGCACCTGCTTCGATGCCCCCAGCGCGCGCAGCTTGGCGCCGACCGCGGCGGCCACCGCACCGCCGATGCCGGCATCCACTTCGTCGAACACCAGCGTCGCGGCCGCGTCCTGTCCCTGCGTGGCCACTTCGATGGCCAGCGAAACACGCGAGAGTTCGCCGCCGGAGGCGACCTTGCGCAATGGACGGGGCGGCTGGCCGGGATTGGCCGAGACCAGGAATTCGGCCCGCTCGCTGCCGTTGGCATCGGGGTTGTCGCTGGCACTGGCCTCCAGCGCTACTTCAAAGCGGCCGCCCTGCATGCCCAACTCGCCGATCAGCGCAGTGATGGCAGCCCCCAGCGTGTCACCCGCCTTGCGGCGGGAGGCGGCGAGGGCAGCGGCGGCTGCGCGCCAGTCCGCCAGCGCCGCGGCGATGTCGCGGTCGAGGCGCTGCAGGCGCGCATCGGCATCGGCCAGTGACTCCAGCTCCGTGGCCAGCGCGTCGCGGTGCGCGGCGAGCTTGTCCGGGGTGAGGCGATGCTTGCGTGCCAGATCCTGCACGCGGACGAGCTGGCGCTCGATTTCGGCCAACGCGTCGGGATCCAGGTCGAGGTCGTCGCGGATGCGCTGCATCAGCGTCAATGCTTCGTTGAGCTGGATCGCGGCGGAGTCGAGCATCGCATCGACTTCCGACAGGCGCGGCTCGTGCGCGGTTTCGCGCTGCAGGCCGTTGCGCAGCTGCTGCAGGCGGCCGGTCAGCGCGTCGTCGCCACCCAGCGCGTCCAGCGCGGCGTCACAGGCGGCGATCAGCGAGGCGGCGTGGGCTTGGCGGCGATGGCTGGCGTCGAGTTCGGCCAGTACCGCGGGTTCCAGCGGCTGCGCCTGCAGTTCCTCCAGCTGGTGCCGAAGCCAGCCCTGACGCTCGGCAACGTCGCCGCGGGCGAGCAGGGCGTCGCGTTCCTGCTGCAATGCCTTCCAGCGCCGCGCCGATTCGCCGGTGGCGGCCAGCAGGTCCGGATGACGGGCGAAATCGTCCAGCAGGCGGGTCTGCTGCGGCCGCACCAGCAGCGCCTGCTGGGCGTGCTGGCCGTGGATTTCCACCAGCAGCGCGGCCAGCTCGGCCAGCTGGGCGATGGTGACGCTGCGGCCGTTGATCCACGCCTTGGAGCCGCCGTCGGCGCGCAGTGTGCGGCGCAGCTGGCAGGCGCCGTCGTCGTCCAGTTCGGCGTCTTGAAGCCAGGCGAGGGCGGCGGCGCAGTCGTCCAGCGCGAACTCGGCCGACAGCTCGGCGCGCTGCGCGCCGTGGCGAACCGCACCGGCATCGCCGCGGGCGCCGGACAGGAAGCCCAGCGCATCCACCAGCAGCGACTTGCCGGTGCCGGTTTCACCGGACACGACGGTCAGGCCCGTGCCGAAGTCCAGCTCGGCATGGGCCACGACGGCGAAATCACGGATCGAAAGACGGGTCAGCATGGCTGCGCATTGTGCCTGCGCACGTCGACGGCCGGTAGCGGTTGCATGTGCGCCGGCCTGCGCTTACAACCTGTGCATGGAACGCCGCCGGCCCGACATCGCCCTTGACCCGCGCGCGCGCCAGCTGCTGCGCACGCTGGTATCCCGGCATATCCGCGATGGCGAGCCGGTTGGTTCGCAGACGCTGGCGAAGCATTCGGGGTTGGACGTCAGCCCGGCCACCATCCGCAACATCCTGGCCTCGCTGGAAGATGCCGGCCTGCTGGCGGCGCCGCACAGTTCGGCCGGGCGGGTCCCCACGGCCCAGGGCTATCGCCTGTTCGTGGATGCGCTGCTGCAGGTCAAGCCGCTGGCGGCGGCGGACATCGACCGCCTGCGCAACGGGCTGCCCGCCGGCGCCGGCACGCAGGCACTGCTGGGCAGCACCTCCGAGCTGCTGGCGGCGATGACCCACTTCGCCGGCATGGTCAGCGTGCCCAGCCGCGAGAGCTTCGCCTTTCGCCAGATCGATTTCGTGATGCTGGACCCGCAGCGGGTGCTGGCGATCCTGGTGTTCGCCGATGGCGAGGTGCAGAACCGGGTGGTGCAGGTGCGCCGGGCGTTCTCGCCGTCGGAACTGGAGCAGGCGGCGAACTACCTGAACGCCCATTTTGCCGGGCAGTCGCTGACCGTGATCCGCGCCGCGCTGTTGCGCGATTTGCGCGATGCGCGCAGCGAGATGGAGCGGCTGCTGGCCAGTTCGCTGGCGCTGGCCGGGCAGGCGTTCGCGCCGGCGCGCGAGGACGACATGCTGGTGGCCGGGCAGACCCGCCTGCTGGGACTGCAGGAACTGGGTGACCTGGACCGGCTGCGGGCGCTGTTCGAGGCCTTCGCCGAAAAGCGCGAGCTGCTGCAGCTGCTGGAACGCACCGCGAAAGCGCCGGGCATGCGTGTGTTCATCGGCGAGGAAACCGGGCTGGCGCCGCTGGAAGGCATGTCTCTGGTGAGTGCGCCCTATGGCCGCGACGGCCAGGTGCTGGGGGTGCTGGGCGTCATCGGTCCCAGCCGGATGGCCTACGAGCGCGTCATCCCGGTGGTGGAGGCCACCGCGGCGGCGTTGGGGGCGGCGCTGGACCCCGCCCCCTGAACGCCGTGTCTTGAATCGCGGGGGCCGCGGCCCCATAGCCGGAGTCGGAAGCGGCATCCCGTCGCAGATCGATTCGTGGACATGAGCAACGACCCGACGCAGGAAGTGAACGAAGGCGCCGACGAGATGGCGCAACACGACGAGCTGGAGGCGCTGCGCGCCGAAGTGGAGCAACTTCGGGCGCAATCGCTGCTGGAACGCGCCGACCTGGAGAACCAGCGCAAGCGGCTGGCCCGGGACATCGACAGCGCCCGCAAGTTCGCCAACGAGCGCCTGCTGTCAGACCTGCTGCCGGTGTTCGACAGCCTGGACGCGGGCCTGGCTGCAGCCGGCGCGGACGCCGGCGCGCTGCGCCAGGGCCTGGAGCTGACTTACAAGCAGCTCCTCAAGGTCGCGGGCGAGAACGGCATGGAAGTGCTGGACCCCGATGGGCAGGCCTTCAACCCCGAACACCACCAGGCGATCAGCCAGGGCGAATCCGCGGGCGTGGCCCCGGGCCACGTCATCACCGTGTTCCAGAAGGGTTACCTGCTCAACGGGCGGCTGCTGCGCCCGGCGCTGGTGATCGTGGCCAAGCACGACTGAAACGGCGTGGGTTCGCCCCGCTGCGCGGCTCTTGAAGGCCGGCGCGGCATCCCCAGATAGCAATCATCGGCGCACGCCGCCACCAGACATCGGATTCAAGAGGAAATCGTCATGGGCAAGATCATCGGCATCGACCTGGGCACCACCAATTCCTGCGTCGCCATCATGGAAGGCGGCAAGGCCCGCGTCATCGAAAACAGCGAGGGCGATCGCACCACCCCCTCCATCGTCGCCTGGACCAAGGACGGCGAAGTGCTGGTGGGCGCCTCGGCCAAGCGCCAGGCCGTCACCAACCCGAAGAACACCTTCTACGCGGTGAAGCGCCTGATCGGCCGCAAGTTCACCGACGCCGAGGTGCAGAAGGACATCGGCCTGGTGTCGTACTCGATCATCCAGCACGACAACGGCGATGCCTGGGTGTCGCTGGTGGACGGCAAGAAGCTGGCCCCGCAGGAAGTCTCCGCCAAGGTGCTGGAGAAGATGAAGAAGACCGCCGAAGCCTTCCTGGGCGAAACGGTCACCGAGGCGGTCATCACCGTGCCGGCCTACTTCAACGACAGCCAGCGCCAGGCCACCAAGGACGCCGGCCGCATCGCCGGCCTCGACGTCAAGCGCATCATCAACGAGCCGACCGCGGCCGCGCTGGCCTACGGCCTCGACAAGGGCGACGCCAAGGACCGCAAGATCGCCGTGTACGACCTCGGCGGCGGCACCTTCGACGTGTCGATCATCGAGATCGCCAACGTCGACGGCGAGAAGCAGTTCGAGGTGCTGGCCACCAACGGCGACACCTTCCTGGGCGGCGAGGACTTCGACAACCGCGTGATCGACTATCTGGTGGAAGAGTTCCAGAAGTCCGACGGCGTCGACCTCCGCAAGGACCCGTTGGCCCTGCAGCGCCTCAAGGACGCCGCCGAGCGCGCCAAGATCGAGCTGTCGTCCAACCAGCAGACCGACGTCAACCTGCCGTACGTGACCGCCGATGCGTCGGGCCCGAAGCACCTGAACATCAAGCTGACCCGGGCCAAGCTCGAAGCGCTGGTCGATGACCTGGTCAAGCGCACCATCGAGCCTTGCCGCGTGGCACTGAACGACGCCGGCCTGCGCGCCTCCGACATCACCGAGGTGATCCTGGTCGGCGGCCAGACCCGCATGCCGAAGGTGCAGGCGGCGGTGGCCGAGTTCTTCGGCAAGGAGCCGCGCAAGGACGTCAACCCGGACGAAGCGGTGGCCATCGGCGCGGCGGTGCAGGGCGGCGTGCTGGCCGGCGACGTCAAGGACGTGCTGCTGCTCGATGTCACTCCGCTGTCGCTGGGCATCGAAACCCTGGGCGGCGTGTTCACCAAGATCATCGAGAAGAACACCACCATCCCGACCAAGGCTTCGCAGGTGTTCAGCACCGCCGAGGACAACCAGTCGGCCGTGACCGTGCACGTGCTGCAGGGCGAGCGCGAGCAGGCCCGCTACAACAAGTCGCTGGCCAAGTTCGACCTCACCGGCATCGACGCGGCGCCGCGCGGCATGCCGCAGGTGGAAGTGAGCTTCGACATCGACGCCAACGGCATCGTCCACGTCACCGCCAAGGACAAGAAGACCGGCAAGGAACAGAAGGTCGAGATCAAGGCCGGTTCGGGCCTGTCGGACGACGAGATCCAGCGGATGGTGCAGGACGCCGAAGCCAACCGCGACGAGGACAGGAAGTTCCACGAGCTGGTCACCGCGCGCAACCAGGCCGACGCCCTGATCCATGCTACCCGCAGCACCATCAAGGACAATGGCGACAAGCTGCCGGGCGATGCGATCGGCCGCGCCGAGGGTGCCATCGCCGAGCTGGAAACGGCGATGAAGGGCGACGACAAGGGCCAGATCGAAGCCAAGGCCAAGGCGCTGGAGGAAGCCAGCCAGGCGCTGTTCGCAGCCGCAGCGGCGGCCGGCCAGCCACAGGGCGACGCCGGTGATGCCGGCAAGCCGGCCGACGACGTGGTGGACGCCGAGTTCACCGAGGTCAAGGACGACGACAAGAAGGCCTGATCGCCAGGCAGGCAATGCGACGGGCAGGCCGGTGGTCTGCCCGTCGCCGTGAAGGGAACAGGTTCAGCCCGATGAGCAAGCGCGATTACTACGAAGTCCTGGGCGTGGCCCGCAACGCCAGCGAGGAGGACCTGAAGAAGGCCTACCGCCGCTGCGCGATGAAGCACCACCCGGACCGCAACCCCGGCGACAAGGATGCCGAGGCCGCCTTCAAGGAGTGCAAGGAAGCCTACGAAGTGCTGAGCGACGGCGGCAAGCGCCGCATGTACGACCAGCACGGCCATGCCGCGTTCGAACACGGCATGGGCGGCGGCAACGCCGGCCCCGGTTTCGGCGGCTTCGGTGGCGCCGATATGGGCGACATCTTCGGCGACATCTTCGGCAACATCTTCGGGGGCGGCGCGCGCCAGCAGGGTCCGCGCCGCGGCGCCGACGTCGGCTACGTGATGGAGCTCGACCTGGAGGAGGCGGTGGCCGGGGTCGAGAAGACCATCCACATCCCCTCCATGGCCAACTGCGAGCCGTGCAAGGGCAGCGGCTCGGAAGACGGCAAGGTCGAAACCTGCGGCACCTGTCAAGGCCGCGGCCAGGTCCGCATGCAGCGCGGCCCGTTCATGATGCAGGCGCCGTGCCCGCACTGCGACGGCGCCGGCAAGACCATCGCCAATCCCTGCAAGCACTGCAACGGCAATGGCCGGATCGAACAGGAAAAAAACCTGTCGGTGAAGATCCCGGCCGGCGTCGACAGTGGCGACCGCATCCGCCTGGCCGGCGAGGGCGAAGCCGGCCCCGCGGGGACGCCGCCGGGCGACCTGTACGTGGAAGTGCGGGTGCGCCCGCACGAGATCTTCGAACGCGACGGCGACGACCTGCACTGCGAAGTGCCCATCCGCATCTCGCAGGCGGCGCTGGGCGATACCGTGCGCGTGCCCACGCTGGGTGGCGAACTGGAGCTGCGCATTCCCGCCGAAACCCAGAGTGGCAAGGTGTTCCGCCTGCGCGACCGCGGGGTGAAATCCGTCCGCAGCCGCCAGCCGGGCGACCTGTATTGCCGGGTCGCGGTGGAAACGCCGGTCAACCTCACGCCCGAGCAGCGCCAACTGCTGGAGCAGTTCGAAGCTACCTTCGTGGGCGATGGCGCGCGCCGTCATTCGCCGAAGTCGAGCACCTTCCTCGACAGCGTCAAGGGATTCTGGGACCGCATGGTGTCCTGAGCCCGGCGCAGGCCGGACCGCGACACGGGATTCGCCGCAGCCCGGCTGCGGTGATGGTGTCGCCGGCAACCAACGCCCTGCGCCGGCAGGCGCTTGCGTAGAATCCGGGCTCCCTCGCGGAGCCCGTTCCTTGTCCGAACCCACGCAGCGTCCACGCATCGGCATCGTCGGCAGCGCAGGCGCCTACGGGCGTTGGCTGCGCGCGTTCTTCGAAACCCGGATGGGCCTGGAAGTGATCGGCAACGATCCCGCCGATCCGGCCGCCACTGGTGAAGATGCCCTGCTGGAACAGGCCGACGTGCTGCTGTTCTCGGCGCCGATCCGGCGCACGCCGGAACTTATCGAACGTTACGCGCGGTTGTCCGCCGGCCGCGAGGCGGGCCGGCTGTGGTTGGACGTCACCTCGGTCAAGGCCGCGCCGGTCGCGGCGATGCTGCGCTCGCAGGCCGAGGTGGCCGGGCTGCACCCGATGACCGCGCCGCCCAAATCGCCGACCCTCAAGGGCCGGGTGCTGGTCGTCTGCGAAGCGCGGCTGTCTTCGTGGCGGCCGTGGCTGGAATCGCTGCTGGCGGCGCTGGAAGCCGAGTGCGTGCGCGCCACGCCCGAGCGCCACGACCGCGCGATGGCGCTGGTGCAGGCGATGGTGCATGCCTCGCACCTGGCCCAGGCCGGCGTGCTGCGCGAACAGGCCGGCCTGGTCGGCCCGCTGGCCGCACTGATGCCGCTACGCTCGGCTTCGTTCGAAATGGACGCCGCCGTTGCCGCGCGCATCCTGTCGCTGAACCCGGCGATCTACGAGGACATCCAGTTCGGCAATCCGCACGCCCCGGAGGCGCTGCGCGCGCTGGCGGCGCAGCTGGCGCGGATGGCGACGCTGGTCGGGCAGGGTGACGATGTCGCCCGCACCGGGTTTCGCGCCGAGTTTCTGGATGCCAACCGCGACGCCTGGGGCGAGCAGGCGCTGGCGCTGGGCAACTACACCTACGAACGCATCGGCTACCTGCTGGCCGACCTGTCCGACACGCACACCCTCGGCGTCCACCTGCCCGAGGACCGGCCCGGTTCGCTGCGCGGCCTGCTGCACGTGTTCGAACGGCACGGGGTCAACATCGCCTCGCTGCATTCCTCGCGCACCCAAGCCGGCGAGCTGCACTTCCGGCTCGGCTTCAGCGCCGGCACCCCGGCCGGGCAGCTGGCGGATGCGGTGGCCGAGCTGGCGCAGACCGGGATCGGCCGGGTCCTGCCGGACTGAACGTCGAAACGCTGCATGGTTCCATGACGACCGTCACTCATCACGTTCCTGAATCGGCGTAATGTTGCGGTTGGGTCACTCCCGGCAGGGCAAGCCATGACGTTCCGTTCCCCCGCGGAATCCCCAACTCCGACGCTTTCGCGTGCCAACGGCCCGTTGCTCGACGCGCTGCAGAAGCACGTGCTCGACCGCGCCGTGCCGGCGCTCGACCGCGCCTTGGCCGATCTCGACGACTACCTGTTCGACCGCAGCCAGTCGGGCGAGGAGTCTCTGGGCCTGATGGCGCTGCGCGACATGCGCCGCGCGCGCAGCGACCTGTCCCAGGGTTTCCGGGGTGTTGTCCACGACCGCTTCCGCGCCCTGCACGGCAACCATGTCGCCGCGGGCGAAGGCGAGGACGGCGGCAGCCTCAGCCTCGTCGCCGAAGAAGACCTGGAAGAGCAGCTGGCGATCGAGCAGCTTTCGGCGTCGGTGCTGCGCACCCACGCATCGGCTTTCGATGCCGTGCGCAAGCGTTTCCTCGTCGTGGTCGGGTTGACCGAGCTGCGGCCGCAGGAGAATCCGCTGGATCCGGTGTTCCTGGCCGGCGCGCTGGGCAAGGCCATGGGCCAGCTGGACATCAGCGCCGAGCTGCGGATCGTGGTGTTCAAGTTCTTCGAGCGCGAGCTGACCGGCGCCCTCGGCGAGATCTACGACCGCTGCAATACCGTGATGGCAACCGCGGGCATCCTGCCCGAACTGCACGTCAATCGCGCCCCCACGCGCCTGCAGAAGCCGGTTTCGCCGGGTCACGCCGACCCGCGTGACAGCGAGGTCGCGCAGCGGCAAGGCGCACCCGATGAGGGCGCCGCGGCGCAGATCAGCCCCGCCGACCAGGCTGCCTTTGCCAACATGCTCGGCATGCTGCAGGGCTGGCGCTCGGCGACCGGACTGGCCGCCCCCGGTGGACAGCAGGGCATGGGGCCGGCGCTGCCCACCAACGATCTGCTGTCGATCCTGTCGCTGATGCAACATGACGGCAGTGCACACTTCACTCCCGCCGGCGAGGCCGAACAATCCCTGGCCGGTCAGCTGCGCCAGCAGATGACGCAGAGCGCGCGCAAGCTGGGCGTGCGCGGCGACAACATCAATCTGGACGGGCTGGACGGCGATGCCGTCGATCTGGTCGCGCTGCTGTTCGACGTGCTGCTGGACGGCCCGCAGTACGATACCCAGATCCGCCAGAAGATCGGCCGCATGCTGGTGCCGTACGTGAAGGTGGCGGTGAAGGACCGGCGGATGTTCATGTTCAAGGAGCATCCCGCACGCAAGCTGCTGAACACCGTGGCCGAGGCCTGCGAAGGCAATCGCGGCGAGGCCCCGCAGGAGCGCGAGCTGCTGACCCGCGTCGACCACACCATCGACCGGCTGGTGGCTGAATTCAACGAAGATGTGGCGATTTTCGAAACGCTGGAGCAGGAGTTGCGCGGGTACATGGCGCAGCACCGCAAGCGCTTCGAACTGGCCGAAAAGCGCACTGCCGAAGCGCAGCGCGGGCGCGAACGCCTGGAGCACGCGCGCAAGGTGGTGGCTGAAGACCTGGACCGGCTGCGTGGCGAACGGCTGCTGCCGCCGGTCATCGGCGAGTTCCTGGCCCGCCACGCCAACCATCACCTCACCCAGGTGGCGTTGCGTGATGGTCGCGGCGCGCCCCGCTACGAGGATGGGTTGCACGCGGTGGGGCAGCTGCTGATCGCGTTCGATCACGCGGCGGCCGGCGTTGCATCTGATTCGGCGGCGTTGCAGCCGGACGATGGCCTGCGCGCCATCCTTGCCAGTGCCGGCTGCACCGGCGAAGCCGCCCAGGCGGCCGTGGCTGCGCTGCGCGATTCGCTGTCGCGGCTGCTGGCCGGGCAGGCGGCGCTGGAAGACGACGCGCGCATGCCGCTGCAGGTGGCGGTGGCCGAGGCGGCGTCCGAACAGGAGCCGCAGCTGGAAGTCGTGGTCGGCAGCGCCGGCCTGGATTATGACGCAGCCATGCTCGAGCGCATCCGCAGCCTGCAGATCGGCGACTGGATCCAGCTCGCCGCTGCCGACGGTCATTTCGCTCCGGCCAAGGTGTCGTGGATCAGCCCGATCTCGGCGCGGCTGCTGCTGGTGAACCGCCGCGGCATCCGCGTGCTGGTCGCATCGGTGGAAGAACTGGCGGTCATGGCCAAGCTCGACCGGGTGATCGTGCGCGATGGCGAAACCGCCTTCGAGGATGCCATGCACCAGGTCGTCGGCCGCCTGCAGAGCGTTTCCGGCCGGGCCTGATCGGCACGCGGCGGCGCCACGATTGCTTCCGGCTTGCCGCTGGCATCCGCGCCGGCTAGCCTGCGCGGATGACGACGACGCCGGTTCGACTGTTGATCCACGGGGCCACGGGCAGGATGGGGCAGGCGCTGTTGCGCCTGTGCCGCGAGCGGGATTCCGGCTGCGAGGTCGTGGCGGCGGTCGCGCGCCGGGTCGATGCGCGGGTGATCGACGGCGTACCGCAATTCGCCGCGGCGGAGCTGGCCGGCGTGCCGGCGTTCGATGTCGCGATCGATTTCAGCCTGCCGGAAGGCTTCGACGGGATCCTCTCGCTGTGCGTTGCCCGCGGCGCGGCGCTGGTGTCCGGCACCACCGGCCTGTCCAACGCGCAGAAGGCGCAGCTGGATGCCGCGTCGGCCACCATTCCGCTGGCGTGGGCCAGCAATTTCAGCCTCGGCGTGGCGGTGCTGCACGAACTGGTGGCGCGCGCCGCCACGCTGCTGCCGGGCTGGGACTGCGACATCGTCGAGGCCCACCACACCCGCAAGCTGGACGCCCCTTCGGGCACCGCGCTGACGCTGGGTGCGGCGTCGCAGGCGGGTGGCGCCCAGCCGCATTACGCCTCGATCCGCGCCGGCGACATCGTCGGCGAACACCTGGTGCAATTCGCTGCCGCCGGTGAGCGCATCGAGCTGGTGCATCGGGCCAGCAACCGCGACATTTTTGCCCGCGGTGCGCTGCATGTCGCGACGCGCCTGCGTGGGCGCACCCCGGGAAGCTATCGGGTGGCGGAACTGCTGTAGCAGGCGGCCTGCGCCGGTGCTGCGCGCACCGCGATTTCCTGCATCGGGGCTGACGCGGCCGGCACGGCGATGCTGGCGTCCGTCGGGCTGCATCGGTACAATTCTCGCTCGCCTAACCCCCTCAGCTCCGAACCGGCAGCCCCGCTTCGGCGCTTTCTTGCAACCTGACGCAAGGCGATGCACTTGAATAATCCCGCCATTCTCGCGCTTGAAGACGGAACAGTCTTCGAGGGCATTTCCGTGGGCGCCCCCGGCCTGTCCGTGGGCGAAGCCGTGTTCAACACCGCGATGACCGGCTACCAGGAGATCCTCACCGATCCTTCGTACGCGCGGCAGCTGGTCATGCTGACGTATCCGCATATCGGCAACACCGGCTGCACCGACCAGGACGACGAGGCCGCCCAGGCCTGGGCGGCCGGGTTGATCGTGCGCGACGTGCCGCGCCGGCCCAGCAACTGGCGCAGCCAGGTGGCGCTGCCGGAATGGCTGCAGGCCCGCGGCATCCGCGCGATCGCCGGCATCGACACCCGCAGGCTGACCCGCATCCTGCGCGAGCGCGGTGCGCAGAACGCGGCGCTGCTGGCGGCGGCCAGCCACGACGAGGCGCTGGACGTCGAACATGCCATCGAGGCGGCGCGCAAGTTCCCCGGCCTGAAGGACATGGACCTGGCCAAGGTGGTCAGCACGGCCGAACCCTATCGCTGGAGCGAAGGCCAGCTGGACCTCGACAGCAATACGTTCGTGAGCGCCGAGCCGAAGTTCAAGGTCGTCGCCTACGACTTCGGCGCCAAGCGCAACATCCTGCGCATGCTGGCCGAGCGCGGCTGCGACGTGCACATGGTGCCGGCGCAGACGCCTGCATCCGAGGTGCTGGCGATGCAGCCGGACGGGGTGTTCCTGTCCAACGGCCCCGGCGATCCCGCGCCCTGCGACTACGCGATCGCCGCGATCCGCGAATTCCTCAAGGCGAAGATCCCGCTGTACGGCATCTGCCTCGGCCACCAGCTGCTGGGCCTGGCGGTCGGCGCTCGCACCATGAAGATGCCGCACGGCCACCACGGCGCCAACCACCCGGTGCAGGACCTCGACAGCGGCCGGGTGCTGATCACTTCGCAGAACCACGGCTTCTGCATCGACGAGGCCAGCCTGCCGGCGAACGCGCGGGTCACCCACCGCTCACTGTTCGACGGCACCAACCAGGGCATCGAGTTGACTGATGCACCAGCCTTCAGTTTCCAGGGACACCCGGAAGCCAGCCCCGGCCCGCAGGACGTGTCGCCGCTGTTCGATCGTTTCGTTGCGTCGATGGAGAAGCACAGCAATGCCTAAGCGCACCGACCTCAAGACCATCCTCATCATCGGCGCCGGTCCGATCGTCATCGGCCAGGCCTGCGAGTTCGACTACTCCGGTGCGCAGGCGTGCAAGGCGCTGCGCGAGGAGGGCTACCGGGTGGTGCTGGTGAACAGCAACCCGGCCACGATCATGACCGACCCGGACATGGCCGATGCGGTCTACATCGAGCCGATCAACTGGCAGACGGTCGAGAAGATCATCGCCAAGGAAAAGCCCGACGCGATCCTGCCCACCATGGGCGGGCAGACCGCGCTGAACTGCGCGCTGGACCTGGCCGACAACGGCGTGCTGGAGAAGTACGACGTCGAGCTGATCGGCGCCAAGCGCGACGCCATCCGCATGGCCGAGGACCGCGAGCTGTTCAAGCAGGCGATGACCGAGATCGGGCTGGACAGCCCGCGCTCGGAAGTGGCCAAGACCTACGAACAGGCGGTGGAGATCCAGGCCAGCGTCGGTTTTCCCACCATCATCAGGCCTTCGTTCACGCTGGGCGGGACCGGCGGCGGCATCGCCTACAACCGCGAAGAGTTCGAGGACATCGTCAAGCGCGGCCTCGAGCTGTCGCCGACCAGCGAAGTGTTGGTGGAAGAATCGGTGCTGGGCTGGAAGGAATTCGAGATGGAGGTGGTCCGCGACACCGCGGACAACTGCATCATCGTGTGCAGCATCGAGAACTTCGATGCGATGGGCGTGCATACCGGCGACAGCATCACCGTCGCGCCGGCGCAGACCCTGACCGACAAGGAGTACCAGCGCCTGCGCGATGCCTCCATCGCGGTGCTGCGCAAGATCGGCGTCGATACCGGCGGCAGCAACGTGCAGTTCGGCATCAATGCGAAGGACGGCCGCGTGGTCGTCATCGAGATGAACCCGCGCGTGTCGCGTTCGTCGGCGCTGGCGTCGAAGGCGACCGGTTTCCCGATCGCCAAGGTCGCGGCCAAGCTGGCGGTCGGTTACACCCTGGACGAGCTGAAGAACGAAATTACCGGCGGGCTTACGCCGGCCAGCTTCGAGCCGTCGATCGACTACGTGGTCACCAAGATCCCGCGCTTCGCGTTCGAGAAGTTCCCGGCTGCCGACGCGCGCCTGACCACCCAGATGAAGTCGGTGGGCGAGGTGATGGCGATCGGCCGCAGCTTCCAGGAGTCGCTGCAGAAGGCGCTGCGCGGGCTGGAGACCGGCAAGATCGGGCTCGACCCGACCGGCCTGGACCTGGCCAGCGAAGACGGCCTGCTGGCGCTGCGCCGCGAGATGAAGGAGCCCGGCCCCGAGCGCATCTTCCACATCGCCGATGCCTTCCGCGCCGGCATGAGCGTGGAGGACGTGCACGCGCTGTCGTTCGTCGATCCGTGGTTCCTCGACCAGATCGAGGAGCTGATCGACGCCGAGATGGACGTGATCCATCGCGGCCTCGATGGCCTGGATGCCAAGCGCCTGCGGGCGCTCAAGCGCATGGGCTTTTCCGATGCCCGCGTCGCCCAGTTGGCCGGCACCAACGAAACCGCGGTGCGCGCGCTGCGCAAGGCGTTCGGCGTGCGCCCGGTGTACAAGCGCGTGGACAGCTGCGCCGGCGAATTCGCCACCGGCACCGCCTACCTGTACTCGACCTACGAGGACGAGTGCGAGGCCGCGCCCAGCGACCGCAAGAAGATCATGGTGCTGGGCGGCGGCCCCAACCGCATCGGCCAGGGCATCGAGTTCGACTATTGCTGCGTGCACGCGGCGCTCGCCCTGCGCGAGGACGGGTACGAGACCATCATGGTCAACTGCAACCCGGAAACCGTTTCCACCGACTACGACACCTCCGACCGCCTGTACTTCGAGCCGCTGACGCTGGAAGACGTGCTGGAGATCGTGGAGCTGGAGAAGCCCTGGGGCGTGATCGTGCAGTACGGCGGGCAGACCCCGCTGAAACTGGCGAAGGCGCTGGAGGCCAACGGCGTGCCGATCATCGGCACCTCGCCGGACTCCATCGACCTGGCCGAGGACCGCGAGCGCTTCCAGAAGCTGGTCGAGGACCTCGGCCTGAAGCAGCCGCCGAACCGCACCGTGCGCAGCGCCGAGGAGGCGCTGGTGCAGGCGCGGGAGATCGGCTACCCGCTGGTGGTTCGCCCCAGCTATGTGCTGGGTGGCCGCGCCATGGAAGTGGTGCATGCCGATGCCGACCTCGCCCGTTACATGCGCGAGGCGGTGAAGGTCAGCCACGATTCGCCGGTGCTGCTGGATCGTTTTCTCGACAACGCGGTGGAAGTGGACATCGACGTGATCGCCGACCGCGACGGCAACGTGCTGGTGGGCGGCGTGATGGAGCACATCGAGGAGGCCGGCGTGCATTCCGGCGACTCGTCCTGCTCGCTGCCGCCGTACTCGCTGTCGGCGCGCACGCAGGAGCGCCTGCGCGAGCAGGTGGTGGCGCTGGCCAAGGCGCTGCACGTGATCGGGCTGATGAACACCCAATTCGCGGTGCAGGTCGGCGTGGCAGAAGGTGACGAAGCCGACACCATCTTCCTGCTGGAAGTGAATCCGCGCGCCAGCCGCACCGTGCCGTTCGTGTCCAAGGCGATCGGCCGCCCGCTGGCCAAGATCTCCGCGCGCTGCATGGCCGGGATGACGCTGGCCGAGCAGGGCGCGACCGAAGAGATCGTGCCGTCGTACTACTCGGTCAAGGAAGCGGTGTTCCCGTTCGCCAAGTTTCAGAACGTCGATCCGATCCTCGGCCCGGAAATGCGCTCCACCGGCGAGGTGATGGGCGTGGGCCGCAGCTTCGAGGCGGCGTTCGCGCGCGCCGAGGAAGCAGCCAACATCCGTGCGCCGCAGCCGGGCAAGGCCTTCATCTCGGTGCGCGACCCGGACAAGGCGCGCGTGCTGGACGTGGCCCGCATCATGCTGGAACGCGGCTTCAATCTGGTCGCCACCAGCGGCACCGCCGACCACCTGAACGCGCACGGCGTCGCATGCGAGCGCGTCAACAAGGTGGCGGAAGGCCGTCCGCACATCGTTGACCTGATCAAGAACGGCGAGATCAGCTACATCGTCAACACCACCGAAGGGCGGCAGGCCATCGCCGACTCATTCTCGATCCGCCGCGAGGCGCTGCAGGCGCGCGTCACCTATTCCACCACGGTGGCCGGTGCGCGGGCGCTGCTGCACTCGCTGGACCACCGCGGCAAGGGCGACGTGCTCTCGCTGCAGGAACTGCACAAGGAGCTGGCATGAGCCGTGCACCCATCACCGCCAAGGGCGCGCAGCGCCTGCGCGCGGAACTGGAAGAACTGAAGTCGGTCAAGCGTCCTGCCGTGATCGAGGCGATCGCCGAGGCGCGCGCCCACGGCGATCTCAAGGAGAACGCCGAATACCACGCCGCGCGCGAGCAGCAGGGCTTCATCGAAGGCCGCATCAAGCACCTGGAAGCGGAGCTGTCGCACGCCCAGGTCATCGACGTGTCCCAGCTCGCCGCCGGCGACAAGGTGGTGTTCGGCGCCACCGTGGTGCTGGTGGATTGCGATACCGACGAGGAGAAGACCTACCAGATCGTCGGCGACCTCGAGGCCGACATCAAGCAGGGCCTGATCGCGATTTCCTCGCCGGTGGCGCGCGCCATGATCGGCAAGAACGAAGGGGACGCCATCACCATCGAGGCGCCGGGCGGTACCCGCGAGTACGAGATCATTTCGGTCGCGTACAAGGGCTGAACCGTGGCGCGGCTGACGCTGCTGTTGCCGGCGGCATCGCGGTTTGCCGGCGTCGCCCTGCCGCCCGCATTGGCGCAGGCGCTGGGGCGCGCCGACCGCGCACGTGCCGTTCCCGGCGAGCCGGAGTTGCTGGCCCGCCATTTCGACCTGCGGCCGCGCGGCTGGCCGGCGGCGGCGCTGACACGGCTGCTGGACGCGGGCGAAAACGAAGCGCGCGGCGCGACCTGGCTGCGCGCCGATCCCGCGCATATCCGCCCCGACATCAACGGTGCACGCCTGCTCGGGGTGGGCGCGAACCTGGGCATGGACCAAGCCGACGTGGACGCGTTGCTGCCCGTGCTGCGGCCGCTGTTCGATGATGCCGGTTTCGTGCTGGACGCCCCACATCCGGCCCGCTGGTACCTGCGCCTGCCGGCCGTCACGCCGCTGCCGGCGTTCGCCCCGCCCGAGCAGGCGCTGGGCGATGACGTTTTCGAACACGCGCAGCGCGATGACGCGGCGCGGCGCTGGCGCGTGCTGGAAAGCGAACTGCAGATCACCTTGCACAACCATCCGCACAACGCGGCACGGCTGGCCTCGGGCCGGGTGCCGGTGAACGCGCTGTGGTTCTGGGGCGGCGGGGACTTGCCCGACGCGGTATCGGCCGACGCAGCCACCGTGTATTCCGACGATCCCGCGGTGCTGGGCGCGGCCCGATTGGGCAAGCTGCAGGGCATGCCGCTGCCCGCATTCGATCAGGTGCAAGGTGCTGCGCTGGTCGACCTGCGCGGTCAGCGCGATCCGCGCGCGCTGCTTGAGCACTGGCTGGTGCCAGCGGCTGCGCGCGGCGAAGCGATTTTCGATTTTGCCGATGGCCTGTCGTTCGCGCTGCACCGCGGTCAACGCTGGCGCTTGTGGCGCAGGCCGATGACGGCGATTTCCGGGTGAGCGCGGTGCGTCGCATCGTCCGCTGGCCACCCGCCGAGCCGGTGGGTGACTGGCCCGAGCATTGGCCTGACCTGCTGCGTCGCGTGCATGCCGCGCGCGGCAGCGATGCGCGCGCGGCGATGCCGCGGCTGGCCGACCTGCTGCCACCCTCGGAGCTGCTGGGCATCGACGCGGCGGTGCAGCTGCTGCGCGCGGCGATCGACGCGGATGCGCACATCCTTGTTGTCGGCGATTTCGACTGCGACGGCGCCACCGCCTGTGCGGTGGGCGTGCGCGGCCTGCGCCTGCTGGGCGCGCGCCGGGTTTCCCACGCGGTGCCCAACCGCATCGTCCACGGTTACGGGCTGACCCCCGGACTGGTGGAGGAACTGGCGGCGCTGCAGCCCGATCTGGTGGTCACGGTGGACCACGGCATCGCCTGCCATGCCGGCATCCAGGCGGCGAAGGCACTCGGCTGGCAGGTGCTGGTCACCGACCACCACCTGCCGGGACCGGCGCTGCCACCGGCCGATGCCATCGTCAACCCCAACCAGCCCGGCTGCGGCTTCGCCAGCAAGGCGTTGGCCGGGGTGGGGGTGATGTTCTACGTGCTGCTGGCGCTGCGCGCCGCGATGGCATCGAAGGCCGACCTCTCCGTTCTGCTGGATCTGGTCGCGGTGGGCACGGTGGCCGACATGGTGCCGCTGGACGCCAACAACCGCGCGCTGGTCGGGGCCGGGCTGCGGCGACTGCGGGCCGGGCAGGGCAGCGCCGGGCTGCGCGCGTTGATTGAAGTCGCGGGCCGGCGCGATGCCACCCTGTCCACCGCCGATGTGGGATTCGCCATCGGCCCGCGCATCAACGCCGCGGGTCGGCTGGAAGACATGGGCATCGGCATCGAATGCCTGCTCACCGACGATGCGATGCAGGCGCGCGAGCTGGCCGCCATCCTGCACGGCATCAACGACGAGCGCCGCGCGCTGCAGGCCGACATGCAGGACGTGGCGGAGACAAAGCTGGACGGCATCGATGCCAGCCACGCGGCCTGCATGTTCGACCCCGACTGGCATCCCGGCGTGGTCGGGCTGGTGGCGTCCAAGCTGAAGGAGCGCCTGCACCGGCCCGCCATCGCCTTCGCGCCGGCCGAGCCGGACGGCGACATTCTGCGCGGATCGGCGCGTTCGATCCCCGGCTTCCACGTCCGCGACGCGCTGGCGCTGGTGGACGCGCGCCATCCCGGCCTGATTCCGCGCTTCGGTGGCCACGCGATGGCGGCGGGCCTGACCCTGCCGCGCGAGGCTTTCCCGATGTTCCGCGATGCCTTCGTGCAGGTCGCGCGCGAGTGGCTGGACCCCGCGCTGCTGACCGAGGAGCTGCGCAGCGACGGTGAACTGCGCGCGGAAGAGTTGCGGGCTGACGTCGCGCTGGCGCTGCGCGACGGCGGCCATTGGGGGCAGGGCTATCCGGAGCCGTTGTTCGACGGCGAGTTCGAGGTGCTGGGTTTCCGCGTGCTGAAGGAGCGCCACCTCAAGCTGGAACTCGCCCTCGGCGGGCGCCGCTGCAACGCCATCCACTTCAACGGCTGGAATGGCGAGGAGCCGGGCCGGCGCATCCATGTCGCCTATCGCCTCGCGCCGGACGATTACCGCGGCGGTGATGCTATCCAGCTTGTGGTGGTGCATCGGCAAGCGGCAGTCGCTTCGGCTCCGGCTTGAGGCCGAACACCGGCCGCAATACCGGTATCCGCCGGATCAGCTCGTAACCTCCGAGGCACGCGGCGAAAGTCAGCAGCACCAGCAGCGGGCCCTCCAGCAGCGGCGGCAGAACCAGCTGTTTGGCGCTGCGCGCCAGTGCGACGATGACGGTCTGGTGCAGGATGTAGACCGGGAATACCGCCGGGGCGAGGTAACGCAGGGCAGGGCTGTCGACATCGCGCAGGCGGTAGGCGTAGCCGAACAGGGCGGCGATCGCGCACCACTGGTTGATGCCCCAGACCAGCCGCACCAGCACGCGCACGGCGTCGGGCGGCGGTACTTCGTCGCTGTAGCCGGAGAAGTACCAGACGCCGGTGATCACGGCGTAGCCGGCGAGGGCGATGCCCAGCGCGACCTTGCGATGGCGCTGCAGCGCTTCCCAGAAGCCGGGCGAGAACGCCAGCAGGTAACCCAGCAGGAACATGGGCAGGTATTGGGCGTGGTTGTACCAGTCGTCCACCAGGTCGTGGGTGGACTCGAAGCGCCCCGCCAAAGCCAGCCGCGCCAGCGCCAGCCACGCCATCGGCCACAACAGCGCGCCCGGGCCCGACAGTCGCCGCCCGAGCCAGCCACCGACCGATTGCATCGCCGCCGGCGCCAGTTTCAACAGCAGCCACAGGACGACGGTATAGGCCCACAGGTAAGCGAGGAACCACAGGTGGTTCCAGGTCGGCGCGTCCACGCAGTCGCCGGGTGCCGCGCAGTAGAAGTCGCCGCCCCGCAGGTAGGTGCCCATGAACGCGGCGTACCCGGCGTGGAAGCCGCCCGGCACCTTTTCTACCAGTTCGTAATAGACCTGCGGCGGCACCACGACGTACATGCCGAACACCAGCGGCAGCAGCAGCCGCCACGAGCGCGGGCCGAGGAAGCGCCCATCGCCCCGACTCGCCTTGCCCAGCAGGAAGGCGGTGGCCACGCCCGAGACCACGAACAGCAGCGACATCCGCCACGGACTGGTCAGCAGCATCAGCGGTTCCAGCGTGGCGCTGGCGTGCGGGCTTTTGACGTGCCAGTCCCAGCTCACGTAGTACATGCCCACGTGGTAGAGCACCAGCAGGCCGAAGGCGAGGACACGAACCCGGTCGATATCGAGGCGGCGCTGCATGGGAATGGCCGTTGCGAAGGAGCCGCCAGCGTTCCGTCCTCCGGTCGGGCTTGCCACCCCTGGGTGACCGTGCGACGCGGGTTTGGGACGGGCCGCGGAACCAGGGGACGAAGCGGGAACGGAGCGCCCGGCCCCGCCCCTACAATGCGCGGATGCAACCGGCTGACCCGACTCTCTATCAGCGTTACCAGCCGTGGCGCCGCGGCGTTGAGGTCGGGTTCTGGGTCGTTCAGTACCTGGTTTCGGCATTGGCCAACAGCATCACCGTGAACATGGACGTGCGCCGGCTGCATCTGGGGTTCAGCGCCTGGCAGCCGGCGGTCTGGGAGACCAGCTCGGCGCTGGTCGCGCTGGCGCTGGTGCCGGCGGTGGTCTGGTTTACCCGCCGGTTCCCGCTGCGGCTCGAAGACTGGCGGCGGGTGCTGGCGCTGCACCTGCTGGGCAGCCTGGCCTGGTCGGCCCTGCACGTGGCCGGAATGGTGGTACTGCGCAAAGCGGCCTACGCCAGCATCGGGGACAGCTACGACTTCACGCCCTGGTGGTGGGAATTCGGCTACGAATACCTGAAGGACGTCCGCTCCTACGCCGGCGTGGTCCTGACCATCGAGGGCTACCGCCTGCTGCTGCGCCGCCTGCAGGGCGAGGCCACGCTGTTGGCATTGCCGGACGAAGGCCCGCCGGTGGAACCGGTGGATCGGCCCGAGCGCTTCCTGGTGCGCAAGCTGGGCCGTGAATTCCTGTTGGCGGCCAACGACATCGAATGGCTGCAGGCCTCCGGCAACTACGTGAATCTGCGCGTTCGTGGACACGACTACCCGCTGCGCAGCACCCTGGCCGGCATCGAGGCACGGCTGGACCCGGCGCGCTTCGCGCGGGTCCACCGCAGCTACATGGTCAACCTCGACCGCATCGTCTCCATCGAACCGCTGGAGACCGGCGATGCCCGCGTGCACATGCAGGACGGGGCGAAGCTGCCGTGCAGCCGCACCTATCGCGGCGACCTGCGGCAGCGCGCAGGGCTGGACGGCTGAGCCTCAGGGGACATTCTCCATCGCCGTGGTCGCCAACCTTGAAGCGTTGCGCGTCGTTCATTGCGACCTCCACGTGGGCTCGCACCCATTCCGGCTCCGCGTCCGCAAGGTTGCCGTGAGAACTGCATTCCGCCATGACGGTCATCGCGCGCTGCTAAAATGCGCGATTCATCCGAACACGCGGTTTTCCCATGATCGAGCTCAATCCCATCCGAGCCCGCATCGCCGACCTGACCGGTCGGCTCGATGCGCTCCGGGGGTATCTTTGACTACGACACCAAGCGCGAACGCCTGGAAGAAGTAGAACGCGAACTGGAACATCCGGGTGTCTGGAACGATCCCGCCCGCGCGCAGGCGCTGGGGCGCGAGCGTTCGCTGCTGGACAAGACCGTCAACGGCATCCGCAACCTGACCGACGGCCTGGTCGGTGCCGGTGAGCTGCTGGAGCTGGCCGAGATGGAAGACGACGAGGACACCGCGCAGGCGGTGGTGGCCGACGTCGACCAGTACGAGAAGGGCGTGGAAGCGATCGAGTTCCAGCGCATGTTCTCGGGCCAGATGGACAGCTGCAACGCCTTCGTCGACATCCAGGCCGGCGCCGGCGGTACCGAGGCGCAGGACTGGGCGGAAATCCTGCTGCGCATGTACCTGCGCTGGGCCGAATCGCGCGGCTGGAAGGCCGAGCTGATGGAAGTGTCCGGCGGCGAAGTGGCCGGCATCAAGTCCGCTACCTTCCGGGTGGAGGGCGACTATGCCTATGGCTGGCTGAAGACCGAGATCGGCGTGCACCGCCTGGTGCGCAAGTCGCCGTTCGATTCCGACAACCGCCGCCACACCAGCTTCACCAGCGTGTTCGTGTCGCCGGAAGTGGATGACGACATCGACATCGAGATCAACCCGGCTGACCTGCGCACCGATGTCTATCGCTCCAGCGGCGCCGGCGGCCAGCACGTCAACAAGACCGAGTCGGCGGTGCGCATCACCCACGTTCCCACCAACACGGTGGTGGCCTGCCAGACCGAGCGCAGCCAGCATGCCAACCGCGACCGCGCGATGAAGATGCTGGCGGCCAAGCTCTACGAGTTGGAGGTGCAGAAGCGCAACGCCGAGAAGGACGCGCTGGAAGCCACCAAGTCCGACGTCGGCTGGGGCAGCCAGATCCGCAACTACGTGCTGGACCAGAGCCGGATCAAGGACCTGCGCACCGGCATCGAGCGCAGCGATACCCAGAAGGTGCTGGACGGCGATCTGGACGAATTCGTGGAAGCCAGCCTGAAGTCGGGCCTCGAAGCCGGCGCCAAGCGCAACGACGCGGCCTGATCCCGTCTCACCCCTGTGCGCGCAGCGCCTTGAGGCTGCGCGCGCGGGCAGCTGCCGACGAGGTGGAGACGATCCGCGGCACGCTGGACATCACGGTGACGATGCCATCGGCCGCTTCCGGCTGTTCCAGCACCGCTTCGGCGGTGGCGTTGTCGGGTAGCTGCGCCCCCCAGTAGCCCACCCAGGCGTCGCGATGTCGCTTGGCCGCGTACAGGGCGCGATCGGCCATGCGCAATGCGTAGTCCCAGCAGCTGGCCGGCGACGGTTCGTCGCCGCTGTCGAAGAACGGGATCGGCGCCAGCCCCAGCGACACCGTAATCAGCCGCGCGGCGTGGCTGGTTTCCAGCGTGTAAGCCATTGCCCGGCGCAACCGCGCGGCGACCTGTTCGGCCTGTTCGCGGGTCAGGCTGGTGCAGGCGACCAGGAATTCTTCGCCGCCCCAGCGCGCCACCAGGTCGGTGGGCCGGCAGGCCGCCCTCAGCTTTGCCGCCAGTGCGACCAGTACCTCGTCGCCGACGTGGTGGCCGTGGCTGTCGTTGATCTGCTTGAAATGGTCGACATCGATCAGGAACAGCACGTGGCGGGTGCCGTCCGGGCCGCGCTGGGCCGCCAGCGCATCGAGCTTGCGTGTGGCCGCGCGGCGGTTGCCGAGCCCAGTCAATACGTCGACTTCACTGAGCCGGCGCAGCTGCTGATGGCGCTTGCGCAGCAGCAGCCCGAAGCTGGTCGCCGCCGCCAGCAACAGGATCAGTACCGCGATCACCGCTGCCGACAGCAGCCTTGCCTTTTCGTTTTCCAGCGCCTGGATGCGGCTTTCGTTGCGCATCCGCTCCAGCTCGCGCTGGGACGACAGCGCCTGGCTGTGCGCCTGCAGCTCCGCCAGCGCGGTGGTCTGCCGCGAAAGGCTGCCCTGCAGGCTCATGCATTGGGTCAGTTGCAGGTTGCTTTCCGCGCCCTGCGGCGGGGCGGGGGTGCCGGTGGCCGCGGTCAGCGGCAGTGATGCCAGCAAGAGGAGAAGAGCGGCAAGGATGCGCATGGCGTCGGAATAATGGCGTTGGGTCTGCTCATGCAGGAAATGTGCCGTGGCCACGGCAATGCCGCTGCGCCGCGGGTTGCGGCGGTCGCTCTGGTATTCTTTCCGGCCTGCATCAACCCCCCATTCCCCTGTGGCACGCCGCTGCCGTCAGCGCGCGTGACGGATTCCCGATGAACGACCCCACCGCCTCCCAGCCCGTCGACGAAAACCACCTGATTGCCGAGCGCCGCGCCAAGCTTGCCGCGCTGCGCGGGCAGGGCGGCGCGTTCCCCAACGACTTCCGCCGCGCCGACTTCGCCGGCGACCTGCAGGGCGAATACGCCGATGCCGAGCAGTGGACCGGCGAAGCGCTGGAAGCCAGCTGCCGCAGCGTCACCATCGCTGGCCGCATCCTCGCCAAGCGGGTCATGGGCAAGGCCGCGTTCGCCACCGTGCAGGACATGAGTGGCAGGATCCAGCTGTTCCTGCAGGCCAACGTGCTGGGCGAGTCGTACGAAGCCTTCAAGGGCTGGGACATCGGCGACATCGTGGCGGCCGAGGGCAGCCTGATGCGAACCAAGACCGGCGAGCTGTCGGTCAAGGCAGCCTCGCTGCGCCTGCTGGTGAAGTCGCTGCGGCCGCTGCCGGACAAGTTCCACGGCCTGAGCGATGTCGAGCAGCGTTACCGCCAGCGCTATGTCGACCTGATCGTCACCCCGGAGGCGCGCGAAGTCTTCATCGCCCGCTCGCGCATCGTCCGCGCCATCCGTCACTGGCTGGACGCGCGCCGTTTCCTGGAAGTGGAAACGCCGATGATGCAGTACATCGCCGGCGGCGCCACCGCGCGCCCGTTCGTGACCCACCACAACGCGCTGGACCTGCAGCTGTTCCTGCGCGTCGCGCCGGAGCTGTACCTCAAGCGGCTGGTCGTTGGCGGCCTGGAGCGCGTCTACGAGATCAACCGCAACTTCCGCAACGAGGGCGTATCCACCCGCCACAATCCCGAGTTCACCATGCTCGAACTGTACGAGGCCTACGCCACGTACACCGAGGTGATGGACCTGACCGAAGCGATGATGCGCGACGTGGCGCTGGAGGCGATGGGCACCACCGTGTTCGAGTGGGACGGCCAGACGATCGACCTCGCACCCGCCTTCCGCCGCTGGAAGCTGGAAGAGGCGGTGCGCGAGCTGAATCCGGAGATCTCCGTCGCCGACTGCCGCGACCGCGCCGCGCTGGCCGCCCATTGCGCGCGCCTGAAGATTCCGGTCAAACCCGGCTACGGCTGGGGCAAGCTGCTGCTGGAGATCTTCGAGAAGACCGTCGAAACCGGCCTGATCCAGCCAACCTTCATCACCCATTACCCGGTGGAAGTCAGCCCGCTGGCGCGCGAATCCGACAGCGAGCCCGGCATCACCGACCGCTTCGAGCTGTTCGTGGGCGGCAAGGAGCTGGCCAACGGCTTCTCGGAGCTGAATGACCCGGAAGACCAGGCCGCGCGCTTCCGCGCGCAGGTCGAGGCGAAGGACGCAGGCGACGACGAGGCCATGCATTTCGATGCCGATTACATCCGCGCGCTGGAGGTGGGCCTGGCCCCCACCGGCGGGCTGGGCGTAGGCATCGACCGCTTCGTGATGCTGCTGACTGGCTCCAGCTCGATCCGTGACGTGCTGCTGTTCCCGTATATGCGGCCGGAGCATGTGTAGACACCAGCCTCGGTCGGGTGGGGGAGGCGGCACTCCGGGCCCAACGCATGTCGCCTGTCCCGTGAATGGCTGAACAACCTGTCAGGACGTAGACTCGGGTTTCTGGTCCGGCCGGAGCAACAGGATGTTGCACAAGTTCCTTGGGTTCGATCCGTTGGCCACGCTGCTGGCGTTCGCCGTCACCGCAGGCGTGCTTTGGTTGATACAGCCTGCAGCCTGCAGGCTAGGGCTGCTGGATTGCCCCGGAGGGCGCAAGGACCACCAGTCCCCCACGCCAGTCACCGGCGGCCTGGCGATCTTCGTCGGCAGCGCGATGGTGCTGCTGTGGTTCCAGTCCAGCAGCCACGCCGTGCATTCGCTGCTGGCGGCCTCGTTCCTGCTGGTGGTGATGGGCCTCTACGACGACCTGCGCGACATGCGCTGGTATACGCGCGTGCTGGGCCAGGCGATCGCGGCGCTGCTGATCATCTACTGGGGCGGGGTACGGGTGGAGCAGATCGGCCCGGTGTTCGGCCTGGGCGAGATGTCGCTGGGCTGGTTGTCGGTGCCGTTCACGGTATTCGCCACCATCGGCATCATCAACGCGGTCAACATGATCGACGGCGCCGACGGGCTGGCCGGCCTGCTGGGGCTGGCGGCGCTGGCCATGCTGGCGTTTGCCGCGATGTATGCCGGCAACGCAGTGCTGGCGGGGCGGCTGTCGGTTCTGTGCGGCGCGCTTGCGGGTTTCCTGATCTGGAACATGCGCCTGCCGTGGCGGCCGCGCGCAAAAGTGTTCCTCGGTAATGCCGGCAGCGCCCTGCTGGGCCTGCTGATCGCCTGGGTCAGTTTCCGCCTCACCCAGAACCCGGGGCATCCGGTGAATCCGGTGCTGGCGCTGTGGCTGTTGCCGGTGCCGGTGATGGACTGCCTGGTGCTGATCCTGCGCCGCGTGCAGGAAGGGCGTTCGCCGTTCTCGGCCGGTCGCGACCATATCCACCACATCATGCAGGATGCCGGCTTCGGGCCGACCCGCGCGGCGCTGCATCTGACCTGGTTCAGCCTGCTGTGCGGACTGGCTGCCGGGCAGGCGATGCGCATGGACGTGCCCAATCCGCTGCTGCTGCTGGCTTTCGGCGGCTTGTGCGTCGGCTGGTACCTGCTGAGCCGTAACCGCGAACGCGCGGTGGCGTTTTTCCGCAGGTTCCGTCGTGCCGCGCCGACGGCCGCGGTGCCGACGGCCCTGCCGGACGTCGACTGAGTCGTTCGCGCCCAGGTTCCGGCTCAGCCCGCCCGGCGCGCCAGCCACGCCGCGGCGCCGCGGCCGGCCACCAGCCCGCTGGCGAAGCAGGCGGTCAGCAGATAGCCACCGGTCGGCGCTTCCCAGTCCAGCATTTCCCCCGCGCAGAAGAGGCCGGGCCGCTCGCGCAGCATCAGCGAGTCGTCCAGCGACTCCAGTCTTATCCCGCCGGCCGTGGAGATCGTTTCCGCCAGCGGCCGCGGCCGCAGCAAGACCAGCGGAAGGCGTTTGATTGTTGCGGCGACGGTGGCCATGTCCTGCAACGTGGTCTTGTCCAACACTTCGAACACCAGCGCGCATTTGGCCGCATCCAGCCCCGCCTGCCGACGCAGGTGGTCGCCCAGGCTGCGGCCCTTGCGCGGCTTCGACAGGTCGGCGTGCAGGCGCTCGGGGTCGCGGCCGGGCGCAAGATCCAGCTGCAGTAGCGCGCTGCCGTCGCGGGCGATGGTGGTGCGCAGGTCGGCGGCGATGGCATAGATCAGGCTGCCTTCGATGCCGGTGGCGGTGAGCACGCATTCGCCCTGCAGCGCGTGCGCGGTGCCGGCGGCGTCCTGCCAATGCGCGACCGCCGGCTTCAGCGGCGCGCCGGCGAACTTGCCCGCCAGCAGCGCGCTCCAGCCGATGTCGAACCCACAGTTGGCGGGCGCCAGCGGCGCGATATCGATGCCGCGCGTGGCCAGCAACTCCACCCAACCGCCGTCCGACCCCAACTGCGGCCAGCTGCCGCCGCCCAGCGCCAGCACCACCGCGTCTGCGGCGAACGTGACCGCGCCGGCCGGCGTGTCGAAGCGCAACGCAGCGGACGCGTCCCAGCCCTGCCAGCGATGCTGCACGTGCATCTGCACGCCGGTTTCCTTCAGCCGCCGCACCCACGCTCGCAGCAGCGGCGCGGCCTTGCGATCCAGCGGGAATACCCGCCCGGAGCTGCCGACATAGGTCTCCACGCCCAGCCCGCGCGCCCATTGGCGCAGTGCGTCGGCGTCGAAAACATCCAGCCAGCGGCCCACCGCATCGGCACGTTCGCGATAGCGCACATCGAAACCCGGGCGGGCTTCGCCGTGGGTCAGGTTCAATCCGCCCTTGCCGGCGATCAGGAACTTGCGGCCCACCGACCCTTTGGCTTCGAACAGGTGGACCTCGGCGCCGCCGGCGCGCGCGGCTTCGGCGGCCATCAGGCCGGCGGGGCCGCCGCCGATCACGGCAACGCGGCGGGGATGCGGGATCTCGGACATCCGCACATGATTCCACGGCCGCCGCCGGTGGGCGACTAGAATGGATGGTTTGCGCCCACCGGACTTCGCATGATCCTCAACATCGCCGCCTATCTGTTCGTGGCCATCGACGATGCCGATGCGCTGGCCGCGCGCCTGCACGCGCAGGCCGAGGCAGCGACGCTGCGCGGCACCATGCTGGTGACGCCGGAAGGCCTGAACCTGTTCCTGGCCGGCGCCGAAGCGTCGCTGCGAGGTTTCCTGGCCTGGCTGCGCACGGACCCGCGCTTCGCCGCGCTGCATGCCAAGGAAAGCTGGAGCGAGGTGGTGCCGTTTGCGCGGCTGAAGGTGAAGCGCAAGGCGGAAATCATCACCTTCCGGCGCGAGGCGGTCTCGCCGCTGCAGGCCGGCGAGCGCGCGCCGACGGTGGCGCCGGCCACGCTGGCACGCTGGATCGCACAGGGCGGCCGCGATGATGCCGGTCGCCGGCTGGTGCTGCTGGATACGCGCAACCGCGAGGAAGTCGCCCACGGCACTTTCGACGGTGCGCTGACCCTGCCGATCGACCGCTTCACCGACCTGCCGACGGCGCTGGCCCCGCATCGCGAGGCGCTGCGCGATGCCGCCGTGGTCAGCTTCTGCACCGGCGGGATCCGCTGCGAAAAAGCCGCGCTGTGGCTGCGCGCCGACGGCATGGACAACGTGCTGCAGCTGGACGACGGCATCCTTGGTTATTTCGAGCAGGTGGGCGGCATGGGCTATGCGGGCGGCTGCTTCGTGTTCGACGATCGGGTGGCGCTGGACCCGCAGCTGCGGCCAATGGCGGCGGGAGCGGCCGCATGAACTGGATCGCGATCGTGCTGGTGGTGGTGGGCGTGTGGCTGGCGCTGAAGCTTGCCGGCGCGCTGGTCAAGCTGTTGCTGTGGCTGGCAGCGGTGGTGGGGCTGTGGTGGCTGGTCCACCCTTATCTGGGGCTGCCGCTGGTGCCCTTCATCTGACTCGGCGTAGCAGCGTCGCGCTTCAGGGCCCGCCCAGCGCCTGTCCCGCGGCGTGGCCGGACGCCCAGGCCCACTGGAAGTTGTAGCCGCCCAGCCAGCCGGTGACATCCGCAACTTCGCCGACAAAATACAGCCCCGGCACCGTCTTCGACATCATCGTGGCGGAAGACAGGCCGTCAGTGTCGACGCCGCCCATGGTCACCTCGGCGGTGCGGTAGCCTTCGCTGCCACTGGCCACCAGCGGCCAGTCGCGCAGCAGTGCGGCGAGGCCGTCCAGCTCGCGCGGGTTGTACTGGCGCAGCGGTTTGCTGCTGAACCAGTGCTCGCACAGCCGCTGGGCGAAGCGCTTGGGCAGCACCTCCGCCAACAGCGTCTTCAGCTCCGCGTCGCGCCGCGACTGCTGCCAGTCGCGCAGCAGCGCATCGATGTCGGTACCCGGCAGCAAATCCAGGCGCAGTTCGTCGCCGGGTTGCCAGTAGTTGGAGATCTGCAGGATCGCCGGGCCGCTGATGCCGCGGTGGGTGACCAGCATGAAGTTGCGGAAGCTGGCGCCATTGCAGCGGGCTTCCACCGGCAGCGCCACCCCGGCCAGGTCATGCAAACGCTCGGCGTGCTTGCCGCTCAGGGTCAGCGGCACCAGCCCGGCGCGGGTCGGCAGCACTGCGTGTCCGAACTGCTTGGCCAATGTGTAGCCGAAGCCGGTTGCGCCCATGCTGGGGATCGACAGGCCGCCGCTGGCCACCACCAGCGAAGCTGCCTCGAAGCGGCCCTGCGCGGCATGCAGGCGGAAGCGGCCGGCATCGCTGTGTTCCACCCGTTCGATGGCGCAATGGGTGCGGATCTCGACCCCGGCATCGGCGCATTCGGCCAGCAGCATCGCCACGATCTGCTTCGAGGACTCGTCGCAGAACAGCTGGCCCAGCTCCTTTTCGTGGTAGGCGATGCGGTGCCGTTCCACCAGTTCGATGAAATGCCAGGGCGTGTAGCGGGCCAGCGCCGATTTGCAGAAATGCGGATTGGCGGAGAGGTAATTGGCGGGCGTGGTACCGGTATTGGTGAAATTGCAGCGGCCGCCACCGGACATCAGGATTTTCTTGCCGACCTTGTTGGCATGGTCGATGACGAGCACGCGCAGCCCGCGCCGGCCGGCCGCAAGCGCGCACATCAGGCCGGCGGCGCCGGCACCGATGACGATGGCGTCGTGGCTGCTCACACCCATTCGCGCGAGGGCAGGGTGTGGCGGCGCTGCGGGCGGCCGACAAGGTCGAGGAAGTTGTTGAATACCGCGTCGGCCTGCGCCTGCATGGCGGCGATATGCAGCCGGGTCTGGGTGCGGATGGCCTCGGCGCCGTGGCCCAAGCTGGCGCCCTCCAGCTCATCGCGGTAGGCCGGGTTTTTCAGCCAGCGCTCGATCAGGCGCTCGTCCATTTCCAGATGGAACTGGAAGCCGTAGGCGTTTTCGCCGTAACGGAACGCCTGTTGCTCGCAATCGTCACTGCGCGCCAGATGCACGGCGTCCTGCGGCATGTCGAAACGGCAGCCGTGCCACTGGAACACCGGTGTGGTGGCGGCCAGCGGCGCCAGCACCGGGTCGGCATTGCCGGCATCGGTCTTGTGCAGTGGATACCAGCCGATCTCCGGCACCCGGTTGCGCGGCACCGGCGCACCCAACACGTGCGCCAGCAACTGCGCGCCGAGGCAGATGCCCAACACCGGCTTGCCTTGTTTCAGCATCGCCTCGATCGCACGCGCCTCGTTGCGCAGGTGCGCGCGTTGCGGCTGCTCGTCCACGTTCATTGGGCCGCCCAGCACCACCAGGCCGCGGTAGCGGTCGACATTGAGGTGGGCATCCGGATGGCGTTCGAAATTCCTGAAGCGGATGCGGTGGCCGCGGCGGCGGATCAACGGGTCGAGCGTGCCCAGGGGCTCGGCGGCAACGTGCTGGAAGACAAGAAGGCGGGGCATGGGAAAACTATGCCAAGAGTGGCGGCGAGGGGCCAATCGCCGGTTGCCATGCGGACATGCAGCGGGTTTCCCTCTCCCCACCTGCAATGGGGAGAGGGAAAGGCATTACTCAGCGCGGCCCGCGCGGTTTGAAGCCGCCCGGCTTGTGTCCGCCGGGCTTGAATCCGCCGGTTTTGCGCGGACCACCCGGACGATCGCCATCGCGCGGCGGGCCGAAGCTGCGCTTGCGCTTGGGGGCGTCGATATCGGCATCGCTGGCCGGCTTCATCCGCAGCGGCTTGCTAGCCACGCGCACCTGTTGCAGGTGCTCCAGCAGCTCCGACGGCATGCCGTCGGGCAGGTCGACCAGGGTGTAGTCGTCGCGGATGTCGATGCGGCCGATGTAGCGGGATTCCAGGTCGGCCTCGTTGGCGATCGCACCGACGATGTGGCCCGGCTGCGCGCCGTGCTGGTAGCCCACCTCGATGCGGTAGGTGCGCATGCCCACGTCGGCCGGCAGCGGCTCGCGCGGGGTGCGTTCGCGCGGCTCGCGCGCCGGACGCTCGGTCCGCTGCGGGCGGCCATCGCCCGCAGTGAAGGGTTTCTCCGGCACCGCCGGCTTGGGCAGCAGCAGCGGCGTCTTGCCCTGCACCAGCTTGGCCAGCGCCGCGGCGATTTCCACCGCCGGCACGTTCTTTTCCTGCTCGTAGCGCTCGACCAGGTCGCGGAACAGCGACAGGTCGTCGCTCTGCAGCGCGCCGTCGATCTTGTCCAGGAACTTGGCCACGCGACGCTCGTTCACCGCGTCCACGCTGGGCAGGTTCATCTGTTCGATCTTCTGCCGGGTAGCGCGCTCGATCGCCCCCAGCATGCCGCGCTCGCGCGGCGCCACGAACAGGATCGCCTCGCCGCTGCGGCCGGCGCGGCCGGTGCGGCCGATGCGGTGGACGTAGCTCTCGGTGTCGTAGGGGATGTCGTAGTTCAGCACGTGGCTGATGCGCTCCACGTCCAGCCCGCGCGCGGCCACGTCGGTGGCCACCAGCACGTCGATCTGGCCTTCCTTCAGGCGCGCGATGGTGCGCTCGCGGGTCTTCTGCTCCACGTCGCCATTGATCGCCGCCGCGCGGAAGCCGCGCGCCGCCAGCTTTTCGGCCAGCTCGTCGGTGCCCAGCTTGGTGCGGGCGAAGATGATCATGGCGTCGAACGGCTCGGCCTCCATGATCCGGGTCAGCGCGTCCAGCTTGTTGACGCCGCTGACCATCCAGTAGCGCTGGCGGATGCTGGCGGCGGTGGTGGTCAGCGCCTTGATGGCGATTTCCACCGGGTCCTTCAGGTAGGTCTGGGCGATGCGCTTGATCTGCGCCGGCATGGTGGCCGAGAACAGCGCCACCTGGCGGCTGGCCGGCGTCTTCTTGAGGATGGCTTCGACATCGTCGATGAAGCCCATCCGCAGCATTTCATCGGCCTCGTCCAGCACCAGCATCCGCAGTTCGGACAGATCCAGCGTGCCGCGATCCAGATGATCGATGACGCGGCCCGGGGTGCCGACGACGACATGCACGCCGCGCTTGAGCGCGTGCAGCTGCGGTCCGTAGCCCTGGCCACCGTAGATCGGCAGGATCTGGAAGCCGGGGATGTGCTTGGCGTAGGTCTGGAACGCCTCGGCGACCTGAATGGCCAACTCGCGGGTCGGGGCCAGCACCAGCACCTGCGGCTTGCCGGCCGCGACGTCCAGCCGCGACAACGCCGGCAGGGCGAACGCGGCGGTCTTGCCGGTGCCGGTCTGGGCCTGGCCCAGCACGTCGCGGCCTTGCAGCAGGGGCGGGATGGTCGCGGCCTGGATCGGCGAGGGTGACTCGTAGCCGACATCGCGCAAAGCGGCCAGCAGGGTCTCGGGCAGGCCGAGGTCGGTGAACAACGGGGTCGCGTTATCGGCGCTCATGGTGCCTTGGGGCGGGATCGCCGAAGGGAAAGGGGGCACGCATTGTACGCGTCACATGGTGAGTTCGGGCTCCAATCCGCGCGATCGCCGGGCCTGCGCCGCAAATGCGCGGATGGGTCGTGCCGAATTCGATCCGGGTCATTTGTCCTGATCGGGATGCGAACGATTCTTGGCAAGTGCCGCGGCCGTGCATCCGAATGCAAAATCGTTGGCATTTCGCGTGTATTTCCGCAGTGAAGGTCTGGCCGCGGTCATGCCCCGGCGGGTAGAATGCGCGGCTGTTGGTGAGCTGCCGTCGTGGCTGCAAACCCATGAACAACGAGAAGAGGCAAGCGTGCTGTCCCAATACCTGCCCATCCTGCTGTTTTTGATCGTTGCCACCGGGATCGGCATCGCCCTGATCATCGTCGGCAACGTCCTCGGCCCCAAGCGGCCGTCGAGCGAAAAGCTCTCGCCCTACGAGTGCGGCTTTGGCGCCTTCGAGAACGCGCGCATGCCGTTCGACGTGCGCTACTACCTGGTCGCGATCCTGTTCATCGTGTTCGACCTGGAAATCGCCTTCGTCTTCCCCTGGGCCGTGGTGTTCCGCGAGCTGGGGGTGTTCGGCCTGATCGAGATGGGCGTGTTCCTCACGCTGCTGGTGATCGGCTTCGTGTACGTGTGGAAGCGCGGCGCGCTGGAGTGGGAATGAGCAATATCGTCCGATCAGTACTGGAAGCCGCCAGCAATCCGCTGCCGGAAGGGCGGCTGGATGACATCCTGCGTCCGGAAGGCGACAACCCGCTGCTGCAGAACGGCTACGTCACCACCAGCCTGGACGCGCTGTGGAACTGGGCGCGCACCGGCTCGATGTGGCCGGTGACCTTCGGCCTGGCATGCTGCGCGGTCGAGATGATGCAGGCCGGCGCGGCGCGCCTGGACATGGACCGCTACGGCGTGGTGTTCCGCCCGTCGCCGCGCCAGTCCGACGTGATGATCGTCGCCGGCACCCTGGTCAACAAGATGGCCCCGGCGCTGCGCAAGGTCTACGACCAGATGCCCGACCCGAAATGGGTGATCTCGATGGGCAGCTGCGCCAACGGCGGCGGCTACTACCATTACTCCTATTCGGTGGTCCGCGGCTGCGACCGCGTGGTGCCGGTCGACGTGTACGTGCCGGGTTGCCCGCCGACCGCCGAGGCGCTGGTGTACGGCATCCTGCAGCTGCAGAAGAAAATCCGCCGGATGGAACAGAACCCGTACTCGCGGACGCCCAAGCCCGAGGGCGCGCGCGCATGAGCATGCAACTGTCCGAACAGCTGGCCGTGCGTTTCGGTGCGACCGCCGTGCAGGTTGCGCTGCCGCGTGGCGAGGTCACCCTCGAGGTGGCTGCGGCCGACTACCACGCCGCCTGCAAGGCGTTGCGCGACGAGTTCGGCTTCGAGACGTTCATCGATCTTTGCGGCATCGACTACCTCGGCTACGGCAGCGACGAGTGGGACACCGTGGGCGTGTCCTCGGAAGGCTTCAGCCGCGGCGTGGAAGGGCAGGGCCCGGGTCGTTTCAACTGGGGCGAGACGCCCAGCCACGAAGCCGGCACCACCGCGGCCGCCGATGAGCGCGGCGAGCGCCGCTTCGGCGTGGTGCTGCACCTGCTCTCGATCGCCCGCAACCTGCGCGTGCGCGTGCGCGTCTTCGCGCCGGACGACGGTGTGCCAGTGGTCGCCTCGGTGACCGGCCTGTGGCCAGGCGCCAACTGGTTCGAGCGCGAGGCGTTCGACCTGTTCGGCGTGGTGTTCGACGGCCATCCCGACCTGCGCAGGATCCTGACCGACTACGGTTTCGTGGGACATCCGTTCCGCAAGGACTTCCCGCTGATCGGCAACGTTGAAGTGCGCTACGACGAGGAGAAGAAGCGCGTGGTGTATGAGCCCGTCACCAGCGTGGAGCCGCGCGTGGGTGTGGCCCGCGTGATCCGCGACGACGCCCGCTTCGCGACCGCCGAGGCCGAGCGCGACAACCGCATCCTGCAGCGTGAGGCCCGCCGATGAGCGCCGTCCTGCATCCCGGCAGCGACACTTTCGCCAGCAACCCGGCGGAGGCGGCGCAGGAAATCCGCAACTACACGCTGAACTTCGGCCCCCAGCATCCGGCCGCGCACGGTGTACTGCGCCTGATCCTGGAGATGGATGGCGAAATCGTGCGTCGTTGCGACCCGCACGTCGGCCTGCTGCATCGCGGCACCGAGAAGCTGGCCGAGTCCAAGCCGTTCAACCAGTCGATCCCGTACATGGATCGGCTGGATTACGTGTCGATGATGTGCAACGAACACGCCTACGTGCGCGCCATCGAGAACCTGATGGGGATCGAGGCGCCGGAACGCGCGCAGTGGATCCGCACGATGTTCGACGAGATCACCCGCATCCTCAACCACCTGATGTGGCTGGGGTCGAACGGGCTCGACCTCGGCGCGATGGCGGTGTTCCTGTACGCCTTCCGCGAGCGCGAGGAGCTGATGGACTGCTACGAGGCGGTCTCCGGCGCACGCATGCACGCGGCGTACTACCGTCCCGGCGGCGTCTACCGCGACCTGCCGGACAGGATGCCGAAGTACAAGGAGTCGCCGTGGCGCAAGGGCGCGAAGCTCAAGCGCTTCAACGAGTGGCGTGAAGGCTCGCTGCTGGACTTCCTCGAGCAGTTCACCCGCGACTTCCCGGCGCGGATGGACGAATACGAAACGCTGCTCACCGACAACCGCATCTGGAAGCAGCGCACCGTCGACATCGGCGTGGTCAGCCCGGAACAGGCTAAGGCCTGGGGCATGAGCGGCGCGATGCTACGCGGCTCCGGCATCGAGTGGGACCTGCGCAAGAAGCAGCCCTACGCCAAGTACGCGGAAGTGGATTTCGACATCCCGGTGGGCGTGAACGGAGACTGCTACGACCGCTACCTGGTGCGGATGGCCGAAATGCGCCAGTCCAACCGGATCATCGCCCAGTGCGTTGCCTGGCTGCGGGCCAACCCCGGCCCGGTGATGCTGGACAACTACAAGGTGGCGCCGCCGTCGCGCACGGACATGAAGCAGAGCATGGAAGCGCTGATCCACCACTTCAAGCTGTTCACCGAAGGCTATTGCGTGCCGGCCGGCGAAACTTACGCCGCGGTCGAAGCGCCCAAGGGCGAGTTCGGCTGCTATCTGGTCAGCGACGGCGCCAACAAGCCGTTCCGCGTACACCTGCGAGCGCCGGGCTTTGCCCATCTCTCGTCGATGGACGAAATCACGAAGGGGCACATGCTGTCCGACGTGGTGGCGATGATCGGCACCTATGACATCGTGTTTGGTGAGGTTGACCGATGAAAGCGACGGGCAATTTCGAAGCCTGCCGCAACGTCGATCCGATGGTGGCACTGTCGGACGCGACGCGCGCGCATATCGACCACTGGTTGACCAAGTTCCCGCCGGAGCGCAAGCGCTCCGCCGTGCTGCAGGGCCTGTTCGGCGCGCAGGAACAGAACGGCGGCTGGCTGACCGACGAGCTGATCGCCGCGGTGGCGAAGTACCTGGACCTGCCGCCGGTGTGGGCCTACGAGGTCGCCACCTTCTATTCGATGTTCGAGACCAAGCCGGTCGCGCGCAACAACGTGGCGTTCTGCACCAACATCAGCTGCTGGCTCAACGGCGCCGAGGCGCTGGTTGCGCATGCCGAGCAGAAGCTGGGCTGCAAGCTGGGCGAATCCTCCGCCGACGGCCGCGTCTACCTCAAGCGCGAGGAAGAGTGCGTGGCCGCCTGCTGCGGCGCGCCGGTGGTGGTCATCAACGGGCATTACCACGAGAAGCTCGACCTCGCGCAGGTGGACGAGCTGCTGGACGGGCTGAAGTGATGGGCGGACATTCGCACTATTCGGAAGGTTACGGCCCGGTCGGCCCGGCGCCGAAGGAACACCAGGCCGTCTACACCACGCTGCATTTCGACAAGCCGTGGTCGTACGAAAACTACCTCAAGACCGGTGGCTACCAGGCGCTGCGCAAGGTGCTGACCGAGAAGATCCCGCCGGCCGACATCATCGAGATGGTCAAGGCGTCCGGCCTGCGTGGCCGCGGTGGCGCGGGCTTCCCGACCGGGCTGAAGTGGAGCTTCATGCCCAAGCACGATGGCGAGAAGTACATCCTGTGCAACTCGGACGAATCCGAGCCAGGCACCTGCAAGGACCGCGACATCCTGCGCTACAACCCGCATTCGGTGCTGGAAGGCCTGGCCATCGCCTGCTACGCGACCAATACCAAGGTCGCCTACAACTACATGCGCGGCGAGTTCCACCACGAGCCCTTCGAGCACATCGAAGAGGCGCTGGCGGAAGCCTACAAGCACGGCTGGCTGGGCAAGGACATCCTCGGCAGCGGCATCGATATCGACATCCACAACGCGCTGGGCGCGGGCGCCTACATCTGCGGCGAAGAAACCGCGCTGATGGAGTCGCTGGAAGGCAAGAAGGGCCAGCCGCGCTACAAGCCGCCGTTCCCGGCCAACTTCGGCCTCTACGGCAAGCCGACCACCATCAACAACACCGAGACCTACGCCTCGGTGCCGGCGATCGTGCGCAACGGCCCCGAATGGTTCATGGCGCTGGGCAAGCCCAACAACGGCGGCTGCAAGATCTTCTCGGTCTCCGGCCACGTGGCCAATCCGGGCAACCACGAAATCCGCCTGGGCACCCCGTTCGCCGAGCTGCTGGAGATGTGCGGCGGCATCCGCAACGGCCACCGCATCAAGGCGGTGATCCCGGGCGGTTCGTCGATGCCGGTGCTGCCGGGCGAGACGATGATGCAGCTGACCATGGACTACGACGCGATCCAGAAGGCCGGCTCCGGCCTGGGTTCTGGCGCGGTGGTGGTGATGGACGAGACCACCTGCATGGTCCGTGCCTGCCAGCGCATCAGCCAGTTCTACAAGGCCGAGAGCTGCGGCCAGTGCACCCCGTGCCGCGAAGGCACCGGCTGGATGCACCGGATGCTGACCCGCATCGCCAACCTCGACGCCACGATGGACGACCTGCACATGTTGCGCGCCGCCGCCGGGCAGATCGAGGGCCACACCATCTGCGCCTTCGGCGAGGCTGCGGCGTGGCCGGTGCAGGGCTTCCTGCGTCATTTCTGGCACGAATTCGAATACGCCATCGTGAACAAGCGCTTCTACGTCGACGACGAACGCGCAGGCACGCTGGTCAAGGCCGAGAAGGTGGTTGCGTGAGCGCACAACCCGTCAATCCGAACCTGCCGCCGGACCACGTCACCGTCTTCATCGACGGCGTCGAGATGGCCGCGCCCAAGGGCTCGATGATCATCCAGGCCGCCGACAAGGCCGGCGTCCCGATCCCGCGTTTCTGCTACCACGAGAAGCTGCCGATCGCCGCCAACTGCCGCATGTGCCTGGTGGATACCGAAGTCGGCGGCCGCGCCGCGCCGAAGCCGTCGCCGGCCTGCGCCACGCCGGTGATGGACGGCATGAAGGTCTTCACGCGCAACGACAAGGCGCTGAAGGCGCAGCGCAACGTGATGGAGTTCCTGCTGATCAACCACCCGCTGGACTGCCCGGTCTGCGACCAGGGCGGCGAATGCGAGTTGCAGGATCTGTCGCTGGGCTACGGCCGCTCGGTCAATCGCTTCGTCGAGCGCAAGCGTGCGGTGGCGGACGAAGACCTGGGCCCACTGGTCGCCAGCGAGATGACCCGCTGCATCCACTGCACGCGCTGCATCCGGGTGACCGCGGAAATCGCCGGCACCTACGAGCTAGGCGGCATGTACCGCGGCGAGAACCTGCAGATCGGCACCTACGACGGCAAGCCGCTGACCACCGAGCTGTCCGGCAACGTCATCGACGTCTGCCCGGTGGGCGCGCTGACCAACAAGGTGTTCCGCTTCAAGGCGCGCCCGTGGGAGCTGACCGCGCGGCCGTCGCTGGGCTACCACGACGCGCTCGGCAGCAACCTGTTCCACCACGTCCGCCGCGGCGACCTGCTGCGCAGCGTGCCGCGCGACAACGAGGCGGTGAACGAGTGCTGGCTGTCCGACCGCGACCGCTACGCGCATGAAGGCCTGTCCGCCGCCGACCGCGCCGGCGTGCCGCTGATCCGGGTCGGTGAAGGGGATAGTCGCGAAGGCTTCCGCGAAGCCAGCTGGGAAGAAGCGCTGGCGCTGGCCTCGCAGATACTGCGCGACAACGCCGGCGACGCGCTTGGCGTGCTCGCCCATCCGGCCACCTCGAACGAGGAGGGCGCGCTGCTGGCGCGCCTGGCATCGGGGCTGGGCAGCGGCAACATCGACCACCGCATCGGTCAGCTCGACTTGTCCGACGGCACCGCCGCGGAAGCGTTCGGCATGCCGGTGGCGGAGATCGAATCGGCCGACGCCATCGTCATCGTCGGCTCCAACGTCCGCCATGAAGTGCCGCTGCTGCACCAGCGCATCCGCAAGGCCTTCAAGAAGGGCGCGAAGATCCATGTGGTCAACCCGGTGGATTTCGATTTCACCTTCAGCATCGCGTCCAAGGCCATCGTGCCGCCGTCGCAGCTGGCCGCGGCGCTGGCCGGCGTGGATGTCGGCGATGCCGGCAACATCGCGGTGATCGTGGGCGGCGTGGCCGAGAACGGCCCGCATGCCGCCGCCATCCGCAAGGCCGCCGCCGACTTCGCCGCGGCCAAGAACGCCAGGCTGTGCCGCATCCCGCAGGGCGCGAATGCGCTGGGGCTGTCCCGCCTCGGCGTGCTGCCGGCCGCGCGCGACGCGCAGGCCATGCTGCGCGAGCCGCGCAAGGCCTATGTGATCTACGGCATCGAGCCGGGCCTGGACTTCGCCGACCAGCAGCTGGCGCTGAAGGCCCTGGGTGGCGCGCAGGTGGTGGCGTTCAGCCAGTTCGCCTGCCAGTCCACCCGCGCCGTCGCCGACGTGATCCTGCCGATCGGCGCGCTGCCGGAAATCGACGCCACCCTGACCAACCTCGATGGCATTCAGCAGCAAGCGGTCGCCGCCGGCAAGCTGCCCGGGCTGGCGCATTCCGGCTGGCGCGTGCTGCGTGCGCTGGGTGGCGATCTGGCGTTGCCGGGCTTCGAGTTCACCGATCTGGCCGGCCTGCGTGCCGGGCTGGCGCCGAAGGCGGTGCAGGTGGCCAAGGGCGCGCCCGCGTCGAGGGTCGGCAATGGCCTGGAAGTGGCGGCCTCGGCCGCGATCTACCGCGTCGACGCGGTGATCCGCCGCTGCGACGCACTGCAGGCGCATCCGCTCACCGGCGGCCCGCGTGCCGCGCTGAACCCGGCCGATGCCTCCGCGTTGGGGTTGGCCGAAGGTGTCATGGCCAAGTGCGCCACCGCCGCCGGCACGGCAACGCTCCAGGTGGCGATCGATCCGCGCGTCGCGCCCGGCAGCGTGTGGGTGGAATCCGGTTACGGCGCCACCGCGCCGCTGCTGGCCGCCGCCAAGCTGGAGGTCGCGCGCGCATGAACATCGCCAGCAATCCCCTGATGCAACACGCCATCGATCCCCTGCGCGAGCTGCTGCTGTCCTTCGGCACCGTCGGCATGCTGGTGTGGATCGTGCTGAAGATCCTCGTCATCCTGATGCCGGTGATCATCGCGGTCGCCTTCTACGTGGTGTGGGAGCGCAAGCTGATTGGCTGGATGCACGTCCGCCACGGGCCCATGTACGTGGGCTGGGGCGTGCTGCAGGCGTTCGCCGACGTGTTCAAGCTGCTGTTCAAGGAAGTCGTGCAGCCCACCGTGGCGCATCCGGTGCTGTACCGGCTGGCGCCGCTGCTGGCATTGGTGCCGGCCTGCGCGGCGTGGGCGATCGTGCCGTTCGATGCGCAGATGGTGCTGTCCAACGCCAATGTCGGCCTGCTGTACCTGCTGGCGATGACTTCGCTGGGCATCTACGGCGTGATCATCGCCGGCTGGGCCTCGAACTCGAAGTACGCCTTCCTCGGCGCCATGCGCGCCTCCGCGCAGATGATCAGCTACGAGATCGCGATGGGCTTCTCGCTTGTCGGCGTGCTGATCGCGGCCGGCAGCCTGAATCTGTCCGACATCGTGATGGCGCAGGCCGGCAAGGGCTTCCTGGGCTGGTTCTGGATCCCGCTGGCGCCGCTGTTCGTGGTGTATTTCGTCTCCGGCGTGGCCGAAACCAACCGCTCGCCGTTCGACGTGGTGGAAGGCGAATCGGAAATCGTCGCCGGCCACATGGTGGAGTATTCCGGCTCGCAGTTCGCGCTGTTCTTCCTGGCCGAATACGCGAACATGATCCTGATCAGCTTCCTGACCTCGCTCTTCTTCCTTGGCGGCTGGCTGAGCCCGATCGGCGGCTGGCTCGACCTCGGCAACGTGCATTGGCTGGTCAACTGGATCTGGCAGGGCGGCTGGCCGTGGCTGATGCTCAAGGTGTTCTTCTTCGCCAGCTGCTTCATCTGGTTCCGCGCCACGTTCCCGCGCTACCGCTATGACCAGATCATGCGGCTGGGTTGGAAGGTGTTCATCCCGATCACCATCGCCTGGATCTTCGTGGCCGCGCTGCTGGTGTACTTCGGCGTGATCGGCGACGGCATGATGGGAGCGGCGGCATGAGCAAGGTGGTTTCCTATTTCAAGAGCCTGCTGCTGCTGGAACTGGTCAGCGGCATGTGGCTGACCCTGAAATACCTGTTCCGTCCCAAGTACACGCTGATGTACCCGATGGAAAAGACCCCGCAGTCGCCGCGCTTCCGTGGCGTGCATGCGCTGCGTCGCTACGCCAACGGTGAGGAACGTTGCATCGCCTGCAAGCTGTGCGAGGCGGTGTGTCCGGCGCTGGCGATCACCATCGAGGCCGGCCCGCGCGAGGACGATGGCACCCGCCGTACCACCCGCTACGAGATCGACCTGTTCAAGTGCATTTTCTGCGGTTTCTGCGAGGAGTCCTGCCCCACCGACTCCATCGTCGAGACGCATGTGCACGAGTACCACTTCGACCAGCGCGGCCAGAACATCCTGACCAAGCCGAAGCTGCTGGCCATCGGCGACCGCCTGGAGGCGGAGATCGCCGAGCGCCGCGGCGCCGATGCCCCGTACCGTTGAGGCCGACCCGAGCATGGACTTCGATCTGCAAACCCTTGCCTTCCTCGGTTTCGCGGCTGTCGCCGCGGCCGCAGCGCTGGCTGCGATCACCGCGCGCAACCCGGTCCACGCCGTGCTGTGGCTGGTGCTGACCTTCTTCTCGGTGGCCTGCACCTGGATCATCGGCGGGGCCGAGTTCCTCGGCATCGCGCTGGTGCTGGTGTACGTCGGCGCCGTGATGGTGCTGTTCCTGTTCGTGGTGATGATGCTGGACATGGACAAGGCACCGGCCCGGCAGGGCTATGTCCGCTACCTGCCGGTCGGGCTGGTGGTGGCGGTGGTGATGCTGGTGCAGATGCTGGCCCTGATCGGTGTGCGCAGCGCCGCCGAGGCGCCGCTGGCGGACAACGCCGCGGTGGCCGTGGACGTGCCCAACACCACCTGGCTGGCGCGCGCGCTGTTCACCGAGTTCATGCTGCCGTTCGAAGTGGCGGCGGTGATCCTGACCGTGGCGGTCGTGGCGGCGGTGATGCTGACCCTGCGCAGGCGCCCCGGCGCCCGCCACCAGAACCCGTCCGAGCAGGTGCGCGTGCGCGTCGCCGACCGGGTGCGGATGGTGAAGATGCAGGCGGAAGTGCCGGCCGCGCATGCCAAGCCGGAGGAGGGCGCGCAATGAGCAACCTGATGTCCGCCCTGACCCTGGGCCACTACCTGACGCTGGGCGCGGTGATCTTCTGCATCAGCGTCGCCGGCATCTTCCTGAACCGCAAGAACGTGATCATGCTGCTGATCTCGCTGGAGCTGATGCTGCTCTCGGTGAACATCAACTTCGTCGCCTTCTCGCGTTCGCTGGGCGATGCCGCCGGGCAGGTGTTCGTGTTCTTCATCCTCACCGTTGCCGCCGCCGAGGCCGCGATCGGCCTGGCGATCCTGGTGACCCTGTTCCGCAACCGCCGCAGCATCGACGTGGCGGACATCGATACGTTGAAGGGCTGACCTGATGGATTCGGCAATCCTCATCTCCAAGACCCAGCTGGTGCTGGTCGTGCTGCTGCCGCTGGTCGGCAGTCTGCTGGCTGGCCTGTTCGGCCGCCGGATCGGCCGCGCCGGCGCGCATACCGCCACCATCCTCGGCGTGGCGGCCAGCTGCGCGTTGTCGGTGCATGTGCTGTGGCAGCTGGTGCAGGGCGCGGCCACCTTCAACGAGAACCTCTACACCTGGATGCAGGTGGGCGACATCTCCGTCAACGTCGGCTTCATGGTCGACAAGCTGACCGCGATGATGATGGTGGTGGTCACCTTCGTCTCGCTGCTGGTGCACATCTACACCATCGGCTACATGGCCGAGGACGACGGCTACCAGCGCTTCTTCAGCTACATCTCGCTGTTCACCTTCAGCATGCTGATGCTGGTGATGAGCAACAACTTCATGCAGCTGTTCTTCGGCTGGGAAGCGGTGGGCCTGGTGTCCTACCTGCTGATCGGCTTCTGGTACAAGAAGCCGACCGCGATCTTCGCCAACCTCAAGGCGTTCCTGGTCAACCGCGTCGGCGACTTCGGCTTCCTGCTGGGCATAGCCGGCGTGCTGTACTGGATCGGCTCGCTCGACTACGCGCAGGCGTTCGCCAACGCCGACGCGATCCGCGGCATGAGCGTGGAAATCCTGCCGGGCCAGGCCTGGTCGATCGCGACGGTCATCTGCATCTGTCTGTTCATCGGCGCGATGGGCAAGTCGGCGCAGGTGCCGTTGCACGTATGGCTGCCGGACTCGATGGAAGGCCCGACCCCCATCTCGGCGCTGATCCACGCCGCGACGATGGTGACCGCCGGTATCTTCATGGTGGCGCGCATGTCGCCGCTGTTCGAGCTGTCGCAGACCGCGCTCAACTTCGTCCTGTTCATCGGTGCGACCACCGCGTTCTGGACCGGCCTGATCGGCATGGTGCAGAACGACATCAAGCGGGTGGTGGCGTATTCCACGCTGTCGCAGCTCGGCTACATGACGGTGGCGCTGGGCGTGTCCGCGTACTCGGCGGCGGTCTACCACCTGATGACCCACGCCTTCTTCAAGGCGCTGCTGTTCCTGGGCGCTGGCTCGGTCATCATCGGCATGCACCACGAGCAGGACATGCGCAAGATGGGCGGCCTGCGCAAGTACATGCCGATCACCCACATCACCATGTGGCTGGGCACGCTGGCGCTGGTCGGCACGCCGTTCTTCAGCGGTTTCTACTCGAAGGACAGCATCATCGAGGCCGCCGCGCATCACGCCCACGAGAACGGCGGTTGGATCGCGCAGTACGCCAACTGGGCGGTGTTGCTGGGTGCGTTCGTGACCAGCTTCTACAGCTTCCGCCTGCTGTACCTGACCTTCTTCGGCAAGGAGCGCTTCAAGGATGCCCACGCGCATGGCCATGACGCGCACCACGACGCCCATCACGATGATGGTCACGGCCACCACGGTGCGCACGTGCCGCACGAGTCGCCGTGGGTGGTGACCCTGCCGCTGGTGCTGCTGGCGATTCCGTCGGTGCTGATCGGCTTCCTCACCGTCGGACCGATGCTGTTCGGCACCGACGTGCTGGGCCATGCCAAGCAGGTGCCGTTCTTCGAAGGCGCCATCCAGGTGCTGGCCGAAAACGACGTCATGGCGGCGCTGGCCGAGGAGTTCCACGGCCCGGTGGCGTTCGCGCTGCACGGTTTCATGGCGCCGGCGTTCTGGCTGGCGCTGGCGGGCTTCGCGCTGGCCACGCTGCTGTACCTGGTCAAGCCGGAGCTGCGCACGGGCATCGTGCGCGCGCTGGCCGTGCCGATCCGCCTGCTGGAGCGCAAGTACTACATGGACGACCTGTGGATCGGCGGCCTCGCCGGCGGCAGCCTCAAGCTGGGTAGGTTCTCCAGCCTGTTCGACAACAGGGTGATCGATGGCGCCGTGAACGGCAGCGTCAGCCTGATCGGCACGGTGGCGGCGTCGCTGCGCAAGGTGCAGACCGGCTACCTCTACCACTATGCGTTCGCAATGATCCTGGGCCTGGTCGCGCTGCTGGCGATGGCCCGGTACTACTGGCAGTAAGCCGGCAACCGACGAGATGGAAACCGCAAGCGTGACCCACTGGCCCCTGCTTAGTCTTCTGATCTGGCTGCCGATCCTCGGCGGCGTGTTCTCCCTGCTGGCCGGCAACAAGCGGCCGGAGCTGGCGCGCTGGGTCGCGCTCGGCTTCGCGCTGCTGACGCTTGCCCTGTGCGTGCCGCTGTTCACCGGCTTCGACATGACCACCGCGTCGATGCAGTTCGTAGAACAGCGCGCATGGATCCCCGCCTACGACATCCAGTACCACCTCGGCGTGGACGGCCTGTCGGTGCCGCTGATCGGCCTGACCGCGCTGGTCGGCGTGCTGGTGCTGGTGGGCGCGTGGGGCTCGGTGAGCAAGCGGGTGTCGCAGTACTTCGCCAGCCTGATGATTCTGGAAGGCGTGATGATCGGCGCGTTCTGCGCGCTGGACTCGATGCTGTTCTACGTGTTCTTCGAGGCCATGCTGATCCCGATGTTCATCGTGATCGGCGTGTGGGGCGGGCCGCGCCGGATCTATGCCGCGCTGAAGTTCTTCCTATACACCTTCCTCGGCTCGGTGTTCATGCTGATCGGGCTGGTGTACCTGTACCTGAAGGGCGGCAGCTGGCAGATCGCCGACATGGCGGCGCTGCCGCTGACCATGACCGAGCAGACCTGGCTGTTCTTCGCCTTCTTCGGCGCGTTCGCGATCAAGGTGCCGATGTTCCCGGTCCATACCTGGCTGCCGGACGCGCACGTCGAGGCGCCCACCGGCGGCTCGGTGGTGCTGGCGGCGATCATGCTGAAGATCGGCGGCTACGGCTTCCTGCGCTTCACCCTGCCGATCGTCCCCGATGCCGGCCACGAGTTCGCCTGGCTGATGATCACGTTCAGCCTCATCGCGATCGTCTACGTGGGCCTGGTGGCGCTGGTGCAGCAGGACATGAAGAAGTTGATCGCCTATTCGTCGGTCGCGCACATGGGTTTCGTGACCCTCGGCATCTTCATCGCGTTCTCGCTGGTGCGCGACCAGGGGCTGGCCGACACCGCCCGCTTCGGCCTGCAGGGCGCAATGGTGCAGATGATCTCCCACGGCTTCATCTCCGCCGCGTTCTTCTCCTGCGTCGGCGTGCTGTACGACCGCATGCACACCCGCATGATCAAGGACTACGGCGGCGTGGCGAAGGTGATGCCGTGGTTCGCGCTGTTCTGGGTGCTGTTCGCGATGGCCAATGCCGGCCTGCCGGGCACCAGTGGCTTCGTCGGCGAGTTCGTGGTGATCCTGGCGACGTTCCAGCACAACCCGTTGATCGGTCTGGCGGCCGCGCTGACCCTGATCATCGGCGCCGGCTATTCGCTGTGGCTGACCAAGCGGATCATCTGGGGCGACGTGGGCAACGCGCACGTGGCCGAACTGAAGGACATCAACGCGCGCGAATGGATCGTGCTGGGCGTGTTTGCCGCCTTCACGCTGGCGCTGGGCATCAACCCCAAGCCGCTGACCGACCTGATGGAACCGTCCATCGCGCAACTGGCGGCCCAGCTCGCCGCTACGAAACTGTAAGGACATGACGACGATGCAGGCCACTCTCGCCATGCCGGCAGCCACCGAACTGCTGCCGTTGATTCCCGAACTGGTGCTGGTGGGCGCCGCGTTCGCGCTTCTGATGCTGGACCTGTTCCTGAAGGACAGCCAGCGCGTGGTCACCCACGTGCTCTCCATCGCCACCCTGGTGCTGGTGGGCGGGCTGATCGCAGCTGGCGTGGGCGTCGGCGACGACACCACGGTGCTCAACGGCATGTTCGTGCGGGACACCATGGCCGACGTGCTGAAGGTCACCACCTGCGTGGTGTCGGCGATCGCGCTGCTGTTCGTCTGGCCCTACCTGCGCGAGCGCGGGCTGTACAAGGGCGAAGTGTCGGTGCTGATGCTGTTCGCGGTGCTGGGCATGATGCTGCTGACCTCAGCCGGCAGCCTCATCATGGTCTATCTGGGCCTGGAGCTGCTGGCGCTGAGCTCCTATGCGCTGGTCGCCATCGACCGCGACAACAAGCTGGCTTCGGAAGCGGCGATGAAGTATTTCGTGCTGGGTGCGCTGGCCTCCGGTCTGCTGCTGTACGGCATGTCGCTGGTCTATGGCGCCACCGGCAGCCTGGATCTTGCGGCGATCCGCGAAGCCGCCCCGGGCGTGGCGCAGCCGATGCTGCTGCTGACCGGCGTGGTGTTCATGGTCGCCGGCATCTCCTTCAAGTTCGGCGCTGCGCCATTCCACATGTGGCTGCCCGACGTCTACCACGGTGCGCCGACCCCGATCACCCTGTTCATCGGTTCCGCGCCGAAGCTGGCCGCGTTCGCCATGGTGGTGCGCCTGCTGGGCTTCGGCGCCGCGCCGCTGGCCGGGCACTGGCAGCCGATGCTGGCGGTGCTGGCCGCGCTGTCGCTGGTGGTGGGCAACGTCATCGCGCTGATGCAGACCAACCTCAAGCGCATGCTGGCGTATTCGACCATCTCGCACGTCGGCTTCCTGTTCCTCGGCCTGGCCGGCGGCGGCGCGGAAGGCTACGCGGCGGCGATGTTCTATGCGATCAGCTATGCGCTGATGGCCACCGCAGCGTTCGGCGCGATCGTGCTGCTGGCGCGTCGCGGCTTCGAGGCCGACAACATCGACGACTTCAAGGGCCTTAACGCGCGCGATCCGTGGAGCGCCGGCATGGTGCTGTGCGTGATGGCGTCGCTGGCCGGCATCCCGCCGTTCCTGGGCTTCTGGGCCAAGCTGGCGGTGCTGCGCGCCGCGATCAATGGCGGCATGCTGTGGCTGGCCATCGTCGGCGTGGTGTTCGCGGTGATCGGCGCGTTCTATTACCTGCGCGTGATCAAGGTCATGTACTTCGACGAGCCGGTGGGCGAGCCGGTGCTGCCGCGTGACGACCGCGCGCTGCGGCTGGTATTCGGCGTCAATGCGCTGGGCCTGCTGGTCCTGGGCGTGTTCTGGAACCCGCTGATGGCGTGGTGCCAGGCGGCTTTCGCCTGAGACCAGCGGCCGCCGGCGTCGCGCCGCGATGGCGCGCGGGCAAAACGCAAAAGCCCGCCATCTGGCGGGCTTTTCGTTTGCGGGAATCACGCTTCCGCAGCACCCGCCGCCCGGCTGCGATCAGCGCGAGCGCTGCTCCACGTCGCCAACGAAGCGCCCCTGCCGGTCCACCACCACGCGCGCGCGTTTGGGGCCGTGGTAGAAGGTGGCGCGATACAGGCCGGCGTCCTCGCCGGTGCCGCGCTCGCACAGCCGGTCGATCTTGCGCTGCTCCAGCAGGCGCAGGAAGGCTTCCTGTTCCAGGCCCAGCGCAGCGGCGATCGGCGCCGCGTCGATCTCGATTTCGAGCGTGGGATTGAGGTCGAGCGGGATGGACTTGCCCATGGCGTGCTGCCGTTCGGTAACCGGCTTATTCCGCCGTCTGCGCGTACTCGGTGCCATGACCCCGGTCAACCGATCGGCAAACGAAAGGGGCCTTGCGGCCCCTTCCGGAATGCGCGGATGCAGCAGGCGCTCAGTTGACGTTCTGCAGGTCCCGCAGGCTGCCCGGCACGCTGGCGTAGTAGGCAGCAAGGTCGGCGATCTGCTGGTCGCTCAGGTTCTTGGCCTGGGCGGCCATCACGTCGGCGGTGGAACCTGCGCGGGTGCCGCTGCGGTAGCCCTGCAGCGACTGCGCAAGATAGTCGGCGTACTGGCCGCCCAGCTTCGGGTACATGCCGTCGATCGGGGCGTTGCCGTCGGCGCCGTGGCAGGACGCGCAGGGGGCAATGCCTTCGCCGCCCTTGGCGGCAAACTCGCGGCCGGCATCGATGTTGCCGTCGGGCAGGCCGGCGGAGCTGGACTTGGCTTCACCCGCTGCGGCGTGGCCGCCTTCGGACTTGCCGCCGCAGGCCGACAGGGCCAGCGCGCAGGCGAGGGTGAGCAGGGTCATGGAGGTCTTGGTCATGGCGCGGCTCACTTCAGGCTGGACAGGTAGGCGGCGATGTCGGCGATGTCCTGCTGGGAGAAGCTCTCCGCCTGCGCCTGCATCGTCGGGTGTTTGCGCTTGCCGGTGCCGTATTCGGTCAGGGCGTTGCGCAGGTAGGTTTCCGACTGGCCGCCGATCTTGGGCACGTGGTAGCTGGGATAGGCGTTCTTGTAGCCGGTGAGGCCATGGCAGCCGCGGCAGGTGTAGGTCAGGCCCTTGCCGCGGGTGGCGTCGCCGGTGGCGGGCGCGGTGGGCGCAGCCGGGGCGGGGGCGGCTGCAGCGGGTGCAGCTTCGGCGGTGGGCGCGGCAGCATCAGCGGCGGCTGGTGCGGGCGGATCCTGCGCAGTGACGGCAAAGGCCGTCAGGAGCAGAGCAAGGCTTGCGGCAATCGGCAGCGGTCGCATCATCTGGCTGTTCCGGACTGTGGATCGGTAAAAGGAGGCGGGCGCCGGTGTTGGGCGCCCGTTCATTCGAGTATAGCGGCGAATGCCACGGACTTCACATGCGACTCATCCGCATCGCCGCAGCGAATGGTTCGGCACGGTCGAAAACCATGCCATTGGCATGCATGACCTTCGGCGGATGGCACAAGTTGCGGGGTCGGTGACATACTTGACTACAACACTACCCCTCAGCCATTCCCCCATGCGCCCATCGATCCCGGTTCCCGCTTTCCATTCCAGCCGCCTGCTTCCGTTTGCCAGGCTCAGTCTGCTGGCCGTTGCCCTGGCGCTTGCCGCCTGCAAGGGGGGCGGCGCCGAGGGCGGCAAGGGGCCAGACGGCAAGGATCAGGCCAGCAAGGGGCCGGAAGCCACCCCGGTGGAAGTGATCAAAGCCTCCACCCGCTCGATTTCCGCCAATTATGCCGGCACCGCGCCGCTGGAAGCACGCGCGGAGGCGCAGGTGGTGGCGAAGACCTCGGGCATCGCGCTGCAGGTCTATGCCGACATCGGCCAGCAGGTGAGGGTCGGCCAGGCGCTGGTGCGGATCGACCGTGACCGCGCCAACCTGCAGGTCGCCCAGGCCGATGCGGAAGTGCGCAAGCTGGAGGCCAACTACCGGCGCTCCGCGCAGTTGCTGGATCAGAAGATGGTTAGCGTGAACGACGTGGACCAGCTGCGTTACAACCTGGAAAACGCGCGCGCGCAGCTGCGGATGGCGAAGCTGGAACTGTCCTACGGCACGGTGAGCGCGCCGATCTCCGGCGTGGTGGCGTCGCGCAGCATCAAGCAGGGCAACCTGGTGCAGATCAACACGCCGATCTTCACCATCGTCGACGTCTCCAGGCTCGAAGCCACGCTCAACGTGCCGGAGCGCGAGATCGCAACCCTGAAGGCCGGCCAGGCGGTGCAGCTCACCGTGGACGCGCTGCCGGGCAAGACTTTTGATGGCCGCATCGATCGGGTTTCGCCGGTGGTGGATGCCGGCAGCGGCACCTTCCGGGTGATCTGTGCGTTCGACGGCGGCGGCCTGCTGCAGCCGGGCATGTTCGCGCGCATCCGCATCAACTACGACCAGCGCGCCGACGCACTGGTGATACCGCGCACCGCGCTGCTGGAAGACGGCGGTGCGCCTGCCGTGTTCACGGTCAAGGGCGGCAAGGCCGTGCGTTCGGAACTCAAGCTGGGTTACGTGGATGGCGAATGGGTGGAGGTGCGCGGCGGCCTGCGCGCGGGCGATCCGGTGGTGGTGGCCGGCAAGTCGGCCTTGCGCGAAGGGAGCGCGGTGCAGGTGATCGGCGGCAAGGCCGCGCCTGCAGTCCCGGCGCCCGCAAAGGCGACCGCCAAGTGAGTTCGCCTTCGAGCCCCCGGCCGGAACCCGCGCAGGATCCGCACCACGCGCTCGCGGCCGGCTTCAGCCTGGTGGAGTTCGCCACCCGCAGGCGCGTCACCATCGCGATGATGACGCTGACCCTGGTGCTGTTCGGGCTGATTGCGCTGGGCAGCCTCAAGGTCAACCTGTTGCCTGACCTCAGCTATCCCACCTTGACCGTGCGCACCGACTACGAGGGCGCGGCGCCGGCGGAAATCGAGACCCTGATCTCGCAGCCCGCCGAAGAGGCGCTGGGCGTGGTCAAGGGCCTGCGCAAGTTGAAATCGGTGTCGCGTACCGGCCAATCCGACGTGGTGATGGAATTCGCCTGGGGCACCAACATGGACCAGGCCAGCCTGGACGTGCGCGACAAGATGGAGGCGCTGCAGTTCCCGCAGGACGCCAAGCCGCCGGTACTGCTGCGCTTCAATCCTTCCACCCAGCCGATCATGCGGCTGGCGCTGTCGCCGAAGCGGCAGGGTGCCGGCAGCGTCGAGGACATCCGCCAGCTGATGGAACTGCGCCGCTTCGCCGACGACGACCTCAAGCGCAAGCTCGAGCCGGTCGAGGGCGTGGCCGCGGTGAAGGTGGGCGGCGGCCTGGAGGACGAAGTGCAGGTGGACATCGACCAGCGCAAGCTGGCGCAGTTCGGCCTGACGTTGGACAACGTGATCAACCGGTTGGCGCAGGAGAACGTGAACGTTTCCGGCGGGCGGCTGGAGGAAGGCTCGCAGCGCTACCTCGTGCGCACCGTCAACCAGTTCGCCACCGTCGAAGAAATGGCGAACATGCTGCTGACCACGCGCAGCGCCGCGGCCGGCAATGCCGGCAACGAACAGGCGATGCGCCTGGCCGCCGCCAGCGGCGATGCGCGGGTGATGGCCGCGCTGTCGCAGGGTGGCAACACCCAGACGGGGACCTCGCCGCTGCGGCTGAAGGACGTGGCCACGGTGCGCCAGGGCTACAAGGAGCGCGAGGCGATCATCCGGCTCAACGGGCGCGAGGCGGTCGAGCTGGCGATCTACAAGGAAGGCGATGCCAATACCGTGTCCACCGCCGATGCGCTGGAAACCAGGCTCAAGGCCATCCGCGAGAAGCTGCCCGCCGACATCGAACTGACCAACATCGAGGACCAATCGATCTTCATCCGCAACGCGATTCGCGACGTCAAGGTGGACGGCGTGATCGGCGGCCTGCTGTCGGTGCTGATCATCTTCCTGTTCCTGCGCGATGGCTGGAGCACCTTCGTCATCAGCCTGTCGCTGCCGGTGTCGATCATCGCCACCTTCTTCTTCATGAGCCAGCTTGGCCTGTCGCTCAACGTGATGTCGCTGGGTGGCCTGGCGCTGGCCACCGGCCTGGTGGTGGATGACTCCATCGTGGTGCTGGAATCGATCGCCAAGGCGCGCGAGCGCGGGCTCGGCATCCTAGAGGCGGCGATCACCGGCACCCGCGAGGTCAGCATGGCGGTGGTGGCATCCACCCTGACCACGATCGCGGTGTTCCTGCCGCTGGTGTTCGTGCAGGGCATCGCCGGCCAGCTGTTCCGCGACCAGGCGCTGACCGTGGCGATCGCCATCGGCGTCTCGCTGGTCGTGGCGATGACCCTGATCCCGATGCTGAGTGCCTTGAAGGGCCGCCCGCCGCTGGGCTTCCCGGAAGAAGCGGCGAGCGCGCACTGGCAGCCGCAGAAGCGCTGGCAGAAGCCGGCGGCGTATGCCGGACGAGGCGTCGGCGCGCTGTTCCGCTACGGCTTCTTCAGCGTGGCATGGCTGGTGGTGCGCGCGTGGCGCGGGCTGGCCGCGGTGGTCGGCCCGATGATGCGCAAGCTGAGCGATCTGGCGATGGCGCCCTACGGCCGCGCGGAGCGCGCCTACATGCAGGTGCTGCCGAAAGCCCTGCAGCGGCCAACCCCGGTGCTGCTGGTGGCCGCGCTGGCGTTCGCGCTGACGATGGCGGCGGTGCCGCTGCTGGGCACCGACCTGATCCCGCAGTTCGCGCAGGACCGCTTCGACATGACCGCCAAACTGCCGCCGGGAACGCCGCTGGCCAAGACCGACGCGCTGGTCCGCGACGTGCAGGCGCTGCATGCGAAGGATGCCGGCGTGCGCGTGCTGTACGGCGTGTCGGGCACCGGCACCCGGCTGGATGCCAGCCCCACCGAAAGCGGCGAGAACATCGGCAAGCTGTCGGTGGTGATGGAAAGCAACGACGCCGAAGGCCCGCTGACCGAGGCGCTGCGCAAGACCATGCAGGACTACCCCGGCGTGCAGGTGGATTTCAGCCGCCCCGAGCTGTTCAGCCTGTCGCCGCCGCTGGAGATCGAGGTGGAGGGCGCGGACCTGGAAACCATCCGCAAGGCCGGCAACCGGCTGGCCGGGATGCTGCGCGCCAACCGGCACTACGCCGACGTCAAGTCGACGGTGGAGCAGGGCTTCCCGGAAATCCAGATCCGCTTCGACCAGGACCGCGCCGCCGCGCTCGGCCTGACCACGCGGCAGATCGCCGACGTGGTGGTGAACAAGGTCAAGGGCAACGTGGCGACCCGCTACAGCTTCCGCGACCGCAAGATCGACGTGCTCGTGCGTGCGCAGGAATCCGACCGCAGCTCGGTGGAGGACCTGCGCCGGTTGATCGTCAACCCGGGCAGCGGCACGCCGGTGGAGCTTGCGTCCGTCGCCGACGTGGTGGCCACCACCGGCCCCAGCGAGATCCACCGCGCCGACCAGCGCCGCGTCGCCATCGTCTCCGCGAACCTGCGCGACATCGACCTTGGCGGTGCAATCCGCGAGGTGAACGACATGGTAGCGTCGAGCCCGCTGGGCACCGATATCGACATGCGCATCGGCGGGCAGGGCCAGGAACTGGATGAGTCGATCCGCTCACTGCTGTTCGCGTTCGGGCTGGCGATCTTCCTGGTCTACCTGGTGATGGCCTCGCAGTTCGAATCGCTGTTGCATCCGTTCGTCATCCTGTTCACCATCCCGCTGGCGCTGGTGGGCGCGGTGGCGGCGCTGCTGATGACCGGTTCGCCGGCCTCGGTGGTGGTGTTCATCGGCCTGATCCTGCTGGTGGGGCTGGTGGTGAAGAACGCGATCATCCTGATCGACAAGGTCAACCAGCTGCGCGAGGAGGGCGTGGCCAAACGCACCGCGCTGGTGGAGGGTGCACGCTCGCGCCTGCGTCCGATCATGATGACCACGCTGTGCGCGGTGTTCGGATTCCTGCCGCTGGCGCTGGCCTTCGGCGATGGTGCGGAAGTGCGCAGCCCGATGGCGATCACGGTGATCGGCGGCCTGCTGGTGTCGACCCTGCTGACGCTGCTGGTGATCCCGGTGGTCTATGACCTGCTGGACCGCAAACCGGACGAGTTCTACGCGGAACGCGGCCGGCGCGTGCGCGCCGTGGCGGAGCAGGCGGCCGAGCTGATCTCGCACGAACACGACCCGCTGAACGGCGGCGCGAAGGCCTGATCGGATGAACATCACCGAGCTCTCCATCCGTCGCCCCATCACCACGATCATGCTGTTCGTGTCGATGGTGGCGATCGGCCTGATCGCTTCCTTCCGCCTGCCGCTGGAGGCCGAGCCGGAAGCCACCATCCCGTTCTTCTTCGTGTCGCTGCCGTACCCCGGCTCCACCCCGGAGGAGGTGGAGCGCAACCTGGTGCGCCCGGTCGAGGAGGCGCTGGCAACGATGCCGGGCATCGAGACGATGAATTCGCGCGCCAACGCCGACGGCGGCTCGATCCAGGTGCGCTTCAGCGACTGGAGCCGAGACATCGCCATCGCCGCCTCCGAGGCGCGCGAGCGCATCGACGCGATCCGCGACCAGCTGCCGGACGATTTCCGCCGCTACTTCGTGCAGCGCTGGAGCACCTCCGACCGCGAGGCGCTGAGCCTGCGCCTGACCAGCAGCATCGACCTGACCGCCCGCGCCGACCTGATCGAACGCAGCATCAAGCAGCGGCTCGAGCGCCTGCCCGGCGTGGCCCGGGTGGAAGTGGAAGGCGTGGCCAAGCAGGAAGTGCTGGTGGCGCTGGACAAGGACCGCCTGACCGCGCACGGCGTGGTGCTGAACGAGCTGGTGCAGAAGCTGCAGGCGGCCAACTTCGCGGTATCCGCCGGCGAGATCACCGAGGCCGGGCGGCGCCTGCGCGTGCAGCCGCTGGGCGAGCTGCAGCAACTGCAGCAGCTGCGCGACCTGCGCATCGACAAGAAGGGCACCCGCCTGTCCGACATCGCCGACGTCGACCTGCAGCCGCAGCGCATGAACTACGTGCGGCAGATGGACGGCAAGCCGAGCGTGGGCGTGGACATCTACAAGGAACGCGCGGCGAACCTGGTCGATCTGTCGCGGATGGTGCGCAAGGAGATCACGCTGTTGGAGCAGGACCCGGCGATGCGCGGGGTGAAGATCGAGGTCACCGACGACCAGGGCCAAGCCGTGACCAGCTCGCTGCTGGCGCTGGCGGAGGCCGGCGGCATCGGCCTGCTGCTGTCGGTGGTGGTGCTGTATGCCTTCCTGCGCCACTGGCCATCCACCCTGATGGTGTCCACGGCGATCCCGATCTGTTTCACGATGACCCTGGGCTTCATGTATTTCGCCGGGATCACCCTCAACATCATCTCGATGATGGGCCTGCTGCTGGCGGTGGGCATGCTGGTGGACAACGCCGTCGTGGTGGTCGAGAGCATCTACCAGGAGCGCGAGAAGTACCCCGGCAAACCGTGGCTGGCGTCGATCATCGGCACCCGCCACGTGGCCATCGCACTGTCGGCCGGCACGCTTTGCCACTGCGTGGTGTTCTTGCCGATGCTGTTCGGCGAGAAGAACATCATCACCATCTACCTGAGCCAGTTGGCGGTGACCATTTCGGTGTCGCTGCTGGCCTCGTGGCTGGTGGCGATCAGCCTGATCCCGATGCTGTCGGCGCGGATGAAGACCCCGCCGGCGCTGAAGTCGCCGTTCATCACCGGGATGCAGGCGCGCTATGCCCGCCTGCTGCGCTGGACCCTGCTGCATCGCGGCTGGAGCGTGGCCGGGATCCTGGCGATCTCGCTGGTCAGCGTGTATCCGATGATGAACACCACCGGTAGCGGCGACGACAGCGATCCCACCGAGATCAACATCTTCTACCAGTGGAAGGGCTCCTATTCCAAGGAGGAGATGGGCAAGGAAGTCGCGCGGGTCGAGCAGTTCGTCAATGCGCACCGCAAGGACTTCAAGATCGACCGCGTTTACAGCCGCTACAGCGAACAGGGCTGGGCGCAGACCCGCCTGTTCCTGACCATCGACGACGCCGAACAGAACAAGAAGATTTCCGAGGAAGTGCGCAAGGGGTTGCCCAAGTCCGCGCGCGCCAAGCTCGGCATCGGCTGGCCCGGTGGCATGGGCAGCGGCGACGGGCAGGGCATCACCTTCAGCCTGATCGGCGATTCCACCCAGACCCTGAAGGAGCTTGCCGACGACATCGTGCCGATCCTGGCGCGCAATCCGAAGCTGCGCGACGTGCGCGTGGACACCGGCGATGCCAACACCGAACTGAAGGTGCAGGTGAACCGCGAGCGCGCGGCGGCCTATGGCTTCAGCGCGCAGCAGGTGGCGCAGTTCGTCGGCATGGCGCTGCGTGGCTCGTCGCTGCGTGATTTCCATCGCGAGGACGTCGAGATTCCGGTCAACGTGCGTTTCGCCGGCTCGGACAGCTACAGCCTGGAGGACCTGTCCACCTTCCTGGTGCGCGCGCCGAACGGCACCGAGGTGCCGCTGCTGGCGATGGTGGACGTGGACACCACGCCCGCCGCCACCCAGATCCAGCGCCAGAGTCGGCAGACCATGCTGCAAGTGCAGGTCGGGCTGGCGCAGGGCGCTTCCATGCAGGACGCCCGCAAGTCGATCGAGGACACCCTGAAGAACGTGCAGTTCCCGCCGGGCTACAGCTATACCTTCGACGGCGCCGGCTTCAACATCAATTTCGACGGCATGGACCAGATGATCCGCGCGATCGGCATCGCGCTGGTGCTGATGCTGGTGATCATGGCGGCGGTGTTCGAATCGCTGCTGTTCCCGCTGGCGATCATGAGTTGCGTGCTGTTCTCGATCTTCGGCGTGTACTGGCTGTTCTGGCTCACCGGCACCGAGATGAACATCATGGCGGTGATCGGCATCCTGGTGCTGATGGGCGTGGTGGTGAACAACGGCATCGTGATGATCGAGCACATCAACAACCTCCGCCGCCGCGGCCTGCCGCGCATCGACGCGCTGGTGGAAGGCAGCCGCGAGCGGCTGCGCCCGATCATGATGACGATGGGTACCGCGATCCTGGCGATGATCCCGATCGCGCTGTCGACCAAGACCGCCGACGGCATGCCGCCGTACTACCCGATGGCGCGCGCGATCGCCGGCGGGCTGGCGTTCTCCACCGTGGTCAGCCTGCTGTTCCTGCCGACCATCTATGCGCTGCTGGATGACCTGCGCACCGGCAGCTCGCGGCTGCTGGAGCGGGCGCGGATGAGCCGCGCGCAGCGGCGGGCGCCGGCGGCGGGCTGAGTGCCGCCGAGGGGCATCGCCCCCTCGCGGCCGTTGCGGCAACCGGAGCGTGGACGCCGGACGCGTTATCGTGTGTCGCAACGCGACGCGGGAGACGGTTCCGGGATGAGTACCTACGCACTGGACGCGGTGTTCCGGCCGCGCTCGCTGGCGCTGGTTGGCGCCAGTCCGCGCGAACGCTCGGTCGGTCGCGCCATCCTGCGCAACCTGCGCGAAGGTGGCTTCGCCGGGCCGCTGGGCGTGGTCAATCCGCGCTATCCGCAGATCGACGGAATACGGGCGGTGGCCCGACTGGCCGATCTGGGGTTCGCGCCCGAGCTGGTGGTGGTGTCCTCGCCGGCGGCCACGGTGCCGCGGGTGATCGCCGATGCCGCCGCGGTTGGCGCGCGTGCGGCGGTCATCGTCACCGCTGGGTTGGGGCGTGGCCCCGGCTCGCTGCTGGAACAGACCGAGGCCGTGGCGCGCGCACACGGCCTGCGCATCGTCGGGCCCAACTGCCTTGGCGTGATGGCACCGCATGCCCGACTCAACGCCAGCTTCGCCGCCGGTGCGCCGCTGGCTGGCGATCTGGCGCTGGTGTCGCAGTCCGGCGCGATCGCCTCGGGGCTGGTGGAATGGGGCAAGGCGCGCGGGGTCGGGTTCTCGGCGGTGGTGTCGCTGGGCGATGCGCTGGACGTGGACGGCGGCGACCTGCTCGACTGGTTCGCGCAGGATCCGAAGACCCGCGCGATCCTGCTCTACATCGAATCCATCCAGGACGCGCGCAAGTTCATGTCGGCCGCCCGCGCCGCCGCGCGCGCCAAGCCGGTGGTGGTTGTGAAATCCGGCCGGCATGCGCAGGGCGCGCGCGCCGCCGCCACCCATACCGGCGCGCTGGCGGGTTCCGATGGCGTCTACGACGCCGCGTTCCGGCGTGCCGGGCTGCTGCGGGTGATGGCGCTGGACGAGCTGTTCGCCGCGGCGGAAACGCTGGGACACCTGCGCAGCGCGCCGGGCCGGCGGCTGGCTATCCTCACCAACGGCGGCGGTATCGGCGTGCTGGCGGTGGACCGCCTGATGGACATGGGCGGCACCCTGGCGACCATCGACGATCCCACCCGCGAGCGGCTGGAGGCGCTGCTGCCGCCGACCTGGTCGCGGGCCAACCCCATCGACGTGATCGGCGATGCCGACGCCGCGCGCTACGCCGCTTCGCTGGAGGCGCTGCTGGCCAGTCCGGAAAACGACGCGGTGCTGGCCATGCACGTGCCCACCGCGCTGTCGTCATCGTATGACACGGCCGCGGCGGTGGCGGGGGTACTGGCAGGTCGGCCACGGACCTCCAATGGCAAGCCGGTGCTGGGCGTGTGGGTCGGCGCCGGTCAGGACGCCATCGCGCGACTGGATGCGGCGGGGGTGCCGACCTATTCCAGCGAAGCCGACGCGGTGCGCGGTTACATGTACCTGGTACGCCACCGCGAGGCGCAACGCGCATTGATGGAAACGCCGCCCAGCCTGCCGGAGGATTTCGAAGTGGACACCGCCGCCGCGCGCGCGGTGGTGGACGGTGCGCTGGCCGCGGGCCGGCGCTGGCTGGATCCGCTGGAGGTCGCCGCGCTGCTGCGCGCATACGCCATTCCGGCCACTCCGGTCGCGCTGGCCACGGATCCCGCGCATGCCGAGCAGGTGGCCGCGCCGCTGTTGGCCGCCGGCACGCCGGTCGCGCTGAAGATCCTCTCGCCCGACATCGTCCACAAGTCCGATGTCGACGGCGTGCGCCTGAACCTGACCAGCGGTGCCGCCGTGCGCGAAGCCGCCGAGGTGATCCTGGCGCGCACGCGCGCACTGCGGCCGGAAGCGCGCATCGACGGCATGACCGTGCAACCGATGGTTCTGAAGCCGAAGGCGCGCGAGCTGATCGTCGGCCTGGCGGATGATCCGACCTTCGGCCCGGTGGTGGTGTTCGGCCGCGGCGGCACCGCGGTGGAGGTCATCGACGACAAGGCGCTGGCGCTGCCGCCGCTGGACCTGCGGCTGGCCCATGAGCTGATCGCGCGCACCCGCGTCTCGCGCATCCTCAAGGCCTACCGCGACGTGCCCGCCGCCGACGAGCGGGCAGTGGCGCTGGTGCTGGTGAAGCTGGCGCAGCTGGCCGCCGATATCCCGCAGGTGCGCGAACTGGACATCAACCCGCTGCTGGCCGACCGCGACGGCGTGGTGGCGGTGGACGCGCGCGTGGCCATTGCGCCCGCCGACGACAGCCCGATCCGCGGGCCCTGGCATTCGCGGATGGTGATCCGCCCGTATCCGTCCGAATGGGAGCGCGAGGTCGACCTCGCCCACGACGAGCGCATGTTCGTGCGCCCGGTGCGGCCCGAGGATGAAGCGCTGTTCCGCGACTTCTTCGGCCGCATCAGCGACGAGGACCTGCGGCTGCGGTTCTTCTCCACCGTGCGCCACTTCAGCCACGAATTCATCGCCCGCCTGACCCAGCTCGACTACGCGCGGGCGATCGCGCTGGTGGCGCTGGGCACCGATACCGGCCAGCTGTTGGGCGTGGTCCACCTGCTGGCCGACGCCAACTTCGAGAACGGCGAGTACAGCATCCTGGTGCGCTCGGACCTGAAGGGCTACGGCATCGGCTGGCAGCTGATGCGGATGATGGTCGAATACGCGCGCAGCGTCGGCCTGAAGACGGTGGAAGGCCAGGTGCTGCGCGAGAACGCGACGATGCTGCGGATGTGCCGCCAGCTGGGCTTCCGGGTCAACGTGGACCCGGACGACATGATGCTGATGGACGTGGCGCTGGACGTGGCCAGCGCGCAGGTCTGAAGCCGGCTAGTGGATCAGCCGGCCGAGGATGCTGGCGCCGGAAATCCACACGCCGATCGCGCTGCCGATGTTGCTCAGCAGGAACACCAGCACCACCCGGCACACCCGGTTGCGGTACCAGCCCGCCAGCGTCTGCGCGTCATCGCGCAGGGCCAGGAAATCGGGGTATGCCGGCTTGCGCAGGTGCACTTCCACCAGCGCGCTGAACATGCCCGGCGGCAGGCCGGGGCGGAACGGCTTCAGCGGCGCAGCGATGGCGGCGGCCAGGATGCTCAGCACGTGCCCGCGCGCCAGCAGTGCGCCCAGCGCCGCCAGCCCGCCGGTCCAGGCCACCCACTGCAGCAGCAGGTCGCGGCCGAGGTCGCGGCCGCCGTGGAAATAACCCCAGGCGATGCCGCCGCAGATCAGCACCATCAGGGTGAGGGTGATCCACGGGATGTTGCGCTTCTGCCGGACCTGCACCAGCTCCGCGGTCAGCGCCTGCGGAGCGCGCTGCTCTTCGGCGAGGTACTTCGCCATGCCCTTGAGGTGGCCGGCGCCGACCACGGCGAGGACGTGCTTGGCACCGTCGGCGCGCTCGCGCAGCTTCGCCGCCATGTAGCGGTCGCGCTCATCGATCAGGCTCGCGTACAGCGTCGGCGTCTCGCGGGCGAACTCGCCGAAGCTGGACTCCAGCATGTCGCCTTCCTTCAGCCGCTCGATGTCGGCCTCGGAGACGTCTTCGCGGTCGAACAGGCCGGCGGCCACGCTGCCGATCAGCTTGGCGCGGTCCCACCAGCTCAGCCCCTGCATGATGCGACGGAAGGTGATGCCCACGTCGCGGTCGATCAGCTGCATCGACAGCCCGCGCGCCACCGCCTCGGTGGCGGCAGCCTTCAGCTCCGCGCCCGGCTCGATGCCCAGCTGCTCTGCCAGCCGGCGCTGGTAGGCGGCCAGCGCCAGGTTGGCCGCGAACGGCGCCACCTTCTTCTCGCGGATCACCTTGACCAGGTCCAGCTGCGCCAGCGCGTCCGGGTTGGTCAGCGCCTTGTGGCGCTGCTCGTCCAGCTCCACTGCCACCGCGTCGAAGCGGCCGCTGTCGATGGCGGCGTTGACCGCGTCGATGCTGGCCCTGGAGACGTGGGCGGTGCCCAGCAGGGTGTAGCGGACACCGTCGCGCTCCAGCTCGACGACGGGCTGGCCGGCGTAGCTGGTGCTGTCCTGCGCGGCAGCCTCAGTCACGGTAGCGCTTCGTCAGGTCGCCGTAGGCGTCGATGCGGCGGTCGCGCAGGAACGGCCAGATCCGGCGCACGCGCTCGCTGCGCTGCATGTCCACCTCTGCAAGCAGGAGGGTTGGCTCGGTACCGGCTTCGGCGATGAACTCGCCCTGCGGCCCCAGCACGTGGCTGTTGCCCCAGAAATCGATGCCGGATGCGCCCAGCGGCGAAACTTCATGGCCAACGCGGTTGCACGACAGCACCGGCAGGCCGTTGGCCACGGCGTGGCCGCGGTGCGACAGCACCCAGGCATCGCGCTGGCGTATCTTCTCGTCCTGCACATCGTCCGGGTCCCAGCCGATCGCGGTCGGATACAGCAGCAGCTCCGCGCCGGCAAGCGCCATCAGTCGCGCGCCTTCCGGATACCACTGGTCCCAGCACACCAGCACGCCGAGGCGGCCGACGCTGGTATCGATGGGATTGAAGCCGAGGTCGCCCGGGGTGAAGTAGAACTTCTCGTAGAACCCCGGATCGTCCGGGATGTGCATCTTGCGGTACTTGCCGGCAATCGAGCCGTCGGCATCAAAGACCACCGCGGTGTTGTGGTACAGCCCGGTGGCGCGCTTCTCGAACAGCGAGCTGACCAGCACAACGCCGAGCTGCTTCGCCAGCGCCGCCAGACGCGCGGTCGAAGGACCGGGGATCGGTTCGGCCAGGTCGAATTCGCAGACGGATTCGTGTTGGCAGAAGTACGCACCGTTGTGCAGTTCCTGCAGCAGGACGAGTTTCGCCCCCGATTTTGCAGCCTCGGCCACGCGGGTTTCGATCACCGCGAGGTTGGCCTCGGCGTCGCCATGGTTGCGCTCCTGCACCAGCGCGACGGGAAGCTTGTTGTACCTGGACATCAGACCAGACCCTCCGGCAATTGCATGGTGATGCAGTGCAGGCTGCCGTTCTGCCAGATCAGCGGGCGGCAGGGCACCTGCACGATTTCGCGGCCGGGGAACGCCTGCGCCAGCACCGCGGCCGCGGCATTGTCGGCCGCATCGCCGTAAGCCGGCATCAACACCGCGCCGTTGACGATCAGGAAGTTGGCATAGCTGGCGGCAAGGCGGCGCGGCTGGCCGTCTTCGCCGGAGTCGAGGACCGGCCGGGCCCACGGCAGCGGGAACAGGCGATACGGCCTGCCGTCGCGGGTGCGCAGCGCGGCAATCTCGTCGGCCATCGCCTTGAGGTCGGCGTAGTGCGAATCCGCCTGGTCATCACAGGCCTGGAACACGATCGCATCGCCGGGCGCGAAGCGGGCCAGGGTGTCGATATGGGCGTCGGTGTCATCGCCCTCCAGCGCGCCGTGGTCCAACCACAGCACGCGGTCCTGGTGCAGCCACGCCGACAGGATTGCGGTCAATTCCTCGCGACTGGCATCGGGGTGGCGTTCGTGCAGGCAGTGCCAGGTGGTGAGCAGGGTGCCGTGGCCGTCGGTTTCAATGCCGCCGCCTTCCAGTGCGAAATCGACGCGCTCGCGCGGCGTATCGCCGAACACGCCCTGCGCGGCCAGCGTTTCCACCAGCAGGTCATCGCGGCCGGCTTCGAACTTGCCGCCCCAGGCGGTGAAGCGGAAATCGAGCAGGCGGAAGCCGTCGCCCTCGCGCAGCGAAATCGGCCCGGAATCGCGCAGCCAGGTGTCGTCGTAGGCGACGGTCACGAACCGCACCCGCGCCATGTCCACCCGGTTGGAGCGCAGGCGGATGTCGGCATAGGTTTCGACGTCGTCGTCGGCCACGCAGATCAGCACCGGCTGGAAGCGGGTGATTGCCTGCACCAGCGCGATGTAGGTGTCCTCGACGTCGCCAAGGCGGTCGGCCCAGTCGGTGCCGGCATGCGGCCACGCGATCAGGATCGCCGACTGGGGTTCCCACTCGGCGGGGAAGCGCACGGAAATTTCGGTCATCGTTCTGCAGGAAAGTCCCGCGCCGCGGCGCAGGATGGGGAGGGATGGCGTCAGCGGGCGGCGGGCTTGGGGCCGATCTCGTCCGCGCCGGCCTTGTTGGCCACCGCGTCGATCACCCGGCCTTTCTCGAAATAGACGGTGAAGGCGGGATAGACCCAGCGGTCGATGACCGGCCAAGCCTGCTTCTGGCCGCCGCGCCGATCCAGCCGTTCGGCCGGTGCGCCGAAACGGGCCTCTACCTGCGCCATGCGCAGGCCGCGCGTGGGCAGGTTGCCGGTTTCTTCCTGCACGCGCTGGATCAGCAGCGTATCGCCGGCACAGGCGATACCCGAGACAGTGGCGAGCAGGGCAAGGACGAGGGTGCGGGACGTGCGGCGCATGGCGAAGCTCCCGAGGGGTTGGAGGCCGGATTCTATGCCGATACGCAAAAGGCCGCCTTGCGGCGGCCTTCACGGATCGGGCCGCGCGCAGGGCGCGGCGCCTTCACGCCGGTCTCAGCGCTGGCGCGCCTTGAAACGCGGGTTGGACTTGCAGATCACGAAGACCTTGCCACGACGGCGAACCACCTTGCAGTCGCGGTGACGGGCCTTCGCCGACTTCAGGGAGGACAGGACCTTCATGATGAAACCTCGGCAAATGGAATGGGATGAAACGAAGCCGCGCATTCTAACGGGTATTCGGCTGCCTTTTCAACAGGTTGGCATGTTTCCTTCGCGCGGCCTGCGCCGCATGCGGGTTGGTTCCATAATGCCGGCCATGAATTCCTCCGTTCCGGTTCTCACCATCGACGGTCCTTCCGGCTCCGGCAAGGGCACCATCAGCCGCCTCGTCGCCACCCGGCTGGGCTGGCACTACCTGGATTCCGGGGCGCTGTACCGCGCCGTCGGGATCGCCGCGGGCTGGTCCGACCTTGACCTGTCCGATGCCTCGGCGCTGGTGCGCTGCACCTTCGATACCGAGGTCGGTTTCCGCGACGACGGCGACGGCGAGCCGCGGGTCATCGTCAACGGCGTCGACGCCACCCTGGAGTTGCGCACCGAAACCGCCGGCGCGGCGGCCTCGGCCATCGCCGCCATCCCCGAGGTCCGCTCGGCGCTGAAGGAGCGCCAACGCGCCTTCCGCAAGCCGCCGGGGCTGGTGGCCGACGGTCGCGACATGGGGACGGTGATCTTTCCCGATGCCGCTCACAAGGTGTTTTTGACCGCCAGCGCCGAGGAGCGCGCGGAAAGGCGCTATAAGCAGTTGAAAGACAAAGGGGTTTCGGTCACAATCGACGGTCTGCTGCGCGAGATCCTCGCCCGCGATGCCCGCGATGCCAGTCGCGCGGTGGCGCCGCTGCGTCCGGCAACCGATGCCGTCCTCATCGACACCACCGGCCTGCCCATCGACGTGGTGGTCGCCCGGGTATTGGACGTCGTCTCCCGATCGATCGGCTGACGGCCCCGGATCCAGCGCTGCAGAGACAGTCCCGCGGGCACGTCCGTGCCTGCGGTTTTCCTTCATCCATCACACATGGCAAAGCGCCTCCTGCGCGAACGCCAACCAACCCAAGGTGGGCCGCCCCGTTGCTGTGGGCCGCCTGTGTATCCACCCGAGATTTTTCATGAATTCCGTAGCTACCGAATCCTTCGCCGAACTGTTTGAAGCCAGCCAGACCAATTGGGCCAAGATCAAGCCCGGCGCCATCGTCAAGGGCATCGTGGTCGACGTCCGCAACGACGTCGTGGTCATCAACGCCGGCCTGAAGTCCGAGGGCATCGTTCCGATCGAACAGTTCCGCAACGACGCCGGTGAAATCGACGTCGGCATCGGCGACGAGGTCAAGGTCGCCCTTGATTCGCTCGAGAATGGTTTTGGCGAAACCGTGCTGTCGCGCGAGAAGGCCAAGCGCGCAATGGTGTGGGACGAGCTGGAAGAGGCGCTGGAAGCCAACGCCACCATCGTCGGCCGCATCAGCGGCAAGGTGAAGGGCGGTTTCACCGTCGACATCAAGGACGTCCGTGCGTTCCTGCCGGGCTCGCTGGTCGACGTGCGCCCGGTCCGCGACCCGGTCTACCTGGAAGGCAAGGAGCTGGAATTCAAGCTCATCAAGCTCGATCGCAAGCGCAACAACGTGGTCGTCTCCCGCCGTGCGGTGGTCGAGACCGAGCATTCGGAAGAGCGCGAGCAGCTGATGGAGAAGCTGGTCGAGGGCGCCGTGCTGAAGGGCGTGGTCAAGAACCTGACCGACTACGGCGCGTTCGTCGACCTCGGCGGCATCGATGGCCTGCTGCACATCACCGACATGGCGTGGAAGCGCGTGCGCCATCCGTCCGAAGTGGTGGAAGTGGGCGCCGAGCTCGACGTCCGCGTGCTCAAGTACGACCGCGAGCGCAACCGCGTGTCGCTGGGCCTGAAGCAGCTGGGCGAGGATCCGTGGGACAACATCGCCCGCCGCTACCCGTCCAATTGCCGCGTGTTCGGCAAGGTCTCCAACGTCACCGATTACGGCGCGTTCGTGGAGATCGAGCCGGGCGTGGAAGGCCTGGTGCACGTGTCCGAAATGGACTGGACCAACAAGAACGTCAACCCGGCCAAGGTGGTGCAGGTCGGTGACGAACTCGAGGTCATGGTGCTGGACGTGGACGAAGAGCGTCGCCGCATCTCGCTGGGCATCAAGCAGGTCACCAGCAACCCGTGGGAAACCTTCGCCGCCATCCACAAGAAGGGTGACAAGGTCGAAGGCCAGATCAAGTCGATCACCGATTTCGGCATCTTCATCGGCCTGGACGGCGGCATCGATGGCCTGATCCACCTGTCCGACATCAGCTGGAACTCCACCGGCGAAGACATCGCCCGCAACTACAAGAAGGGCGACACGCTCGAGGCGGTGGTGCTGGCGGTCGATCCGGAGCGCGAGCGCATCAGCCTCGGCGTCAAGCAGATGGAACAGGATCCGCTGGGTCAGTTCATGGCTGCCAACCCGAAGGGCACCAAGGTCAAGGGCACCGTCAAGGAAGTCGACGCCAAGGGTGCGGTCATCGACCTGGGCGAAGGCGTGGAAGGCTACGTGTCCGTGCGCGACATCAGCCACGAACGCACCGAAGATGCCAGCCAGGTGCTGAAGGTCGGTCAGGAAGTCGAAGCCAAGTTCGTGGGCATGGACCGCAAGGGCCGCAGCCTGCAGCTGTCGATCAAGGACAAGGACGCAGCCGAAACCGCCGAGGCGCTGGCCGAGTACAACAAGGCCCACTCCGATGCGGCCAGCGGCACCACCAAGCTGGGCGCGCTGCTGCGCGAGCAGCTGAACAGCAAGGCCGACTGATCCATCCGGCCGATTGACCTGCGGCGGCCCGGCTTCGGTCGGGCCGCCGTTTTCTCGGCGTCCGAACACCTTCGCAAATGACCAAGTCCGAACTCATCGAACTGCTTGCACGGCGCCAGCCGCACCTGAAGGCCGACGACGTCGACATGGCGGTGAAGACGCTGCTTCAGATGATGGGTGGGGCGCTGGCCGCCGGCGAGCGGATCGAGATCCGCGGGTTCGGCAGTTTTTCGCTGCACTACCGGCCGCCACGCACCGGCCGCAACCCGAAGACCGGCGATGCCGTTGCGCTGCCGGGCAAGCACGTGCCGCATTTCAAGCCGGGCAAGGAGCTGCGCGAGCGGGTCACCGGCGTGCTGCCGCTGCCGACCCAGGACTGACGCTGCGCCAGGGCGGCGGATCGACGGCCCAAGTCCGTTAAGCTTGCGGGACTGCCGCAACCGGATACCAGACCGTGGCGTCTTTCATTCGAATTGTTGCCGCCATCGCCTGCCTGCTGGCCGGCGGAGTCGTTGGCGCGCTGAATCCCCAGCCGATCGCGTTGGATCTCGGGTTCGCCACGCTGCACGCCAGCCTTGGGCTGGGCGTCCTCGTGGCACTGCTGCTGGGCGTGCTGGTGGGCGGCATGTTGTTGGCGATAGGCGTGGTAGCGCCATTGCGCCAGCGGTTGCGCCGCGCGGAAGTCGCGTGCGCATTGGCCAAGCAATCAGGGAGCTGAACGTGGATTTCCTAGACCAATGGATGTGGTTCGTCATCTTCGTGCCGCTGGCCGCACTGCTGGGCTGGGTGGTCGGCCGCCGCGGCGGCGAGCAGCACAGCGGCAACCAGGTCAGCAAGCTCTCCACCACCTATTTCCGCGGCCTGAACTACCTGCTCAACGAGCAGCCGGACAAGGCGATCGAGCTGTTCCTGCACGTCGCCGAACTGGACAAGGACACCTTCGAAACGCAGGTTGCGCTGGGCCATCTGTTCCGCCGGCGCGGCGAGGTCGATCGTGCGATCCGCCTGCACCAGGCGTTGGCGCAACGCAGTGACCTGAGCGACACCCACAAGATCCAGGCGCTGTCGGCGCTGGGCGAGGACTACATGCGCGCCGGGCTGCTGGATCGCGCCGAAACCGTGTTCAACGACCTGGCCCAGCTTGACCAGCGCGCCCCGCAGGCGCTGCGCCACCTGATCGGCATCTACCAGTCGGAGCGCGACTGGGAAAAGGCGATCGGCAACGCCACCCGTTTCGAGGAAGTCTCGGGCGAGCCGATGGGCAAGCTGATCGGGCAGTTCGAGTGCGAATTGGCCGATCGTCACCGCGCCAACGGCGAGATCGAGGCGGCGCGCGCGGCGCTGGTGCGCGCCTATGCGGCCGATCCCACCTCCGTGCGTGCCGGCATCGCCGAAGGCCGCATCGAGGCCGAGGCAGGCAACCCGCAGGGCGCCATCCGTGCGCTGGAGCGGGCGGCGCGACACGACCCGGAATACCTCCCGGTGATCCTGCCGATGCTGCTGGAAAACTACACCAGGGCCGGCGAACGTTCGGGCGCGCGCGCCTTCCTGAGCGAGATGTGCGAGCACTACCGCGGCATCGCCCCGGTGCTGGCGCTGACCCGGATGGTGGAGACGGAGGAGGGGGTCAGCGCCGCCCGCCGCTTCCTTGCCGAACAGCTCAAGGATCGCCCGTCGGTGCGCGGCGAAGCGGCACTGATCGACCTCAGCCTCGCCGACCAGGTCGACGCCGAGGCGACACTGCACGACCTCAAGCTGGTCACCGACCAGCTGCTGGTGCGCAACCCCAGCTACCGCTGCAACCGCTGCGGCTTCGGCGCGCGCAGCCACCACTGGCAATGCCCCAGCTGCAAGGAGTGGGGCACGGTGAAGCCGCTGCTGAACTATGCGGTGGTCTGAACCGGCGCTGCTCCTGGCGGCGGCTTTCGCGATTTCCTGCTTCGCCACCGCCTGGGCGCGCGCGCATGCGCGCAGCCGCGGCCTGATGGATTTGCCTGGTGAACGCCGCAGTCATGATCTGCCCACCCCGCGCGGCGGCGGCATCGGTATCGCGCTTGCGGGGCTCTGCGCCTGCGGGTGGCTGGCCTGGGTCGGCAGCGGCGCATGGATCTGGGTTGCTGTTGGCCTTGCGCTGGTGGCAGGCGCCGGCTGGTGGGACGACCATCGCCCGCTGCCGGCGTGGCCGCGCCTGCTGGCGCACCTCGTGGCGGGCGCAAGCCTCTCAGCCGGCATGTTGCAACTGGGGACACCGGCGGCCGCGGCGATGGCCGCGCTGCTGCTGGTGCCGGTGTTGGTGAACGTGTGGAACTTCATCGACGGGATCGACGGACTTGCCACGAGCCAGGCGCTGTTGGCCGCACTGGCATTCGCCTGGGTGCTGGATGGGCCGGGGCGGGTGTTGGCGCTTGTTGTGGCCGCCGCCTGCTGCGGCTTCCTGCCGTTCAACCTGCCAAAGGCGCGGATCTTCCTTGGCGACGTTGGCAGCGGCGCGCTGGGTTATCTGCTGGCGGCGCTGGTCGTCCTCGGGTTTTCTGGTCTTTCTGCCGAATGGTGGCCGATCTTGCTGCTGCCGCTCGCAAGCTGCCTGGTTGACGCCGGGATGACCCTCGCCGGGCGCATGTTTCGTGGCGAGGCGTGGTGGCAGCCGCATGTGCAGCACCTCTACCAGCGGTTGGCGCGAAGCCACGGGCATCCGCGGGTCACGCTCGGTTATGCAGGATGGACGGCGCTGTCAATCGGGATCATGCTAGGCCTTTACCGGGCGCCGGAGGGTTGGGCCCGGGTCGGCACGGCGATCTTCTTCGGTCTGTCGATAGTTGCATGGCGCGGCCTGCATCGCAGGCTTGGAAACGCAAGCGAAGGAACCGTTTGATGAGTGGATGGAAGGATCGCCTCAGGCACCGCCTGCCGCGCCTGGCGGTGGTTGGACACGATCTTGCGATGGTGTGGATCTGCTGGCAGGGCCTGCACTACCTGCGCTACGCGCTGCAGCCGACGCCGCTGGACCTCGCGCCGTTTTCCAATACCGTGATCATCGTGCTGGTCGCACAGGGGCTGGTGTCCTGGCGGGTCGGTCTGTACCGCGGGCTGTGGCGTTTCGCCAGCGTTCCTGACCTGCTCAACATCTTCAAGGCAAGCGTATTGGGCCTGCTTGCGGTGGTCGTCGGGCTGTTCTTCTACAGCAGGCTGGACCTGGTGTCGCGCGCGGCGCTGCTGTTGTATCCGTTCGTGCTGACGGTGCTGCTGGGCGCGCCGCGGCTGATCTTCCGGGCATGGAAGGACCACAGTTTGCAGCAGGCGGTTGACGGTGCGGAACGGGTGCTGGTCCTTGGTGCGGGCCAGGCCGGCGAAGCGCTGGTGCGCGACCTGCGCCGGCTCGGACGCTATGACCCGATCGGTTTCCTCGACGATGCGGCGTCGCTGCGCGGAACCCGGCTGCAGGGCCTGCCGGTGCTGGGCAGGATTCCGGAAGTGGTGCGGATCGCCAAGGAAACCGGCGCCCAGCTGCTGGTGATCGCGATGCCGTCGGTCGACGCCACGGTGATGCGCAGGGTGATCGCGCTGTGCGAGGAGAGCCACGTGCCGTTCCGCACCGTGCCGCGCCTGGCGGACATGCTGGAAGGACGCTCGCTGCCCGGGCAGCTGAAGGAAGTGGCGATCGAGGACCTGCTCGGCCGGCAGCCGCGCAGTCCGGACTGGAAGGCGATCCGCGGTTGGTTGGGTGGACGTTCGGTGCTGGTGACCGGCGCCGGCGGTTCGATCGGATCCGAACTGTGCCGCCAGTGTGCGCGCCACGGCGCCAAGCGCATCGCGCTGGTCGAGATCGACGAGCTGGCGCTGCTGACCATCGCTGCCGAGCTGCGCCGCGATTTCCCCGGCATCGAATGCATGCCGGTGCTCGGCGACTGCGGCGACCAAGCAGTCATCGCCCATGCGTTGAAACTGGTGGAACCCGAAGCCGTGTTCCATGCCGCCGCCTACAAGCAGGTGCCGTTGCTGCAGGGCCAGCTGCGCGAGGCGGTGCGCAACAACGCGCTGGCAACGCACGTGGTGGCCAAGGCCAGCCGCGAGGCGAACGTCGGCACCTTCGTGCTGGTGTCCACGGACAAGGCGGTGGATCCGGTGAACGTGCTGGGCGCCACCAAGCGGCTGGCCGAAATGGCCTGCCAATCGCTGGTGGATGCGCGCTCCACCCGCATGGTGACGGTGCGCTTCGGCAACGTGCTGGATTCGGCCGGCAGCGTGGTGCCGCTGTTCCGCGAGCAGATCCGTCGCGGCGGCCCGGTGACCGTGACCGATCCGGACGTGACCCGCTATTTCATGACCATTCCCGAAGCCTGCCTGCTGATCCTGCAGGCAGCGTCGATCGGCGCGCAGCAGGCGATCTACACGCTGGACATGGGCGAGCCGGTACCGATCCGGGTGCTGGCCGAGCAGATGATCCGCCTGGCTGGCAAGCAGCCGGGCAAGGACGTGGCGATCGAGTACATCGGCCTGCGCCCCGGCGAGCGCCTGCACGAGACGCTGTTCCACGCCGACGAGCGCTACAGCAGCACCATCTATCCCGACATCCTGCAGGCCGAGCCGCGCGCGGTGATGCAGGAGCGGATGGCGCTTGCGCTGGAAGGCTTGTGGGCAGGCGTGCGCGCCTACGATCTCGATGCCTTGGCGCATGCGCTGCGCGAAGCGGTGCCGGAGTTCAGTCCGGTCGAGGAAGAGATCGGTGCCCGCCAAGCCACCGTGGTGGTGTTTCCCGGCCGCCGCGCGAGGTCGCGATGACACGCGCGCGGTAGAATCGCCGGATGCCGAATCCGAATGCAGTGCGCCGCATCCGCAAGGCGGTGTTCCCCGTTGCAGGTCTGGGAACCCGCTTTCTTCCCGCCACCAAGACTGTTCCCAAGGAGATGCTGCCGATCGTCGATCGGCCGCTGATCCAGTACGCCGTCGACGAGGCCATCGCCGCCGGTTGCGACACCCTGATCTTCGTCACCAACCGCTACAAGCACGCGGTGGCCGACTATTTCGACAAGGCCTACGAGCTCGAACAGAAGCTGGAAAAGGCCGGCAAGCAGGAGCAACTGGCGCTGATCCGCAACGTGTTGCCGGAAGGCGTGCGCGCGGTGTTCGTCACCCAGGCCGAAGCCTTGGGTCTTGGGCATGCGGTGCTGTGCGCGCGGCCGGTGGTCGGTGATGAGCCCTTCGCGGTACTGCTGCCGGACGACTTGATCTGGAGCCAGGGCGATGGCGCGCTCAAGCAGATGGCCGACCACGCCGAGGCCAGCGGTGGCAGTGCGGTGGCGGTGCAGGACGTGCCGCGCGAGCAGACCGGCAGCTACGGCATCGTGGCCACCGATGCCTTCGATGGCCAGAGCGGCCGGATCCGCCAGATCGTGGAGAAGCCGAGTCCGGAGCAGGCCCCCAGCAACCTTGCCGTGGTCGGACGCTACATCCTCACCCCGGCCATCTTCGATCTGCTGGAAACCACCCAGAAGGGTACCGGCGGCGAAATCCAGCTGACCGATGCCATCGCTGCGCTGCTGGAAGCAGAGCGCGTCGATGCCTTCCGCTTCCGCGGCACCCGCTTCGACTGCGGCACCCATATCGGACTGATCGAGGCAACCATCCGCTATGCGCTGGACAACGAGAAACTCAGCGATGCGGCACGAGAACTGATGCAGAACGCGCTGGGTGAAATGGGCGTGGTCGAAACCTGACCCGCGCCGCTGCCAGCATTGGTCCCATGCGAAAACGGCGCCCTACGGCGCCGTTTCGTTTTCCCGCTGCGCTCAGAGCGCCTCGAAAATCCCCGCCGCGCCCATGCCGGTGCCGATGCACATGGTCACCATGCCGTACTTCTGCTGACGGCGACGCAAGCCATGGACGATGGTCGCGGTGCGTACCGCGCCGGTCGCGCCCAGCGGGTGGCCCAGCGCAATCGCGCCGCCCAGCGGGTTGACCTTGGCCGGGTCCAGCCCGCAGTCGTTGATCACCGCCAGCGACTGTGCGGCGAAGGCTTCGTTGAGCTCGATCCAGTCCAGCTGGTCCTGGCTCAGCCCGGCCTGCTTGAGCGCCTTCGGGATCGCTGCGATCGGGCCGATGCCCATCACTTCCGGGCGCACGCCGGCCACGCTGAAGCTGACGAAACGCGCCAGCGGGGTCAGCCCGTAGTCCTTGATCGCCTGCGCCGATGCCAGCAGCACCGCGCCGGCGCCATCGCTCATCTGCGAGGAGTTGCCGGCGGTGACGCTGCCGCCGAACTGGCCGTTGCGGAACACCGGGCGCAGCTTCGCCAGGCCTTCCAGCGAGGTGTCCGGGCGCGGGCCCTCATCGTGCTCCGCGAGTTTGTTGCGGGTGAGGATGCGGCTGCCATCGGCCAGGTCCGGCTGGTGGCTGACGATCTCGTACGGACTGATTTCGTCCTTGAACTCGCCGGTCGCCTGGGCCGCCAGCGCCTTCTGGTGCGAGGCCAGCGCGAAGGCGTCCTGCGCTTCGCGCGAGATCTTCCACTCCTCGGCTACCTTCTCGGCGGTGATGCCCATGCCATAGGCGATGTTGACGTGGTCGTTGTCGAACACCGACGGCGCCATCGCCACCTTGTGGCCCATCATCGGCACCATGCTCATCGACTCGGTGCCGCCGGCCAGCATCAGGTCGGCGTGGCCCAGCCGGATCTGGTCGGCCGCCAGCGCCACCGCCTGCAGGCCGGAAGAGCAGAAGCGGTTGATGGTCTGCGCGGCGATGGTATTGGGCAGGCCAGCCAGCAGCACGCCGATGCGCGCCACGTTCATGCCTTGCTCGCCCTCGGGCATGGCGCAGCCGATGATGGCGTCGTCGATGCGGTTGACGTCGATGCCCGGCGCCTGCGCCACTACGCTGCGCAGTACGTGCGCCAGCATGTCGTCGGGGCGGGTGTTGCGGAACATGCCCTTGGGCGCCTTGCCGACCGGGGTGCGGGTGGCGGCGACGATGTAGGCGTCCTGGATCTGCTTGCTCATTCGAATGACTCCGAAAATTTGGTTTTCCTTCTTCCCGGCTTCGCGGGGGAGAAGGTGCCGAAGGCGGGCGAGAGGCTCAATTCCGCAGCGGCTTGCCGGTCTTCAGCATGTGGCCGATGCGGGCCTGGGTCTTCTCCTGCTGGGCCAGCTCGACGAAGTGCTGGCGCTCCAGCTTGAGCAGCCATTCCTCGTCCACCAGCGCGCCGCGATCGACCTTGCCGCCGCACAGCACGGTGGCGATGCGTTCGGCGATCTCGTAGTCGTAGGGGCTGACGAAGTGGCCCTCCAGCATGTTGACCAGCAGCATCTTGAAGGTGGCGATGCCGACGTCGCCGGCCACCTGGATGCGCCGCGCCGGCAGCGGCGGGCGGTAGCCGCCCTCGGCCAATCCGCGCGCCTCGGCCTTGGCGATGTGCAGCAGCTCGAAGGCGTTGAAGGCAACCTTGTCGCCGGCGCGCAGCAGGCCCAGCTCCTTGGCGTTGACGGCGGAATTCGACACCTTGGCCATCGCCACGGTCTCGAACACTTTTTTCAGCTCGGCGAACACGTCGCCGCCGGGGCCAGCGGCATCGGAGGCACGCACCGCGAATTCCTTCAGCCCGCCGCCGGCCGGCAGCAGGCCCACACCGGCTTCGACCAGGCCGATATAGCTTTCCAGGTGCGCCACGGTCCGGGCGCTGTGCATCTGGAACTCGCAGCCGCCGCCCAGCGCAAGCCCGCGCACGGCGGCCACCACCGGCACCAGCGAATACTTGATGCGCTGGCTGGTGCGCTGGAAGTTCTCCACCATCGCTTCGAACTCGGCCAGCTTGCCGGCCTGCAGCGCGCCCAGCGCGCCGGCGAGATCCGCACCGGCGGAGAACGGCTCCTTCGGCTGCCAGATCACCAGGCCCGCGAACTCGCGCTCGGCGCGCGACACGGCTTCCTGCAGGCCGTCCAGCACCGCGTCGGAGACGGTGTGCATCTTGGTCTTGAAGCTGACCACGGCGACGTCGTCGCCGTCGTGCCACATCCGCAGGCCGTCGTTCTCGAACACGGTGGTGCCGGGCGCGAACTTCTCGCCAAGCAGCGGATCGGGGAAGCGCTGGCGCTGGTAGACGGGCAGGGCGGAGCGCGGCTGCATTGCGCCCTGTGACGGGCTGTAGCTGCCTTCCGCGGCGTGCACGCCGCTGCGGCCATCGACCACCCAAGCCGGCAGCGCGGCGGCGCCCATGGTCTTGCCTGCGGCGATGTCATCAACGATCCACGCCGCCACCTGCTGCCAGTCGGCTGACTGCCACGTCTCGAACGGCCCCTGCGCCCAGCCATAGCCCCAGCGGATCGCAAGGTCAACGTCGCGCGCGGTATCGGCGATGTCAGCCAGGTGGTAGGCGCTGTAATGGAACAGATCGCGGAAGCAGGCCCACAGGAACTGCGCCTGCGGATGCTCGCTGGCGCGCAGCCTGGCGAACTTCTCCACCGGACTCTTCAACTTGAGGATCTCCACCACCTCCGGCGCAGCCGCGCGGTCGGTGGGGCGGTAATCCTGCTTGTCCAGGTCAAGGACGACGATGTCCTTGCCGACCTTGCGGAAGATGCCGGCGCCGGTCTTCTGGCCCAGCGCGCCCTTGCCGATCAGCGCCTGCAGCCAGGCCGGCGACTGGAAATAGCGATGCCACGGATCGTCCGGCAGGGTGTCGGCCATGGTCTTGATGACGTGGGCCATGGTGTCCAGGCCCACCACGTCGGACGTGCGATAGGTGGCGGACTTCGGCCGGCCCAGCAGCGGGCCGGTGAGAGCGTCCACTTCATCGAAGCCGAGCTTGAACGCGGCGGTGTGGTGGATCACCGACAGGATCGAGAACACGCCGATGCGGTTGCCGATGAAGTTCGGGGTGTCCTTGGCATACACCACGCCCTTGCCGAGCTGGGTGACCAGGAAGGTTTCCAGGCCTTCCAGCACGGCGGCATCGGTGGTGGTGGCCGGGATCAGCTCGGCCAGGTGCATGTAGCGCGGCGGATTGAAGAAGTGCACGCCGCAGAAGCGGTGGCGCATTTCCTCCGGCAGCACCGAGGCCAGCGCATTGATGCCCAGTCCGGAGGTGTTGGAGGCCAGCACGGCGTGCGCCGGCACGAACGGCGCGATCTTGCGGTACAGGTCCTGCTTCCAGTCCATCCGCTCGGCAATGGCCTCGATGATCAGGTCGCAGTCCTTCAGCTGCTCCAGCCCGCCGTCGTAATTGGCCGGCGTGATGGCCTCCGCCAGCGTTTTGCCGGCCAGCGGGGCCGGGCTCAGCTTGCCGAGGTTGGCGATGGCTTTCAGCGCCACGCCATCGGGGTGGCCATCCTTCGCGGCCAGATCGAACAGCACGGTATCGATGCCGGCATTGGTCAGGTGGGCGGCGATTTGCGCCCCCATCACGCCAGCGCCCAGCACCGCGGCGCGGCGTACAAGCAATTTGTGAGACATGGTTCCTATCTCCTTGAAAATTCAGGTGGCATCGGCGTGGAAGCCGGCCGACGCGAAACGGATCAGCGCCTTGGCGGCACGCTGGCGATGGGTGGATTCGGAAACGCCGGCCGGGCGCTTGATCAGGCCGAAATCGGCCATCGCGTAGGTCAGCGCGCCGGACAGGAAGTCCAGGCGCCAGTACAGGTCTTCCTTGCCCAGCGCGGGCACGCAGGGGGCGATGGCCTTGGCGAACTCGCGCAGGACGTGGCCGTACTGGTCGGACAGGAACTTGCGCAGGCTGTCGTTGCTTTCGGCGTAGGCCCGGGCGATCACCCGGATGAAGGCGCCGCCGCCGTGGCGGTCCTGGGCCATCGCCAGCGCCGGCTCGACGAACGCGGCCAGGATTGGATCGAGTTGGCCTGGCGTGGCGTTCACCGCCTTGGCCAAGGCTTCGAGGCGCTGCGCGCTCATCACGTCCATGCGCCGGCGGAACACCTCGTTGACCAGGTTGTCCTTGCTGCCGAAGTGATAGTTGACCGCGGCGATGTTGACGTCGGCACGGCTGGTGACCTGGCGCAGCGAAGTCGAGGCGAAGCCCTGCTGGGCGAACAATTCCTCCGCCGCATACAGGATCCGGTCCTTGGTCGAGAAGTGCTGGAGACCCATGCAGATACCTCGAGTCAAACGCTTGTTTGAGCGTACGCCATACGCTGGCGTACGTCAATTGCCGTTCATCGCCGTGATACACGCCTGCAAGTGCGAAAGGGATCGCCGATCAGTTAGAATCGTCCGCAGCCATATCGGCCAAACCCGCGTCAGTACGCGGGTTTTCTGTTATCCTCGGGCGATCCGGCATGGACGCCCGCACATCCGGAGAATCCCATGGCGCTGGAGCGCACCCTTTCGATCATCAAGCCCGATGCCGTTGCCAAGAACGTCATCGGCGAAATCTATTCCCGCTTCGAGAAGGCCGGCCTGAAGGTCGTTGCCGCCAAGATGAAGCACCTGTCCAAGGCCGAGGCCGAGGGCTTCTACGCCGTGCATCGCGAGCGTCCATTCTTCAATGCGCTGGTCGAGTTCATGATCTCCGGCCCGGTGATGGTGCAGGCGCTGGAAGGCGAGGGCGCGGTGCTGAAGAACCGCGAGCTGATGGGCGCAACCAATCCGAAGGAAGCCGCCGCCGGCACCATCCGCGCCGACTTCGCCGACAGCATCGATGCCAACGCGGTGCACGGTTCGGACTCGCTGGAGAACGCGGCGATCGAGATCGCCTACTTCTTCCCGGCGACCGACGTCTACACGCGCTGAGCGAACGCCATGACTGAAGCGCGCAACCCCGCCATCGAGATCGCCCTGCTGGGCGACGATGGGGCCGCGCCTGCCTCCGCGCCGGTGGACACTGGCGCGGAGGGCCGCACCAACAGGGCAGCGGCTGTCGCCGATGCCGGCAAAACCAACATCTTCGATTTCGATCGCCCCCGCTTGGAGCGCTTCTTCGAGGAAGACCTGGGCGAGAAGAAATTCCGCGCCCATCAGGTGATGAAGTGGATCCATCACCGCTATGCCACCGATTTCGCGGACATGACCGACCTCGGCAAGGCGCTGCGCGCCAAGCTCGAACAGCGCGCGGTGGTGCGCGCGCCGCAGGTCGTGTTCGACAAGGCCTCCACCGACGGCACCCACAAGTGGCTGCTCGGCATGGACGCGAAGAACGCCATCGAAACCGTCTACATCCCCGACAAGGGGCGCGGCACCCTGTGCGTGTCCTCGCAGGTGGGTTGCGCGCTCAACTGCGGCTTCTGCTCCACCGCCACCCAGGGCTTCAACCGCAACCTGTCCACCGCCGAGATCATCGGTCAGGTCTGGGTGGCGGCGCGCCACCTCGGCAACGTGCCGCACCAGCAGCGCCGGCTCACCAACGTGGTGATGATGGGCATGGGCGAGCCGCTGGCGAACTTCGACAACGTCGTGCGCGCGATGAGCATCATGCGCGATGACCTCGGTTATGGCCTGGCCAACAAGCGCGTCACCTTGTCGACCGCGGGCATGGTGCCGCAGATCGACCGGCTGGCGCTGGAGTCCGACGTGTCTCTGGCGGTGTCCCTGCATGCGCCGTTCGATGAACTGCGCACGCAGCTGATGCCGATCAACAAGAAGTACCCGCTGGCCGAGCTGCTGGACGCCTGCGTGCGCTACGCGCTGCGCAAGAAGGGCGAATCCGTCACCTTCGAGTACACCCTGATGAAGGATGTCAACGACCAGCCCGAGCATGCGCGCGCGCTGATCGGCCTGCTGCGTGATTTCGACCGACGGGTGCAGATGAAGGGTGCGGCCAAGATCAACCTGATTCCGTTCAACCCGTTCCCGGGCACCGGCTTCCAGCGCCCCAGCGACGAGGCGATCCGCGCGTTCCAGAAGCTGCTCAACAATGCCGGCATGATCGCGCCGGTGCGGCGCACCCGCGGCGACGACATCGACGCCGCCTGCGGCCAGCTCAAGGGCCAGGTGATGGATCGCACCCGCCGTTCGGCCGAACACCGCAAGCGGCTGCAAGCAGCGGGAGCAGGCGATGCGGCGTGAGTTCGTCGTCCTGGCTGTGATCGGCGGCTTGCTGCTGACCGGTTGCAGCCAGCTTGAACGCCTGACGCTCATCCGTCCCAGCGCCCAGCACCGCGGTTACACCCAAATCGCGCCGCGCTATGACGTCAGCGGCAAGCATGGCCAAGACAGCGGCGATGCGTCCATGTTGCTGGCATCAGCATCACTGTTCTATCAGCGCGGTAAGCTGGCTGACGCGGAGGCGATGGCCCGCAAGGCGCAAAAGCTGCAACCGGCCTCCGGCGACGCCGGCACGCTGTTGGGGTTGATCGCTGATGCGCGCGGGGAGGCGGCGACCGCCGGCAAGCATTTCCAGGCCGCGGCGGCCTCGGCCCCGGGCAATGGCGTGTATGCCAACAATTACGGCAGCTGGCTTTGCGCCAACGCGCGTGCGGCCGAATCGCTGGAGTGGTTCGACCGCGCGCTGGCGGATCCGGCCTATCCCACGCCGGTGCGGGCTCTGGCCAATGCCGGCGAATGCGCGCGCAAGGCGGGGCAGCCGGCGCGCGCCGAAGCCAGCTGGCGGGCCGCGCTGGCGCTGGATGCGGTCGATGTGCAGGCGCTGGCGGGCATGGCCGCGCTCGAGCTTTCGCAGGGAAAATACCTGGAGGCGCGGGCGTTCGCCGAACGCTGGCTCGCAGTTGCGCCTAACGATGCCTCGGCGTTGCGTATTGCGATGCAGGTCGAAGAAAAAACAGGCGACAACGTGGCCGCTTCGAGTTATCGTTCACGTTTGCAGGCGATTTCTCCGGGTTCTACCACGGCACCGCGCGCGCAATGACCTCGAGCCAACAATCAGACCAGGCCCACGAGGCCCTCGCCGGCTGCGGCGAGCGCCTGCGCATTGCGCGCGAAGCCGCTGGCCTGAGCATCGATGACGTTGCCGCGCGCCTGCGCATGCCCCATCGGGTGGTGCGCTCGCTGGAGAACGAGGACTGGTCCCGGCTCGGCGCCCCGGTGTTCGTGCGCGGCCAGGTACGCAGCTATTCGCGCCTGCTCGGCCTCACCACCGCGCCGATGATGGACGCGCTGATGGTGGGGCAGGTGGAGCCGACCAAATTGGTCAGCCGCACCCACATCCCGAAAGCACAGTGGTGGGCCGAGCAAATCGGTCGGCGCCTGGTCTATATCGTGTTGACGCTTTCGCTGGCGATCCCGGTCTGGGTCGCCACCCGCCAGCATCTGGCTGGTACTGCCGAGGGCGTGGCCGCGCTGGATGCACCCGCCGATCCGGCCGCACCGGCCGAGCCAGAAGCCGACCGCACCCCGCGCACGGTGGTGGCATCGATGACCCCGGTCGCCGCCAATGCGCAGCCGGCTGCCGTAAAAGCGCTCGCCGCGGACGCGGAAATCGTGGTGCGGACCAGCGCCAAGACCTGGCTGGAAGTGGTCGCCAACGACGGCAGCACGCTGGCCAAGGAACTCCTGCCGGCCGGCGCCGAACGCCGCTATGCCGCGTCCCAGGTGCGGCGCATGACCATCGGCAACGCTTCGGCGGTGGCGCTGGAAAGCCGCGGCCGTCCGGTCGATGCGCTGGCGAACGCCCGCGCGAACGTCGCCCGCTTTGAGGTATCCTCCGACGGTTCGCTTGTCGCGTCGAACTGAACGCTTCGCCGCGCAGGCTTCCCGGAAACAGAAGAACATAACGTCCCGTCAGGATGACGGGCGAGAGGCAGCATGGCGATTGACGAACTGCTCAACGAGCACGAACAGAGCGAAAAAGTACGCAGCTGGCTGCGCAGCAATGCGCTTGGACTGATCGGTGGCGTCGGGCTTGGCCTGGCGGTGATCGCCGGCTGGCAGTGGTGGCAGGACCAGCAGCTGCAAAGCGGCATGCAGGCCAGTGCGACCTACGCACAGGCCAGCGAGGCACTCGAAGCCGGCAAGATCCCGGCGGACAAGGGCAAGAGCGTGGTCGCCGGCCTGCAGAAGGACAACCCGACGCTGGCCACGCTGGCGGCGCTGCAGCTGGCCAAGGCGCAGGTCGATGCCGGCAAGCGCGATGACGCCATCGCGACGCTGCGCGGATTGGACAAGGTCGATGCCGACCTGCGTCCGGTGGTGCGGCAGCGGCTTGCGCGGCTGCTGATCGATGCCGGCAAGGCCAAGGACGCGCTGGCGCTGCTGGACGACGAGCGTAATGCGGCGATGCTGGATGTGCGCGGCGACGCCCAGTTCTCGCTGGGCGACAAGGCCAAGGCGCAGGAGGCCTATCGCAAGGCGCTGGCGCTGGTCGACGTGGCCGATCCGCAGCACCGGCTGATTGCAATGAAACTGATCGAGGCGGGCGGCACTCCGCCGCATGCAGGGAGCAACGGTTGATGGACAAGCGAGGTTTCCTGCGCGTAATGGTTGCCGCCACGCTGGCGACGGCGATGCTGTCGGGCTGCAGTTCGGTCAAGAACCTGTTCGGCGGACGCAACAAGGACAAGACCGGCGAGCCGGCCAAGCTGGTCGATTTCACTGCCAGTGCCAAGGTCAACAAACTGTGGTCGGTGTCGGCCGGCAAGGGCGAGGATCGGCTGGGCATCGGCCAGCAGCCGGCGGTGCTCGACGGCAACGTCTACGCCGCGGCGGTGGATGGCGGCGTCAGCGCCTACGCGCTTTCCTCGGGCGCCCAGCTCTGGCACCACGAATCGAAGGGAGCGCGCCTGAGCGGCGGCCCCGGCGCCGGCGACGGGCTGGTGGTGGTTGGCGGCCTGGAAGGTGAGGTCGTGGCGCTGAATGCCGCCGATGGCCAGGAGAAGTGGACGGCCAAGGTCGGCAACGAAGTCCTGTCCGCGCCGGCGATCGCTGGCGGCATGGTGTTCGTGCATTCCAACGACGGCCGGGTCACCGCCTTCGACGCCGGAACCGGCGCACGCCGCTGGTTCCATAGCGTCGAATCACCGGCGCTGACCGTGCGCGGCACCGCCGGCATCACCCTTGGCCCGGGCATCCTGTTCGTCGGTGGCGACAATGGCACCCTGACCGCCCTGAACATGAACGACGGCAACGTGCTGTGGTCGACGCCGGTCGCCGAGGCTGACGGCCGGACCGAGCTCGAGCGCATGGCCGACGTGGATGCGGCGCCGGTGCTTGAAGGCACCACGCTTTTCGCCAGCAGCTACAAGGGCCGTACCGTCGCCATCGATGGTCCCAGCGGGCAGGTGATGTGGACCAGCGACCACGGTGGCGCGCGCGGCGCAGCTGTCAGTAACTCGGCGGTGGTCGTGACCGACAAGGGCGGCATGGTGGTCGGCCTGGACAAGAACAGCGGCGGCGCCCTGTGGCAGCAGTCTGGGTTGGCCAACCGCAATGTGTCCGCACCGGCGGTGCAGGGCGATTATGCGGTGGTCGGCGACCTCGACGGCGTGCTGCACTGGCTGCGGCTCAATGATGGTGCGTTCGCAGCGCGCAGCAAGATGGGCGACGCGATTGTCGGCAGGCCGGTGGTCGCCGATGGCATCCTGGTGGTGCAAAGCAGGGACGGCAAGCTGGCTGCGTTCGCGCTGCAGTGAGTCACCCCGGCCAGCCGGTTCCGGCTGGCACATAAGAGCGGCCCCGGCTACCCTGCCGGGGCCGCTGTTGTTTCGCCCGGACCCCGCCGGGCCTATCGAATGATGCGACGGACATCCGCCGCCAAAGGTCTGATCCATGCTTCCCCTCGTAGCCCTGGTCGGGCGCCCCAATGTCGGAAAGTCCACGCTGTTCAATGCGTTGACGCGCACCCGCGACGCGCTGGTGCACGACGAGCCGGGCGTGACCCGCGACCGCAACTACGGCGTGTGCCGGCTGCTTGAAGGGCGGCCATTCGTGCTGGTCGACACCGGCGGCATCGCCGGGCAGGACGAAGGGCTGGCGGGCGCCACCGCCAAGCAGTCGCGCGCCGCCGCCGAAGAGGCCGACCTGATCCTGTTCGTGGTCGATGGCCGCGAAGGCGCCTCGTCGCTGGACGACGACATCCTGCGCTGGTTGCGCAAGCTGTCCAAGCCGACCCTGCTGATCGTCAACAAGACCGATGGCATCGACCAGCGCACGGCGCAGGCCGAATTTTCGCGCTACGGCTTTGCCGACGTGCTGCCGGTATCCAGCGCGCACCGCACCGGCATCGACCTGCTGCTGGCAAGGACGGCGGCGCTGCTGCCGGAAGTCGGCAGCACGGAGACGCTGGACGACGACCCGACCCGCGTCCGCATCGCCTTCGTCGGCCGCCCGAACGTGGGCAAGTCCACGCTGGTGAACCGCATCCTCGGCGAGGAGCGGATGATCGCCTCGGAAGTGCCCGGCACCACCCGCGACTCGATCGCGGTGGACCTGGAGCGCGAGGGCCGCAAGTACCGCCTGATCGACACCGCCGGGTTGCGCCGGCGCGCGCGGGTGGAAGAGGCGGTGGAGAAGTTCTCCGCCTTCAAGACCCTGCAGGCGATCGAGCAGTGCCAGGTGGCGGTGTTGATGCTGGATGCCAGCGAAGGCGTTACCGACCAGGACGCCACCGTGCTGGGTGCGGTGCTGGATGCCGGGCGCGCGCTGGTCATCGTGCTCAACAAATGGGACGGCCGCACCGACTACGAGCGCCAGCAGGCCGAGGCGCTGGTGGCGCGCAAGCTGGGCTTCGTCGACTGGGCCGAGCGCGTGCGCATTTCCGCGCTGCACGGCTCCGGCCTGCGCGAACTGTTCAAGGCCATCCACCGCGCGCACGCGTCGGCGACGCATGTCTTCAGCACCGCCGACGTGACCCGTGCGATCGAGGCGGCCTACACCGCCAACCCGCCGCCGGTGGTGCGCGGGCATGTCGCCAAGCTGCGCTTCGCCCATCCGGGTGGCGACACGCCGCCCACCTTCGTCGTGCATGGCACCCGCCTGAAGACGCTCAGCTCCACCTACCAGCGCTATCTGGAGAACTTCTTCCGCAAGCGCTTCAAGCTGGTGGGAACGCCGATCCGCTTCGTGTTCCGGGAGAACAGCAATCCCTACGAAGGCAAGAAGAACGTGCTGACCGAGCGCCAGATCGAGAAGAAGCGGCGCTTGATGCGACACGTCAAGCGCGGCGGCTGATGCTGGCGACGGAGCTAAGCCTGGGCATCCTGGCAGGTGGCCGCGCAAGCCGGTTGGGCGGGCGCGACAAGGCCTGGATCGAACGCGACGGCCTGCCACAGGTGCTGCGCATCGCGCGCAGGTTCGGCGGTGAATGCGGGGCCGTGCTGGTGAGCGCCAACCGCGATCTGCCGCGCTATGCCCGACACGGACTGGAAGCGGTGCCGGACCGCCGGCCCGATGTTGGCCCGCTGGCCGGGCTGGAGGCGCTGGCTGCAGCTTGCACCACGCCGTGGCTGTTCACCCTGCCGGTGGACATCGTGGATACCGATGCCGATCTGCTGCGACTGCTGGCGAACGCGGGCGGGCAGGGCGCGGTGGCGGCCGACGACGATGGGTTGCAGCCGCTGGTGGCGCTGTATCGCGTGGATGCGCTGCGCGCTGCGCTGGCTTCCGCACTGGCGGGAGGCGAGCATTCGGTGCGGGCGATGCAGGCGGCGCTGGCGTTGCCTGTGGTCGCCTGCGAGGGCCGGCGCTTCGGCAATCTCAATACCCCCGACGATCTCGTTGCGGCCGGCTGCGCGCCGGAGTGAATGCGGCGCGACGACGGGCCGCGTGGTCCCGGGCGATAATCCACGCATGAGCGTTCGCAGTCTTTCCCCCGCCGCCGCCTACGCCCGCCAGCAGGCAGGTGCGCTGCTGATTGACGTGCGCGCCGCCCACGAGCAGGCGCTGGGCATGGCCGAGGGCGCGCTGGGCATCGTCCGCGAAGATCTGCTGAAGGATCCGGCCGCACACCTGCCGGACCATGACGCCGAAATCCTGCTGCTGTGCCAGGCCGGAGTGCGTTCGCTGGCCTGCGTGCAGGCGCTGCAGGCGCTGGGCTATCGCAACCTCGCCTCGGTGGAAGGCGGCACGCGCGCATGGGAGGCCGCCGGCCTGCCGATGCGCAAGCCCGACATCGACGCCGATTTCAGCGAACGCTATTCGCGCCACCTGCGCCTGCCGGAAGTCGGGGTGGACGGGCAGAAAAAGCTGGAAGCCGCGCGCGTGCTGCTGGTGGGCGCGGGCGGGCTGGGCGCACCGGCGGCGTTTTATCTGGCCGCAGCCGGCATCGGCCACCTGCGCATCGTCGACGACGACGTGGTGGACCGCAGCAACCTGCAGCGGCAGATCCTGCACGCCGACGCCCGCATCGGCATGCCGAAAGTGGAGTCTGCCGCGGTCGCGCTGTCCGCACTCAACCCGCGCACGCGCATCGAGCCGGTGCGCGAACGGGTGGGCGCCGGCAACGTCGAGCGCCTGCTCGAAGGCATGGAGGTGGTGCTGGATGGAGGCGACAACTTCCCGGTGCGCTACCTGCTCAACGACGCTTGCGTGCATCTTGGCAAGCCGCTGGTGCATGGCGCGGTGCACCGCTTCGACGGCCAGGCCAGCGTGTTCGATGCCGGCCGCCGGCGTGGGCAGGCGCCGTGCTACCGCTGCCTGTTCCCGGAACCGCCGCCGGCCGAGGCCGCGCCGAACTGCGCCGAAGCCGGCGTGCTGGGCGTGCTGCCGGGCGTGATCGGCCTGCTGCAGGCCACCGAGGCGATCAAGCTGGTGCTGGGCATCGGCGAATCCCTGGCCGGCCGGCTGCTGCAGTTCGATGCGCTGGCGATGCGCTTCCGAGAATTCCGCGTGGAAGCAGACCCGCAGTGTCCGGTCTGCGCACCGGATCGCGCTTTCAACGGCTATCCCGACTATATGGCGCTGTGCGCTGGAGCTGACCGATGACCGACTTCGCATGGATGCGTCGCCTGCTGGCCTCTTGCTTGTTGTTGGCCGCCGGACAGGTGCTTGCCGCCGACCAGTGCCCGACGCTGTCGCAGCGCCAGTCCGACCCGCAGGTGGCCACCCGTATCGCCGCCATCGCTTGCGACGAACACCTGCGCTGGAACCGGCCGTTCATTGACGCCGACGGAAGGCTGGCCAGCCTCAATGCCTACGAGGCTGAAGCCAACGGGCTGAAGGATGGTGGCTCGCCGTGGCGGCGGGTGGCGTTCTACTGGCAGGCCAGCGGCCTGTTGTCGCCGATGGGGTTCAAGCCTGGGGCCAGCGATTGCGGTTACGCCGCGCTCAACCTTGCGTACCCGGGCCTGGGCTGCCGCGGCTTCGTCATCGACAACCCGTGGTCCGCCGCCTTCATCAGCTGGGTGATGCAGCGTGCCGGCGTGCCGGGGTTCCGCAGCTCGGCCAGCCATTTCGATTACGTGCGCGCGGCGCGCAAGGATGACGCCGGCAGTCCGTACCGCTTTCTGGAACCGATGTCGGCGAAGCTGGAAGCCGGCGACATGCTCTGCTACGTGCGCACCGGCCGCGTGTATGGCCACGATGGTCTGCTGAAGGCGATCGACGGCAGCACCACCAGCCTGCCGATGCATTGCGACCTGATCGTCGCGACCGTCGACGGCAAGGCCTATGCGGTGGGCGGCAACGTGCAGCAGGCGGTGACCATGCGCATCTTCAACCTCAATGCGCAGGGCCAGCTGTGGGGTTTGCCGCGCCGCTCGGATGGCGATGTGGAATGCTCGCCGGAGACGCTGCTCGCCTGCAGCTTCAACCGACAGGACTGGGCGGCGGTGCTCAAGCTCAAGCCTCAGGTGGAGCTGGCGAAGATCGGCCCGGTGGAGCCGCCCAGCTTCCTGCCCAGCGCACCGGTGGCGCCGACCTGCTGCGTGAACTGCGTGGTGGGCTCGGGCGTGCCGCGCTGCCCCGCCGCTGGCCAGGTAGTGCCGCAGGTGGCACAGCCGGACGCGCCGCTGCAGGGTTCGGAATAGGCCGGGCGGGCGCGCTGCGCGATAATGCGCATCCGCCCGTTACCCAGCCCCGCCGAATGACCGCAAGAATCCTTGATGGAAAACGCATCGCCGACGCGCTCCTCGACAGCCTGAAGGCGCAGGTGGACGCGCGCCTGGCCGCCGGCAAGTCGCGGCCCGGCCTTGCGGTGGTGCTGGTGGGCAGCGATCCGGCGTCATCGGTGTACGTGCGCAACAAGAAGCGCGCCGCCGAAAAAGTGGGCATCCAGGCCTTCGACTACGACTTGCCCGCGGGCACCGGCGAAGCCGAGCTGGTGGCGCTGATCGACCGGCTCAACGCCGACCCGCGGGTGCACGGCATCCTGATCCAGCTGCCGCTGCCGGGCATCCGCGACGCCAGCGCGCTGATCGAACGCATCCACCCCGACAAGGACGTGGACGGCTTCCACCCGCAGAACGTCGGCCATCTGGCGCTGCGCCAGTTCGGCCTGCGCCCGTGCACGCCGCGCGGCATCACCACCCTCCTGGCTTGGACCGACCGGCCGGTGCGCGGACAGAGCGCGACCATCGTCGGCGTGTCCAACCACGTCGGCCGTCCGATGGGGCAGGAGCTGCTGATCGCCGGCTGCACGGTGACCAGCTGCCACAAGTTCACCCCGATGGACGTGCTCAAGCGCCATGTCGGCGACGCCGACATCCTGGTGGTGGCCGCCGGCAAGCCCGGCTTGATCCCCGGCGAGTGGGTGAAAGAAGGCGCGGTGGTCATCGACGTCGGCATCAACCGTCTGGACGATGGCCGGCTGGTTGGCGACGTAGGCTATGAAGAGGCGGCCAAGCGCGCCAGCTGGATCACGCCCGTGCCGGGCGGGGTAGGGCCGATGACGGTCGCCACGCTGATGCAGAACACGCTCGAGGCCGCGGAGCTGGCGGACGCGAAGGGCTGAAGGTTCTTCCTGCATGCGCGCTCCTGGTGCGGAGGATCGGCCACGGGGCGGCCTATCGGGGAGCGGCTTGCGAGGCCGGCCGTGGCCGATCCAGCGAGAGGCGCCGGCCCGGTTTTCGGGAGTGAAAACGAAAAAAGGGTTACAATGACGCGCTTCCCCACTTCTCATGGGTCTGCCGATGCTCCGCATCCTGGCTGAAGCACTGACGTACGACGACGTTTCCCTCGTCCCCGCGCATTCCGTCGTCCTGCCCAAGGACGTTTCGCTGGAAACGCGCCTCACCCGCGACCTCCGCATCCGTCTGCCGATCGCTTCGGCGGCAATGGACACCGTGAGTGAAGCGCGCCTTGCCGTCGCAATGGCGCAGCTGGGTGGCATTTCCATCATCCACAAGAACATGACCGCGCAGGCGCAGGCCTCGCAGGTGGCGTGGGTGAAGAATTTCGAAGCCGGGGTGATCCGCGACCCGTTCACCGTGGGGCCCGACACCAGCATTGGCGAGGTGCTCAAGCTCACCCGCGCGCGCAACATTTCCGGAGTTCCGGTGGTCGACGAGTCCGGCCACCTGGTCGGCATCGTCACCGGCCGCGACATGCGCTTCGAGAAGAAGCTGGACGATCCGATCCGCCACATCATGACCAAGAAGGAAAAGCTGGTCACGGTGAAGGAAGGCGCCAGCGACGACGAGGTGATGGGTCTGCTGCACAAGCACCGCATCGAGAAGGTGCTGGTGGTCAACGACGACTTCGAGCTGCGCGGCCTCATCACCGTCAAGGACATCCAGAAGAAGTCCGACAACCCCAACGCCGCCTACGACGCCAGCGAGCGGCTGCTGGTCGGCGCCGCGGTCGGCGTGGGCGGCGACACCGAGCAGCGCGTGGAAGCGCTGGTGGCGGCTGGCGTGGACGTGGTGGTGGTGGACACCGCGCATGGCCATTCGCAAGGCGTGATCGAACGCGTGGCCTGGGTCAAGAAGCGCTTCCCGCAGGTGCAGGTGGTGGGCGGCAACATCGTCACCGGCGATGCCGCGCTGGCGCTGATGGACGCGGGCGCGGATGCGGTCAAGGTGGGCGTCGGCCCCGGATCGATCTGCACCACCCGCATCGTGGCCGGCGTCGGCGTGCCGCAGATCACCGCCATCGACATCGTGGCCAGCGCGCTGCAGGACCGCATCCCGCTGATAGCAGACGGCGGCATCCGCTACTCCGGCGACATCGGCAAGGCGTTGGCCGCGGGTGCGTCCAGCGTGATGATCGGCGGCCTGTTCGCCGGTACCGAGGAGTCGCCGGGCGAGATCGAGCTGTTCCAGGGGCGCAGCTACAAGAGCTACCGCGGCATGGGCAGTCTGGGCGCGATGGAGAAGGGCTCGAAGGACCGTTACTTCCAGGACGCGTCCGACGCCGACAAGCTGGTGCCGGAGGGCATCGAGGGCCGCGTCCCCGTGCGCGGCCCGCTGTCCGGGGTGGTGCACCAGCTGATGGGCGGCCTGCGCGCGACCATGGGCTACGTGGGCTGCGCGACCGTCGAGCAGATGCGCAGCCAGCCGCAATTCGTCAAGGTGACCGGCGCGGGCCAGCGCGAGAGCCACGTCCACGACGTGCAGATCACCAAGGAACCGCCGAACTACCGGGCCGGGTGATCCATCCACGCAAAGGGAGCCGCAAGACTCCCTTTGTTGTATCCAATGCCGAAAAACTGCCAGCACATGACCAACATCCACACCGACAAGATCCTGATTCTCGACTTCGGCGCGCAGTACACCCAGCTGATCGCCCGCCGCATCCGCGAGTTCGGGGTGTACTGCGAGATCTGGGCGTGGGACCACGATCCGGTCGAGATCGCGGCCTTCGGCGCCAAGGGCATCATCCTGTCGGGTGGCCCGGAGTCGACCACCGAAGCCGGCTGCCCCGCGGCGCCACCGCAGGTGTTCGATGCAGGGGTGCCGATCCTCGGTATCTGCTACGGCATGCAGACGCTGGCGGTGCAGCTGGGCGGCGCCACCGAGGCCGGCAACCAGCGCGAATTCGGCCATGCCGCGCTGGAGATCATCGCCAACGACGCGCTGCTGGCCCCGGTGGCCACCAGTGCCGAGCTGCGCAACGTGTGGATGAGCCACGGCGACCACGTCGCCCGTGCGCCGGAAGGCTTCGTGGTGACGGCGCAGACCGATCGCCTCGGCATCGCCGCCTTCGCCAATGACGCGAAGAAGATCTACGGCGTGCAGTTCCACCCGGAAGTGACCCACACCGCCGCCGGCGAGGCGCTGCTGCGCCGCTTCGCGGTGGACATCTGCGGCTGCCAGACCCTGTGGACGGCGGCCAACATCATCGACGACCAGATCGCCCGCGTGCGCGAGCAGGTCGGTTCCGACGAAGTGATCCTCGGCCTGTCCGGCGGCGTCGATTCCTCGGTGGTGGCGGCGCTGCTGCACCGGGCCATCGGCGACCAGCTGACCTGCGTGTTCGTGGACACCGGGCTGCTGCGCTGGCAGGAGGGCGACCAGGTCATGGCGATGTTCGCCAACGAGGCCGACAAGGGCGGCATGGGCATCAAGGTGATCCGCGTCAACGCCGCCGACCGCTATTTCAAGGCGCTGGCTGGCGTCAGCGATCCGGAGGCCAAGCGCAAGATCATCGGCGGCCTGTTCATCGAAATCTTCGATGAAGAATCCAACAAGCTCAAGAACGCCAAGTGGCTGGCGCAGGGCACCATCTACCCGGACGTGATCGAGTCGGCCGGCAGCAAGACCGGCAAAGCCCACGTCATCAAGAGCCACCACAACGTCGGCGGCCTGCCCGAGCACATGAAGCTGGGGCTGGTGGAGCCGCTGCGAGAGCTGTTCAAGGACGAAGTGCGCCGGCTTGGCGTGGAACTTGGGCTGCCGCGCGAGATGGTCTATCGCCATCCGTTCCCGGGCCCGGGACTGGGCGTGCGCATCCTTGGCGAAGTGAAGCCGGAGTACGCCGACCTGCTGGCGCAAGCCGATGCGATCTTCATCGACGAACTGCGCAAGGCCGGCCTGTACGACAAGACCAGCCAGGCGTTCGCGGTGTTCCTGCCGGTGAAGTCGGTGGGCGTGGTCGGCGACGCGCGCGCCTACGAATGGGTGATCGCGCTGCGCGCGGTCGAGACCATCGATTTCATGACCGCGCACTGGGCGCACCTGCCGTACGACTTTCTCGGCACCGTCTCCAACCGCATCATCAACGAACTGCGCGGCGTCTCGCGCGTGGTCTACGACATCTCCGGCAAGCCGCCGGCGACGATCGAATGGGAGTGAAATCAGGTCTTTCGGGGACTATCGTGACCTATCGAAAAACTGGCGTAACGTGTTGATTTAGAAAGAAATACGTCACGACAGCTATCGGTGGCTATCGCCGACCAGCAAAACGGATTGGCGGTAGAGGTGACGGTAGAAACCGGAGGCCGGATTAAGACCCTCCCGTTTACTATCCAGACCAAACCGGTCTTTGACGGTAAATCACTCCTCAGGAAAGCTTGTTTCATGCGGCTTTCCGAGCATCAGCAGGTCTCCTGACCCCTGACGGTAAAAGCCGTCATGAACAGGAGGAAAAACCTCGATGCTTACCGACACCGCACTACGCAATCTCAAGCCTAAGTCCAAGATTTACAAGGCTTCCGACCGCGACGGCATGTACGTAACGGTATCAACCACCGGTACCGTCACCTTCCGCTACGATTACCGTCTCAACGGCCGGCGCGAGACGCTGACCATTGGACGGTATGGGCCGTCCGGCATTTCGCTCGCGATGGCCCGCGAAAAGCTGCTGGACGCCAAGAAGGCCGTCGCCCAGGGCAAGTCCCCGGCGCATGAGAAGCAGCGCGAGAAGCGCCGCCTGACCGCCGCCAAGAACTTCGGCGACATGACCGCCCAGTGGATGGCCGGTGCCCGGATGGCCGACACCACGCGAGCGATGCGCAAGAGCATCGTCGATCGGGACATCCTGCCGGCCTTCCAGAACCGCCTGCTCAACGAAATCACCGCCGACGACTTGCGCGCCTTGTGCGGCAAGGTGAAAGGGCGGGGCGCCCCGGCCACCGCGGTGCACATTCGCGACATCGTGAAGCAGGTCTATGCCTTCGCCATCCTGCATGGGGAGAAGGTGGACAACCCGGCGGCCAACGTGGGCGCTGCGTCGATTGCGACCTTCGTGCCCAAGGACCGTGCCTTGTCGCCCTTGGAGATCCGTCTGATGTCGCGGCAGATGGAGTCGGTGGCCACCTATCCGACCATCCGGCTGGCGTTGCGAATGATCCTGCTGACGCTGGTACGCAAGAGCGAGCTGATCGAGGCCACCTGGGACGAGGTCGATTTCGAGAACGCGACCTGGACCATCCCGAAGCAGCGGATGAAGGGGCGCAACCCACATGTGGTCTACCTGTCGCGCCAGGCGCTGGACATTCTGGTGGCACTGCACACTTGCGCGGCCGGCTCGAAGTTTGTGCTGCCATCGCGCTACGACTCAGACCATTGCATGTCTCACGCGACTCTCAATCGGGTCACGCAGATCGTGGCGCAGCGGGCCAAGGCCGCAGGCCTGCCGCTGGAGCCGTTCACCGTCCACGATCTGCGCCGCACAGGTTCGACGTTGCTCAACGAGATCGGGTTCAACCGAGACTGGATCGAGAAGTGCCTTGCGCACGAAGAAGGGCGTTCCTCGCGCTCGATCTACAACAAGGCCGAGTACGCCGAGCAGCGGCGCCACATGCTGCAGGAGTGGGCCAACATGGTCGATGCCTGGATCGACGGGCAGACCTATGTGCCGAAGCTGATGCCGGACAACGTGATCGTGCCGGTGTTGAGCGCAATGGCCTGAAGCAGGACCAAGGTTGTCACTTGACAACCTTGGTAAGTATTCTCATACTGGAGACTGTTGATGGCCCGGTCCTCTCATCCGAAGAAAGAAGTCGAGGAAGCACTCAGGCACGCCGAAGGGCAGGGCTGGCGTGTGGAAGTCGGTGGCAGCCACGCCTGGGGGCGGATTTATTGTCCGTACAACGATGCGGAGTGTCGCTGCGGCGAGTTCTGTATCACCAGCGTGTGGAGTACGCCGAAGAACCCTGGCAACCATGCGCGTGCCTTGCGGCGAGTCGTGGACAACTGCACGACGCACCGCAAGCAGCAGGAGGCAGCCGACGATGCCGAGGAGTAGCACGATGGAATACACCTTCACCCTGAAATACCAACTCACCGACGATGACCGTGACCCGGATGCACTGGTCGAGCGTCTGGGCGAGGCCGGGTGCGACGATGCCCTGGTCGGCATCGGGCAGCCGGGGCGGCTCGCGCTGGAGTTCACCCGAGAGGCGGACAGTGCGGACGCGGCTGTGCGCAGCGCGTTGGCCGACGTGCGGAGCGCGGTGCCAGCGGCCAGGCTGATCGAAGTCGCACCGGATCTGGTTGGGCTGACCGACGTGGCCGACATCGTGGGCGTGTCGCGGCAGAACATGCGCAAGCTGATGCTGGCCCATCCGGGCAGCTTCCCAGCGCCGGTGCATGAGGGCAGCGCGTCGATCTGGCACTTGGCGGATGTGCTGGCCTGGCTGCAGGCAAAGGGTAGCTACTCGCTGGCCATGGACGTTCTGGAGGTGGCGTGCGTTGCCTTGCAGGTCAACGTGGTCAAGGAGGGGCGGCGGTTATCGCGCTCAGCTTCCGACGAGCTGGAAGCTCTCGTTGAATGAGGCCGTCGCCAGCCTCATTCCCGACCGGAACCCGCCCGAACAGGGCGGGTTTTTCGCAGGTGGACATCCGGCTTGGCGGCGCTGATGCGAGGGGCTTGCTTGCGCTCCTCGATCCAGGCCTCCACCTCGGCCAGGTCCCACACCACGCAGCGCGGCGTCAGATTGAAACGCCGAGGGAACTCGCCGCGACGCTCCATTTCGTAGATCGTCGTTTCGGCCAAGGGGACGATCTGACGCAACTCATGACGGCGGATGGTGCGCCGAAATGGAAGTGGACTGCGCTTGGGGAACTGTGGCAGCGCCTCGTAGGCCTCCGTCCCAGGCAAAGGGAGAGACTGGCCGGGGACGGCCTCGAGCACATTGGATAGGTGCGATAGGGTTTTCACCTCGAACTCCATGAATACGCTGCATGGCGATATGGTGAATTTCAGTACCTATCGGCACAACCTGTTGTGGCGTAGGAGGGCATAGGAGGTCTACGGCTTCGTGCGCACTCGGTTAAGCGTCATGTCCCAACCAGCGCGCTTCGCCTCGCCCAAAGCGATGGATTTTGACTCTCGGCCCGTCCGGCAGCAGTTCGACCTCAAGCTGGCCAGGAGCCCCTACCACGCCGGCGGTAAACCCGGTTACGATCCATCAAAACATGCGAAACCATGGAGGTGACAGGTGGCAGACAAAAGGAACGTATTCATCAGCCATGTCCATAAGGACGATCATGGGCTCCAGAAGCTCAAGGATTTGTTGGCGCCGAAGGGGGTGGAAGTCCGGGATTCCTCCATCCACACAGGAAAGTTCAACAATGCCACTGATGAGCACTACATCAAGACGCAGATCCTTGCGCCTGCCATCAATTGGGCTGGGGTGTTCATTTGCTATGTCTCACCCCAAACCAAGAACAGCGATTGGGTGAACTGGGAAATCGAATACGCGGCCAAACAGGGCAAGCGCATTGTTGGTGTTTGGGAGCATGGCGAAAAGGAATGCGACCTGCCGGATGCGCTGAAAGAACATGCGGACGCACTGGTTGGGTGGAACGGTGATTCAATCATCGACGCGATCAACGGAAAGGATTCGTGGGAAAAGCCTGACGGCGGTGCCTGCGACCCGGTTCCACTCAAGCGGCATCCCTGCTGATGGCACGTATTCACTCCTATGTCGTGCGGTACGACAGTGGTTTTGCGCCCAACCCCTTTTACAGCTACTGCACGCTCGCGACTTGCAAACCCAGCATCCGAAGAAGCGCCAACATTGGTGATTGGGTGGTTGGCAGCGGAAGCAATGATCAAAGTGTTCGACGCGGTGGGCACCTGGTCTATGCGATGCGGGTCACCGAGGCAATGACATTTGACGAGTACGGCCGAGACCCGCGTTTTGAATCCAAGAAGCCGTACCGCAATGGCAGTCGGAAGCAAAGTTGCGGGGACAACATTTATTTCAGAGTTGCGGCTGGGGCTGCTTGGCAACAGCGCGATTCGTTCCACTCCCGCCCTGATGGCTCTCTGAACCCTGATCACGTTGCTCGTGATACGGGCGTCAACAGGGTTTTAATCAGCAACGATTTCGTATATTTTGGGGGGGAGGGGCCTGAGTTTCCCAATGAGTTGCATGATCAGCAGGGACGTCCTCTATGTAAAACTGGAATAGGTCTCACCACCTTTGACGATGCGCAATTGGTCGCGAATCTTGAGCATTGGATACGCAGCTTGGCCGTGAGCGGCTACCAAGGCGCCCCCTTTGAATGGCTGACGCTTCGCAGGTGACCGATGAAAAAGGAAGGCTCCCTCTTGCTTTCGGATTACGCTGCAGAAATTGCAGCCACGGACGTGCTCAATCCGAGCGACTTCAATCCGGTTCTCCAAGGACTGTACGGAGAAGTTGGCGGAATAATGGCCACGGTTAAAAAACATGTTCGTGACAAATCGGCATACCCTGGCTTTAAGAAAGCTGCGGAAGAAGAATTTGGCGACACCCTTTGGTACCTGGCTGCAATCTGCAGGCGCTTGAATGTTCCTCTCGATGAGATCTTCGGGGAAGCGGCCAATCACGGAAATTTCAAGAATGTTGGTGCTGCAAGTGATATCGCCGAAGGTGCAATGGCCTATATCGCAGTGCCTATTGCTGCGCCTGCATCGTTAGACACTACTCTTGTACGTTTGGGGCAGTCAGCCGCAGCGCTATTGGGAAGTACCCCTGCGCGCACTGAATTGGTCGCGTTCGCACGGGCTTACTTGGATGCAATCCATGCGGCCGAGCTAGCATTTTCGGAAGTGGCTCGCTCCAACCTTCGTAAAGCTCGCGGTGCGTTCTTGGAGCCACAAGCAGATGATCTGCTTGACCTTGATTTCGATAGTAAATTTGGAATCGAGGAACAGTTGCCCAGAGAATTCAGAATCCGCGTCAACCAACGAGGTAGTGGCAAAAGCTATCTCCAATGGAATGGAGTGTTCATTGGAGACCCTTTGACTGACAACATTGCCGACCGCGATGGCTACCGGTTCCATGACGTTTTCCATTTTGCTAACGCGGCGATCCTTCACTGGTCGCCCGTGATGCGGGCATTGATCAGGCACAAGCGGAAGAGCAATCCGAAATTCGATGAAGAGCAGGACAGTGGCCGAGCCATCGTCGTTGAGGAAGGAGTTGCTGCCTGGATTTTTTCAAGAGCCAAAGAACTGAATTTCTTCGAGAATCAGGAGAAAGTCTCACTCGGAATTCTCAAAACCATCGGCGAGTTTGTGAGCGGTTATGAAGTAGAGAAATGCCCGCTGAAGCTCTGGGAAAAAGCTATCCTGGAAGGGTATGCTGTTTTCCGACAGCTCAAGGCAAATCAAGGCGGCTGGATCATTGGAAACCGAGAACAACGCACCATCAAATACATGTCACTTGAGTCCGAAAAATGAAGATCCATCCATTCGTTGAGGCAGTTGCTTCGCTGCAATTCGAAGACTGCTTCAATCCGTATTCGGATCGATGTGAAGTCCATGATCGGCGCGATGCGCCACGGCGCCGCGCTGCAGCACTCTCCGCCATGCTGCGTCGTGCAACCGAGGAGTCTGTAGATGCCATCTGGATCGGAAGGGATCTCGGATATCGCGGAGGGCGCCGTACTGGTTTAGCCCTGACTGATGACGTGCACATGGGCCAGCACGCTAAGCGCTGGAATCTCGATCTGGTCGCAGAGCGGCCCACGATAGGAAGCGCTGTAGCCGAGCGAACTGCGGCGGTCATATGGGGCATGCTGGAACACATTGATGCTCGCATCTTCCTTTGGAACGTCTTTCCCCTTCATCCGCATGAATCCGGAGATCCGTTTACTAACCGCCAGCACAACGCGCAAGAAAGGCGAGCAGGCGAAGAACTGCTCCAGCAACTCATTGTCCTGCTGAAGCCTTCTCGCATCGTCGCCATCGGCAACGATGCCGCCGCTGCAGCTCATCGCATCACAGATGCTGTGCCGGTGATTTGCGTGAGGCACCCCAGCTACGGTGGACAGACACAATTCCAGTCGCAAATCTCGGAACTCTATGGGTACCCCATGAGTACCGGATCGTTGTTTGACGAAGTGCTCTGACTTCTAGCGCGCGGCGATCGCTGCTTCGATCCAGTTCGACAAGTTGTCGCTGATAGAGGTGTAGACCGCGCTACTGCTGGTCCCTGGCGGATCGTAGACGCGGGCGACGGTGGATAGTTTTCTACCGTCATTCAAGGTAAATGAATCGAATGGATTTTCCCCCGCCACCGATGGTTGCTGGTTGTGGTCCAGCAGTTTGTGGATACGTATCCCCAAGAGCCCCTTTCCGCTGTTCCATGATTGCTCGATCTCATATCGAATCCAGGGGCGATTTGCCGTTTCCGTGCCAATCAAAACAATGGTGCAAGTCCGCCCTTGCAATTGGTCGTCGATCCAGCGCTTGATCGCGGCGTCTCCGCCTCGCTTCACCTCTTCCCATTTGTTATCGGTCGCTGACGGGTTGCCCTCTACAACGCCAATATTGCGTATCTTGGAGGCGCGCCAACTGTCGCGCTGATAGTGAAAGCTGTAGAAGACTTTCCGTGGCATGAACAATCCTCGGTTGATGTTCTAGAGGCCAGCGCCGAGAAATGAATTAACTTGGTTTGCCAGCCAAGGGCACCGCCAGGTGCGTATGGAAGAGCTGAGCGAAGTCCACATCAACGAGCGCTTCACCGGTGAAATAGCCATGGTCCTTGGCTAGATTCAACGCCGCTCCGCCCGGCGAGGACACCGGGAGCACCTTGGCTGCAGGATGGAATCGCCTGAAAAGCTCATGCTCGGTTTCTACCCCATCCATTCCACCAATAAACACAGCAGCGCTTAGGTCCGCACGCGAGAGCATCTTTTCACGCATGACAAGCAAGCTCGCCGCCTTGTCATTGGGGACAGCGTCAGTGAAAACTACATTCTGGAAATGCTTGTTCTCTTCAGGGAACACATCTGCAAAGAACGTGCTCTGATACAAGACGACAGACTGCGAGTAATCGACGCCCAAGTCTTCACATATGCTCCAAATCATCGGGGTAATCGCAGGATGCCCACCCCAGACGATCTTGTGCTGGCGAATGACTGCTATGACCAGTTCTCTCACCGCACATTGGATGAGAAATGGATTGGCAGTTTCGTGGTAGGTGCCACGTCCAACAAGTGGCACGCTGGCCGAGAGGAATATTGCGCTCATGGCTACGCCGCCCAGTCAGCGAATTGCCAACCCGCCTCGCTGGCTTTAACCCACCTGGCGGAGTGAATGTGCTGACCCAGCCAGTCCAGATGGCCCAGCCACCTAGGATGCAGGCCTACGTGATCGTAGACAACGGCAACGGATTGTTCCGGTGAATTCGTAGACGCATCGTGCAATGTAGTTGACGTGGGAACTCCGACTGTTGGATAAACAACTACATTCCGCCCATCCGGCAGTTGGACATAAACAGCTCTGTTGGCGCCCACTCCGACAACTTGGCCGCCGATTGTTTGAATAGCGTTGCGCAGATTGCTCACGAGATTGACAGAGCGAACCGCATGGCTCTGGCTGCGAACTTCCTCCAACTGAAGACAGATGCGATCCACCGCGCCGTCTGCGATGCGTCCGGTCGCCGGATCGACTTCTTCGGGTAGCAGTTCCGCCCGACTGGCCGTCGCCGTACGCGCAGAAGGCGTTGTATCCGGCCACCCCACCCGCAAGACGCTGATGCCTTTGGCCAGAGCGCGGCCGAATTCCGCACTCGTCCAACGGCTTTCAAAGTATCCTGGGGTGTCGAGCATCAGCAGGACATCCGAGTCACAAAGCCGATGCCATAGCATGGTCTGAAAATCTTCAGCAGGTGGAATGCCATGTGTATCGAGAAACACATCGAATAGCCGAGCAGACAGCGCATCGAACAACTGCAAGGCAGCTTCCCTAGCCTCGCCCCGCCGATAGCTTACGAACACCCGGCGCTGTCGAGGAAGGAGCCCTGCACATTCCAGCAAAGCAGTTGCGACACGTTGCGCCCCGCCAGCGGTGTATGCCAAGCAGTTGAGCGGTTGCAGCAAGGCGGGGATTTCTGCGCCGACTCGATTGATGTCAGAGGCGACTGGGAGCAGCGGGATGCCTCGCGCCAGGAGCCTTGCCACATTCGCAAGGGGAGGCTCATGACCTCCGAAAAATGCCGCCGCAGACGATCGCTGTTGGTCTGGATTGAATTCATCGGGACAAACCTCCCATCCAATCTCATGCCCCAACCGCAAATTGAACATGCCGACAGCCTTTCCGACAACTTCCTCAAGTTCGGAAATTTGAGCTGCCGTTGGGGTGCCGAGCAGGGCAAGTTGATATAGCGCTGGCATGCCTTTCCTCGCAATTGCGGTGTTCTGACTATCAGACCGGGCGAGACCCAATTCGGGAATCTGTTGGCTCTAAAGATACCCGATTTCAGGGCGTCCCCGAACGGGACGCGCTGTCGTACTTCGCATCGAGCCGCTCTTGGCATCTCGCCCCTACGGGCGTCCATCGCTGACGCCTCCGGCCTGGTCAGGCCTGCGCGCTCCGCTTGCCCAGTCAGTCAGCGTGGGCGGGGAGGGCGGTCTTGCTGTTCCCTTCACCGTATCACGGCGTTCTCGCCGTCAAGGGCTGCGCGCCTTTGGCGCTTGCGGCCGTAGCCGTCTTCGACCCTGTGACGGCTTGCGCTGCGCCGTGTTGCGGCCGGTTCCAGGCAATTCCGCCTGAGCAACCGGAGCACGATCATGTCGCAACTTTCTCTGTCTCTCGATTCTTCGCTGCTGGTGCGTGACGCGCAGGGCCGTTACCTGCAGGCGTCGGCGGACCAGATTCTGGCGGCGGCACGCCAGGTCATCGATCTGAAGAACCCACGCGGAACGCTGTTCACTTCGCCGGCGCTGGTCAAGGACTACCTGCGCACCAAGCTGGCCAGCTTCGGGCACGAAGTCTTCGCGGCGCTGTTCCTCGACAGCCAGCATCGGCTGATCGAGTATGTGGAACTGTTCCGCGGCACCATCGACCAGGCATCGGTGTATCCGCGCGAGGTGGTGAAGGAGGCCCTGCGGCTCAACGCGGCAGCGGTGGTCTTTTCGCACAATCATCCGAGCGGGAGTCCCGAGCCGAGCCAGGCCGACAGGGTACTGACCCAGCGCCTCAAGGAGGCCCTGGCGCTGGTGGACGTGCGCACGCTGGATCACATCGTCGTGGGTGGCGCAGTCACTACGTCATTCGCCGAATGTGGCCTGCTCTGACCACGGGGGCTTCGGCCCCCTTTTTTTGCTCCGCCCAGCGGTGCAACTCCGGCCCTCGCGGGCCTGCGCGTGCTGCGCACTTGCCGAAGGCAGGTCTGCGTGGGTGGTGGGGTGGGGCGGTCTTGCTGTTCCCTTCATCGTGCCACGGCGTTCTCGCCGTCAAGGGCTGCGCGTGCAAGCACGCTGGCGGCCTCCGGCCGTCTTCGACCCCTGACCGCTTGCGCTGCGCCGTGACCCGGAGGTGACGGGCAATTCCGCCCGGCAATCTTCAGGAGTTCACCATGAACAACGCACTCATCACCGATGAGCAGCGCGTGATGCTGCTGGCCAATGGCCGCGAATCCTTGCAAAACCCGGACTTCGATCCGGAGCCCGTAGTCAAGCTTTTCACGCCGGACGCCGGCGCGACCTGGCTGCTGACCGAGATTGATCCCGACGACCACGATCACGCCTTCGGCTTATGCGACCTGGGCTTGGGGATGCAGGAACTTGGCTGGGTCAGCCTGGGCGAGTTGGCGACTGTGCGCGGTGGGCTGGGCCTGCCGATTGAGCGTGACCTGTCGTTCGGCGCCGAGAAGCGCTTGAGCGCCTATGCGCGCGATGCGCGCCTGGCTGGGCGGGTCGTCGTTTGACCCGGCCCTTGGAGCGCCGCAAGGCGCTCCTTGCACTTTCTCAACCGTTACAGGAAATCAATGCCATGAGCAGCCATCACGACTACATCATTGAAATCACAGCGCAGCACGATGAACTCAAGCCATTCGCGCCGGAGAACGGCCAGCCTTTGCGCTTCAAGATCGGCGACGCGGTGATTTACACGAACGATGCCGGCTTGCAGTTCCGGCGCCGCGTTACCGGGTTCTACCGACCTGCCGAACCTTCGGGGCTGTACGCGCGCGGCGCGCGCTATCTGCTGAACTCGTGCTCGCCGTGGATGCCGGTTTCGGAATCCACCCTGCGTCCTGACGACTCGGCCTGAAGCCTTCGCGCCCCTGACGGGGCGCTCCGCGCTTCGCTTGCCTCCAGGGGAAAGCCCTGCGGCCTATCCCCGCCGCGCAGGCTTGGCGCCCCTCAAAGACCGCCGAACCGGATGCGCCGGATCGGCCATATACCAATCGCAGTTCCAGCAGCAGAGGCCGCTCCTCGATGCTTTGCGCATGAGGGCCGTCCTGGGCGTGGTGTTCGTTGAGGATTGCAGTCTGGGCGTCCCCGGCCAAGAAACATGGCCGGTCGCGCTGTCGTGCTGCGCATCGAGCCACCTGCGGCGTCTCGCCCCATGTCGGGCTTCCATCGTTCCCTCGCTCCGCTCGGCTGACGTCTCCGGCCCGGCTTCCAGATCCGGGCCTGCGCGCTTCGCTTGCCATGCGGTCGGCGCACAGGATGGCCGTTGCCTGTTCAGCCGTCTCCCCTGACTCCATCACCTTGCTCGCGACTGTAGCCCGCGGCCATGTGCCGTCAAGGCGCGCAGGGCCGTGTCCTCGGCTGCGCCTGCGGGCCGCACCCACCCTGCGCTTGTTTCCTTGACGGCCCCCGTCCGCGCGCTCCTGACCGTCGCGGGCGATGAACTCAGGAAAGACGGTGGCAACGAGGCCAACCGGGTTCTTCGTGCCGACCGCACCGAACAGCCGAAAGGCTGGGCTCCGAATCTTGGAATCCGGTGTGCGGTGTGAACAGCAACCCCCTTTTTTGTCAGGAGAAAGATCATGCAACTCGCATCCCGTTTCGCTTCCCGCTCCCCGTCGCTGCGCAGCGACTCCCCGCTGTCCGATGACCAAATCCGCCGCGTGGCCCCGTCCATCTTCGCGGACGCCCCACATGAGAGCCGTTCCGAGCGGTACAGCTACATCCCCACCGCCGCCGTGCTGACCGAACTGCGCAAAGAAGGCTTCCAGCCTTTCATGGTGACGCAGACCCGCGTGCGCGATGAAGGCAAGCGCGAGCACACGAAACACATGCTGCGCCTGCGCCACGCCAGCCAGATCAACGGCGCGGAAGCCAATGAAATCGTCCTCCTGAATTCCCATGACGGGACGAGCAGCTATCAGATGCTGGCCGGGATGTTCCGTTTCGTTTGCAGCAATGGCCTTGTCTGCGGCGACACCGTGGCCGATGTGCGCGTGCCCCACAAAGGCGACGTGGCCGGACACGTCATCGAAGGCGCTTATCAAGTGTTGGGCGGCTTCGAGCAGGTGAAGGCATCGCGCGACCTGATGCGCGGCATCACGCTGGACGATGGCGAATCCGAAGTGTTCGCCCGCGCCGCGCTGTCCCTCAAGTACGACGACCCGGACAAGCCTGCGCCCATCACCGAATCGCAAATCCTGATGCCGCGCCGGTTCGACGACCGTCGCCCCGACCTGTGGAGCGTGTTCAACCGCACGCAGGAAAACTTGACCAAGGGCGGATTGCATGGCCGCGCCGCGAATGGCCGCAGGCAGAGCACGCGCCCGGTGCAGGGCATTGACCAAAACATCCGTCTGAACCGCGCCCTGTGGCTGCTGGCCGATGGCATGCGCGCCCTCAAAGCCTGATCCGTCCCCCGCCGGAGGGGCGGTTTCCCCTCCATTCCTTGTTTCATTCGATTGGAGATACACCATGAACGCCATTACCCAAACCGAAGCCCGCGCCATCAACACCGCCGCCGCTATTCCGCTGGAAGCCGCCGACCCGAGCAAGAACCTGATTCTGGTTCCCCTGTCGCGGCTGGTGCTGCGCCCCACGGGGCGCAACGTGCGCAAGACCCCGCGCATGTCCATCCCCGAACTGACCGCGTCCATTCAGCGCGTGGGCTTGCTGCAAAACCTGATCGTAATCGCCGCCGCCGATGGCGAGCATTACGAAGTCGTGGCAGGTGGCCGTCGCTTCGCAGCCCTCAAGCTACTGGCAAAGAAGCACCGCATCGCCAAAGATTGGGAGGTGCCTTGCCTGCTGGTAGCCGATGGCACCGCCCGTACCGCCAGCCTCACCGAGAACGTGCAGCGCGAAGCCATGCACGCGGCAGACCAGTTCGAGGCGTTCGCCGCGCTGGTGGCCGAAGGTCGGCCCATCGAGGACATTGCGGCGGATTTCAGCGTGACGCCGCTGGTGGTGCAGCGCCGCTTGAAGCTGGCGAACGTCTCGCCGCGCCTGATGGCCGACTATCGCGCCGATGCCGTCACACTCGATCAATTGATGGCCCTTGCCATCACCGACGACCACGCCGCGCAGGAAAGCGCGTTCTACGATGCGCCGACTTGGCAGCGGCACCCGTCCAACTTGCGCGAACGCCTCACCGAGCGCGAGATTGACGCGAACCGGCACCCGCTGGTGCGATTCGTGGGACTGGATACCTACGAAGCCGCAGGCGGTGGCGTGCGCCGTGACCTGTTCGCGGAAGGTGACGCGGGCGTGTATCTGATCGATTCCGCGCTGCTGGACAAGCTGGCACAAGACCGGCTGGCGGGCATTGCCGCCGAGGTGAAGGCCGAGGGCTGGGCCTGGGTGGATGCCACGCCGGGCGTGACCCATGCCGACCTGCACGTCTTCCAGCGCGCACCGAGGGAACGGCGCGAGCCGTCCAAGCGCGAGGCGCAGCGCATCGAGCGGCTGCAGGAGAAGATGCGGGCCATCGGTGAAGCCGTGGATGCGGCGATGGATGCCGACGACGAGGATAAGGCCGACGCCTTGCAGGAGGAAGGCGAAGCCCTGGGCGAGCAGTTGCAGGCGCTGGAAGATAGTTTGCAAGGCTACGGCTCGAACGTGAAGGCTGCAGCCGGTGCCATCGTCACCATCGACCGTAATGGCGAGGCCGTCATTCATCGCGGCCTGATGCGCGAGGCTGAGGCCAAGGCATTGCGCACGCTGGAACGGCTGCGGCAAGGTTCCGGCGGCGAGGATGCCGATAACGATGACGAAGGCGAGGACGGAGACGACGACAGTCAGCCCAAGACCGCAGCCATGTCCGACCGGCTGGCGCAACGGTTGAGCGCCCATCGCACCGCCGCGCTGCAAATCGAAGTGGCCCGGCATCCGCAAGCGGCGCTGGCTGCCGTGGTGCATGGCATGGTGCAGACTGTCTTGCAGGGGAGCCATTACGGCCACAATCTGCCGCTGGGCGTGCGCCTCACGGTGCAAGACCGACTGGAAGGCATGGCCCCGGACTGGCCGCAATCGCTTGCCGCCGTGGCGCTGCGCGAACTGCAACAGGTGGCCGGTGAAGGCTTGCCGGAGGACAGCGCCGAACTGTTCGCCGTGCTGCTGGCGAAGCCGCAAGACGAGCTGGTACGCCTGCTGGCGGTATGCGTTGCCGCAACGGTGGACGTGGTGACGCCCCGCGCCACGACGCACCAACGCGGCGAGGAACTGGCGCAGGCCGTGGGCCTCGATATGGCCGCATGGTGGAAGCCAACCGCAGAAGGCTACTTCAAGCACGTTTCCAAGGCCGTGATTCTGGATGCCGTGGGCGAGTACGCGCCCGAGCAGGTCAACCGGCTGGCGAAGCTCAAGAAGGCCGACATTGCCAGCGAAGCCGAACGGCTGGCGGATGGCACGGGGTGGATGCCCGCCATCTTCAAGGTCGCAGGTCCGCAGCAGGCAACGCAGCAAGGCGCGCAGGAAGAAGGCCCGGAGCAGGACGCCCCGGAGGATGCAGAAGCAATGGCGGATGAACCCGCCGAGGCGCTGGCCGCTTGACCCGCGCCGAAGGGAAGCGCCCCGGCCCCGACCGAGGCGCTTCGCTAGAAGGAGAACCGCCACCCACACCACCACCAGCCGCCCGCGCATGGCGGCGATCTACGCCCCCGGCACGGTACGCGCCCGCCGCTGGCACGGCGAAGGCGACGTGTGCGGCTATCGTCCGCCCTCGGGCTGGACGGCATACGCCGACCTCACCGACATTCACCCCGTCACGGGCTGCGCCTTGGCGCGGGCCGTGTGGTGGATCATCGAGACGAAGGAATAGCCGCGATCAGCACCGCGCCCAGGCCGCTCCGTCCTGGGCGCGGTGGGCGCAAAAATCCGGGCGCGGCAGTGGCCGCGCCCGGTGTTCAAGGCCAACAGCCGAACGAGAACGCCGCTGCCTACGCTTATGCGCAGGCGGCGTTGGCGTATCACTTGAGATGCCTCGTTGCGTCCATCACACCTTGATCGGGCCAAACATCCCTGTGTAGATCAGCGTCTCCCAGACCTTTTTGATGCCTTGTCCAGTTTCCTGGCTTACGAACAGCGATGACCGGGCACCGTGAGGCGCACCCAGGAAATACGAGCGCATCGACTCCCAGGTCTCGGCGACTTGCGACCACGTCCAGCAGGGGACTTCCTTCTCCAGAAGCAGGGGGACAGCGACAGACAGCGGAATCATGTGGTCTGGGAAAAGTTCTTCCCAATGACACTTGACCAGAATGGGCGTCGTCTGCGGGTTGTAGAACTGCACATCCAGCTTTTCCGCCGTGATGTAGGCCGCGTGGTGGCGGGGAAGTGCCAGAACGGAATCTAAAACCTCTTGGCCATCACCATACGGGCAGGTGATGAATCCGTTGACGAAGAACCTCGTGTGATCCAGCCCCTTGTAGCCGCAACGATCGCTGGGGACGGTGACGGGATGGCGGCTATCGTGATTGCGCACCAGCGGATGCCACGAAGGGTATCGGTCAACGACTGGCCCCAGCCCGTCAGCTATGTCCTCTAGCGCCCTCCTGCTTCGCGCCCGCTGGGCCTCATCGGCGTCCCGGGGACGGGGGACAAGGTACTTCTCCACTTCCTCGTACCCGGCGCGTGCTGCTTCATCTGCTCGGAAGGTCATGATTCACCTCAGTTGGCTATGTTGTGCATGATGGTCGATATTTTTGCATGAAAATGATGTTTTGTGCGCCAAATATATTTGTTGCGCATATGGCAGAATGATGCTGCGACGCTCCTGGGCGTGTCGGTGCCTTGCACCGCCGGGCTTTGCGGGCTGCGCCCCGTGCCGTCTTTGTCGTCACGGCCATTCGGCTCCAATCCCTCACGCCTTCGCGCCTGCGGCGCTGCGCGCTCTACTTGCCTCCAGGGGAAAGCCCTGCGGGCTATCCCCGCCGCGCACAGCTTGGCGCCCCTCGATGCGGCCGAACCGGCTGCGCTGGATCGGCCCGACCAGCGCCCCGCGGCGAGGGGACGGGGTGCTGGTGAACACGCTGGCGCTTTCTCCGGCAGGTTGTGCGGATGCGTACCGTCCTCGACGCTGGCGGTTCCTGCCCATCACGTCACGAAGGACGGTTCACGGACAACCCGCCCGGCATCGCTATGGAGCTTCCACGCCACGCCTCAAAACCGGCGCCGCAAGGTGCGGCAGGGGCGTTCTCGCTTGTCGTTGGGGGAATGACCTGGCCCGCGTCAATGTGCGAGCCGGAGAAGCATTCGTGCGGGGATGTCGAGCCGGCCCTATCTCCTTTCGGAGCGGTTCGGCCCAAAGCATCCTTGTCTCGTTGTGAATCCTGGCGGTGGCGCGGCTGCGCCTCGGGCTTCGTGGCTGCAACCGTCCGGCGAAAACAATTTCCCCTCTGCTGCGCAGATTCCTCGCGGGACAAATTCTTTTCGCCTCCCGGCCCTCCACAGCGTTGCGGCCGCAAGCGGTGCAGCCCGCCCGTCCCCCGCCGGCCGGATCACAACAAGGACGCGATGGGCGCGAACCTTGTTCAACCGAAAGGAGATCCATCATGGCCAACATCGGCACCTTCGCCACCGACAAAGACGGCTTCACCGGCACGCTTCGCACCCTGACGCTCAACGTCAAGGTCAAGCTGGTGCCCAACGACAAGGGGGACAACGAGAAGGCCCCGGACTTCCGCCTGCAGGCCGCCGGCCACGACATCGGCGCGGCGTGGAAGAAGACCAGCGAGGCCGGGCGGGAGTACATCTCCGTGACCCTCGACGATCCTTCGTTCCCGGCCACGGTCTATGCCCGCCTGATCGAAGGCGAGGGCGGCACGCACGATCTGATCTGGTCGCGCAGCAAGCCCCAGGCGGCGTGACCGCCGCAGCGTCCCGCCCACGCGGCGGGGCGCTGTGCTGCTGATGCAGTACCTGCCCAGACAGCACCCATGAGCAGCAGGTTCGCCCCGAACTCCTATTGGAGATTACACGCCGTTCCTGGCGGATTTAATATCGAGAAGATTGATCTGGTCAATCTTGTCTTCGTGAATCACGATGGTCAGCTTCGCGGGGTACTTGAATCGCATTTCGCTGATTCTGAACGTCCACAGCATTATCTTCAGGAGATCCTCGTCGGAGATGTTTTTGTGTCCCTTGATCCGCGTTATTCCCGAACCGAAGATCGTGGTAGATACGCTTTGCTGGGCGTAGATGTTGTTTACCTTGTCCCAGAAATTGATGAGAAACTCAAGGTACTCCGGCATTGTCAGCAGCGCCTTGTTGTTCTCGTCGAACTTGGAGAACGCGGTCAGGAGGTAGTCTTTGTATAGGCAGATTGTGCCAATCTGATACCTTTTCTTCTTCCCCTGTTTCCTGGCCTCGTTTTCATCCAGGACTTCGCTGTTATCAAAAGCGTATTCCTCGATGTGACGGTCTAGCTCGGAGAGCGGGACGCCGAGATGCTTCTGGATGAAAACGCCGTTGAGGGAAGTCTCCCCAATTATCTTGTTGTCCACCTGCGTATCGAAATATTCATTGAAGGCGATTGCCTTCAATCCAGGCTGCTGGAAAATATCGCCAGTCTTGATCGCGACATCGCTGCCCTCGACATTGATGTCGATACTGTTTAGGTTGTTCGACCAGAGCCATATCGCCAAGTAGGTGAGTGCCAGTATTGCCAAGAAAGCCAATCCAGCCTTCAGCTTCCACTCGGCAGGGACGTCAACAAAAATAACCACGAATGACAGCGTACCGCTGACGACAGCGGTGACCTCAAGGAATTTCTTGATGACCCGCTTGTCAAAAAAGTTGACCTTCACCATGACGTGGGCCGTTTGCTCCGACGTGCCAAATGATTATGGGTTGTACCTATAGATATCTGGGGTCTTCTTACTCCCAACCATGAATCCACCATCCTGCAAGGCACTCTTAATGAGCGCCTTGTCCATCGGAACATGAAGCGTAGGAACTTTGCTCATCGAATCCCGGAGCACCGGAAGATTTTCCCACAGGTTCTTGACAGCCTGCTTCAATGATCCACCGATAAGCAGGCTTTCCTTGGTGGAATATTCAGGGTAGACGACGATGACGGGTAGCCCCTGGTCGTTGATCCCGTAGTCGATTTCTTCTCGGAGGGCACGGGAGTTGGTCGTGATCGAACTCAATATGAGGATGATGTTCTTCGAGTTCCGAAGGCGTTCCCTAAGTCTCGGTTTCAGGGTGTATTCCCAATCGCTGCCATCACGGACACTGTATGTTTTATCGTGCGAATCGACGAAGGGGAACGTCGCATCAGCGCCTTTCCACATCCGCAGGACATTATAATACTGAAAATCTTTTGTCGCATTGGCGCCCAGCGAGCTGGGATTGAATGGCTCTGCAACATAAAAGGCGGTGTAGTTTCCATTTCTATATGCCATTGCGCTTCTCAATCTCCATCTGAATTCAATACCGCCTCAAGTTCACGGCGCACCTGCGCCAACAACTCCTCGGCCTTGCTCGTGCTGTCCCCGGCATAGGCCAGCGTCAGCAGCGTGAGCGGATGCACTTCCATGACCTTGCACAGCTCGGCCAGCTTGTTCAAGGTCGGGCTTTTAAGGTCGCGCTCAAGGGTGCTCATGTAGGTGCGGCTCGACACGTCCGAAAACGCTTCTTGGCTCAAGCCCCGCGCTTTTCTGACCGTCTTCAACGCCTTCGCCAATGAGTACCGAGCCGCCACCTATGGTTTCCCTTCGAAAACCAAGATGACAGCTTATTGCGCTCTATAGAGCTACAATCTATAGTGTTCATCTTATGTTATTTTCCGGTTTCGTGACTTTACGGAAATCCGCATCGGCGGGTTCCAGCAAAGCCACGCAAGCGCATCCGTGCTTGAGCACGAAGGCGCAAATCCGGTTTCGCGGTTCTGCGCTTCGGCGTGAAACCGCATCCGTGCATCATTGGACTTGTGGGATTTCCGACCATGCCCCAGCCACTTGCCACCGACTCGGAGCGTGCGCAACTGCTCGCCAACGGCAAGGCCCGCGCCGCTGGCGAAACCATCGACCCGGTGCCTGTGGTTCGACTGTTCACGCCGGACGCGCATATAACCTGGCTATTGGCCGCGCTCGATCCCGCCGATGGCGACACCGCCTGGGGTCTCATCGACCTGGGGATCGGGATGCCGGCGCAAGGCACCGTCAAGCTGTCCGAGCTGGCCTGTATCGTCGGGCCGCGCAAGCAGCCGGTGATGCGCGATCTCTATTTCCAGCCCACGCGCACGCTGGCGGAATACACCCGACTGGCCGAGCATGACGGAGCTATCCCGGACTGAATACGGCCGGCGGGACGCCGCCTACTGTGACTTTTTCAGTCTGACGTCATGCCGGGACGGTCTCAATCGGCATTGTTGCGGCATACCCCAGTCAGTCTGATCCAAATAGTCATGATCTCCTGCGCCTGCTGCGCCAGGCTGGCCTGTACGGCGTCCCACGATCGGGGCGCTGCCGCCGCAGCATTGAGACGGAAACCGCAGCGCTTCGGAGTCGATCGGTCTTGCCAACGCCTATCCAACTTTTTCACCCATGACGTTCGGACGATGGCGATGTAGCACGTAGTCCTGACGCGGCGGCGATTCCTGTTCACAGGAGGAGGCGTCATGGTCGATCCTCATCACGTCGCGCATTGGTATCCGACTGCGGCCTACCTGTACGTCTTGTGGCTGGACGCGCTCGCGCTGGCTTGGGAGTACCTGCGCCGTCATCCCGATTACCGCCTTGACTGGCTGCGCCACCATCGCCGACCGGAAAGCACACAGCAAGCGGCGCATCGCTGGGGCCTGCGCCTGCTGGAAAATCCGGCGCTGGACGCGCGTGACGCGCATCCAGCCTGGTTGCCCGGCCATGCCGCTGTGGTGCAGCTCTATCCCGATGCCGATCCGCCACTCGATGCCACGGTTTTCGCGTTCTGGCGCATTCCCGGCCACAAGCAACTGCTCCACGACGGCAAAGGGCTGGCGCTGATCGCTCGCAGCCCAGGCCATTGCTTGCGCTTCGCGCTGGCGCCCGGCCTGGAAGACGGCATGGCCGTCGCCTATGCCCATCGCGGCGGTGCTGTTGCGCCTGCGCGCAGTCATTCGCTGGGCACGGCCCTATTCATCGTCAATTCCCGGCCAACGCCCGCCGCATTGCTGGAGCTGCACACCTTGCAGGCGCTCGACGCAACCCTTGCGGGCGCGTCCTTGCGCGAGGTTGGCGAAGGCTTATTCGGTGCGGATGCTGTGGCCGATTGGTACGCCGACGGAGGCCTGCGCTCCAAGGTGCGCCGCCTGGTGCGGCGCGGCGATGCGTTGATGCGCAACGGCTATCGCTGCCTAGCACAGCTTCCGCCGCTTGAGAAGGGCCGTTTCGAAGGCAACGCAAAACGACCCTGAGCAGAAGGGCCGCGTCTTCTGAGACTGCCTCCATCCGGTTGCGCTGTGTGGCCGGGCGTTTTCAACCGATGGAGGTTCACACCATGCGTCCCGCTCCCTTGCGGCCCTCTGCAACAGTTTCGGCCACTGCCTCGACCGCTGCCCCGCAGCCCCAACGCTATCTCACCAACGACGAAGCCGCCGAGTACCTGCGCCTATCGCCGCGCACGCTGGAAAAGCAGCGCGTGATCGGCGGCGGCCCGCGCTTTCGCAAGTTCGGCCGGCGCGTCATGTACGCCGTGGCCGACCTCGACACCTGGGCCGCCGACCGCAGTTTCGAGACGACCTCCGATCCCGAATACGCCGAGCACCACTCGGCCGACAGCCGTGCGCGCTGATCGACGGCGCGCGGCAGGCCATCGCCATGTCCAGCACCGCGCTGCCCATGCGGCAGCGGCCGACGCAAGAGCGCGAACAGCTCGACCTGTTCCGCGCCTTGCCCGGCGACATGGCGCCGCGCGACAGCCAAGACCTGATGGCCTATCCGTTCTTCTCGCTCGGCAAATCCAAGCGGGTCAAGCCCATCGACTTCCGCGCGGGCAACGTCACGATCCGCGTGGAAGGCACGCAGGAGCACGGCATCGCCACAATCTGGGATGCGGACGTGCTGATCTGGGCTGCCTCGCAGATCGTGGAGGCGAAGGACGCGGGCCTGCGGCCGTCGCGGCTGATGCGCGCCACGCCCTACGAGATCCTGCGCTTCATCGGGCGCGGCAAGTCGCTGCGCGACTACCAGCGCCTCAAGGCCGCGCTCGACCGGCTGCAATCGACCACGGTGGCCACGTCGATCCGCGAGACGACCGGGCGGCGCCTGCATCGTTTCTCGTGGATCAACGAATGGAAGGAGCTGGCCGATGCCAGCGGCACGCCGCTGGGCATCGAACTGATTCTGCCGGACTGGTTCTATGCGGGCGTGCTCGACGCCGCGCTGGTGTTGACCATCGACCCGGCGTATTTCCGGCTCTCGGGCGGCATCGAGCGATGGCTGTACCGCCTGGTGCGCAAGCACGGCGGCAAACAGGCTTACGGCTGGCAGTTCGACTTTCGCTACCTGCACCAGAAATCGGGCAGTACCGCGAAGCCCTACGACTTCGCCTGCGACCTGCGCGCGCTCGTCGCGCGGCAGTCGCTGCCCGGCTACGTCCTGGGCATCGAGCGGATGCCGGACAACGGCATGGAGCTGCTGACGTTCCGGCCCGTGCCGCCGACGGCACTGGGATAACTCCGGGAAAGCCTGTGGATGGTGTCGTGCTATCAGGCGTGCGGGGTATCGTGCTATCAGGCGTGGGACTATCGTGCTATCAGGCGTGCCGATCGGTCGCAAGCCCGCGCCAGTACTGGGTTTCCTCGCCCTCTAACTTCCCTAACTTCATTTCTCTAACTTTTAGTAGGAAAACGCCGCTGCGGTGGATAACCGCCACGCGGCAACAAACGCAGCAGCCAAAGCCCGGCTTTCCAGCATGGGGGGCCAGGCCATGATCGTCGCGCTACTCAACCAGAAAGGCGGCGTCGGCAAGACGACGCTCGCCACGCACATCGCCGGCGAGCTGGCGATGCGCGGCCAGCACGTCGTCCTGTTGGACGCCGACCCGCAGGGTTCATCGCTGGACTGGACGCAGCGCAGAAGCCAGCAAGGCTTGCCACGGCTGTTCAGCGCCGTGGGCCTCGCACGCGAAACGCTGCACCAAGAGGCGCCAGAACTCGCCAGGCGGGCCGATCACGTCGTCATCGACGGGCCGCCCAGGATTGCCGCCTTGGCGCGCTCCGCGCTGCTGGCGGCCGAGCGCGTGCTGATCCCGGTGCAGCCCAGCCCCTATGACTTGTGGGCCAGCGCCGAGATGGTGGCGCTGATCCGCGAGGCGCAGGTGTTTCGGCCGCTGCTCCGCGCAGCCTTTGTTATCAATCGGCGCGTCAGTACCACCGTGATCGGGCGCGAAGCGCGTCAGACGCTCGCCGACCAGCCGCTCCCCGCGCTGCGCGCGGAAGTACATCAGCGCATCGTGTTCGCCGACAGCGTGGCCGCTGGCCGGCTTGCACGCGAGACGGCGCCGGACAGCGCCGCCGCCCGTGAAATCACCGCGCTGGTCGATGAACTGCTGCGGTGGCCGACATGACAGCGAAGCCACCCATACGCGCAAAGCGCGTCGGCATCGGCGCGCGCCCGCCCGCGAATCCGCACGCCGAGGCGTGGATTCGCCAGGGCGACGCCGATGCACTCAACAAGGGCGACCTCTACACCGCGCGTCTGACCCTCGACATCACGCCCGCCATGCGGGCGCGCATCAAGGTGTCGGCCTTCACGCAAGGCGTGACCGTGGTTGACTTGCTGCGCAGCTTGCTGGAGCGGGAGTTTCCAGAACACCGCAAGGAGAACACGCCATGACCGCATCCGCTTCATCTGCCAACGTGTCCGCCGCTGGCGCGGCCACGGCTGCGCTCGCAGCACCTTCCGGCCAACCTGCCAGCGCGCCGCTGACGCGCGTGGCGCTGGCCTACATCGAACCGCGCTTCAAACTCTACCTGCGCTTTGGCGAACCCGCGCGCACGCACCGGCTCGACCGCTGGCGGCGCAGCGCCGTGTTCCTGCCGAACGCGGTTTTGTGCCGCGTCCGCTGGCAGGCCAACGACTACGGCACCGTGCGCTGGCAGCTCATGGTGATGCAGGCTTGCACGCCGTTCGATGCGGCGCAGCGCATCCCCGGCGTGCAGCCGGGCGCGCGCCTGCTGCTGCACGCCGAGGGTGACAACCAGGTGCGCCCCGTGCTGGAGCGCATCGACGCCATCGAGGCGCTGGGCATTGCGCCTGTCGGCGCCTCGCCCGCGTACTGGCGCACGCTCGCCAACCGCCTCGCCGCGCGCCTGCCGCTGCCCGAATACACCGCCGAGCGGCACGCCGCCTGGCTGATCGGGAGGGCGCTGCCATGACCGCCGTTTCTACTGCCAGCACCGCATCGCGTGCTCGCCCGCGACCCCGCGCACGTTTGCGCACCCGCATCGTGCTGGCGGGCCTGTCCGCCTGCGGCCTCGCTGCGCTGGGTTGGGCGTCCTTCGCGCATCCGCTGCCGCGCCTGATCTACAACCCGTCCGACAGTGTGGCGGTCGGCTGGTATCGCGTCGATTCGCTGGACCACGGTGCCGGCTCGCTGCCACGTCCTTTGTCCGTGGGCAGCATCGTGCTGACCACGCTGCCGCCAGAGGCTGCCGCGCTGGCCGCGCAGCGCGGCTACCTGCCGGCGCGCGTGCCGCTGCTCAAGCGCGTGGGCGCTGTCGCTCCGCAGGAGGTGTGCATCACTGGCCGCATCGTCCGCATCGACGGCCTGCCTTCGGCCACCGTGCTGCCCGCTGACCGTTGGGGCCGGCCGCTGCCATCCTGGCAGCAATGCCGTCTCCTTAATTCCGGCGAACTGTTCCTGCTCAGCGTGACCAACCCGGCATCGTTCGACAGCCGGTATTTCGGGCCGGTCAGCGTATCCGCCGTGATCAGCGTCGCGCATCCGGTCTGGCTGGAGTCTCGCCCATGATGGCCGCCGATTCGCTGCACGTTGCCGTGCATCTCATCGTGCCATCGGGCGTGCCGATCCGGTGGCTTTCCGCATGTCGTCGCGTGTGCAGTGCGAGCGCATCCGCGCTGCACTTCGCGCTGCCTTCCCATGTGCAGGCGTCTTGCCTCGAATGCGCCCGGCCTATGGCCGTCGCCGCGTTCGCCGGCGCGCTGGCTGCTCGCGCAGTAGCGCCGCCGGGCAACCGCTGCCCGAAGCGCCAGCGAGGGGCAAAGGCGGAAGGCAAGACAAAAGGACGCGGCACCGGGCCGCGTCGAAAGCCAGTCTGCACATGGGGGTGGCGCGGCACACAGCGGCTTCGCCGCCGTGCCGCTTGTGGCGCGAGGCCCGCGCCAATGCGGGTGTGTCCGCGTGCTTTGCACGACCGGACACGCCAGAGCTTGCAGGGAGCACAGCCATGAGTGACCGCCGAGACGACGATTTCCGTATCCGCCCGAACCCTCCAAAGGCCCCGATGAACCGGGGCCAGGGCTTCGTCTCGAAGGTGCTCAAGCAGGCGGGCAAGGCCAGCGGCGGCAAATCGGCGATGCGCCGTCCTCGCACTGGCGGCAACGGACAGCACTCCGGCCAGCGGCCCGGCTCGCGCCTCGGGCGCGGCCACACGGCGGCGCGCTTCGCGGGCGCGAAGCTCACTCCCATGTCGCGGCGCGTAACCATCAAGACGCTGCTGGTCAATCAGCGCCAGGCCAGCCCGCAGTCGCTCGCCAAGCACCTTCGCTACATCGAGCGCGATGGCGTAGGCCGCGAAGGCGAGCCTGGCCAAGCCTACGGGCCACAGACCGATGCTGCCGACCTCGACGCCTTCACGGAGGGCTGCGCCGACGACCGGCACCATTTCCGCTTCATCCTCTCGCCTGAGGATGGCGCGGAGCTGGAAGACCTGCGCACCTATACGCGGCACCTCATGGGTCGCATGGAGGCCGACCTGGGCACGGGCCTCGATTGGGTAGCCGTCAACCACTGGAACACCGACAACCCGCACACGCACATCGTCGTGCGTGGGCGCGACGACACCGGCAAAGACCTCATCATCGCGGGCGACTACATCGCCGATGGCTTCCGCCATCGCGCTGCTGAGCTGGCGACCGAATGGCTGGGGCCGCGCACGGAGCTCGAAATCCAGCAGACCTTGCAGCGCGAGGTGGAACAAGAGCGGTGGACGAGCCTGGATCGCACCCTGCAACGCGAGGCCGGCGAGGACGGCCGAGTGCAGATCGAACGCTTCAACGAACCGCGGCTGCAACGCCAGCGCCTGTTGCTGATCGGCCGCCTGCAACGCTTGCAGCGCCTGGGCCTGGCCGGCGAGATGCAGCCCGGCACATGGGCTGTCCATGCCGACGCGGAAAAGACCCTGCGCGCCCTGGGTGCGTATTTCGCTGATCGTGACCGCGCGTTTCGCTTGATCGTGACCGATGTCGGTGGGGTCGTTGTGCGCGGGGTTTAGTGTAAGTCAGCGGTCACGATGGGGTGGCGGTTTTGCTCTTTTCCTGCGTCTTGCGGCGCAGCGATTCGCCCTTGAGTGCGATGCGATGGGCGCGATGGACGAGGCGGTCCAGGATGGCGTCGGCGACAGTGGGGTCGTTGAGCCAGGCGTGCCAGTGTTCGATCGGCAGCTGGCTGGTGATGATGGTCGAGCGCGTGCTGCTGCGGTCGTCGATCACTTCGAGCAGATCGTGGCGGCCAGCCTGGTCGAGCGGCGTCATGCCCCAGTCGTCCAGCAGCAGCA
>NZ_AUIV01000001.1 GCF_000423885.1 Thermomonas fusca DSM 15424 | reverse complement strand
TGGGCGGTGGCCTCAGCGCGCAGCAGGCCGGCCTGCTGACCCTGGGCTATGCGATCGCGATCATCGCCTTCATCCGCGTGGGCGAGAAGCTGCTGCAGCGCTTCGGGCCGCGCCGGCCGATGGTGTGGGGCTGCATGATCACCGCGCTGGCCATCGCGCTGCTGATGCCCACCCAGGTGATGCTGGACACCTACCGCCTGCTGGCCATCGTCGGCTACACCCTGTTCGGCCTGGGGCTGGCGTTCTATGCCACGCCCTCCACCGACGCGGCGCTGTCCAGCCTGCCGATGGCCCAGTCCGGCTCCGGCGCGGGCATCTACAAGATGGCGTCCTCGCTGGGCGCGGCGCTGGGTGTGGCGATCTCGGGCGCGATCTTCACCGCGCTCGGCCCGTCGGGCAGTGGCGCGCAGTGGCTGGAAGGCGTGATCACTTTCCAGGGGCGCACCGACAATCTGGCCATCCGCGAGGCGGCGATGGTCGCGCTGGGCTTCAACCTGCTGATGGTGGTGGCGGCGATCGCCTCGATCCTGTTGACGATCCCGGCGGGCAAGCGGGAGCAGTAAGCCGCGCAGGGCCGCGATGGTGACCCACCGCGCTGGATCATCCTGCCGGCGGCGGGCGGGACAACAAAAAACCGGCTCGCGGCCGGTTTCATGCAACAACTTGATTTCATTGGTCGGGGAGACAGGATTCGAACCTGCGACCTCTACGTCCCGAACGTAGCGCTCTACCAGACTGAGCTACACCCCGACAGCTGAGCCGCGCATTTTAGGGACATGTCCTCGCCTCGGCAAGTCCCTTTGACGCATTCCGTGCCGTTATGCCGTTTCCGACCTTCGGCGCGGCGGCCGCGCCCGCTAAACTAGCGGTTTTCCGCGCCATCGGAGCCCCACCGTGATCAAGCCACGCACCCCCACCGGGGTCATGGAGCTGCTGCCGCGCGACCAGATCGCGTTCCAGCGGATGCTCGACACCATCCGCCAGACCTTCGAGCGCTTCGGCTTCCTGCCGGTGGAAACGCCGGTGATGGAACTGTCGGAGGTGCTGCTGACCAAGTCCGGCGGCGAAACCGAGCGGCAGGTGTACTTCGTCCAATCGACCGGCGCGCTTGAAAAAGTGTCCGATGGCCTGCCGGAGCTGGCGCTGCGCTTCGACCTCACCGTGCCGCTGGCGCGCTACGTGGCCGAGCACGAGCACGACCTCGCGTTCCCGTTCCGGCGCTACCAGATGCAGCGCGTGTACCGCGGCGAACGCGCCCAGCGCGGGCGCTTCCGCGAGTTCTACCAGTGCGACATCGACGTGATCGGCAAGGATGCGCTGTCGCCTCGCTTCGACGCCGAGATCCCGGCGGTGATCGCGGCGGTGTTCGAGCGCCTGGCGATCGGCGAGTTCACCATCCAGTTCAACCATCGCAAGCTGCTGCGCGGCTATTTCGAAGGTCTGGGCATCGAAGGCGAGGCGCAACTGCTGGTGCTGCGCGAGCTGGACAAGCTGGACAAGCGCGGCGCGGACGCCGTGCGCGAAACCCTGGCGGGCGAGGGCTTCGGGCTGGCCGGCGAGGTCATCGACAAGTTGATGGCGTTCTCGCAGGTGCGCTCGCAGGGCCATGCCGACGCGCTGGCCAAGCTCGACGCGCTGGGCGCGGGTACGCCGCTGTTCGACGAAGGCCGCGAGGAACTGCGCACCATCCTCGACCAGCTCAAGGCGCTGGGCGTGGCGGAGTCGCGCTACGCGCTGAACCTGTCGATCGCGCGCGGGCTGGATTACTACACCGGCATCGTCTACGAGACCACCCTCGACGCCTATCCGCAGATCGGCTCGATCTGCTCCGGCGGCCGCTACGAGAACCTGGCCGGCCACTACACCAAATCGAAGCTGCCGGGCGTGGGCATTTCCATCGGCCTGACCCGGCTGTTCTACCAGCTGCAGGACGCCGGCCTGGTGGGCACCGCCGACAGTTCGGTCGACGTGCTGGTGGCGCTGCTGGATGACGCCGGGCTTGCGCATGCTCTGGCGCTGTCGCAGCGGCTGCGCGCGGCAGGACTGAATGTCGAAACCCAGCTGGAGCCGCGCAAGCTGGCCAAGCAGTTCCAGTACGCCGACAAGGCCGGGATCCGCTTCGTGGTGATGCGCGGCGAGGACGAGGCCGCGCGCGGCGTGGTCACAGTCAAGGACCTGCGTCGCGGCGAACAGTTCGAGGTGGCGGAGGCCGAGCTGGCCGCGGCCCTGCTGGTGGAACGCGAGCAGCTGCGCAGCGCGGCGGGGAAAGCGTGATGGATGATGTGGCGAAGGCTGCGGTGAAGTTGGATGGCGTGTCGCTGACCCGCGCGCAGCTGGTGCAGGTGGCGCGCGGCGCGCAGGTGACGCTGGATGCGCAGGCGCTGGAGCGGGTGGCGCACGCCGCCGAGTTCCTGCTGCAGCAGGTGGCGAAGCAGGAGCCGATCTACGGTATTTCCACCGGCTTCGGCAGCAACGCCGACAAGCTGCTCGGGAGCCACCGTCTGCGCGATGAACTGCCGGGCGCGGCCCGGTCTGGCCAGCCGCCGCATATCGAACTGCAGCGCAACCTGATCGTCACCCACGCGGTCTGCGTGGGCGAGCCGTTTGCGCCGGACGTGGTGCGGGCAATGCTGTGCATCCGCATCAATACCCTGCTGCGTGGCCATTCCGGCATCCGCGTGCAGACGCTGCAGGCGCTGGCCGCGATGCTCAATGCCGGCATCGTGCCGGTGGTGCCGCAGCTGGGCTCGGTGGGCGCTTCGGGTGATCTTGCGCCGCTGTCGCACCTGGCCATCGTGCTGCTGGGCGGCGGCGAAGCCTTCGTCGATGGCCAGCGCATGCCGGGCGCCGATGCGCTGGCGCGCAAGGGCCTGCAGCCGGTCGAGCTGTCCTACAAGGAAGGCCTGGCGCTGAACAACGGCACTGCGCAGATGCTGGCCACCGGCGTGCTGGCGGTCCAGCTGCTGGAAGACCTGCTGGACACCGCAGATCTGGCCGCGGCGATGACCATCGACGCTTTCGCCGGCCGCCTCGGCGCGTTCGCGCCGGAGGTGCACGCGCTGCGCCCGCATCCGGGGCAGGTGCAGACAGCCGCCAACCTGCTGCGCCTGCTGGACGGCTCCACTCTGTCGGACATCGCCTACCACCTGGTGCCGAAGTTCCGCCAATGGCAGCCGGGCAGCTGGGACAGCCCGTCGCTGCAAGCGCTGGGCTTCGACATCGGTTGGGACTGGGTGGGCTTCGCCCAGCGCCACGGCCGCGAGAAGTTCTACCAGCGTTTCCTGCCGTTCCGCGGCGGCAAGAAGCACCAGCCGCAGGACAGCTATTCGCTGCGCTGCATCCCGCAGGTGCACGGCGCGGTGCGCGATGCGCTGGAACAGGCCAAGCGGGTGCTGGAAGTCGAACTCAATTCGGTGACCGACAACCCGCTGGTGTTCCCGGACAAGACCGGCGCGGCGTTCGTGGAAGAGCAGGTGATCTCCGCCGGCCACTTCCACGGCATGCCGCTGGCGCTGGCGATGAGCTACCTGAAGGCGGCGATCCCGGTGCTGGCCTCGATCAGCGAGCGCCGCCTCAACAAACTGGTCGATCCCGCCACCAATGACGGTTTGCCGCCGTTCCTGATCGGCAACGAGGATGGCACCGAGTCCGGCCACATGATCGTGCAGTACACCGCCGCGGCCATCGTCAACGACCTCGCCAGCCGCGCGATGCCGGCCTCGGTGTATTCCATCCCGACCTCTGCCAACGCGGAAGACCACGTATCGATGGGTGCCAACGAGGCACGCCACGTGCTGGCGATGGCGCAGGACCTGGGGAAGGTGCTGGGGCTGGAGCTGTTCACCGCCGCTCAGGCGTTGGACCTGCGCCGCGACATGATCAACGCCGCCCGCGAACTGGCCCGCCGCGCCGATGCTGCCGGTTTCGCGGCAAAGGTCGGCGGCGGCCCGCTGCCCGATGCTGCCGAGCGTACGGGCTTCCTCGATGAAGTCGATGCGCTGCGCGAACAACTCGCGCGTTCCGGCGAATACCAGCCGGGCAGGGCGGTCGCCATCGCCCACGCCGCGATCCGCGCTCGTATTCCCTACTTGGACCGCGACCGCGCGCTGGATGGCGAAGTGGCCACTGCCGTGGCGATGGTGGCGGACGGGAGCATTCTCGCGGCGGTGCGCGCGGGCTGACAGTTCTAAGGTGGCTTCAGTGGGCGCCGGCTTCCAGCAAACCGGCGCGCCTGAGCAACGCAATCAGCCTGTCGCGGAATTCGGGGTCGCCGCTGCGCCAGCCGTGCGTGCTGTCGATCAACTTGCCGCCTTGGATGATGGCGAAGGTCGGCATGTTCCACTTCGGGATCACCGCCCATTCGCTGCGATCATGGATCGCCAGCATTGGCGTCTGCGGATGGCTGCGGTTCCAGTCCTGCAGGGCATCCAACTGCTCGTTGCCGGGTGGTAACGACAGCCAGTGCGCGTGTCGTGCGAATACCGGGCCAAGCACGGGATCGCTGCTGATGTCGTTGGCGGCATCGGCCGAAAAGTGACAGCCCGCTGCCACGATGACCTGCAATGGTTCAAGGTTGACGCCAATCCGCGTCAGCGTGTTGCCATCGGCGCTGAAACGCCATGCGCTGGGCAGGCTGGGGTTTGTGTCGACGATGGATTTCGGAACCGATGGAAGCCCAGCGTCTGGATGTTGGGCGGCCAACGCTCGGGCAGCATCGAAGCGTCCTGCGCCCAGCAGCGCATTGAACAGACGCGATCTGGCCCGGTTGTCCGCCAAACCGCGGCGCTCCATCTCGCCAAGGACGCGGTGCGCTGAGGCAATGATGTCAGTGTCATTGCTGTAGAAGATCGCGGTTTCCGCAGCGCCCCAATGTTGCTTCAGGTCGGCATCGCCGTGATGGCGCAGTTCTTCCGCACTGTCGATGTCGCCGAAGTTCCTCGCATAGCTGCGCTGGATTTTTGCCGCGAAGATCAGATCGTCCGGGCGCGGCGATTGCTGCGCCTCGGCTTCGACCCGATTTGCCCGCTGGTTAATGTCATCGTCGGCGGCGAGCGCAGGCAGGGTGAGCATCAGGGCCGACAGGCCTGACAAGGCCAGAATCATGAACTTGCGCATCGAAATGAGCATAGATCTGGTGAGGGGCCTTGCCAATGTCGAGTCGTTGAATTAATGTATTAGCGTGCTATTACATTGATCTGGCGTGCCGTCAGAACTCGATCCACCGTGGCCCATCCCGTTACCGCCCCAGAGTCCCGATGAAACAACGCCCAGAACCCTTGCCCAAGTACGACGCCGCGGTCGCCATCGATGCGTTGGCCGCGGTGCTGGCCAAGCTGGACAGCGCGGAGGAAGTCCGTGCCTTTCTGGATGACCTGTGCACGCCGGCGGAGCTGGAGGCCATGGGCGATCGCTGGCGGGTGGTGCCTCAGCTGCTGCAGGGCGTGCCGTATCGCGAAATCCATGAGCGCACCAAGGTCAGCGTGACCACCATCGGCCGCGTGGCGCGCTGTCTCGAGCGCGGTGCCGGCGGCTACCAGGTCGCAGCCAAACGGCTGGGCCTGGCCAACACTTCTTCCTGAGTCCACACGATGACCACTGCAACAGCAACCACCGGGCGCGACCGCCTGCGCATCGCCATCCAGAAAAACGGCCGTCTCAGCGAACCTGCGCGCGCACTGCTGGCGTCCGCCGGCCTGAGTTGGCGCGAAAGCCGCGACAAGCTGTTCTGCTACGGCGAGTCACTGCCGGTAGACCTGCTGCTGGTGCGCGACGACGACATTCCCGGCCTGATTGCCGACGGCGTTTGCGACTTGGGCGCCGTCGGCCGCAACGTGCTGCTGGAGCAGGCCGCTGAACGCGCCGAGGCCGGCAAGCCGGCGGTGTTCCGCGAGTGGCGCGCGCTGGGTTTCGGCGGTTGCCGCCTGTCGATTGCGGTGCCGGAAGGCTGGGACTGGCAGGGCCCGGCGCAGCTTGCCGGCAAGCGCATCGCCACCACCTATCCCAACCAGCTGCGCGCGTGGCTGCGCGCGCAACAGGTCGACGCCGACATCGTAGTGCTCAACGGCTCGGTGGAGATCGCACCGCGGCTGGGCCAGGCCGACCTGATCTGCGACCTGGTCTCCAGCGGCGCCACCCTGGCCGCCAACCAGCTCAAGCCGGTGCTCGACATCCTGCGCAGCGAGGCGGTGCTGGCCGGTCCAGTGGCGCCGTTCGGTGATGTGCGCGCGGAGCTGGCCGACCTGCTGCTGCGGCGCATGGACGGCGTGCTGCGCATTCGCGACAGCAAGCTGCTGCTGTTCCAGACCCCGCGCGAGGCGCTGCCGCAGGTGCTGCAGCTGCTGCCCGATGCCGAACCGCCAACCATGTGCGCGGTGGACGGCAGCGAGACGCTGGCGCTGCAGGCGCTTTGCCACGGCGCGATGACTTGGCAACGGCTGGAAGACCTCAAGCGCGCCGGCGCGCGCGGGCTGATGGTGCTGCCGGTGGAGCGGATGCTGGCATGAAGCGGATCGACTGGAATGCGCTGGGCGCGGATGAGCGCGCCGCGGTGCTGCGGCGTCCGGTGCAGGCGGTGTCGGACACGCTGCGCGCGGGCGTGCGGGCGATCTTCGAAGCGGTGGTCGCGCGCGGCGATGAGGCGCTGCGCGACTACACCGCGCAGTTCGACGGCGTCTCTCTCGATGATTTCGAAGTCGGCGCGGAGGAGTTGGAAGCCGCCGCCGCGCAGGTGCCGGCCGCCGTGCAGGCCGCGATCCTGGAGGCGGCAGCGCGGATCGAAGCTTTCCACCGCGCCGGCATCACGCAGCCTTATGAAGTGGAAACCGCGCCCGGCCTGCTATGCCAGCGCGTGCAGCGCCCGATCAATCGCGTCGGCCTGTATGTACCGGCAGGTAGTGCCCCGCTGCCGTCGACCGCACTGATGCTGTGCATCCCGGCGCGGTTGGCGGGCTGCGGCGAGATCATCCTGTGCACACCGCCGCGTGCGGACGGCAGCGCCGATCCCGCCGTGCTGCTGGCGGCGCGGCAGGCGCCAGGCCTGCGGGTGTTCAAGCTCGGCGGCGCGCAGGCGATTGCGGCGATGGCCCTGGGCACGGCCAGCGTGCCGCGCTGCGACAAGCTGTTCGGTCCCGGCAACGCCTGGGTGGACGAGGCCAAGCGGCAGACCGCCCAGCTGTCGGGCGGGTTGGCCATCGACATGCCGGCCGGGCCGTCCGAGGTGCTGGTCATCGCCGATGCCGGCGCCAACGCCACGTTCGTTGCCGCAGATCTGCTGTCGCAGGCCGAGCATGGCCCGGATTCGCAGGTGCTGCTGCTGACCGACAGCGCGGCGCTGCTGGACAGGGTGGCGGTGGAGGTCGATGTGCAACTGGCGCGGCTGCCGCGCGCCGACATCGCCCGGCGTGCGCTGGAAGCCTCGCGGTTGGTGCTGGTACGCGATATCGGGCAGGCCATCGCCATCAGCGATGCCTACGCACCGGAACACCTGATCCTTGCGCTGCGCCAGCCGCGCGAATGGCTGCCCCACGTCCACAACGCCGGCAGCATCTTCCTCGGCGACTGGACGCCGGAAGCCCTGGGCGACTATTGCAGCGGCAGCAACCACGTGCTGCCCACTGGTGGCGCCGCGCGGGCGTGGAGCGGGCTGTCCGTGGCGAGTTTCCAGAAAGCCATCACCGTGCAGGAAGCCAGCCGCGCCGGGATAGCCAGTGCGGGACCCTGCGCCGCCACGCTGGCGCATGCGGAAGGCCTGCAGGCGCATGCGAGGGCGGTGGAGTTGCGACTGGAGCAGGCCGCATGAGCGCGACCGTGAATGCACTGCTGCGCGAGGACCTGCGCGATTTCGCTGGCTACAAGTCCGCGCGCAGCGAAGCGCTGGCCGGCTCGGTCTGGCTCAATGCCAACGAATCCGCCTGGGCCAACGGCAGCGATGCCGACGGCCGCCTGCGCCGTTATCCGCAGCCGCAGCCGGAAGCGCTGTGCGCGCGGCTGGCGGCGTTGTACGACGTGGCACCGGCGCAGCTGCTGGTCGGGCGCGGCAGCGACGAGGGCATCGACCTGCTGCTGCGTGCTTTCTGCATGCCGGGCCGCGGTGCAATTGTCACCGCGCCGCCGGTGTTCGGGATGTATGCGGTGTGCGCCCGCCTGCACGGGGCGAAGATCGTCGAAGTGCCGCTGCGCGAGGCCGAAGCCGGCCTGTGCGCGGACCTGCCGGCGATGGGCGATGCCGCGTTGGCTGGCGGCGCCTCGCTGTTGTTCCTGTGCTCGCCGGGCAACCCTTCCGGCGAGTTGCTGGAACTGGGCGCCATCGCGGCGCTTGCGCAGCGCCTGCGCGGACGCTGCCTGGTGGTCGTGGACGAGGCCTACATCGAATATTCCGATACACCCTCAGCGACCCGCCAGCTGGAGCAGCACGACAATATCGCCGTGCTGCGCACGCTGTCGAAAGCGCATGCGCTGGCGGCCGCGCGGGTGGGATGCGTGCTCGGCAACCCGCAGCTGATCGCGGCGCTGCGTCGCGTGCAGGCGCCGTATCCGCTGCCGCAGCCCGTCGTCGATGCGGCGCTGGCGGCGTTGGCGCCGTCGGCGCTGGCGCTGACCCGCAGCCGCATGGCAGCGGTGCGCGAGGCGCGCATGCGGCTTGCCGACGGCCTGCGCATGCTGCCGCAGGTGCGCCGCGTCTATCCTTCTGCCGGCAATTTCCTGCTGGTGCGCTTCGCCGACGCGGACGCCGCGTTCGCCGCGCTGCTTTCGGCCGGCGTGGTGGTGCGCGACATGCGTGCGATGGCGCAGCTGGGCGATGCGCTGCGCATCACCGTTGGCAGCATGGAGGAATGCCGACGCGTGCTGGCCGCGCTGGAAACTTTGCGCATGGAGGCGGCGGCATGAGCCTGCAGCCGATCCTGTTCGTGGACCGCGACGGCACCCTGATCGAGGAGCCCGCCGACTTCCAGATCGATGCGTTCGAGAAGCTGCGCTTCGTCAAGGGCGTGATCCCCGCGCTGTTGAAGCTGCGCGAGGCCGGCTACCAGTTCGTGATCGTCAGCAACCAGGACGGGCTGGGCAGCGAGGCGTATCCGCGCGCTTCGTTCGACGGCCCGCACGCGCTGATGCGCCAGGTGTTCGAAAGCCAGGGGATCGTGTTTCGCGATGAACTGATCGACTGCAGCGTGCCCGCCGACAACAGCCCGAACCGCAAGCCCGGCCTCGGCATGATGACGGCCCTGCTGCAGGACCGGAACATCGACTGGGCGCGCAGCGCGATGGTCGGCGACCGCCAGACGGACCTCCAGTTCGCCGACAACCTGAAGATCCGCGGCTTCCAGCTTGCCACCGCGCAGTTTGGTGGCGACTGGGACTGGGCCGGGATTGCGCATGCGCTTGCCGATGCACCGCGCCAGGCGACGGTCGTGCGCAACACCAAGGAGACCAAGGTCCGCGTGGAAGTGGATCTGGACCGCGTGGCCGAGCCACAGGTCGCCACCGGGTTGGCGTTCTTCGACCACATGCTGGAACAGATCGGCAAGCACGGCGGCTTCGACCTGCGCATCCGCTGCGAAGGCGACCTGCACATCGACGAGCATCACACGGTCGAGGACACCGCGCTGGCGCTCGGGCAGGCGCTGCGCGAAGCGCTGGGCGACAAGCGCGGCATCGGCCGCTATGGCTTCACCCTGCCGATGGACGAATGCCTGGCCAGTGCCGCGCTGGACTTTTCCGGGCGGCCATACCTGGTGTTCGAGGGTGCGCTGCGCCGCGAGCGCGTGGGTGACCTGCCCACCGAACTGGTGCCGCATTTCTTCCGCTCGCTCTGCGATGCCGCGGGCTTGAACTTGCACCTGAAGGTGCAAGGCGAGAATGATCACCACCAGATCGAGGCCTGCTTCAAGGCGCTGGCGCGGGCACTGCGACAAGCCATCAGGCGTGAAGGCGCCGAGCTGCCTTCGACCAAGGGCATGCTGTGATGGACATCGCCGTCATCGATGCGGGCGGGGCCAATTTCGGCTCTGTCTGCTACGCGCTGGAACGGCTGGGCGCAAGCCCGCGCATCGTGCGCGACGCCGACGGCCTCGCAGGCGCGCCGCGCGTGCTGCTGCCGGGCGTGGGTGCAGCCGGGCCGGCGATGGCGCTGCTGCGCGAGCGCGGGTTCGCCGAGGTGCTGCCGGCGCTGCCGGTGCCGCTGCTTGGCATCTGCCTGGGCATGCAGCTGCTGTTCGAGTCTTCCGAGGAAGGTGGCGTGGACTGCCTTGGCCTGCTGTCCGGACGGGTGCGAAAACTCGTCGGCGGGCCGGGCCTGCGGGTGCCGCACATGGGCTGGAACACGCTCGAGCAAGTCGCCGCATCGCCGCTTCTCGACGGCATCGACAGCAAAGCGCGCGCCTATTTCGTACATGGCTATGCCGCGCCCGTCACCGGAGATTGCATCGCCGCCTGCCGCCACGGCGAACGCTTCGCTGCGGTGGTGGCGCGTGGACGCGTGGCCGGTGCGCAGTTCCACCCCGAACGCTCCTCCGCCACCGGCGCGCGGTTGCTGGCCAATTTCCTGCAATGGAACCCGACATGAGTTTCACCGTCTATCCCGCCATCGACGTGCGCGACGGGCGCGTGGTGCGGCTGCGCCAGGGCGATTACGCCGACGAGACGCGCTACGGCGACGACCCGCTGGCGTTCGCCGTGCGCCATGCGCAGGCCGGCGCGAGCTGGCTGCACCTGGTCGATCTGGACGCGGCCAGGGCGGGCGGCTACACCCTGCAGCCGCTGCTGCGCGCGATCGTGGCGCAGACCGGGCTGCGGGTGCAGACCGGCGGCGGGGTACGCTCGCGCGAAGACGTGACGGCGCTGCTGGATTCCGGCGCCGCGCGGGTGGTGATCGGTTCGCTGGCGGTGCGCGAACCCGGCACCGTGGCCGGCTGGTTGGAGGAGTTCGGCGGCGACCGCGTCACCATCGCACTTGATGCGCGGCAGGACGATGCCGGCATCTGGCGTTTGCCGGTGCATGGTTGGACCCAGATGGCGGGCGAAACCCTTGACGCGATGCTTTCGTGCCATGTCGACGCCGGCCTGGTGCATCTGCTCTGCACCGACATCGCCCGCGACGGCATGCTGGCCGGCCCGAATATCGACCTCTATCGCCGCCTGTGCGAACGCCACCCGGACCTGCACGTGCAGGCCAGTGGTGGTATCCGCGACGTGGCCGATGTTCGCGCCGCGCGCGAAGCCGGCTGCGCCGGCGCAGTGCTGGGCAAGGCATTGCTTGAAGGCCGCCTCGACCTGCGCGAGGCGCTGGCATGCTGAGCCGCCGCATCATCCCGTGCCTGGACGTGCGCGACGGCCGCGTGGTCAAGGGCGTGCGCTTCCGCGACCACATCGACATGGGCGACATCGTCGAACTGGCGCTGCGTTACCGCGATGCTGGCGCCGACGAACTTGTGTTCTACGACATCACCGCCAGCCCCGAAGGGCGCAGCGTGGCGCGCGACTGGGTGGAACGGGTGGCCCGCCTCATCGACATCCCGTTCTGCGTGGCCGGTGGCATCCGCAGCGTCGAGGACGCGCGCGCGGTGCTGCGCGCCGGCGCCGACAAGATTTCCGTCAACACGCCGGCGCTGGAGCGGCCTGCGCTGATTGCCGAGCTGGCCGATGCCTTCGGCGTGCAGTGCGTGGTGGTGGGCATCGATTCGGTGCGCGAGGACGACGGGCAGTGGCGGGTGCGCAGCCATACCGGCAGCCCGGATGCGATGCGCGCGCCGGGCCGCCTGACGCTGGACTGGATCGTCGAGGCGCAGAAGATCGGCGCCGGCGAGATCGTCCTGAACTGCATGGGCAGCGACGGCGTGCGCGCCGGTTACGACATCGAGCAACTGCGGGCAGCACGCGCCGTGTGCCACGTGCCGCTGGTGGCGTCGGGCGGCGCCGGCGCCATGCCGCATTTCGCCGCCGCCTTCATCGAGGCCGACGTGGACGCCGCGCTGGCGGCCAGCGTGTTCCATTCCGGTGCGATTGCAATCCCGGAACTCAAGCAATTCCTGCGCGGGCAGGGCATCGAGGTGCGGCTGTGAACCTTGCAATGATCGACATCGATACGCTGGCCTGGGACAAGCAGGGCGGCCTGCTGCCGGCCATCGTGCAGGACGCCGCCACGCTGCGCGTGCTGATGCTGGGCTACATGAACCGGGAGGCGCTCGGCGTCACGCAGGCGAGCGGCAGGGTGACTTTCTACAGCCGCAGCAAGGGCCGGCTGTGGACCAAGGGCGAGTCGTCCGGCCATGTGCTGGAACTTGTATCCATCGAGGCCGACTGCGATGCCGACACCCTGCTGGTGCAGGCGCATCCGCACGGCCCGACCTGCCACCTGCAGCGCGCCAGCTGCTTCCCGGCCGCACCCGCGGACGGATTGGCCGAACTCGATGCGCTGATCGCCCAGCGCGAGCGCGAGCGCCCGCAGGGCAGCTACACCACCAAGCTGTTCGAGGATGGCGTCCGCCGCATTGCCCAGAAGGTGGGCGAGGAAGGCGTGGAAACCGCGCTGGCGGCGGTGGCGCAGGACGAGGCCGCGCTGCTGGGTGAAGCCGCCGACCTGCTGTACCACCTCACGGTGCTGCTGCGCGCGCGCGGGCTGTCACTGCAGGATGCCCGGCAGGTGTTGCAGGCAAGACGCGGCTGACCGGCGCGCCGCACCGTTGGCTCAGGCGGTGGTGAGCGAATGCCGCACGCAGTTGCGGCCGTCGTCCTTGGCGCGGTACAGGGCCTCGTCGGCGATGCGGATGATTTCCTCCGCGCTGCTGACACGATCGCTGGACACCGTGTGGATGCCGATGCTCACGCTCAGGCGGATGGCCAGCGCTTCATGGCGCACGGGATCCTGCTGGATGCGCAGGCGGATCGCCTCGGCCACCTGCAGCGCGTCCTGGGCATCGCGGCAGCTCAGCGCCACCACGAATTCCTCGCCGCCGAAGCGGGCCACCAGCCCGCCGCGCTGGGCCGCGACCTCCTCGATACGGCGCGCCGCCTCGACCAGGCAGCTGTCGCCCGCCGGATGGCCGTGGCTGTCGTTGATCCGCTTGAAGAGGTCCAGATCCAGCAACAGCAGGGCAATCTGGCGGCCGCTGCCCTTGCGCGATTCCAGCATCTGCGCGAATTCTTCGCGGAAATGGCGGCGGTTATAGGTACCGGTCAGCGGATCGCGGCGGCTGTATTCCTGCAGCTTGACGTTGGCCTCGCCGAGCTTGGCCATGGTCGTGCGCAACTCGCGGGTGCGGTCGATCAGGCCGCGCTCCAGCTTTTCGTTGGTTTCCTGCACGATGCGGATGTTCTCCTCGCGCAGGCTGGCATAGCGCTTGCCCAGCGCCAGCGACAGCAGCAACAGTTCCAGCGCGGAACCGATCTGGACGCCGTTCTGGGTCCAGAAGTTCTGCGGCAGCACGCCGAAGGCGAGCAGGGTGAACGCCGCCGTGCCGCTGAGGAACAGCGACCAGGCCAGCAGGAACAGCCGCGCCGGCTGGTAGCCGCGGCGCAGCATCACCACGGTGGCGATGATGATCCAGGCCACGCCCAGCAGGACCGCACGCGAGGCGATCGGGGTGGCGATGCTGTACGACAGCCAGGTCGCCGCCACCCCCAGCATGGCGAAGAACGCCACCACGCCCAGGCAGACCTTGTCGCCGACCGGCCAGCGCGTGCGCAGATCCAGGAAGCTGCGCGCGAACAGCTGCATGCCGATCAGGGCCAGGCAGATCGACAGCGGGATCGAGGCGTCGGCCAGCCAGGCGGAAGTGGGCCACAGGTATTCGAAGCCGTAGCCGTTGAGGGTGAACAGGACCAACCCGAACGCGCCGGTATGCAGCAGGTACCAGAAATAACTGGCATCGCGCAGCATCAGCCACAGCACCAGGTTGTAGCAGAGCAGCGCCAGCACGATGCCGTAGTACAGGCCGTTGGAGAACTGCGCGTCGCGCAGCACCTCGGCGAATGCCTTCGGCGTGTACAGCGCCAGCGGCACCTGCATCGAACTTTCGCTCTGCACCCGCAGCAGCAATTCCATCCGCTGGCCGGCCGGCAGGTCGAGGCGGAAATTGGGGTGGCGATAGCGGATGAAGCGGTCGGCAAACGGTACGTGGTCGCCGCCGGCGCTGTGCTCGACGTGGCCGTCGGGGTTGCGCAGGTACAGGTCGAGCTTGTCGCTCAGCGCGTATTCCTGCACCAGGATCCACAGCGGCTCGTCGCGCTGCAGGTTTTCCACAGGCAGGTGGAACCAGTAGGCGCCGGTCTGGAAGCCGAAGGCCGGGTTGCCGCCGGGCAGTGGCGAAAACCCGTCCGCATGCGCGCGGGCGAACGCCTGTTCCGGCGTGGCAGTGGCGGAGGTGTCGTGCCAGTAACGCACCGTGCCAGCCAGCGGAAAGCTGGATTCGCCGGCGCCCAGGCGCAGGGTCGGTTCGGTTGCCGCCGCCGGCAGCACGCACAGGCAGGCAGCCAGCATCAACAGCCAGCTGGCCAGCCGACGTGCTCCATGCATGCGCAGCGCATATCCCGTCCCCATGGCGGGGATTCTAGTGCAGGCCGGGTTCGCCGCGCATAATCCGTGGATGCACAAGCGTCTTCTCCTCATCCTGCTGTTTCCGCTGCTGTTTCCCTATGCCGCGCAGGCGTCCACCGACCCGGCGGCCTGCGTGCCGGTCAGCGTGGAGGCACCGCTGCCGCTGCCCCATGCCGACCGCGCCGGTGTGCCCGGCTGCGTCGCCTATCGGCGCGCGCCGCGCAGCCTGACCGGCGAATCCGCGCAGGTGCTGGTATTCGGCGATCCGCAGGTGAAGTTCGATGACGACGTGGACTACTTCCGGCGCGACATCGTGCAGCCGCTGCAGGGCCGCCACCTGGCGCGGCTGGGCGTGACCCTGGGCGATCTGGTCGACGATGTGCCGGCACTGCTGCCGGCGGTGAAGCAGGTCACCGAATCGCTGGGCGTGCCGTGGCTGTATGCCCCCGGCAACCATGACGTGGATCCGGGCGCGACCAGCGACGAGACGTCGCTGCGCCTGTTCCACCAGAGGATCGGCCCCGACACCTTTGCCCGCCAGACCGCGCTGGCCAATCTCGTCGTGTTGGACGACGTGATCTATCGGCCCGGCCAGAAGCCGGCCTATATCGGCGGCTTCCGCGAAGACCAGTTCGCCTTCCTCGAACGCTGGCTGCCGACCCTGCCGCGCGACCGCCTGCTGGTGCTGGCGATGCACATCCCGCTGTTCGAGGACGCCGCCAAGGACAGCTTCCGCGACGCCGACCGCCATCGCCTGTTCGCGCTGCTGGCGCCGTTCCCGCATGTGCTGGTGTTGAGCGCACACAACCACAGCCAGCGTCATTACTACCATGCCGCCGCGGACGGCTGGACGGGGGTGAAGCCGCTGCACGAATTCAACCTCGGCGCGGCCTGCGGTTCGTACTGGGCCGGGGCCAGGGATGCCGACGGCATTCCCGACGCCACCATGTCCGACGGCACGCCCAATGGCTATGCGCTGCTGACGGTGAACGCGGGCGGCGACTACGCGCTGGCCTGGCACGCGGCCCGCGATGCCGCGGACAGCCAGATCGGCCTGCACGCGCCCAAGGCGCTGCGGCGCGGCGCCTATCCGGCCTGGGGCGTGTTCGCCAACGTCTACATGGGCGATGACGACACCCGCGTCGAGTTCCGCGTCGATGGCGGCGAGTGGCTGCCGATGAAGAAAGTGCTGCAGCCGGATCCGCGATTGATGGCTGAGAACCGGCGCGACGACGAAGCAATTGCGCTGCGAGGCTACGACCGCTCGCCGGAAGCCGAGGTATCCGCGCACCTGTGGCGCGCCGCGCTGCCGACCAAGCTCGCTGCGGGCGAACATCGCATCGACGTGCGCGCCTTCGACCGCTGGCGCGGCGAAGTGACCGCCAGCACCAGCTATTCGCTGCTGGAGTACCAGCCCCCGCAGCCGCATCAGGTGCTTCAATCCCGACCCTGACTTGTCCTGCGCGCGGTCGCCGGTTCGCTGGCAGCAGGGTCTTGCGCTGATCGCGCGGTTCGACCCGCGCAGCAGTCGCGGGTCACGACGGCTTGCGTGCGTTGTCAGTGCGCGGGTTTGCGTACGCTCAGCCACGCGCCAAGCAGCAGCAGCGCGATGGCGGTGGCCTGCGAGGCGTGCGGCTGCGCCTGCCCGGCGATGACCAGCAACAGGGTGGACAGCAGCGGCGCGAGGTAGGAGAGGCTGCCGAGCAGGGCGATGTCGCCGCGCTTGGTGCCGATGTCCCACAGCAGGAACGCCGCGCCCACCGGGCCGACGCCCATGCCCAACAGCGCCAGCCACTGGCCCGGCTCGGGCTGGACGGTGGTCTCGAATGCCGCGTGCGCCGCCGCGCCAAGCACGGCCACCAGCACGCAGGGCAGGGCGATGGCCACGCTGGGGACATCAGCGTGGCGACGGTTGAGCACCGAATACGCCGCCCAGATGACCGCAGCGCCCAGTGCCGCGGCGTAGCCGGGCAGGTAATCGGCGCGGATGTCGATGCTGCTGCCGCGGGTGACCAGCACCACCGCCGCCGCCAGCCCCAGCAGGGTGCCGAGCCACTGCCCGCCGCGCACGCGCACGCCGGGCAGGAAGCCCGCGAACAGCACGATCAGCAGCGGCCACAGGTAGTTCAGCAGGTTGGCTTCCAGCGCCGGCGCGCGCTTGAGCGCGATGAAATAAAGCGCGTGGTAGCCGAACAGGGCGGTGGTGGTCAGCGCCAGTGCCGCCGGCGGCTGCCGCAGCGCGCGCCAGCCGGCCCTGCCGCGCGTGGCAGCGTGGGCAAGCCCCAGCAGGCCGGCAACGCCGAAGCCGGTGGCCAGCACCTGGAACGGCGGCAGCCCGGCGGTCAGCGTGGTCAGCAGCGCCAGCGATGCCCACAGCAGGATCGCCAGCAATCCGCAGCCGGTGGCGCGGCGATCGGGCGCCTGCGGGTTCAAGCAGCGGCGTCGATGTCGGCGAACGATTCCGCTCGGGCGTGCCCGTTGGCGGCATCGCCGGTGCGCGGCTGCGGGTAGTCCTCGCGACGGTCCAGCAGCACGGTGCGCAGCCCAGCCTCGCGCGCGGCGTCGAGCTCGGCGACCACGTCGGACAGGAACAGGATGTCGCCCGGCGCGTTTCCGAGCCGCCCGGCGATGACGCGGTAGCTTGCGGCTTCGCGCTTGCCGCCCACTTCGGTATCGAAGAAGCCGCAGAACAGCGCGGTCAGGTCGCCGGCATCGGTATGCGCGAACAGCAGCTTCTGCGCCGCCACCGAGCCGGACGAATACACCGCCAGCGAGTGCCCGGCCGCATGCCAGGCGCGCAGCGCCGGCGCGACGTCGGGGTACAGCGGTGCGGTGAAATCGCCGTCCTTGTAGCCGGCCTCCCAGACCATGCCCTGCAGCGCCTTCAGCGCGGTGTGCTTGCGGTCCTCGTCGATCCAGCCCTGCAGGGTTTCCACGATCACCGCGTCCTGGCAGGCGCTGGCGGAAATTTCCACCGCCACCGCGTCCAGCCAGCATCGCACCTCCGGTTGCTGCCCGTGTTCGCGGACGAAGGCGGGCAGCCTGGCCCGTGCATAGGGGAACAGCACGTCCTTGACGAAGGAAATCGAGGACGTGGTGCCCTCGATGTCGGTGAGGATGGTGGTCAAAGCGCCGATCCCGCTTCAAGGCGCGGGAACCGCTGCGCGATGTCGCTGCCGGTGAAATGGCCCACCCAGCCGTCCGGCTCGGTGAAGAAGCGGATGGCGACGAAGCTGGGCTCGGGCCCCATGTCGAACCAGTGGGTGGCGCCGTCCGGCACCGAGATCAGGTCGCCGGCCTCGCACAGCACTTCGTACACCTTCTCGCCGACATGCAGCGAGAACAGCCCGCTGCCGGCGACGAAGAAACGCACTTCGTCCTCCTTGTGCGCGTGCTCGTCGAGGAACTTGGCACGCATCGCCTCGCGGTTGGGGTTGTCCGGCGCGATGCTGACCACGTCGACGCTGCGGAAGCCGCGTTCGGCCACCAGCCGGTCGATGTCGGCCCGGTACGCGGCCATGATCGTTTCCGGCGCGTCGCCCGGCTGCACCGGCTGCGTGGCCTGCCACTGTTCGAAGGCAACGCCGATCTTCGCCAATTCGGCGGCGATGTCGGCATGTCCATGGGTGGCCAGCAGCGGCGCCTGCGGGGCGTCGTGGTCGAACATGCGCAAACGGCTCATGTCAGGCTCCCGCGCCGCGCAGGCGGCGCATTTCCAGCTCGCAGCCGAGCAGGAATTCGAATGCGTCCAGGTGGCGGCGTGCCTCGCTGATGTCGCGGCCCCAGGCGTACAGGCCGTGGCCGGCGATCAGGTAGCCCCAGGTGTTGGGCTGGGTCAGCACCGCATCGACGCTGGCGATCAGCTGGCCCATGTCCTGCGAGTTCGGCACCACCGGCAGGTCGAGCTCGGCTTCGTGGGTGGTGTGGCCGCGCAGGGCCTTGAACAGTTCGTAGCCGCGCAGGCGCACGCGGCCTTCGTCGGCGTGCAGCAGGCCGGCGATGGTCTGGGTGGGCGAGTGGGTGTGCAGCACCGCGCCCACGTCCGGGAAGCGGCGGTACAGGTGGGTGTGCAGGGCGGCTTCCGCGGACGGCCGGTGGTGGGTGGCCACCGGGTCGTTGGCCATGTTGACCACCATGATGTCGGCTTCGGTCAGGCGGCCCTTGTCCTTGCCGGAAATGGTGATGGCCGCGTGCTCGGCGTCCATGCGGATGGAGAAATTTCCGGCGGTGGCCGGGGTCCAGCCCTTGGCGGCCAGCTCGCGGGTATGGCTGATGATCTGGGCGGCGCAGCCGGCGTACAGGTTGTGGTCGAAGGCGGGGGCGTTCATACGCGCAGTTTAGGGCTTGGCTGCGGACGGGTCATCACGTTGCTTGCCGGATTTAAGGCATGCATCACGCGGGCGCGGCAGCCCGCAAGTCGCTCCCCGATACTCGCTTGGTTGCGGGCTGCCGCGCCCGCGTGATGCTGCGAGGTTCGCGCGCGCGTGAAAGAACGAGTTGTTCTTCCTCGCAATGACGAAGCGTCACGCCCTTATCGCTGCTGGCCATAGGTGCTGAACTTTTCCAGCACCCGCGCCATCTCGTCCGGTGGCAGGTCGCGGGTATGGCCCAGCATGCGCGCCAGCAGGTACTGGCGGGCCAGGTTCTCCACTTCTTCCGCCAGCGCATAGGCCTCGGACAGGGTCTTGCCGGTGGTGACCTGGCCGTGGTTCGCCATCAGGCAGGCGCGCAGGCCGCCGTCCAGCGCACGCAGGACGTTGGCGGACAGCTGGCCGGTGCCGAAGGTGGCGTAGTCGGCGCAGGGGATGCGATCGCCGCCGGCCACCGCGACCATGTAATGGAACGCCGGAATCCCTTCGCCCAGACAGGCCAGCGCGGTGGCATGGGTGGAGTGCACGTGCACCACCGCGTTCATCTCCGGGAACGCATGCAGGATGTCGCAGTGGAAGCGCCATTCGCTGGACGGGAGCAGCTGCCCGGGCGGGCAGGTGCCGTCGGCTTGCAGATAGACGATGTCCTCCGGCAGCAGGCGGTCATAGGCGCGGCCGGTGGGGGTGATCAGCAGCCCTTCGCGCCAGCGGATGCTGGCATTGCCGGACTTGTTCAGCGACAGCCCGCTGGCGTTCATCGCGCGGCAGTGGTCGATCAGCGACTGCCGGGCGGCGCGCTCGTGGTCGTGCAGGATGTGCGAATTCGACATCCGCAAAGGATAACGGCAAGCCATAACGAAAAACCCGGCCGGAGCCGGGTTTTTCGCGGTGCATGGGCCTGCGATCAGGCCTGCGGACCCTCGTGGAACTTGGGCTCGGCGTCCATCGTGTTGCCACCTTCCGGGCCGGTGATGCCGCGGGCCAGGTCGCTATGACGGTAGCCGTACAGGGCGTACACGATCAGCCCGATCACCGCCCAGCCAAAGAACAGGCCGATGGTGTAGATCGATAGGTTCAGGAACAGCAGCAGGCAGCCGACGATGGCCAGCGGGCAGACCACCCAGGCCATTGGGGTGCGGAACGGACGGTGCCGGTTCGGCTCGCGCTTGCGCAGGATCAGCACGCCCAGCGACACCGCCATGAAGGCGAACAGGGTGCCGGAGTTGGAGATGTCGGCCAGGATGCCAACCGGGAACATCGCCGCGAACAGCGCCACGAATACGCCGGTGACCATGGTCACCACGTGCGGGGTGCGGAACTTCGGATGCACCCGCGACAGCGCTTCCGGCAGCAGGCCGTCGCGCGACATGGTGAAGAAGATGCGGGTCTGGCCGTAGATCATCATCAGCACCACCGACGGCAGCGCCAGCGCGGCGGCCAGGCCGATCGCGTTGCCCCAGCCGGCGAAGCCCATCACCTTCAGCACGTGGGCCAGCGGTTCCTTGCTGCACACCAGCGCGTCGGAGCCGGCGCAGGCGGCGGCCATCTGCGGGGTGCCCGGGTGGAAGGCCACGCCGGCGGCGTCCAGCATCGGCTGCGAACCGATCGCGCCGACCGCGCCGTAGCCCACCAGCATGTAGAAGACGGTGCAGACCAGCAGCGAGCCGATCAGGCCGATCGGGATGTTGCGGTTCGGGTTCTTGGTTTCCTCGGCCGCGGTCGAGACCGCATCGAAGCCGACGTAGGCGAAGAAGATCGACGCCGCCGCGCCCAGCACGCCGATGCCGCCCAGCGGGCTGCCCCAACCGGTGGGGAAGAACGGCTGGAAGTTGCTGTCCTTGGCCGCCGGCACCGCGATGATGACGAATGCGGTCAGCGCGACCACCTTGATCAGCACCAGCACCGCATTGACCTTGGCGGACTTGGAGGTGCCCAGCACCAGCAGGCCGGTGATCACCAGCGAGATGGTGAAGGCCAGCAGGTTGAACGCGCCGCCATCCATCGGGCCGGTCTTGAGCGCCATCGGCAGCTCTATCCCGGCGCTGGACAGCAGGCCGTTCATGTAGCCGGACCAGCCCACCGCCACCGCGCCTGCGGCCACCGCGTATTCCAGCACCAGCGCCCAGCCCACGGTCCAGGCGATCGCCTCGCCCATTACCGCGTAGGTGTAGGTGTAGGCGGAGCCGGCCACCGGCACCATCGAGGCCAGTTCGGAATAGGCCAGCGCGGCCAGCGCGCACACCACCGCCGCGATCACGAACGCCAGCATCATCGCCGGGCCGGCCTTCTGCCCCGCTTCCGCAGTCAGCACGAAAATGCCGGTGCCGATGATGGCGCCGATGCCGAGCAGGGTGAGCTGGAAGGCGCCTAGCTGGCGCGTGAGTGCTTTCTTTTCCGCTGTCTCGAGGATCTTGTCGAGCGGCTTGACTCGCTGGAACAGCATCAGGTGACTCCCCCGGTTCTTGTTGTGGTCGGCCGCCTGCAGGCATGCCGCAAGGCGCCGACCTTAAACGTTCATGGGCGTCGCGCACAAGCGCCGGCGGTCACGACGCGGGATAATGCAGCGCATTCAGATTCCAAGGAGCAAAACCGCGATGGACGCAGCCCTGCAAGCCGCGCTGGATGACTATGCCGCACGCTGGCCGGACGAAGCTGCCACCGTTGCGCTGTTCCGCGACCTGCTGGCCGATGCCGAGAACCCGTTCCGGCGCGAGCGCCTGGCCGGTCACTTCACCGCCTCGTGCTGGCTGGTGGATCGCAGCGGCACGCGCGTGCTGCTGACCCATCACCGCAAGCTGCGCCTGTGGCTGCAGCTGGGTGGGCACGCCGATGGCCAGCGCGAACTTCCGCTGGCGGCGCTGCGCGAGGCGGAAGAGGAATCCGGGCTGGCCGGCCTGCGCGTCAGCGATGCGATCTTCGATCTCGACCGCCACTGGATTCCCGAACACAAGTCGGTGCCCGCGCACTGGCATTACGACGTGCGCTACGTGGTGCATGCCGGCGACGACGAGGCCTACACCATCAGCGAGGAATCGCTGGACCTGGCCTGGCGCCACATCGACGAATTGGCCGCCGATCCGGCGACGGACGCATCGGTGCGGCGGATGGCGCGCAAGTGGCTGGCGCGCGGCTGATCAGTACAGCACCCGCACCCGCAGCGTGCCTTCGATCGCGGCCAATTCGTCCTTGATCGCGGCCGCCTGGGTTTCGTCGGCGCTGACGTCGATCACCACGTAGCCCACGTGCGCGTCGGTGCGCAGGAACTGGCCGTCGATGTTGACCGCGTGGCGACTGAAGATCTCGTTGACCCGCGACAGCACGCCAGGCACGTTGCGGTGGATGTGCAGCAGGCGCAGGCTGCCCTCGTGCTCGGGCAGCGTCACCTCGGGGAAGTTGACCGCCGACAGGGTGCTGCCGTTGTCGCTGTAGCGCACCAGCTTGGCCGCCACCTCCACGCCGATGTTGTCCTGCGCTTCCAGCGTGCTGCCGCCGATGTGCGGGGTCAGGATCACGTTGTCGCGGCCGCGCAGCGGCGATTCGAAGACATCGCCGTTGGCCTTGGGTTCGACCGGGAACACGTCCACCGCGGCACCGCCGAGATGACCGGATTCCAGCGCCGCGGCCAGCGCTTCGATCACCACCACGGTGCCGCGCGCGGCGTTGATGAGGTGGGCGCCGGGCTTCATCCTGGCCAGCTGCTGCGCGCCGATCATCCACTGGGTGGACGGGGTTTCCGGCACGTGCAGGGTGACCACGTCGGCGCGCGAGAGCAGGTCGTCCAGCCCGGCCGCGGCGCGCGCGTTGCCCAGTGACAGCTTGGTTTCGATGTCGTGGAAGATCACCTGCATCCCCAGCCCCTCGGCCAGCACGCCCACCTGGGTGCCGATGTGGCCATAGCCGACGATGCCGAGCGTCTTGCCGCGCACTTCGTGGCTGCCGGTGGCGGCCTTCGACCAGCCGCCGCGGTGGCACTGCGCGCTCTTCTGCGGGATGCCGCGCATCAGCATCACCGTCTGCGCCAGCACCAGCTCGGCCACGCTACGGGTATTGGAATAGGGCGCGTTGAATACCGGGATGCCGGCCAGTTCGGCGGCGTCCAGGTCCACCTGGTTGGTGCCGATGCAGAAGCAGCCGATGGCGATCAGGCGCTTGGCCTCGGCCAGCACTTCGGCGGTGAGCTGGGTGCGCGAGCGCAGCCCGACGATATGCGCCTCGGCGATGCGCGCCTTCAGCTCGTCTTCGGGCAGCGCCTTGGCGTGGTATTCGATCTGGCTGTAGCCGGCGGCACGCAGCGCGTCCACCGCGGTCTGGCTGACGCCCTCCAGCAGCAGCACGCGGATGTCCTGTTTCGGGAAGGAGGTCTTCTTCAGGGACATGCGTGCGGCATCCGGCAGGGTACGGACACCGACTATAGCCAGAAATACGGCGTTTTTGTTGCGCTGCGTCATGCTATTTTCCGGGCGCAACATGCCATTTTGGAGGTTGCAGTTGAAACCGTGCCGGCGCTGCCGTTGCGGCCATGTTTTCTTCCGGATCACCGCCGCCATGTCCGACGACCGCCTCCAATCCCTGCGCGCCCTGCTGCCCGAACTGCGGCTGCTGACCGAACCCGCCGACCTGGAGCACTTCGGCCGCGACTGGACCCGGCGCTGGCCGCCGGCGCCGCTGGCGGTCGCGCTGCCGGCCAGCGTGGAGGAAGTGCAGGCCATCGTGCGCTGGGCCAATGCAGAAGGCGTGGGGATCGTGCCCTCGGGCGGCCGCACCGGCCTGTCCGGCGGCGCGGTGGCCGCCAACGGCGAGCTGGTGCTCAGCCTGGAACGCATGCACAAGTTGCTGGCGTTCGATGCGGTGGATCGCACGCTGACCGTGCAGGCCGGCATCCCGCTGCAGAAGGTGCAGGAGACGGCGCGCGAACACGGCCTGCAGTACCCGGTGGATTTCGCCTCGCGCGGTTCGTGCAGCATCGGCGGCAATATCGCCACCAATGCCGGCGGCATCCGGGTGGTGCGCTACGGCAATACCCGCGAGTGGGTGGCCGGTGTGAAGCTGGTGACCGGCAGCGGCGAGCTGATGACGCTGGGGCGCGGGCTGGTCAAGGATTCCAGCGGCTACGACCTGCGGCATCTGGCGATCGCCTCGGAAGGCACGCTGGGCATCATCGTCGAGGCCACGCTCAAGCTCACCGACCCGCCGCCGCCCAGCAACGTGATGCTGCTGGCGCTGCCGTCGTTCGAGGCGCTGATGCAGGTATTCGCCGCGTTCCGCGCGCGGCTGCAGCTGCAGGCCTTCGAGTTCCTGACCGATGTGGCGTTGAAGCACGTGTTGGCGCACGGCGAACCGCCGCCGTTCGAGCAGGCCCACCCGTACTACGTGGTCACGGAATTCGCCAGCGACGAAGCCAGCGAGGCCGAGGCGCTGGCCGCGTTCGGGCAGTGCCTGGAACAGGGCCTGGTCAGCGATGGCGTGATTTCCGCCAGCGACGCCCAGGCCGCGCGGCTGTGGCGGCTGCGCGAGGCCATCACCGAAAGCCTGGCGCGCTACGTGCCCTACAAGAACGACGTGTCGGTGCGGATCTCGGCGATGCCGGCGTTCCTTGCCGAAACCCAGACGCTGCTGGGGCGCGAGTATCCGCAGCTGGAGGTGGTGTGGTTCGGCCATATCGGCGACGGCAACCTGCACATCAACATCCTCAAGCCCGATGCCATGGCCCAGGATGCGTTCGTGGCCGACTGCGAGCGCGTGACCAAGCTGCTGGCCGGGGTGCTGCAGGCACACGGCGGCAGCATTTCCGCTGAACACGGCATCGGGCTGGTGAAGAAGCCCTATCTGTCCTGCACCCGCAGCGCGGCGGAAATCGCGGCCATGCGCGGCATCAAGGCGGCGCTGGACCCGAACGGGATCATGAATCCCGGCAAGCTGTTCGACTGCTGACTGCTGACTGCTGACTGCTGACTGCTGACCGCGGCCGCAACATGAACCGCCGCGCGCCGGCGGACGCGCCCCGAGGCGGGATTCGCCGCGGCTTTGCATTAGTCTGCCGGCACGCCAGCACGGGCGCGCCAGCCGAGAACATCATGTCGAAAACTTTTCTCTCCCTTTCCCTGCTGCTGATGGCTGCGCCGGTGTGCGCCGGCAGCTTCGCCTCCAGCGCCTCGTCGGCGGGTTCGGCGACGTCCGGCAGCACCTCCGGCGACGACAAGGTGGTGCTGCAGGCGCGCGCGGATGCCGCCGCTTTCGTCGCCAGCGATGGCGGGATCCGCGGCGCGCGTCTGCAGGCCGCGCTGCGGCTGCTGCGCGAGCGTCGCGCCGATGCGCGCGCCGCCAGCGACATGCGGCTGGCGCAGGCCATCCTGGCGCGGTGACCCTGCGCCGCCTTCAGTGGCGGCTGCTGGCGGCGGCAGTGCTGGCCGGCATCACGCTGCCGGCTGCCGCTTCCGGGTTGCAGGTGGAGCCGCGCGGACTGGATGCGGCGCAGCTGCATGCCAGCCATGCGCTGGTAGCGGCGGTCGCAACGCGGCTGCCGCCGGTCTGGCGCGCTGCCATGCCTGCTGATCTGCACCTGCGCTGGCGCGATGACCTGCCGGCGCAGGTGCATGGCCGCAGCGTGGGCATGCAGATCGGCCTGCGTCGCGAACTGCTGGACGGCTGGATGGCGCGCTCGCTGCTTGCCGGCGACGCGGACCCCGCCGCACGCGCGGCCCAGGCCGCGCTGATCCACGAACTGGCGCATGTGCTGGATCGCGGGCCGGCAGGTGGGCTGTCGCGCGATCCGCGCCTGCTGGATCTGGCCGGCTGGCAGCTGCGCCCGCTGCGCCTGGGCCTGCGCGGCCGCCACAACCCGTTCACCGACCGCAGCCCGGACCGCTACGAGCTGCAGGACCCCGGCGAGTTCGTCGCGGTCAATCTGGAATGGTTCCTGCTGGACCCCGAATACGCCTGTCGGCGCCCGGCATTGGCGCGGTATTTCGCCGCCCGTTTCGATTGGTGGCCGCCGGCCGCGGACTGCGCGCCGGGGCTGCTGTTCCTGCAGGCCGGTGCGGATGCGGCTGCGGCTGGCTTCGAGCAGATCGATCCGGTGCGCGTGTACGCGGTCGATTACCTGCTGGCCGAGGGCAACGAAGCGCCGATGAGCCGCTGGGGCCACAGCATGCTGCGGCTGGTGATCTGCGCGCCCGGCCGCACGCCGGGGCCGGACTGCAGGCTGGACCTGCAATACCACCGCGTGCTCAGCTTCCGCGCCTTCGTCGACGACGTGCAGATCTCCAGCTGGCGCGGCCTGACCGGGCGCTACCCGTCGCGGCTGTTCCTGCTGCCGCTGGATCAGGTGATCGACGAATACACCCAGATCGAACTGCGCGGCCTGCGTTCGATCCCGCTGGCGCTGCAGCCGGGCGACATCGCCGGTCTGCTGGAACGCGCCGCGCAGCTGCATTGGAGCTACGACGGCCGCTACTACTTCATCGACAACAACTGCGCGGTGGAAACCTGGCGGCTGCTGCAGGGCGGCGTACCGCGGCTGGCCGCGCTGCCGCTGCGCAGCATCACCCCCACCGGCCTGCTGCGGAAGCTGCAGCGCAGCGGCGTGGCCGATGCCTCGGTGCTGGCAGACCGCGACGCCGCGCTGCGCGACGGCTACTACTTCGAGTCGGCGCAGGCGCGCTACCGGCAGATGTTCGTGCTGGCGCAGCAGCGGCTGGCGCTGCCGCAGCCGTTGCTTGAAGACTGGCTGGCGCTGCCGGCGCCGCAGCGCAGGCCCTGGTTGGGGCAGGGCGACCTGCAGACGACCGCGGCGCTGCTGCTGCTGGAACAGGCCGCGCAGCGGCGCGCCGAGCTGCGCGCGCGCGATCTGATCAAGCGTCGCCTGCTGGCGCGGGGCGAGGGCCGTGCCGCGCACGACCAGCTGCGCCTGCTGCTGGCCGATGCCGGCCTGCTGCTGCGCCCCGGCGCGCTGGGCGACGAGGGCTACGGCTTGCCGCAGGGCGAACGCGCGCCGTTGCAGGCGCAGGCGATGCGGCTGTCGACGCAGGTCAATGGCGAATGGGCGCGCCTGCGCCAGCTGGCGCAGGCCGCGCTGCCGCAGGCGCAGCAGCACGAGCTGCAGGCCATCGATGACAACCTGGCCGCGCTGGGCGAACGCCTGCGCCGGCTCAATCGCGAACAGGGCGGGCTGGAGCTGCGCTGAGCGCGTTCAGCCGGCTGCCAGCCGTGCGTCCAGCCGTGCGCGGATCGCCGGCCATTCGCTGGCGATGATCGAATAGGTGTAGGTGTCGCGCAGGCTGCCGTCCTTGTGGCGGCGGTGTGCGCGCAGGATGCCGTCGCGCTGCGCGCCCAGACGCTGGATCGCCGCCTGCGAACGCAGGTTCTGGTGGCTGGTGTGGAAATACACCGACTGTGCGCCCAGGGTATCGAAGGCATGGCCCAGCATCAGCCGCTTGCCCGCGGTGTTGACGTGGCTGCGCCAGACCGAGGCGGCGTGGAAGGTGTAGCCGATGGCCAGCGTGGGCACGCCCAACTCGATGTCGTAGAAACGTGTGCTGCCGACCACGCGGCCGGCGACGACGATGGCGAATGGCAGCTGCTGGCCGGCGTCGTGCATCGCCAGCGCGTCTTCCACCCAGGCTGCCATGCCGTCGCGTGCGGGCACGTTGACGTAGTTGAGCGCGCCGATGTCGCCGTCGTCCACCGCATCCTGCAGCGCCGCGATATGGTCGCGCGCCAATGGTTCCAGACGCACGCCGTGGGTGGAAAGGGAGAAGGGCGGAAGGCTCATGCCATTGGTTTCCGGAATTGCCAGCTCGCGCCTTATGCCCCCAGCGCCGCGCGGATCATGCCCCAGTTCTTGCGCTTGGGCATGACGAAGCGGAAGCGTTCGCCCGCGCGGCGTTCCCAGAGCTGGCCGATGCGGCGTTTTTCCACCTGCTCAGGGTTGTCGTACAGGTGCGCGCCCTTGTACTCGACGACCAGCATGCGGCCATCGGTCATCCGTACCAGGAAGTCCGGGTAGAAGCGCTGGTGGGACGTCGGCAACGAGAACGCACCGGGTTTGCGCTCGATGTTGCGTACCCAGTCGCGCACACCGTCCAGCCGGTTGGCGATGAAGTCGGCGCATTCGAATTCTTCGCCCTGCGATTGCAGGTTGCCGATTTGCGGGAAGAAGTGTTTGGGCAGGGTGACGAAGCCGTTGTATTGCCAGTCCCAGGCGTAGCGGCCGGATTTGAACACGCACTGCAGGCGGGCATCGGCGCTCATCCGGCCCTCATCGCCCAGCAGGTCGAGGAAGCGCTGGTGCTGGCCGTGGCGTCGGGCGTGGCCGATGCGTTGGGCCAGAACGTCGCTCAGCTTCACCCGCTGATACACCAGTTCGCTGCAGCTGAAGCCACGCACTTCCAGCAGGTGTCGCAGCACGCCGGACAGCCAGGCGGCCAGGTCTTCCGGGTCCAGATCCGGCGCGGCCAGGCGCTGTTCCAGCGTCCACTGCAGGTCTTCAAGGCTGGCGGTATCGCGCACGCCGAACAAGCCCAGCTGCACGTCGAGCTGTTCCAGCGGGTCCAGCTTGAGTTTTTCCGCATCGCCCAGCCGCAGACGTGCGCGCTGCAGGGTTTCCAGCTCGCGCGGGAACGCTGCGTTGTCCAGCGCAAAATCGACGTCGGCCAGCGTCAGCGTGCCTTCCAGCGCGGGGGCATTGCCAAGATCGCAGAGCAAGTCGCCTTGCGACCACGCCAGCAGCGGCAATTCGAACGTCTGGCCCAGTTCGGAAGGTGTCTTCGGTGGCGCAGCCACAGGGGATTGCAGGTGGGTGAAGGCCTGCTCCAGCGCGGCAACGGCGGCGGGTTCACGGAATGCCTCCTTCAGCGCCTTTTGTTCCTTGGCACTCCATTCGCCGCGCAGCGTGAGGCTGCCGGTTTCCGGGGACAGCTCCAGCTTGGTTTCGATGCGTTTGCGGGTGGCTTCGGGCAGTTGCGAGAAATCCGGCAGCACCAGACAGCCGTCCTGCGCCGGCAGCGGCACACTGACGCTGGCCTGCGCGCGCAGCAGATCGTCGTTGCCGTTGCTCAACGCCGTGCCGCGCACCAGATCCTTGGCGTCCTGGCGTTCGAAGCCCGCCTGCACCAGCCCGTCGCGCAGGGTGGCGGCCACCTCGGCAAGGTTGTTCGACACCGCGAACGCATACGCGCAATTCAGAGCCTCCTGCTGCTTGCGCGTGACCTGCGGCATCCGCAGCACGCGGCCCAGGATCTGCTCCAGCGCCATCTGCGTGCTGCTGCCGCGGAAACTCATCAGCACATAGGCCGCCGGCCAGTCCCAGCCTTCGCGCAGCTTGTCGGCGGTGATGACGAAGCGCAGCGTGGCCGGGTCGGCGTCGCTGAGTTCATCGATCCCGGTGGCGGAACGCGCGATCTGCGCGGCGGGCACGTCGAACTGTTCGATCAATGCCGCGCGCACGCGGTCGATGGTCATCGCGTCCGGGTTGTCCTTCTGCTGGCGCTCGGCCTGCAGCAGCATGATCGGGCGCAGCGTCTCGCCGGTGGCGCTGCGCTCGGCATCGGCGGCGGACTGCAGCGCATCGAGTTTGGCGATGGCCTCGCGCAGCGCGATCCGCCAGTCCGGGTGCACCGCCATGTCCACCGGCAGCTTGATCATGTCCTCGCTTTGCAGGGTGGACGCGGAAATCGACACCAGCACGTTGGACGGCTGGTGCATGCGGTCGGGGGTGGCGGTCAGTTCCAGCACCGCGCAAGGGGCCAGCCGGGCCAGGGTGTCGAATGCCAGTGCGCTGCCCTGGTTGTGCGCCTCGTCCACCACGATGAACGGCCGGCGCAGCGCCAGCGCCTCGGCCAGTGACCAGCCGCTGCCGTCGATGCCGCGGAAATGTTCCATCAGCGCGCCATTGGCGCGATACACCGCCAGACGGTCGGTTTCGGCCTGCTTGAAGGCCTGCATGGTGGTGACGATGATGGTGTCGTGGCTGTCCAGCACCGCCGGCGACACCGACAGCGCCTCGTCGATGTCCAGCACCGCCACGTCGCCGAACAGCGTGCGCAGCTCGTCGTGCAGCAGCGCGCCCGGCGTGCGCAAGGCCCGCAGGGTCTGGCTGCGGATGGCGTCGGTGGGCACCAGCCACAGGGTCAGGCTGTGTTCCACGGGCGCAAGGCTGCGCTTGACCCGGGCGATGGCATGGCCGCCGATCAGGGTCTTGCCGCCGCCGGTGGGCACCCGCAGGCAGACCACCGGGGTGTCGCTGGCCTCAAAGGCCGGCGGCGCGTGATAGGGGATGCGGAAGCCGAAGTTTTCCAGCGTGCATTCCTCGAACGCCAGCCGGCTGGCCACGCGCTCGCCCGGATGCACCTGCGCCTGCGCGCGCCAGGCGCGCAGGAAGGTTTCGTAGCGGTCCAGCACGTCGGACTGGTAGACCTTCAGGCTCATGCGTCGTTGTCCTTGGGGGTGCGGTTTTTGCCGCGCTTTCGGGCCACGGGTTGCAAAGCCTGGGTCGCGTTGTCGAAATCGCGATCCACCGCCTGCGGCAGGGCCGATTGCTGCTTGCGCCAGGCATCGTATTGCTGCTGCGCGTGGCGCAGGGCATCGTCGTGGCGCACGCGTCCGGCATGCGTCAACAGGTCGCGCCCGCTCAGGCGCAGGAAATCGTCGAGCTTGGCGATCCAGTCCGCCATCGTCATCGGCTGGCGGTTCAGGGCCTGCAATTCCGCGAATTCCAGATAGGCGGTGACGATGCGGTTCAGCGCATCGAGTTCGGCTTCGTGCAGGTAATTCTTGGCGATTGGCGCATCCTGCCGGCGCGGTTGGCCGGCACTGGTGCTGGTCATGCCCATGTTGGGCTGGCGCGCATCGGCACGCGCCAGCACCACTTCGGCGGCGGTGTGGCCATGCGCGGCCCAGTGCATCTTGTTCTGCACGGTCTGGAAGAAGCGCTGGCTGGCGTCCGCCGATGCGTCGTAGTCAATACTGGTGGCGTAGATGTCCAGCACCTTGCGCCAGAACATCCGCTCCGAGCTGCGGATGTCGCGGATGCGCGCCAGCAGTTCTTCGAAGTAGCCATCGTCCGGGCCGCGCTTGAGGCGTTCGTCATCCATGGCGAAGCCCTTGACCAGATATTCGGACAGCCGTTGGCTGGCCCACTGGCGGAACTGGGTGCCGCGCGCGGAGCGCACCCGGTAGCCCACGGCCAGGATGGCGGCCAGGTTGTAGTGGTCCACCAGCCGGCGCACCTCGCGCGGGCCTTCGGCTTGAACCATCCGGAATTTCCGGATAGTTCGTTCAGGTTCAAGCTCGCCCTCGTCAAAAATGTTCTGCAGATGCTCGCTGATTGTCTTGACCGACACCTGATACAGCTCGGCGATCTGCCGCTGCGGCAGCCACACGTTGTCGCCTTCCAGCCGCACCTCGATCCGGGTGTGCGCGTTGGCGTCGCGGTACAGCAGCAGTTCCGACTGCGGAGCGGGGCTGTCATCCTGCGGGTTCACGGCGCCACCCGCAGGTGATAGGGCAGTTGCTTGAAGGTGATGCCCAGCGCGCGCAGGCGGTCGGCGCCGATGGCGCAGCGGGCGCCATAGACCACGCGTGGGCCGTCGTGGGCGGGCAGCAGGTCCAGCAGCGGGGTGGTGAGGACGTTGCCGCCGTCGATGCTGCGGTCTTTCAGGATGCCGTTGTAGAGCAGGTAAACGGCGCGGCGGTCGTGCACGCCCAGCAGCGGGCTGGCGGTGTCGGCGGCCTTGTGGCTGGCGCGGCTGGCCGGCAGGCCCATGCCGGTTTCGATGAACCAGACGAAGCGCGCCAGTTCGGCGAAACGCACTTCATTGCTGATATGGCCGCGCGCGTCGAAGAGGGGTTTGCCCAGTTTGCAGAATTGGAAGCCGCCGCCCAGGCCGGGCACGGCGTCGCCCTTGGCGTTGGTGTAGCCGCGGGCCACGCGCTTGACGCGTTCGGCGGTGACGTTGCGGGCGATGCCGTCGTCCATTTCGACGAGGATGAAGCGGCGGTTGCCGCCGTCTTCGGCGTTCTGTTTCAGCACGGCGTGGGCGGTGGTGCCGGAGCCGGCGAAGCTGTCGAGGATGAGGGAATCCTTGTCGTGAAATGTCGCCGCTCGGACGAGCGTCTTGATCAGATTCGCTGGCTTGGAGTACTGAAAGACCGAGTTCAATTCGACACCAAGAATTTCTGCCAGCTCGGCAGACGCGTCCTCATTCGTTCCGATTTCCTTGGTCAACAGGCTGCTTAACCCTTTCTGCCCTTGCCCATCCGTACCCTTGACCGCACGCAGCGAAAAATTCGCCGTTCGAAGGAAACAAGTCCCGCCAGATGCAAGCTCTTTGTCCAAGTTGTCTTGTGTCCAAACAAATGGACCGCGCAGGAATACGTCCGTCGTAAACCGCCCATTCGCAACCGTTGCCGGTTTAAGAAGTGTTACAGCTGTCCCACCGCTTCCATAATCCCCCGGGACGTACACCCCATCCTTCAGCTTTGTCGCACCCAAATAGGCGCAGGGAATCCGCAAATCCTTCACGCCATTGGTGCGTTTGAGAAGCGGAAAGTCTTCATCTTCACCAACATCTTCGCCGATCAACTCAACATCGCCAGCCTTACGGCTAAGGGCAATGATGTACTCGGTCTTCTTGGTCAATTTTTTCGTCAGATGGGAGCCTTTACGCTTTCGCTCCCAGATGATGCAACCGACGAACTTCAAGCCAACGGCTTCGTTGGCTATAGATCGAAGATGGTGCACTTCGTGATCGTCGATGGAGATGAACATCACCCCATCCTCCCGCAAAAACTGCTTCAACAGCATCAACCGCGGATACATCATGCACAGCCAGCGATCGTGCCGGTCCAGCGTCTCGCCTTCCTTGCCCACCACCTCGCCCAGCCAGCGGCGGATCTCCGGCGAGTTGACGTTGTCGTTGTAAACCCAGCCCTCGTTGCCGGTGTTGTAGGGCGGGTCGATGTAGATGCATTTCACCTGTCCGGCGTAGCGCGGCAGCAGCGCCTTCAGCGCCAGCAGGTTGTCGCCCTGCACGATCAGGTTGCCGCTGTCGGCGGCGTTGTCGGCATCCCCCGCGCACGACAGCGACTGCACCGGCTCCAGCAGGCGGAACGGCACGTCCTTGTGGTGTTTGACGACGGCGTCTTTGCCGATCCAGTTCAGGCTGGGCATTGCGGGGCGGTCCTTGCGGCGCGTTGAAGTGGGGCAGTTTGCGGGCGGGCCGTCGCAGCGGCTGCGATGCGGCTCATGCGTCCCCCATCCATGCCGGAATATCGCGCTGGGCGTGCAGCACGCGCCAGATGTCAACGTGCGTGTCGCGTTCGAGGTAGAAGATCAGGTACGGGAAACCCTTGAGCGACCAGAAGCGCAGGTCGCGCAGTTTCAGCACCTCGGAATAGCGTGATGCGCCGATGCCGGGCTGGCCGGCGATCTGTGCAATGGCAGTGTCCAGGGACTGAATGAATCGAAGTTCCAATGCCAAGCCGCCTTGTTCCGCGTACCAGTTCGCAGCTTCGTCGGCATCAAGTCTTGCGAGCGGATGCCATTGCGGCGGCTTCACTTGCCGGCGGCCCTTGCATGGGCGCGTTTGCGCATCTGGTCGAAGAAATCCGGTTCCATGGGCGTGGCCTGCCCGGAATTGGCGCCGTCCAGCAGCATTTGGCGCAGCTTTTCCACGTCGCGCTGCTTGCGGATCAGTTCACGCAGGTATTCGCTGGCCGAGCCGTAGGCGTGTTCGGCCACTTGCGCATCGACGAACTGCTTGAGTTCGTCGGGCAGGGAGATGTTCATGGTGGCCACGACGCGCTCCTATGGCAAGGCTTGCCAAGGCAGTGTGGCGCAGACGGTGGAAGGGGGCAAGCGGCAGCGGTGGCGGGCGGCGCTGACGATGCCGGCAAGGCCGGCAAGGCCGGCAAGGCCGGCAAGGCCGGCGGGTGTTCGCTGCATGGCTGCAATGCCCGCTGCGCGATCACCCGCCGTTCTTGCCGCTGGCTTACTCCGCGCGGCCGCCGAATTCGCCGGTGGTGGTGTTCACCCACACTTTTTCGCCGTTGCCGATGTACTCCGGCACCATGATTTCAAGGCCGGTGGACAGCTTGGCCGGCTTCGGGCGCTTGGTGGCGGTGCCGCCCTTGAGTTCCGGCGGGGTTTCGATGACTTCCATCACCACCGACTGCGGCAGCTGCACCGCCACCGGCAGGTCGTCGATGATCTGAATGTAGCAGCCGGTCAGGTCATCGACGATGTAGCCGGCGGCATCGCCGACGACGTCGGCATCGAGCGTGTACGGGGTGTAGTCCTCGTCGTCGAGGAACACGAACGCGTCGCCGTCCTTGTACGAGTAGGTCACCTGCCGGCGCGACAGCTCGACTTCCTTCAGCTCGTCGTCGCCGCCCACCGTGATGTCGAGTTTGCTGCCGCCGGGCACGCTGTACATGGTGAAGCGAAACTTGACGTTGCCGCCACGGCCCTGCGGGCTGCTGCGCTCGATGTCGCGGATCTGGTACACGCCGCCGTTGTGTTCGACGACGTTGCCCTTCTTGATGTCGTAAGCCTTCATGGGAGGTTTTTCTTTTGTTGTTGGAGCGCGAGGAAGATTCGTTCGTTGAAGAACCAGGTAAGCAGGCCCCAGACCAGACCGCCGATGGCGCACAGCGGCACCGCGACCGCCAGTACCAGCGGCAGGCGCGGATGCGACGGCCCCAGTTGCAGGGTCATGGCGATGGCCATGAACGCCAGCATCAGTCCGCCCCAGAAGGCGACGCCCTTGAGCAGCACGAAACGCCACATGCCGCGTGCGCGGATCGCCGGCCAGCGCACGGCAACCCAGTGTGCGGCGCGCGAACCGAACTCGTTCACTTCGGCGCCAGGCGGGTGGCACCGTCCAGGCGGATGGTTTCGCCGTTGAGGTAGGTGTTGGTGAGGATGTAGGCGACCAGGTCGGCGTATTCCTGCGGCTGGCCCAGGCGCGACGGGAACGGGATGGTGGCGGCCAGCGACTTCTGCACTTCGTCGGGCATGCCGTCCACCATCGGGGTCCAGAACACGCCCGGCGCCACGGTCATCACGCGGATGCCGAAGCGGGCCAGCTCGCGCGCCATCGGCAGGGTCATGCCGACCACGCCGCCCTTGGAGGCGGAGTAGGCGGCCTGGCCGATCTGGCCTTCGTAGGCCGCCACCGAGGCGGTGTTGACGATCACGCCGCGCTCGCCGTCGGCGTTCGCTTCGTTGTGCTGCATCAGGTCGGCGCAGGCCTTGGCCACGTTGAAGCTGCCGACCAGATTCACCATCACCGTGGTGGAGAAGTGCGACAACGTCATCGGCCCGGTCTTGCCCAGCACGCGGCCCGCGCCCAGGATGCCGGCGCAATTGATGGCCGTGTTCAGGCCGCCGAGGAAGTCTTTGGCCGCGGCGACATTGGCGGCCACCTGGTCTTCGTTGCTGACGTCGGTCTTGAAGAAGCGGGCGTTGGCTTCGCCCAGTTCGGCCACGGCGGCGGCGCCCTTGTCCTCGTTGACGTCGAACAGGGCGACCTTGCCACCGTGGGCGACGAGGTGCTGGGCGACGGCGAAGCCGAGGCCGGAAACACCGCCGGTGACGACGGCGCGGGCGGATGCAAGCTGCATGGGAGTTCCTGCGGGCGGGGAAACGGCGATTTTAGCGGATGGCAATGGCGCGGCGGGCACGGCGGCGGCCGGCGCGGTACCGCTCGCGGCTCAATGCGAACGTCCTGTTCGATATCGCCGACGCGGGCCATCCATGGCCCGCTCTACGCGGCACCGCGCCGGCCGCCGCCGTGCCGTTTCCCGCAGGCGAGGGTCCCGCGCAGGAAGCGCTCAAAGATCGAGCAGGTAGAACCTGTTGCAGCCGCCGTGCCCGGTGGCACCCATGGCGGTGTCGATGCGACGGAAACCGCTGCGCTCGTACAGGCGCATGGCCGCGTCCATGCCGGTGAGGGTTTCCAGATAGCAGCGCGTGAAACCGCTGGCGCGCGCGGCGTCCAGGCAGCGCGCCATCATCGCCGCGCCGGCGCCGCTGCCGCGGGCTTCCGGCAGGAAATACATCTTGCGCAGTTCGCAGACATCGGCATCGCCGCCGGCCAGCGGGGCCACGCCGGCGCCGCCCAGCACGCGTCCGTCGCGCTCGACCACGAAATAGGCGTGACGCGGCGCGGCGTAGGCGCGGCTCATCCAGTCCACTTCCGGGTCGCTGATGGCGAAGCCGCTGCCGGTGGCGCCGAACTCGGGCATCACCGTGCGGATGACGGCGGCCATCGCGGCATCGTCGTCGCTGCGGATGGGACGGATTTCGAAAATTCTCATGCGGCGAGGCCCGGATTCAGGAGGTGATGTTCAGGCCGCGCCCAGCGCGCGCCCGACCTTGCTGCCGGTGTCGCGGCCCAGCAGGCCGGCCAGCCAGCGGCCGGTCTCGGCCAACAGCGGCAAATCAATCCCGGTGTGGATGCCGAGCCCGTGCAGCATGTAGACCACGTCCTCGCTGGCCACGTTGCCGCTGGCGCCCTTGGCGTAAGGGCAGCCACCAGCACCGGACACAGCGCTGTCCACCACCGCCACGCCTTCCTCCAGGCAGGCCAGCACGTTGGCCAGCGCCTGCCCGTAGGTGTCGTGGAAATGGATCGCCAGTGCCCCTATCGGCACTTCGGTGGCCACCGCCTGCAGCATCGCCCGCGCCTTGGCAGGCGTGCCCACGCCGATGGTGTCGCCCAGCGAGATTTCGTAGCAGCCCATCGCGTGCAGCGCCTTCGCCACCCGCACCACCTCGGCCAACGGAACGTCACCCTGGTAAGGGCAGCCGAGCACGGTGGAGACGTAGCCGCGCACCTTAACGCCGTCGGCGCGCGCGCGTTCCAGCACCGGTGCGAAGCGCTGCAGCGACGCATCGATTCCGGCATTGGTGTTCTTCAGGTTGAACGCTTCGGAGGCAGCGGTGAACACCGCCACCTCCTGCGCGCCGGCGGCGCGGGCGCGTTCGTAACCTTGCTCGTTTGGCACCAGCACCGGATAGCTGATGCCCGGCGCGCGGGTGATGCCGGCCAGCACCTGCGCGGCGTCGGCCATCTGCGGCACCCATTTCGGGCTGACGAAGGCGGTGGCCTCGATGCTGGCAAGACCGGTCTGAGACAGCCGGTCGATCAGCTCGATCTTGGCGGCGGTGCCGATGTCGGTCCTTTCGTTCTGCAGGCCGTCGCGCGGGCCGACTTCGACGATGCGGACGTGGGCGGGCAGGCTCATGTCAGGGCTCCAGTGTTGCCAGCACCGCGTCGGCTTCGACGAACTCGCCGGCCTGCGCGCGGATTTCCGCAAGCACGCCGTCGCGCGGGGCCTTCAGCGCCAGCTCCATCTTCATCGCCTCCAGCACCAGCACCACGTCGCCGGCCTGCACGGCATCGCCGGCGACGGCCTGCACCAGCACCACCCGGCCCGGCATCGGCGCGCGGATGCGGCTTTCGGCGCTGGTATCGGCGCCGGCCAGGCTGCGGTACATCGGTTCGATGCGCAGGCGCAGGCGCGCATCGCCGTCGTGCACCAGCACATCGTCGCCGTCGGCCATGGCGCGGAAGCGGCGCATGCCGCCCTCCAGGCGCAGGGTCAGCGCGTCGCCGTCCAAGCGCGCGCCGGACACGAGGTGCGAGGCGCCATCGCGTTCGATGCGGTATTCGCCGCCATGGCCGTGCGCGGTCAGTTCGATGCGCTCGCCGTTGCCGAACGCCAGCCGGCGGGTGCTGGCATGGCCCAGCCGCCAGCCGTCGGCGCTGGCCCAGGGCGAAGTGGGATCGCTGGCCTGCGCGGCGGCGTCGCGGGCAGCGCCTTCCTGCAGCAGCAGCTGCAGGGTGGCGGCGGCCAGCAGCAGCGCGGCGTCTTCGCGCGGCGGGGCGAGGAACTCGTCCAGATGGCGGTCCAGATAGCCGGTGTCGATGCGGGCTTCGACCACCGCCGGATGGCGGATCAGGCGTTCAAGGAAGCCGACATTCGATTTCGGCCCGCGGATCACGCATTGCGCCAGCGCCTCGCGCAGCCGCGCCAGCGCGCGCGGGCGGTCGCTGTCGTGGACGATGAGCTTGGCGATCATCGGGTCGTAGAAGATGGTGACGTTGTCGCCTTCGACCACGCCGGAGTCAATGCGCACATGCGCGGACGGTGCCGGCAGGTGCAGCGTCTGCAGGGTGCCGGAGCCGGGCAGGAAGCCGGCGTCCGGGTCTTCCGCATACAGCCGCACTTCGATGGCATGGCCGCGCTGGACGATGTCCTGCTGCTGCAGGGGCAGCGGCTGGCCGGCGGCGATGCGCAGCTGCCACGCGACCAGGTCGAGCCCGGTGACTTCCTCGGTAACCGGGTGTTCCACCTGCAGGCGGGTGTTGATCTCCATGAAGAAGAACTCGCCCGAGGGCGCCACGATGAACTCCACCGTGCCGGCGTTGGCGTAGTCGATCGCGTGCGCGGCCTGCACCGCCGCCGCGCCCATCGCCGCGCGCAGTTCGGGGGTGAGGAAGGGCGAGGGAGATTCCTCCAGCACCTTCTGGTAGCGCCGCTGCGCCGAGCACTCGCGCTCGCCGAGGTGGATGGCGCCGCCGTGGGCATCGCCGAAGATCTGGATCTCGATGTGGCGCGGATGCTCGATGTAGCGTTCCAGCAGCACGCGGTCCTTGCCGAACGCGTTCTTCGCCTCGCGCTGGCAGCTTTCGAGGTTGGCGGCGAATTCGCCGGCCGCGCGCACGATGCGCATGCCCTTGCCGCCGCCGCCGTGCGCGGCCTTGATCATCAGCGGATAGCCGATGCGGTCGGCCTCGCGCTGCAGCAGGTCGGGCGACTGGTCTTCGCCGGTATAGCCCGGCACCACCGGCACCCCCGCGGCGGCCATCAGGTCCTTGGCGCCGGCCTTGCTGCCCATCTTGCGCATCGAGCTGCCGGACGGGCCGATGAAGGCGATGCCGGCGGCCGCCACTGCGTCGGCGAAGTCCGCGTTTTCGGACAGGAAGCCATAGCCGGGGTGGATCGCCTGGGCGCCGGTCCTTGATGCCACTTCGAGGATCGCATCGCCGCGCAGGTAGCTGTCCTGCGGGCGCGGGCCGCCGATGCAGTGCGCTTCGTCCGCCAGCCGCACGTGCTGGGCATCGGCGTCGGCTTCGGAAAAAACCGCCACGGTGCGGATGCCGAGCTTGCGCGCGGTGCGGATCACGCGGCAGGCGATCTCGCCGCGGTTGGCGATCAGGATGGTGGAGAACATCAGGCTTGGATCCAGTTCGGCTTGCGTTTGTCGAGGAAGGCCGACAGGCCTTCCTGGCCCTCGGGCGAGACCCGCAGGCGGGCGATCAGGGCGGCGTTGTCTGCGTCGTGTTTCGCGCCGTCTGTGTGAGCGCAGACGGCGCGCACCAGCTGTTTGGCGGAGGCGGAGGCCACCGGCCCGGCCTTCAGCAGCAGGTCGATCTGGCGCTGCACGGCCGCGCCCAGCGCGTCGGCGTCGACGACCTGGTGCAGCAGGCCGATGCGCAGCGCTTCGGCGGCGTCGAAGATCTCGGCGCTGGCGAACCAGCGGCGCGCCTGGCGCGGGCCGATGGCGCTGATGACGTAGGGCGAGATCACCGCCGGCAGCAGGCCGAGCTTGCTTTCGGTCAGGCCGAACTTCGCCCCGGCCGCGCCGATGGCGATGTCGCAGCAGGCCACCAGCCCCACGCCGCCGCCAAAGGCGGATCCCTGCACGGCGGCGATGGTCGGCTTCGGCAGTTCGTCCAGGGTGCGCATCAGGCGGGCGAGGGCGAGGCTGTCGTCGCGATTCCCGGCCTCGCTGGCGGCGGCCATGCCGCGCATCCAGTTGAGGTCGGCGCCGGCCGAGAACGAGGGGCCCTCGGCTTCCAGCACCACCACCCGCACCGCGGGATCGTCGGCCAGCCCGGCCAGCGCGGTGGTCAGCCCGGCGATCAGGCCGGCGTCGAAGGCGTTGTGCACCTGCGCGCGGGTCATCCGCAGGCGGGCGACGGCGCCGTCGCGGTCAAGTTGCAGGGCTTGGCTCATGGGCGGATCGATCGCTCCGGAATTTGATCCAACACATGATAGCGGGAGCGTGGGAATGCTAGAATTGAGAACAATTCCCATTTGTTCCTGTGGTGCGGTTTACATGCGATTGACCGAACTTCCCAAGCGCAGGCCGGCAGTCGTCGATGCCGTCGAGGAACAGATGCCCAGCGACCCGGTAGCGCGCCGCCTGCGCGAGCTGGGCTTCGTTGCCGGCGAAGACGTCGTGGTGGTCGCGGCCGGGCCGCTGGGTGCCGAGCCGCTGCTGGTGCAGGTGGGTTTCACCCGCTTCGCCCTGCGCCGCGCCGAGGCCGCGCGGGTGCGGCTGCGCGCCAGCGACAGTGCGGCATGAGCGAGGCCGCCGCGCTGCCGCGCATTGCCTTGGTGGGCAACCCCAACTGCGGCAAGACCGCGCTGTTCAACCTGTTGACCGGCAGCCGCCAGAAGGTGGCGAACTACGCCGGCGTCACCGTCGAGCGCAAGGAAGGGCGGTTGCTGTCGCCGTCGGGCCGCAGCTACGCGGTGCTGGATCTGCCCGGCGCCTACAGCCTCAATGCCGCCAGCCTGGACGAGGCGGTCACCCGCGATCTGATCCGCGGCTTCTATCCGGGCGAGGCCGCGCCCGACCTGCTGGTCTGCGTGGTCGATGCCACCAACTTGCGCCTGCACCTGCGTTTCGCGCTGGAACTGCGCGCGCTGGGACGGCCGGTGATCGTGGCGCTGAACATGATCGACGCCGCGCGCCGGCGCGGCATCGCCATCGACGTGGACGTGCTGCAGCGCGAACTGGGACTGCCGGTGGTGGAAACGGTGGCGGTGCGCCGCGACGGCGCGCGCGCGCTGCTGGATCGTCTGGAAGGCCCGCTGCCCGCCCTGCCTGAATCGCGCGAGCCGGTGGCCGACGAGGCCCTGCACGAAGAAGTGCGCCGGCTGCTGGCGCTGGCGGTGACCATGCCGCGCCGCACCGCCGCCATCGACGACGCGCTGGACCGCTGGCTGCTGCATCCGGTGTTCGGGCTGCTGGCGCTGGGCGTGGTGATGTTCCTGATCTTCCAGGCGGTGTACGCCTGGGCCACGCCGATGATGGACGCTATCGAAGCCGCCACCGGCTGGTTCGGCGGGCTGGTGGGCGGCACCCTGCCGGACGGCCCGCTGCGCAGCCTGCTGGTGGATGGCGTGATCGCCGGGCTGGGCGGGGTGATCGTGTTCCTGCCGCAGATCATGGTGCTGTTCGCCTTCATCCTGGCGCTGGAGGAGTCCGGCTACCTGCCGCGCGCCGCCTTCCTGCTGGACCGGATGATGGCGGCCGCGGGCCTGTCCGGGCGCAGCTTCATCCCGCTGCTGTCCAGCTTCGCCTGCGCGGTGCCGGGGATCATGTCGACGCGCTCCATCCAGGACCCGCGCGACCGCATCGCCACCATCCTGGTCGCGCCGCTGATGACCTGTTCGGCGCGGCTGCCGGTGTATGCGCTGTTGATCGGTGCGTTCGTGCCGGCGAAGGACGTGGGCTGGTTCAACCAGCAGGGGCTGGTGCTATTCGGCCTGTACGCGGCCGGCATCCTCAGCGCGCTGGCGGTGGCGTGGACGATGAAGCTGTGGCGGCGCGACAAGAGCGAGCATCCGCTGCTGCTGGAACTGCCGTCCTACCGCATCCCTCACCTGCGCGACCTGTCCATCGGGCTGTGGGAGCGGGCGATGATCTTCCTCAAGCGGGTGGGCGGGATCATCCTTGCGCTGACCATCCTGCTGTGGTTCCTGCTGTCCTTCCCCGGCGCGCCGGTCGATGCCACCGCGCCGGCGATCGACTACAGCTTCGCCGGGCGCATCGGCCACTGGATGACCGTGGTGTTCGCGCCGATCGGCTTCAACTGGCAGATCTGCATCGCGTTGATCCCGGGCATGGCCGCGCGCGAGGTGGTGGTGTCGTCGCTGGCCACGGTTTATGCGCTGTCGGCGACCAGCGAAGACGCGACGATCCAGGCGCTGACCCCCATCATCCAGAGCCAGTGGTCGCTGGCCACCGCGCTGTCGCTGCTGGTGTGGTTCATCTACGCACCGCAGTGCATTTCCACCCTCGCTACGATCAAGCGCGAAACCCATTCGTGGAAGCAGACCGCGTTCGCCGCGGGCTATCTGTTCGCGCTGGCCTATCTGGCGTCGTTCGCGACCTATCGGATCGCGCTGGCGTTTGGGGCGGGCGGATGACCGCGGGATTGCTCGCGCAATATCTCGTCATCGCGCTGGCGGTGCTGGCCAGCGTGGTGGTGGTGATGCGCAAGCAGTTTCCGAACGCCACGAGGCGCCTGCGCATCGCCATCGCCCTGCCGTTGCTGGGCGAGGCCCGGCCGGCCTGGCTGCGCGCGCTGGCGAGGAAGATCGCGCCGCCGGGGCAGAGCGGCGGCAAGGACTGCGGCGGCTGCAACGGCTGCGGCTAGCGGTCTTGGCGCCCGGATGAAACAAGGCCCGCATGTGCGGGCCTTGTGGTGATGCAGCAACCGCGCCGGCGGTTACTTCTTGGCTTCGTCGGCCGCGTTCTCGGCCTTCTGCGCCACTTCATTGGCGGCGTCCGCTGCCGACTGCGCGGCGTCCGCGGTGGCGTTCGCGGCAGTGGCTGCGGCTTCGGCACTGGCCTGCTTGGCCGCATCGGCGGCCTGCTCGACGTTGGCGCCGACCTCGCCGACCGCCTCGCCGGTCGCAGCCGCGGCGGCGTCGGTAGCCTGCGCCGCCGCGTTCGCGGTGGCATCCGCGGCCTGCTCGGCGGCGGCGCTGGCTTCAGCGGCCTCGTTCTGGGCGGTGGCGGTTTCGTTCTTGCAGGCGGTCAGCGCCAGCGTGGCCGCCACCAGGGCAACAAAAATTTTGGCGTTCATCAAACAGACTCCTGGGTGTGGAAAGTGGCGATCCGGGCCGCGCCATCGACGCGTACCCGAACCGTGGAACCGCACGCAAGGGCGGCGACCCGGATCTTAGAACAGGGAGTGTGAAGACGGAATGCAGGCTGGCAGGAACCGCTGCTGCGCAAACCGGTATGGCTAATGCTTCACCCGGCGCTTGCCCGGCGATGCCGGCACCGCTTCCACCGCCACGCTGAAACTGCGCGCTTCGCCCGGGAACACTGCGCCTACGCCGACCACCTGGCGGCCGACTTCCTCGCCGCGTTCGTTGCGGATCACCACCACCATGGTGTACTCGAACGCGCCGTCGTCGGGCGCGTTGAGGGTGCCTTCCACCTTCAGCGGCACGAAGCGCTGCGCCGCGTCGGTGGCAGGGGCGTCGAAGCGCAGGTGGCCGCGACAGGCCGGGCAGACCGCCGAGCTTTCCAGGATGGTCGCCTTGCAGTGCGGGCAGGTGCGGGTGGCGCCCGCCACGCCGGGGCGCGCCGCGCTCATGCGGCGCTGCCGCTCTCCGTCTTCGCCGCCGGCTTGTCGTCCTTGCCCCAGCCGCATTCGACATGGCCGCGGATGCGGCTGCCGGCGGCCACGGTCAGGCTGCCGGCCTTGAGGTCGCCGTTGATCGCGCCGCTGGGCAGCACGTCCACCTGCTGGGCGCTGGTGATGTTGCCGTCCAGCTCGCCGGCCAGGGTGACCTTGTTGGCCGACACGCCGCCGGACACCTTGGCGCCCTGGTCGATGGTCAGGTTGCCCTGCACCTTGATGTCGCCCTTGAACTTGCCGGCGATGCGGACGTGGCCGGCGCCTTCGATCTTGCCCTCGATGGTCAGGTCGGCGGCGATCACCGACTCCCGCGCCGCGGTTTCCACCGCGCGGATCGGAGCGGGCGCTGCCGGCGCCGGAATGTGCTCGGCGGGTGCCTGCGGCTCGGGTGTGCCCAGTTCGAAGCGGGCGGGCTCGCTGGCCTTGGCAGCCGGTGCGGGGTCTTTCCAGATGGCCATGCACGAATCTCCTCGGGAAGAAGATCCGAGGCTACCACCGATTTGCGACGACTTCTTTGCTGAACAGGACAGGTTGCTGCTGCAACCCATTGAATGCGATGGAAGTCACAGCACCGGCTACATGCGGAACACGCCGAAGCGGGTGCGCTCCTCGATCGGCGCATTGAGCGAGGCCGACAGCCCCAGCCCCAGCACCCGGCGGGTGTCGGCGGGGTCGATGATGCCGTCGTCCCACAGCCGCGCGGTGGCGTAGTACGGGTTGCCCTGGGTTTCGTACTGGTCGCGGATTGGCGCCTTGAATGCGTCTTCCTCTCCCGGCGTCCAGATGCCGCCCTTGGCCTCGATGCCGTCGCGCTTGACCGTGGCCAGCACCGACGCCGCCTGCTCGCCGCCCATCACCGAAATGCGCGCGTTCGGCCACATCCACAGGAAGCGCGCGCCGTAGGCACGGCCGCACATCGCGTAGTTGCCGGCGCCGAAGCTGCCGCCGATCACCACGGTGAACTTGGGCACGTGGCTGCAGGCCACCGCGGTCACCATCTTGGCGCCGTCCTTCGCGATGCCGGCCTGCTCGTACTTCTTGCCGACCATGAAGCCGGTGATGTTCTGCAAGAACACCAGCGGGATGCCGCGCTGGTTGCACAGCTCGATGAAGTGCGCGCCCTTCAGCGCGGACTCGGCGAACAGGATGCCGTTGTTGGCGACGATCCCGACCGGGTAACCGTGCAGGTGGGCGAAGCCGGTCACCAAGGTCTTGCCGTAGCGCGCCTTGAATTCCTGGAACTCGCTGCCGTCGACGATGCGCGCGATCACCTCGCGGATGTCGAACGGCCGGCGCGCGTCCTTCGGCACGATGCCGTACAGCTCTTCCGCCGCATACAGCGGCTCACGCACGGGCTGCGCCGCCACCGGCAGCACTTTCTTGCGGTTGAGCGAAGCCACGATTCCGCGCGCGATCTCCAGCGCGTGACTGTCGTCCTCGGCGAAATGATCGGCCACGCCGGAAATGCTGGTGTGCACGTCGGCGCCGCCCAGCGTTTCGGCATCCACCACCTCGCCGGTGGCCGCCTTCACCAGCGGCGGGCCGCCGAGGAAGATCGTGCCCTGTTCCTTCACGATCACCGACTCGTCGCACATCGCCGGCACGTAGGCGCCGCCGGCGGTGCAGCTGCCCATCACCACGGCGATCTGCGGGATGTTCTCGGCGGAGAGCCGCGCCTGGTTGTAGAAGATCCGCCCGAAATGCTCCTTGTCCGGGAACACCTCGTCCTGCAGCGGCAGGAAGGCGCCGCCGGAGTCGACCAGGTAGACGCAGGGCAGGCGGTTCTCGCGCGCCACTTCCTGCGCGCGCAGGTGCTTCTTCACCGTCATCGGGAAGTAGGTGCCGCCCTTGACGGTGGCGTCGTTGGCGACGATCACCACTTCCTGGCCCATCACCCGGCCGATGCCGCAAACCATCCCGGCGGCCGGCGCGGCGTCGTCGTACATGCCCTCGGCGGCCAGCGGCGCGATTTCCAGGAACGGCGAGCCCGGGTCGAGCAGGGCGTCGATGCGCTCGCGCGGCAGCAGCTTGCCGCGCGCCGTGTGCTTCGTCCGCGCCTTCTCGCCGCCGCCGTCGGCCGCGCGCGCCAGCCGGCGGTCGAGTTCGGCCACCAGTTCGCGGTGGAAGGCGGCGTTGTCGAGGAAGTCCTGCGAGCGGGGATCGAGTTGCGAGGTCAGCGCGGGCATGCAGTAGGTCCGGTGCGGCGGCAAAACGCCAAGGATACTGCCTGCGCTGGCCCCCCTCGCATGGGCGCGCCGCTGCAGTCTGCGACAATGACCGGCTATCCACTGTCCTCCTGCCCCGTGGCCCGCCTCGACCAGACTCCCAAGACCGTTGAAATTCAAAAGCTCGGCCACGACGGCCGCGGCGTCGCCCGCTGGCCCGAAGACCAGGCGCAGGCTGGCAAGGCCGTGTTCGTGGCCGGCGCGCTGCCGGGCGAAACCGTCAGCGTGCAGCAGACCGCACGCTCCAAGCACTTCGACGAGGCGAAGACGCTGGAGGTGCTCATCGCCTCGCCGGACCGGGTCATCCCGCGCTGCCCGCATTTCGGCGTCTGCGCCGGCTGCGTGTTGCAGCACCTGTCCGAAGACCGGCAGATCGAAGCCAAACAGCAGGTGTTGCTGGACAACCTGCAGCGCATCGGCCACGTGGCGCCTGCGTCGGTGCTGCCGCCGTTGCGCGGCGAGGCCTGGGGCTATCGGCGCAAGGGCCGGCTGTCGGTGCGGCGGGTGGAAAAGAAGGACAAGACGCTGGTGGGTTTCCGCGAAACCGATCCGCGTTTCGTTGCTGACCTGCGCGAATGCCATACCGTCATCCCGCAGCTGGGCTTCAAGCTGGACGCGCTGGCTGCGCTGGTGGACGGAATGGACGCGCGCCGCGACATCCCGCAGATCGAATTCATTGCCGGCGATGCCGCCATCGCGCTGGTGTTCCGCCACCTGCAGCCGCTGTCGGATGCGGACAAGGACAAGCTGGCGGCGTTCGGGCAGGCGCAGGGCTTCACCATCTTCCTGCAGCCCGGCGGCAACGATTCCGTGCATCCGCTCGGCGGCGAGGCGCCGCAGCTCTCGTTCCGGCTGCCGCAGTGGGACGTGGAGCTGCTGTTCCGCCCGCTCGACTTCATCCAGGTCAATGCCAAATTGAACGAGGCGATGATCGCCCGCGCGCTGGACCTGCTGGACGTGCAGCCGGGCGAGCGCGTGCTGGACCTGTTCTGCGGGCTGGGCAACTTCACCCTGCCGCTGGCGCGTGCGTCCGGCGACGGTGCGGTGATCGGGGTGGAGGGCGATGCGGGGCTGGTGGCGCGGGCGCGCCTGAATGCCGAGCACAACGGCATGGGCAACGTGCGGTTCTTTGCCGCCGACCTGGCCCAGGACCTGGCGGGGCAGCCGTGGCTGAAGCAGGGTTTCGACAAGCTGCTGCTGGACCCGGCCCGCGCCGGCGCGATCGAGGTGCTCAAGCAGCTGCCGCTGAAGGGCCTGAAAAAGATCGTCTACGTCAGCTGCCACCCCGGCTCGCTGGCGCGCGACGCCGGTTGGCTGGTCAACGAGGCCGGCTGGACGCTGCGCGAGGCGGGGGTGATGGACATGTTCCCGCATACCGCGCACGTGGAATCCATTGCGGTGTTCGTTCCGCCGAAGAAGAACTGAGCATGGGCATCGAAATCGAGCGCAAGTTCCTGCCCCGCAGCGACGCCTGGCGCGCGGCGGCGCACAAGGTGGTGCCGATGGCGCAGGGCTACCTCAACGACCTGGCGCTGGTGGATTCCGGCGCGATGCGCGCCTCGGTGCGGGTGCGCATCGAAGGCGACGCCGCCTTCCTCAACATCAAGTCGCGCGAGTTGGGCACGACCCGGCAGGAGTTCGAATACCCGGTGCCGGTGGTGGAGGCCCGCGCGCTGCTCGAGCTTTGCGTGGGCGGGCTGGTCGAGAAGAACCGCCATTACGTCGAACACGCCGGCCACCTGTGGGAGGTCGACGAATTTCTCGGCGACAACACCGGGCTGGTGGTGGCCGAGATCGAACTGGCGGGCGAGGACGAAACCTTCGCCCGGCCCGACTGGGCCGGCGTCGAAGCCACCCATGCCGCGCGCTACTACAATCTTGCGCTGGCCTCGCGTCCGTTCTCGCAGTGGCGCGACGACGAGCGGCAGGCGCAGGACCTCATGGAAGGACGCTGAATGCTGCTGATCGGTATCACCGGGCACGAACTCACCGCGCGCGAGCGCGACTGGCTGCAGCACGACGCCTGCGCCGGCCTGACCCTGTTCGCGCGCAACTTCGCCTCGCGCGCGCAGGTGGCGGAGCTGACGCAGTCGATCCGCGAAGCCGCGCCGCGCCCGCAGCTGATCTGCGTGGACCAGGAAGGCGGGCGCGTGCAGCGCTTCCGCGATGGCTACAGCAAGCTGCCGGCGCTGCACGGCTTCGAGGCGCTGTACCAGCGCGATGTGCAGGCGGCGCTGGCGTTGGCCCGCGAGCACGCCTGGCTGATGGCCAGCGAGATGCGCGCCAGCGGCGTGGACCTCAGCTTCGCCCCGGTGCTGGACCTGGCGCGCGGCAACCGCGCGATCGGCGACCGCGCGTTCGCCGCCGATCCCGAGGTGGTGGCTGCGTTCGCCCGCGTCTACGTGCAAGGCATGCACGAAGCCGGGATGGCCGCCACGCTTAAGCACTTCCCCGGCCATGGCTCGGTGCTGGAAGACACCCACCACGACGCGGCCATCGACCCGCGCACGCTGGACGAGATCCGCGCGCACGACCTGGTGCCGTTCGCCGCCGGTATCGCTGCCGGCGCCGACGCGGTGATGACCGCGCACGTCACCTATCCGCAGGTGGCCTCTGAGCCTGCCGGCTGTTCGCGGCGCTGGATCGAGGAGATCCTGCGCGGTGACGTGGTCAACGGCGGCCTGCGCTTCCGCGGGGTGGTGTTTTCCGACGACATCGGCATGGCTGCGGCCGGCGCGGTGGGCGGAATCAAGGCGCGCATCGACGCACATCTGGACGCCGGCTGCGACGTGGTGCTGGTCAGCCACACCCAGCAGGTGGACGAGGCGCTGGCGGCGATCCAAGGCCGCCGGCTCAACACGATGGCGCTGGCCGGCCTGCTCGGCCGCGGCGCGCTGGGATGGGACGGGCTGCTGGCCGACGCGCGCCGTGCCGGCGTGCAGGCGCGGTTGGAAGACGTGCGCGCGCCGTCACTGGCGACCGACATCCTGTCGGGCGCCACCAACATGGGAGACGTGGCATGAGCACACCGAAACTGGGCGACGCGCTGGCGTCGGCACGGGTTCTGTTCGACCGCCCGGTGCTGGAACAGGCCATCGTGCGCATGGCCGGCGAGATCCGCGCGGCCTACGCCGAGGGCGATGTGCCGCTGTACATCACGGTCATGAACGGCGGCCTGCCGTTCGCCGCGCAGCTGGCGTTCGCGCTGGGCGAGCGCGGGCTGGACCTGGAGTTCGACTACCTGCACGCCACCCGCTACCGCGGCCAGACCAGCGGCTCGGGCCTGGCCTGGCTGCACCGCCCGGCCACGCCGATGCACGGGCGCCAGGTGCTGCTGGCGGACGACATCCTCGACGAAGGCCACACCCTGTTGGCGGTGAAGCAGTGGTGCGAGGACCAGGGCGCGGCCGACGTGCGCATCGCGGTGCTGGCGGAAAAGGTCCACGACCGCTGCGTCGAGGGCATCGCCGCCGACCATGTCGGCGTGCAGGTGCCGGATGCCTACGTGTTCGGCTACGGCATGGATTACCACGAGCAGGGCCGCAACCTGCCGGCGATCTATGCGCTGGGCGACTAGCGATATTGCATCGTGCTCGCGTGCGATACAGATCGAATGAGTTGGAGGAAGCAAGGATGACCATCGAACTCGCCGTCATCGGCGGCACCGGCGTTTATGCGCTGGGCGAACTGGCCGACGTCGAAACCCACCAGCCGGTCACGCCCTACGGCGCGCCGTCCGGGCCGGTACGCGCCGGTACCTATGCGGGCCGGCGGGTGGCTTTCCTGGCCCGCCATGGCGAAGGCCATTCGCTGCCGCCGCACCGGATCAACTACCGCGCCAACCTGGCCGCGCTGAAGGCGCTGGGCGCCACCCGCGTGCTGGCGCTGAATACCGTCGGCGGCATCACCGAGCGCTTCGGTCCGCGCGTGCTGGCTTGCCCGGAGCAGCTGATCGACTACACCTGGGGCCGCATTTCCACCCTGTGCGAGGAGCCGGGCAGCGAGGTGCTGCACGTCGACTTCGGCGATCCCTATACCCCGTCGCTACGCCGGCAGGTGGTCGCAGCGGCGGCGCAGGCCGGCGTGGCGCTGGTCGATGGTGGCTGCTACGGCGCCACCCAGGGGCCGCGGCTGGAAACCCGCGCCGAGATCGCGCGCATGCGCCACGACGGCTGCGACCTGGTCGGCATGACTGGCATGCCCGAGGCCGGCCTGGCGCGCGAGCTGGGGCTGGATTACGCCTGCCTGGCCATCGTCGCCAACTGGGCGGCGGGCGCGGGCCCGGAGGTGGACGAGGTCATCACCCTGCAGGATGTGCTCGACAACGTATCGGCGGCGATGGCGGGCGTGCCGGAACTGCTGCGGCGGGTGCTGGCGGGCTGACCGCCAAACGGGCCGAAGTGCGTTCTGGATGGTTGCGTGGGCGTGCCGCTGTTGCATACTCGCGCCGTGCCGCTGGTCGGCACGTTTCCATCCAGTCCATCACCACACGCTTTCGCAAGAGGTCTTCGCAACCATGCAGTACGGCACCGTGAAGTGGTTCAATGACGCCAAGGGCTTCGGTTTCATCGCCCCCGAGGACGGCAGCGCCGATGTGTTCGTGCATTTTTCCGCCATCGATTCCAATGGCTTCCGCAGCTTGCAGGAAGGTCAGCGGGTCAGCTATGAAGTGCAGCAGGGCGCGAAGGGTGCCCAGGCCGCCGGGGTCAAGCCCGCCTGAGGCCGGTACACGCCAGCAAATTCCAGACCCCGCCAAGTGCGGGGTTTTTTGTGTCGGAATGAGCACGGGTTCCGCAAAAGAAAAAGGCCCGCCGGTGAGGGCGGGCCTTTCCTTTGCCGGCTGGGAGCCGGCAGGCGATTACTCCGCTTCGCCTTCGGCAGCCGGAGCAGCGGCAGCGTCGGCAGCCGGAGCGGCAGCGTCGGCAGCCGGGGCAGCGGCGTCTGCCGGAGCAGCGGCGGCGTCAACCGGAGCAGCAGCGGCGTCGACCGGAGCAGCAGCGTCAGCGGCCGGGGCTTCGGCGGCAGCGGCGTCGGCCGGGGCAGCGGCTTCGTCGGCCGGAGCAGCGGCGTCAGCGGCCGGAGCCTCGTCCTTCTTGCAGGCCGACAGAGCGAGGACGCCAGCGGCGAGGAGCGCGAAAAGCTTGGTGTTCATGAAAATCTCCTGGGTAGGGTTGACTGAAAAACAGCGGATTTGGGATCAGACAACGCCAGTGCGCTTAGCGATCCGGCATGCGCCGGCGGGTCGTTCACTGACTCGAAACAGCCCCGGGGCTCCGGGACACGAAAAAGCCGTCGGCGTACCGACGGCTTTCCCGATTTTTGGGTAACGAATCGGGCGAGATGTTCTCCGCCGACCCGATTACTTCTTGGCTTCTTCAGCCGTGGTCGCAGCCTGCTCGGCGGCGTCGGCGGCAGCCTGGGCTTCGGCCGGGGCAGCAGCGGCGTCAGCCGGAGCGGCTTCCGCCGGAGCGGCGGCAGCGTCAGCCGGGGCGGCTTCGGCCGAAGCGTCGGCAGCCTGAGCAGCGGAGTCGGCGGCGGCCTGGGCGTCAGCGGCCGGGGTCTCGGCGCTGGCGGCGGCGTCAGCAGCCGGCTCGGACTTGCTGCACGCGGTCAGGGCCAGGCCCAGAGCCATCGCCAGCAGGATCTTGTTGATCGACATGATGCGGTTTCCTCGTCGTGAATAAAATCTGGAGCAACGCAGACAATGCGTGCTTCACCATGATGACAAGCCGTAGCCGCGTGTCAAGCGGTTGGCTGTATTTTTTTCATTTCAGGTCGCCGAAAGGCTCACGCCAGCTCGATGGCCACCGCGGTCGCTTCGCCGCCGCCGATGCATAGCGAGGCCACGCCGCGCTTGCCGCCACGGGCCTGCAGGGCATGGGTCAGGGTGACCAGCAGGCGGGCACCGCTGCAGCCGATCGGGTGGCCCAGCGCCAGCGCGCCGCCGTTGACATTGAGCTTGTCGTGCGCGATCCCGAGGTCGCTCATCGGCGCCATCGCCACGCAGGCGAACGCCTCGTTGACCTCGAACAGGTCCACGTCCGCCACACTCCAGCCGGCCTTGGCCAGCACCGACTGCAGCGCCGCCACCGGAGCGGTGGTGAACCATTCCGGGGCCTGCGAATGGGTGGCATGGGCGACGATCCGCGCCAGCGGCTTGACCCCGGCGGCGGCGGCGGCCTCGGCTGACATCACCACCAGCGCCGCGGCGCCGTCGGAAATCTTCGACGACGAAGCGGCGGTCAGCACGCCTTCCTTGCCGAACGCGGGGCGCAGCTCGGGGATCTTGTTGAGATCGATCTTGCCGGGCTCCTCGTCCTTGTCGACCACTGCCTCGCCCCTGCGGGTCTTGACCGTGACCGGGACGATTTCGGCGGCGAACGCGCCGGAGGCCTGCGCGGCCTGCGCACGGCGGGCGCTTTCGGCGGAGAACGCGTCGATGGCGGCGCGGTCATACCCGTACTTGGCGCAGGCGGCATCGCCGAAGATGCCCATCGCCTTGCCGTCGTAGGGGTTGGTCAGGCCATCAAAGGCCATGTGGTCAAGGAACTCGGCGCTGCCGTAGCGCACGCCGGTGCGCGAGCCGTTGAGCAGGTGCGGGGCGTTGGTCATCGACTCCATGCCGCCGGCCACAACCGCCTTGGCGGAACCGGCCTTGATGATGTCGTGGGCCAGCATCACCGCCTTCATGCCCGAACCGCAGACCTTGTTAATGGTGGTGGCGCCGGCGGCGTCGGGGATGCCGGCCGCACGCGAAGCCTGGCGCGCCGGGGCCTGGCCAAGGCCGGCCGGCAGCACGCAGCCCATGATGACCTCGTCCACCTGGTCGGCGGCCAGCCCGGACTGCGCCAGCGCGCCGGCAATGGCGGCGCTGCCCAGCGTGGGGGTGGGCGTGCCGGTGAACTGGCCGAGGAAGGAACCGATGGCGGTGCGCTTGGCACCGACGATGACGACGTCGCTCATGGAAAGCTCCGGTTGCGTTGGGCCGGACAGGCCGGCAAACCCCGATTATCACTCGAAACGGCGTCGATGTTGCGCTGCCGCATTCAGCTGGCCGGCGCGCGCCCGGCGTTGCGCGAACGGGCGAGTGGGCTTACAAAGTCGCTATCCAGAAAGCCGTGCCGGATGGCGCGGTTACGCATCGAGTCGGGGGAAAAATGGACAGCAATCTTGCGTCGCGGCGGCAGCTCCGGCTGGCCGGAACCTTGTTGCCTGCCGCCATCGCGCTGGCGTTGTCGGCCTGCGGCGGGGGCGGGGGAGGCAGCAGTATTCGGCCCACGCCGCCGCCGATCACGCCGTCCGGCCCCGGCTTCGCACCGAACGTCGCCAACGATGCCTCGCTGGTGGTCAATCCGCCTGCGGTTGCGGCCCTCGCCGGCCCGATTTCCCTCGCCAACAACAGCCTCAACCGCCACCTGCTGCTGACCAATGCGGCGGGCGCGCTGGGCGCCGGGCTGAAGGGACAGGGCATCACCATCGGCCTGCTCGACTCCGGGGTCAACCGCAACCATCCCACCCTCGCCGGGCGGGTGACCCAGAATTTCATCAACATTTGCACGACGGCAGCCTGCGGCAACGACCTCAGCGTCGACGACAAGGTCGGCCACGGCACCGTGGTGGCCTCGCTGGCCGCTGGCAGGCCGGCTATCGGCAACTACCTCAACAGCGACGGCAGCAACAGCGGCCAGACCGATACCTGGGGCGGCGGCGTCGCCCAGAACGCCACCATCGTGTCCTCGCGCATCATCAGCGATGCACCGCCGAAGGATGACGGCTCCGGTGCGGGCAACGAGATCCACGCCGGTGAAGGCTTGGGCGAGGATTTCGTCTACCTGCACAAGCAACTGGCCGACGCCGGCGCGAAGATCATCAACAATTCCTGGGGCGGGCTGTACTGGAGCGATCCGGCGCTGTCGCAGGAACTGGCCGCCGCGTACAGGGACTTCACCGTCAACCGCGGCGGCATCATCGTGTTCGCCAACGGCAACAGTGGCCGCGATGCGCGGTTCCGCCCGCAGCCTTCGGACAACGCGATGCTGCCGACGCTGGCGAACGACGCCATCCTCGAAAAAGGCTGGCTGACGGTCGGTGCGCTGGATCCGCTCAGTCCCACCCAGCTGACCGACTATTCGCAGGAGTGCGGCCCGGCGATGAACTACTGCCTGGTGGCGCCGGGCAACGTGGTGTTCATCGATCCGGATGCGACCTCGCAGGCCACCAGCGGCCTGTACCAAGGCGGCGGTACGTCCTATGCGGCACCGCAGGTGTCGGGTGCGGCGGCGGTGGTGTGGGCAGCCTTTCCGTACTTCAGCAACGACCAGGTGCGGCAGGCCATCCTCGGCGGTGCCAAGGACCTGGGCGCCGCCGGTGTTGACGCCGTGTTCGGCTGGGGCCTGCTGGACGTGACCAAGGCGGCGATGGGGCCGAGCAACTTCGCCTGGGGCGATTTCAGCGTCGCGTTCTCCGGCAACTCGGTGTGGCGCAACGAGATCGTCGGCAGCGGCGGGCTGGTCAAGGGCGGCAGCGGCACCCTGACCCTGACCGAAGCGGGCCGCTTCACCGGCGCAACCCAGGTCAATGCGGGCGGACTGGATCTGCGCAAGGGGCTGCGGTCGAACCTGTCCATCGCCAGCGGTGCCAAGGTCTGGGGCAGCGGCGCGTTCGGCGGCAACGTCGCCAACAGCGGCATGTTCCTGAGTGGTGCCACCACCCCGGCGAGCATCGCGGGCAACTTCAGCCAGTCCGGCAGCGGCAACCTGGGCGTGTGGCTGGGCAGTGCGCTGAAGGTCACCGGGTCGGCAAGCGTCAACGGCACCATGTCGATCCTGGGGGTGAAGAGCGGCTACACCACCACCTCGAAGGAAACCCTGATCAACGCCACCGGCGGCGTCAGCGGCACCTTCGTCTCGCTGCGCGCGGCCCCCAACGTGTTCCTTGACGCGGCGCTGGCCTACGACCCCAACAACGTCTTCCTCAACATCAACCGCATCGACGTGACCAAGGCGGTGGCGGGCATGGGCCTGACCGGTGCCAGCGTGGCTTCGGCGGCGCGGGTGGAGTCGGCGATGCAGGCGATCGACCTGCAGCTGGGCGGAGGGACGCCTATCGGCATCGGCACGGCGTTCATCGATGCCGCCGGCGCGCTGCAGCAGTCTGCCAGCGTGGCCAATGCGGATGCCTCGCTGCGCAGCCTGTCCGGCGAGCTGCATGCGGCGTCGGCGGCGATGACCTTCGATGCCATCGACGCCGGCCGGCGCGCGCTGGGCCAGCGCGTCGACACGCTTGCGCAGGCGCCCGCGCAGGCCGGCGGCTGGGCCCGCGATCTGGCCGCCAGCGGCGAGCTGGGCCGTGCCGGTTTCGGCCAGCTGGGTATGGATGCGACCGGCAGCATGATCGGCAACGACTGGCGGCTGGGCCGCACGGCGCTGCTGGGCATGGCGATGAACCGGCTGGAGCAGTCCGGCTGGCTGGACGGCAGTGGTGACCGCAGCCGCGGCCACCAGCGCGAGGTGCAGCTGTACGCGGCCGGCTGGCGCGGCGGCTGGCAGGCGCAGGCGCAGCTGGCTTCCGGCACGTTCCAGCGACAGATGCAGCGCGAGTTGCTGCTGGGCGGGCTGCGCGACACCGCGGCCACCCGGCTGTCCGGCGACTACCAGGCGGCGTTCGGCGAGGTCGGCCGGCGTCTGGATGTGGGCGGACTGGCGCTGACGCCGTACCTCGGCGCGCAATTCGTGCGGGTGGCCAACGACGGCTTCGTCGAAAGCGGCGACAGCGGCTTCGGCCTGCGCGCCAACGCTTGGGACAGCCGCCGCTGGCAGGGTTTTGCGGGCGTGCGCGGCGAGCGCGCCTGGCGCGTGGGTGGCGTGGATCTGCGCGCCGACGCGCGCGTCGAGTGGCAGCGCACGCTGTCGTCCAGCGGCCAGCTGTTCGAGGCCAGCTTCACCGGCGTGGAGCAGTGGGCGCCAATGCAGGGAATGGGCTTGGGCGAACGCAGCCAGCTGTTTGCGCTGGGCATGAGCGCGGCGTTCGGGGGCAAGGCCACGTTCCGCTTCGACCTGAGCCGCCGCAACGGGGAGCTCGGTGCCGACGGCATGGCCTCGCTGTGGGGGACGTACCGCTTCTGATGCGGGGCTACCCCGCGCCAGTGGTGGCGTGGGGTAGTGGCGCCTGCAGTGTTAGGCCGTGCGAGGCGCGGTGCAGGAGCGCCCTCAGGCCATTCGCGCGTCGATCGCGGCCGCCATCGCGCGGCGCTGGAACACGAAGTCCCACAGGCTGCCGCCCATCTGCCGCCACAGCACCGCGGAGCGCAGCGCGGCCAACAGCAGCGCGCGGATCTCGGACACCACGCCGGCTTGGCCGAGGTAGTGCGGATTGCCCTGCACCATCACCCGCGGACGCAGGTTGCTGATGGTGTCGGCGTAGAGCTTTGCCAGTTCGACGATGACATCCGGGTGCGCGCTGCCCTGCGCCTGCGCGTCGCCGGCCAGCTGGCGCAGCCCTGCCTGCACCTTCGAGGTGATGCCGCCGCTGCGCACGAAGCGGCGCTCCAGCTGCAGCACGGCCAGCGCCAGCCGGCCCAGCGCCTCGTCCTTGTTGCCCTTGGACAGGTAATCGCGCAGCAGGCGCAGGCCGCCGCGCAGGTTGCCTGCGTCGCCGTAGACGGCTTCGGCGCTGCTGGCGTCGATGCGGAACACGCTGTCCAGCGCGGCCTGCACCTGGCGGGTTTCCGATTGGCCGGTGTCGGCGATGCGGCGCACCTGTGCCAGTGCCTGTACCAGGCCGGCAAGGGCAAGCACGCGGTCGTCGATGGTATTGCTCATGCGGGAGTTGTCTCGCTGGAGTCGGGGTTGGGGAAGGGCGCGTCGGTGGCGGCGATCACCGCGCCGCCCAGGCAATGGTCGCCATCGTAGAGCACCACCGATTGACCGGGGGTGACCGCGCGCTGCGGGCGATCGAAGCGCACGGCAAGCGTGCCGTCGCCTTGCACCTCGACCTCGCAGGCCTCGTCCGGCTGCCGGTAGCGGGTCTGGGCGGTGCAGGAAAAGCGCGCGGCGGGCGGACTGCCGGCGATCCAGTGCGCGGTTTCGCTGCGCAATGCATGCGACTGCAGCCACGGGTTGTCGTGGCCCTGGTCGACATACAGGACGTTGCGCTCCACGTCCTTGGCCACCACGAACCACGGCGCCTGCGGACGGCCGCGCACGCCCCCGATGTTCAGGCCTTCGCGCTGGCCGAGGGTGAAATAGAACACCCCCGGGTGGCTGCCGATGCGGGCACCGTCGGGACTGCGCATCTCGCCTTCGCGCGCCGGCAGGTACTGCGCCAGGAAGCTGCGGAAATCGCGCTCGCCGATGAAGCAGATGCCGGTGGAGTCCTTCTTTTCCGCCGTGCGCAGGCCGTGTTCGGCGGCGATCCGGCGGATCTCGCGCTTGTGCAGGCCACCCAGCGGGAAGTGCGTGGCCGCCAGCTGGGCCTGGCCCAGCTGGTGCAGGAAGTAGCTCTGGTCCTTGCTGCGATCCACTGCGCGAAGCAGGCGGAAGCTGTGGCCGTCGTGATCGACGCGGGCGTAGTGGCCGGTGGCGATGGCATCCGCCCCCAGCTCGCGGGCGGCATCGAGGAAATGCTTGAACTTGATTTCACGGTTGCACAGCACGTCCGGGTTGGGCGTGCGGCCGGCGGCGTATTCGTCGAGGAAATGGCGGAACACGCCGTCCCAGTATTCCTTCGAGAAGTCGCGGAAGCGGATCGGGATGCCGAGTGCGCCGCAGACCGCCACCGCGTCGCGGCGGTCGTCCTCGGCGCGGCATCCGCCGGAACCATCATCGGTCCAGTTCTGCATGAACAGGCCGGTGACTTCATAGCCGGCATCGCGCAGCAGCAGCGCGGCGACCGAGGAGTCGACGCCGCCGGAGATGCCGACGACGATGCGCCGCCCGCCGTCGTTCATGGCAGCTGCCGCACCAGCGACAGCGGATGCCGGCTGCCGCCCAGATAGTCGGCGACCGCGCGCCAGACCAGCGGGCTGCGGTGACGCGCGGTTTCCGCCTGCAGCTGCTGCGGCGTCAGCCACAACGCCCGCACGATGCCCTCGTCCAGGGTGGCACCCGGGATTTCCTCCAGCGGCTCGGCAGCGAAGGCGAAGCGCAGGTAATGGCGCTGGGTTTGCGGCGCCTTCCACTGGTAGGTGCCTACCAGATGGGTGATGTGCACGTGCCAGCCGGTTTCCTCGCGGGTTTCGCGCAGCGCGGCGTCGACCAGGCTTTCGTCGGGCTCCAGGTGGCCGGCGGGCTGGTTCAGCACCAGCCGTCCGCCCGCCCGTTCCTCCACGCACAGCAGCTGGCCGTCGCGCGCCACCAGGGTGGCCACGGTCACGTCCGGCTGCCAGAAGCGGCCTTCGCGATAGCTCATGTCAGAGTTCGTCCCTTTTGCCGGACAGTTCGATTTCCTTGTTGTCGGCGGTTTCCGCGGCGATGTCGATGGCGGCTTCCAGCTGGGTGGCGTCGACGTTGTCGGGCAACTTGATCACGTAATAGAGCACGTCGCCGGCGATTTCCCACGCACCGATCTTCAGCGTGCGGCTTTCGTTGAGCAGCGCCAGCGCCTTGCCGGCGATGGCATCCGCGCCCACCTTGCCGGCGGGGGAGAATACCTCGCGCACCAGCAGGCCCTGGATCGACTCGCTGGCGCCGGAGACGAACACCAGCTGGGTGCGGTTTTCCGCCTTGTACGACACCACCACCTTGTAGTCGCCATCGCCATCGATCTCGTACTTGATGCCACGCGCATCCAGCCGCGATTCGACGGACGCATCGCCGGCATGGGCGGGGAGTATGGCGAGGGGGAGCAGGCAAGCCAGAACGAGCGAGGACAGGCGCATGTAGGTTCTCCGGTGGGTGGGTGGGCAGGGTAAGGGTGGAGGGGGAGCGCCTGCGGCTCAGGAGCAGCGCAACGTATAATTTGCCCATGCCGAACCTGCCCGACAAGCCGCAACGCGATCACGACCACGGCACCGTGGTGGCGCCGGCGCGCCCGGAAGTGGCGCGCCCACCGCAATACACCGTTCTGCTGCTCAACGACGACTACACCCCGATGGACTTCGTGGTCGACGTGCTGATGCGGTTTTTCTCGATGGGACTGGAGCGCGCCACCCAGGTCATGCTGCACGTGCATACCCGCGGCCGCGGCGTGTGCGGGGTGTTCACCCGCGAGATTGCAGAATCCAAGGTGGCGCAGGTCAACGAGTACGCCAGGCTGAACCAGCACCCGCTGCTGTGCACGATGGAGCGGGCCTGACCGGGTTCGGCACTTGTCCCGGGGCGGAATGCGCCCTACATAGGAGCTGACGTAACCGAAGGCAGGTTTTCATGTTCAGCAAGGATCTCGAGCAAACCATCGGCCAGTGCTACAAGCGCACCCGCGAGGCGCGCTACGAGTTCATGACGGTGGAGCACCTGCTGCTGGCGTTGCTGGACAACCCCTCCGCCGAAGCGGTGCTGCGCGCGGTGGGCGCGGACATGCCGCGCCTGCGCGACGAGCTGGACAACGCCATCGAGGTGTCGGTCAGCCGCTTCGCCGACGACGACGGCCGCGACACCCAGCCCACCCTCGGCTTCCAGCGCGTGCTGCAGCGCGCGGTCTACCACGTGCAGTCCTCGGGCAAGAAGGAAGTGACCGGCGCCAACGTGCTGGTGGCGATCTTCGGTGAAAAAGACTCGCACGCGGTGTATTTCCTCAATCAACAGGACGTGCACCGGCTGGACGTGGTCAATTACCTGTCGCACGGCATCGCCCGCAACGAGGACGAGCCCAGCCAGTCCGCGCAGGACAGCGAAGGCAAGGGCGAGGCCGGCGAAGGCGAGGGCAAGGGCGATCCGCTCACCGAGTTCGCCAGCAACCTCAACGAAGCCGCGCGCGCCGGCCGCATCGATCCGCTGGTGGGCCGCGCCGAGGAAATCGAGCGCACCATCCAGGTGCTGTGCCGCCGGCGCAAGAACAATCCGCTGTACGTGGGCGAATCCGGCGTCGGCAAGACCGCGCTGGCGGAAGGGCTGGCCAAGCGGATCGTCGATGGCGAGGTGCCGGACGTGCTGGCCGGGGCGGTGATCTATTCGCTGGACCTCGGCGCGCTGGTGGCGGGCACCAAGTACCGCGGCGATTTCGAGAAGCGCCTGAAGGGCGTGCTGGCGGCGCTGAAGAAACAGCCGGAAGCGATCCTGTTCATCGACGAGATCCACACCATCATCGGCGCCGGCGCTTCCAGTGGCGGCACCATGGACGCCTCCAACCTGATCAAGCCGGTGCTGGCCAACGGCGAGCTGCGCTGCATCGGTTCCACCACCTTCCAGGAATACCGCGGCGTGTTCGAGAAGGACCGCGCGCTGGCGCGGCGCTTCCAGAAGATCGACATCGTCGAGCCCACCGTGGGCGAGGCCGTCGAGATCCTGAAGGGCCTGAAGCCGAAGTACGAAGCGCACCACGACGTGGCCTATGCCGACGAGGCGATCCGCGCCGCGGTGGACCTGTCGGTCAAGCACATCGGCGACCGCCTGCTGCCGGACAAGGCGATCGACGTGATCGACGAGGCCGGCGCGCGCCAGCGGCTGCTGCCGGTGGAAGCGCGCAAGCAGCTGATCGACGTGGAGGAAATCGAGACCATCGTCGCCAAGATGGCGCGCATCCCGGCCAAGCAGGTCAGCGCCTCCGACAAGGACGTGCTGCAGCACCTGGAGCGCAACCTGAAGATGGTGATCTTCGGCCAGGACCCGGCCATCGAGACGCTAGCCAGCGCGATCAAGCTGGCGCGCAGCGGTCTCGGCAACCCCGACAAGCCGATCGGCAACTTCCTGTTCGCCGGTCCCACCGGCGTGGGCAAGACCGAGGTCACCCGCCAGCTGGCGATGCAGCTGGGGATCGAGCTGATCCGCTTCGACATGAGCGAATACATGGAGCCGCATTCGGTGAGCCGCCTGATCGGCGCGCCTCCCGGCTACGTGGGCTTCGACCAGGGTGGCCTGTTGACCGAGAAGATCGTCAAGACACCGCACTGCGTGCTATTGCTGGACGAGATCGAAAAGGCACACCCGGACATCTTCAACATCCTGCTGCAGGTCATGGACCGCGGCACGCTGACCGACACCAACGGCCGCGAAGCCAATTTCCGCAACGTGATCGTGGTGATGACCACCAATGCCGGCGCCACCCAGGCGGCGCGGCGCAGCATCGGCTTCACCAAGCAGGACCACAGCCCGGATGCGATGGAGGCGATCCGTCGTGGCTTCACCCCCGAGTTCCGCAACCGGCTGGACGCGGTGGTCCAGTTCCAGGCGCTGGGCTTCGAGCACATCCTGCGGGTGGTGGACAAGTTCCTGATCGAGCTGGAAGCGCTGCTGCACGAGAAGCAGGTGACCATGACTGCCACCGCGGCCGCGCGCGAATGGCTGGGCCAGCAGGGCTTCGACCCGCTGATGGGCGCGCGCCCGATGGCGCGGCTGATCCAGGACAAGATCAAGCGCCCGCTGGCCGACGAACTGCTGTTCGGCAAGCTGGTCGAGGGCGGCCGGGTGGCGCTGGACGCGGTGGACGGCGAGCTGGTGCTGGACGTGCAGGCCGAACCCGAGAAGCTGCTGCCGGCGATGCTGGCCTGACGCGGCGAGGGCATCACATCAACGCAGGAGGTCGCATGCGCACCATGGTCGCCGTCTTCGCCCTCGCGTTTGCGGGCGCTTCCTCCGCCGGCAGCGACAGGCCGGTGCAGCACCCGGAGCACGAGATCGTGTTCGCCGCCGCCAGCCAGTTGCTGCCCTGGTGCGAACAGGAGGCGCGCGCCCATTACGCCGGGCAGGGCGTCACCACCTACCAGTGGACCGGCCGCCACTTCGAAAGCGGCAACACCCTGCATGCGGAAGGCAAGATCCGGGCAGGGGGCGAAGACGTGCCGGTGACCTGCCTCGCGGCAAGGGGCGCACGTGAGCGCGACGCCACGGTCCGGATCGGCCCGGCTTCGTGATGAACGCCACAGGCTTCGCCCGACCCGCGCTGCGCGGCGCCGGCTGATATCCAGCGCCTTCCTCCGATGCATCCCGCCGCCCGCCTGCACCTGCTGCCCATTGCCGTGGCCGCCGCCGAAGCGGGCGCGCAGGGGCGGGACTGGCTGAGCGACGCCGAGCGCCAGCGCCTGCAGGCGATCACCTCGCCGTCGCGGCGCGACACATTCTTGGCCGGACACTGGCAGGCGCGCGCGCTGGCGGCGCAGTGGCTGCAGCTGGACGTGGGCCGGATTGCGCTGGACGCGTACGCGGATGGCCGGCCGCTGCTGCGGGTGGATGGCGATGCCGCGCCGCTGCAGGTGTCGCTGAGCCACAGCGGCGACTGGCTGGCACTGGCGCTGGCCGGCGCGCCGGTAGGCGTGGATATCGAACTGCCGCGGCGCGTGCGCGACTGGAACGCGCTCGCGCGCTTCGTGTTCTCACCGGAGGAATGCGAGCGCGTAGAAGCCGCGGACCCGGCGATGCGCGCCGACGTCTTCCACGCGCTGTGGACGTTGAAGGAGGCGCACGGCAAGCGTAGCGGCGCGGGCCTGCAACCCCGCGCCGCGCGCGCGCTCACTGCGCGGCCTGCCAGCCCGGCCGCTGCGGAAGCGTTCGGTTGGCGCTTCGGCAATGGCGCGCTGGCGCTGGCGCTGACGCCCGGAACGCGGCTGGAGCGGATCGAAGGCGTGGCCGGGTCGCCGGCCTGCTGGCACTTCACCGAGAGCGTCGGGAACTCGCAGGGTCAGGATTGACCGGCTGCGGCATCCCCCTTATCTTGGGGTCGTCGGTTCTGGCGGGCACAACCTGTCGGATGAAAAGGGAAGCCGGTGCGGCGTGCATTCTTTCGGAATGGCGCGCCAATCCCGGCACTGCCCCGCAGCGGTAGGTGGAGACGAAGTCGCGATTCGCACTGGGGCGGTGGCCCTGGGAAGCGGCGACCAAGGCGGCCGGGCCCATGGCCCGCCACATCCACGAGTCCGAAGACCTGCCGACAGCCGCGCGAAGCACGCCGCGCGGTGCCGGCCGAAGAATCTCCGGGGGGAGATGGCTGGTGCAGCAGGGTCGCCGTGCACGCAGGCCGTGCCGGATCGCAGGCCGTGCGACACCGCGCTTCCACCCTGACGTTTCCGATGCCATCCGCGCCTGCGAGGGACAGGCCGGGCCCGTGCATCCGCATGGAGACGCCAGATGTCACAGACCTTGATTGCCGAAGCGCCCGCCGAAGCCCCGGCCGCCGCGCCCGCGTTCGACCTCACCCCGCCACCCACCGCCACCGCCATGGCGGTGACCAAGCGCAACGGCAGCACCGAGCCGGTCGATCTCAACAAGATCGTGCGCGCCGTCCAGCGCTGCTGCGAAGGCCTGCATGCGGTCGATCCGATGCGCGTGGCCACCCGCACCATTTCCGGCCTGTACGACGGCGCCACCACGCAGGAGCTGGACGAGCTGTCGATCCGCACCGCCGCGCTGCTGATCGGCGAGGAACCCGAATACGGCCGGCTGGCCGCGCGCCTGCTGGCCGGCTGCATCGCCAAGGAAGTCTCCGGGCAGGAGATCCACGCGTTCTCGCAGTCGGTTGGCCGCGGCCACGAAGTGGGCCTGATCAACGACCGCCTGCTCGGCTTCGTACAGGCCAACGCGCGCAAGCTCAACGATGCCATCGACCCGGCGCTGGACCTGGGTTTCGACTATTTCGGCCTGCGCACCCTGTACGACCGTTACCTGCTGCGCCACCCGCACACCCGCAAGGTGATCGAGACACCGCAGCAGTTCTTCCTGCGCATCGCCAGCGCCTTGAGCGAGGACGTGCCGGAAGCGTTGGCGCTGTACCAGCGGCTGGGCCACCTGGACTACCTGCCGTCCAGCCCGACCCTGTTCAACGCCGGCACCCGCCATGAGCAGCTGTCGTCGTGCTTCCTGCTGGATTCTCCGCAGGATTCGCTGGAGTCGATCTACGCGCGCTACGGCGAGATCGCCCAGCTGTCGAAGTTCAGCGGCGGGATCGGCGTGAGTTATTCGCGGGTGCGTTCGCGCGGCTCGCTGATCCGTTCCACCAACGGCCATTCCAACGGCATTGTTCCGTGGCTGAAGACCCTGGATTCGTCGGTGGCGGCGGTCAACCAGGGCGGCAAGCGCAAGGGCGCAGCCTGCGTCTACCTGGAAACCTGGCATGCCGACATCGAGGACTTCCTTGAACTGCGCGACAGCGCCGGCGACGAGGCGCGCCGCACCCACAATCTCAACCTCGCCAACTGGGTGCCGGACCTGTTCATGCAGCGGGTGGAGGCTGGCCAAGACTGGTCGCTGTTCGATCCGCACGTGGTGCCGGAGTTCACCGACCTGCACGGCGCGGATTTCGAGCGCGCCTACCTGCAGGCCGAGGCGCAGGGCCGGGCGGCGCGCACGATCCCGGCGCGCAAGCTGTACGCGCGGATGATGCGCACACTGGCCGAGACCGGCAACGGCTGGATGACCTTCAAGGACAAGTGCAACCGCGCCGGCAACCAGACCCTGCGCCCGCACAACGTCATCCACCTGTCCAACCTGTGCACCGAGATCCTGGAGGTCACCAGCGCCGAGGAAACGGCGGTGTGCAACCTCGGCTCGATCAACCTCGCGCACCACCTGGACGCGCATGGCGATTTCGATTTCGAGAAATTGGCCGAAACCGTGCGGTTGGCGGTGCGCCAGCTCGACCGGGTGATCGACCTCAATTTCTATCCGATCGAACCGGCCCGCCGCGGCAACCTGCGTTGGCGGCCGGTGGGGCTGGGCTGCATGGGCCTGCAGGACGTGTTCTTCCGCATGCGCTTGGCGTTCGACTCCGAAGCCGCCCGCGCGCTGTCGAGGAAGATCGCCGAGGAGATCTATTTCCACGCGCTGGACGCGTCCTGCGAGCTGGCCGTTGAGCGCGGCGCGCACGCCTCGTTCGCCGACACCCGCGCGTCCGTCGGCGAGCTGCAGTTCGATGCGTGGGATGTCACTCCCGACAACGCCGCGCGCTGGGATGCCTTGCGCGCGCGCATCCAGCAGCACGGCCTGCGCAATTCCCTGCTGATCGCCATCGCCCCGACCGCGACCATCGCCTCCATCGCCGGCTGCTACGAATGCGTGGAGCCCCAGGTGTCCAACCTGTTCAAACGCGAGACGCTGTCCGGCGACTTCCTGCAGGTCAACCGCTACCTGGTCGCCGAATTGAAGCAGCTGGGCCTGTGGACGCCGGAGATGCGCGACGCGATCAAGCTGGCCGACGGCTCGATCCAGAACCTCGCGCAGATCCCGGAAACCCTGCGCCACGTCTACCGCACCGTGTGGGAGCTGCCGATGCGCAGCCTGATCGACATGGCCGCCGAGCGCGGCGCCTTCATCGACCAGTCCGCCTCGCTCAACCTGTTCATGGAAAGCCCGAACATCGGCGCGCTGTCGTCCATGTACATGTACGCGTGGAAACGGGGCATCAAGACCTGCTATTACCTGCGTTCGCGCCCGGCGACGAAGATCGCCAAGACCACCGTATCCGGCATCGCGCCGGCGCAGGCGGTGGCCTGTTCGCTGGAGAATCCGGAAGCCTGCGAGGCCTGCCAGTGAGCGCCGCCCCGCAGATGCTGCTCGATCCCGGCTTCGAGCTGACCTTGCGCCCGATGCGCTACCCGGGCTTCTACGAGATGTACCGCAACGCCATCCGCAACAGCTGGACGGTGGACGAGATCAACTTCCAGATCGACATCGCCGATTTGCATTCGAAGATGTCGCCGGCCGACCGCCACCTGATCCACCGGCTGGTGGCGTTCTTCGCCACCGGCGACTCCATCGTCTCCAACAACCTGGTGCTGAACCTGTACCAGCACCTCAATGCGCCGGAAGCGCGCATGTACCTGTCGCGCCAGCTGTACGAGGAGGCGCTGCACGTACAGTTCTACCTGACGTTGCTGGACAACTACCTGCCCGACCCGGAGGAGCGCTTCAAGGCGTTCGCGGCGGTGGAGAACATCCCGGCGATCCGCAAGAAGGCCGAGTTCTGCTTCAGGTGGATCGACTCGCTGCAAGGCCTGCAGCGCATCGAGACCCGCGCGCAGCGCCGCCAGTTCCTGCTCAACCAGATCTGCTTCGCCGCCTGCATCGAGGGCCTGTTCTTCTTCGCCGCCTTCGCCTATGTCTACTACTTCCGTTCGCGCGGCCTGCTGCCGGGACTGTCGTCCGGCACCAACTGGGTGTTCCGCGACGAAAGCTGCCACATGGACTTCGCCTTCGAATGCGTGCGCACCATCCGCGCCGAGGAGCCGGACCTGTTCGACGATGAGATGGAGCGGCAGGTGCGCGACATGCTCGCCGAGGCCATCGAATGCGAGGTGCAATTTGCCGAGGACGTGCTGTCCGGCGGCGTGGCCGGCATTTCGATCCGCGACATGCGCCAGTACCTGCAGCACTGCGCCGACCAGCATTTCGCCAAGCTCGGCATGGCCAGGCAGTACCACGTGCGCAATCCGCTGCCGTTCATGGAATTGCAGGACGTGCAGGAGCTGACCAATTTCTTCGAGCGCCGGGTGTCCGCCTACCAGGTCGGGGTGCAGGGCGAGGTGGAGTTCGACCATGCCTTCTGACCCGGTGCGTCCGCTCGAGGCGAAGCTGCAGGAGATCGTCTTCCCCGACCATGCCAACCACCTGGGCACGCTGTTCGGCGGGCAGGCGCTGGCGTGGATGGACAAGGCCGCGTTCATCGCCGCCTCGCGCTACGCGCGGCGGACGGTGGTGACGGCGCGTTCGGAGCAGGTGGATTTCCGCCTGCCGATCCGCCAGGGCCAGCTGGTGGAAGTGCTGGCGCGGATCGTCGAGGTCGGCCGCAGTTCGATGCAGGTGGAGGTGGAGCTGATCGCCGAGGACCTGCTGGGCGGCGAGCGCGAGCTGTGCACGCGCGGGCGCTTCACGATGATCGCGCTGGACGGGCGCGGGCGGCCGACCGGGATCCCGGCACTGTCCGAGCACCCGCCGTAGCAGCGCGCCGCGAGCGCCAGATCGCGCGGGAAGCAGCGCGCCGCCGCGGCGCGCCTATCGGTGGGCGTCGGGATGGCGGGCCAGCCACGCCGCCAGCGTCTGCCGGTAATGCGCCAGCGCTTCGGCGTAGGTGTCGTTGACGCAGGGATCGCAACCGCTGTCGCAGCAGTCGCTGGGCAGCGGCGCTTCCGGCGGCTGCGGGCGCGGATCGGGATCGAGGCGGGGCAGGGGAATCGGCATGGCCGCAATTATCCATGCCCGTGCATGAGGCGGAAATGAGCCGGTGGCGCTGGCCGGTGCTTTCCGCAAATCAATTTGTCGCAAGTTCAAGGAGAGGACGATGCAACCAAGCAGTTCCACAGCCATGGCCGGGCGCAGCCTGGTCGATCCGGTCAGCTCGGTCGAGGAATACCTGACCCGCGCGGACTGGCGGGTCAATGCCAACGCCAACCAGGGCTATTCGCTGGGCGGGCTGATCCTCAACGTCGCCGGCAAGGTGACCGCCAATTACTGGCTGGAGAAGATCTATCCGCCGGAGATCGGCCGCGCCCATCGCGAGGCCGACCTGCACATCCACGACCTCGACATGCTCTCCGGCTACTGCGCTGGCTGGTCGCTGCGCACGCTGCTGTACGAAGGCTTCAACGGCGTGCCCAACAAGGTCGAGGCCGGCCCGCCCAGGCATCTGTCGTCGGCGGTCGGGCAGATCGTCAACTTCCTCGGCACCCTGCAGAACGAATGGGCGGGCGCGCAGGCGTTCTCCTCGTTCGACACCTACATGGCGCCGTTCGTGCGCAAGGACGCGCTGTCCTACGACGACGTGCGCCAGTGCATCCAGGAGCTGATCTTCAACCTCAACGTGCCCTCGCGCTGGGGCACGCAGACGCCGTTCACCAACCTCACCTTCGACTGGATCTGTCCCGCCGACCTGCGCCACCAGACCCCGTTCATCGGCGGCGAGGAGATGCCGTTCACCTACGGCGAGCTGCAGGCGGAGATGGACCTGATCAACCGCGCCTACATCGAGGTGATGAGCGCGGGCGACGCGCGCGGCCGGGTGTTCACCTTCCCGATCCCCACCTACAACATCACCGCCGACTTCCCGTGGGAGTCGGAAAACGCGCGGCTGTTGTTCGACATGACCGCGAAATACGGCCTGCCGTACTTCCAGAACTTCATCAATTCCGAGCTGGACCCGGGGATGATCCGCTCGATGTGCTGCCGCCTGCAGCTCGATCTGCGCGAGCTGCTCAAGCGCGGCAACGGCCTGTTCGGCAGCGCCGAGCAGACCGGCAGCCTGGGCGTGGTGACGGTCAACTGCGCGCGGCTGGGCTACCTGCACCGCGGCGATGAGGCCGGGCTGTTCGCTCGGCTGGACGAGCTGCTGGAGCTGGGCCGGCGCAGCCTGGAGATCAAGCGCACCACCATCCAGCAGCTGATCGACGACGGCCTGTACCCGTACACCAAGCGCTACCTCGGCACCCTGCGCAACCATTTCTCGACGCTGGGGGTGAACGGCATCAACGAGATGGTCCGCAACTTCACCTCCGATGCGCACGACCTGACCAGCGAGTGGGGCCATGCCTTCGCCCTGCGCCTGCTCGACCACGTTCGTGCGCGGATGGTGGAGTTCCAGGAAGCCACCGGCCAGCTCTACAACCTCGAAGCCACGCCGGCCGAAGGCACCACCTACCGCTTCGCCAAGGAGGACCGCCGCCGCTGGCCGGACATCCTGCAGGCGGGCAGCCGCGACCGTCCTTACTACACCAATTCCTCGCAGCTGCCGGTGGGCTTCACCGACGACCCGTTCGAAGCGCTGGAGCGGCAGGAAGCGCTGCAGTCGCGCTACACCGGCGGCACCGTGCTGCACCTGTACATGGGCGAACGCCTGTCCAGCGGCGATGCCTGCCGCGACCTGGTGCGGCGCGCGCTGAGCCGCTTCCGCCTGCCCTACATCACGATCACGCCAACTTTCTCGATCTGCCCGGAGCACGGCTACCTGGCGGGCGAGCACGAATTCTGCCCGCGCTGCGACGAGCGGCTGCTGGCGGAACTGCAGGCGGCCGCCGCGCCGACCATTACCGACGTCACGTTCCACGAGGAGATTTCCGCATGAACAACATCGCCAATTCCGCAATATCCGCCGCCGCTTCGCTGCGCAACGAAGACCGCCAGCGCTGCGAAGTGTGGACCCGGGTGATGGGTTACCACCGCCCGGTGTCCAGCTTCAACATCGGCAAGCAGGGCGAGCACGCCGAGCGCTGCTTCTTCAGCGAACGCCCGCGCGCCACCCTGGCCGCCGCCGCCGCATGATCCGCGTCGGCGGGATGACGCCGCTGACCAGCATCGACTTCCCCGGTCGGCTGGCGGCGGTGTTGTACCTGCAGGGCTGTCCCTGGCGCTGCGGCTACTGCCACAACCCCGAACTGCTGCCGGCGCGTGGGCAGGGCGGGGTTGCCTGGGCGCAGGCCGAAGCGTTCCTGCACCGCCGCGTCGGCCTGCTCGACGCGGTGGTGTTCTCCGGCGGCGAACCGACCTCACAGGCCGCGCTGCCCGACGCCATCGCGCAGGTGAAGGCGATGGGCTACCAGGTCGGCCTGCATACCGGCGGCATGTATCCGGCACGCCTGCGCCAGCTGCTGCCGCAGCTGGACTGGATCGGGCTGGACATCAAGGCGCCCGACGCGCATTACGACGCGGTGACCGGCCGCCGCGACAGCGCGCGTCCGGTGGGCGAGGCGCTGGAGGCGGTGCTGGCCAGCGGCGTGGCTTACGAATGCCGGACCACCTGGCATCCGGGGCTGTTCCCGCTGCCGGCGCTGTATGGCTTGGCGGAAGACCTGTTCGCGCGCGGCGTGCGTCACTGGGCGCTGCAGGAATGCCGCGAGGAAGGGCGCGGGCTGGTGGCGGAAGCCACGCTGGACCTGCAGCGGCTGGGTGCGGGGTTCGAGCGCTTCTGTTTCCGTCGCGGCTGAATCCCGCGTTCCCAGCAGCGCCGGGACGGGCTGGCGCGCGGGTAACATGGCGACATGGAGGAATCCCTGTCCGCCTGGATGCAGTCCAGGATCGAATACGTCGTGGTGGCGCTGCAGGTGCTGGCGATCCTGCTGGCGGCGTGGGCATTGCGCTGGCTGGTGCGGCGGCTGATCGCACGCCTGGCCGCGCGTTACGAGCTGCCGCCGATGGTGGTGATGGGCGCGCGTCGGGTGGCCACGTTCCTGATCGGGATGGCGGCGCTGCTGATGGTGCTGGAGCGCTTCGGCGTGTCCGCCGGGGTGCTGTGGGGCGCGTTCACCGGCTTCGCCGCGGTGGCGGCGGTGGCGTTCTTCGCCGCCTGGAGCGTGCTCACCAACATTTTCTGTTCGTTCCTGATTCTGGTGACCCGCCCGTTCCGCCTGTTCGACCACATCGAAGTGCTGGACAACGGCGAGAAGCCGGGCCTGGGCGGGCAAGTGATCGACATCAACCTGGTCTACGTGACCCTGCTGGAGCGCCATGCCGACGGTTTCGAAAGCCAGCTGCGGGTGCCCAACAGCCAGTTTTTCCAGCGTGCGGTGCGGCGCTGGAGCGGCGAGCCGCCGCCGCCGCGCGCGGCCGACGGCGGTGCGCGCCGCTGCGATGACAAACCCTAGGAACCCGACCATGCCCGCGATCTCGCGCCGCCGCCTGCTGGGTTCCGGCCTGGCGCTGTCGGTGCTGGGGCCATTGGGCCTGCGCGCCGCGCCCACCATCGACGCGGATGCGGACTGGATCCCTGCCGACGATTTCCTGCGCGAGCTGCCGCGGCAGATGCAGGCGCTGGGCGTGCCGGGCATCGCCATCGCGGTGGTCGAGGACGGCGGGCTGGCATGGTCGCGCGGCTTCGGCCTGGCGCATGCCGGACGCGGCATGCCGGTGGGTGATGACACGGTGTGGGAGGCGGCCTCGCTGAGCAAGCCGATGTTCGCCTACGCGGTGCTGCAACTGGTGGACCGCGGCGTGCTGGCACTGGACGCGCCGCTGATGGGTTACGCCAGGCCGGCGTATCTGGGCAAATCGCCGTGGTTGGCGCAGATCACCGTGCGCGACGTGCTGCGCCATTCCACCGGCCTGCCGGACTGGCGCAAGGACCCGGCCAACGAACCGCTCGAACCCGCGGTCGCGCCGGGCACGCGCATCGACTATTCCGGCGAGGCCTTCGTCTGGCTGCAGCTGGCGGTGGAGCAGCTCACCGGCGAAAGCCTGGACCAGACCATGCATCGCCTGCTGTTCGAGCCGGCCGGCATGCGCGACAGCAGCTACGGCTGGGATGCCAGCCTCGCAGCGCGGTCGGTGTACGGCCATCGGCAATCGGACGATGGCGCAATCGTGGTGCCGCCGCAGATGTTGCGTGATGCCTGGAATACGGTTCTGCCGCTGGCGGATCGCATCGGCAAGCCGCTGTCCGCGTGGCGCTATGCCGACGCGGGGCGTGCGATGCCCGAGACGCAGGCTGTCGCGCGGCCGGGGCTGGTGAGTTGGCCCAGCGACATCCTGGCCAATGCGGCGGCCAGCCTGCGCTGCACCGTGCAGGACTACGCGCGGTTCATGGCGCTGATGGTGCACTCGGATCCGCAGCCATGGGAGCTGAAGCCCACCACCCGCGAGGCGATGCTGCGGCGGCAGATCGACGTGCCCGGCCGCTGGACCGAGAAGGGCCTGGGCTGGAATCTCGAAGCCACCGCGCGTGGGCCGGTGTTCTACCACTCCGGCAGCAACGGCGGCATCTTCAAGACCTTCGCGCTGGGCGATGCGCGCCGGCGCCGCGCGCTGGTGGCGATGACCAATGCCGCCAACGGCAACGTGCTGTATCGCCGCGTGGTGCGCGCGGCGACCGGATTGGACCTGCTGGCGTTCGACCTCTGACCTTGTGCGGCGATCAGCCGCGCTTGAGGCCCTTCAGGGCATCGGCCATTGCACTGTTGAAGGGCGCCTTCTGCTGTGCCGGTGCGGCAGGGTGCGGGCCACGCGCGGCACCGCCATCGCGACGGGCAGGACGCTCGTCGCGACGTGCATCGGTGCGGGCTTCGCCCACGGGATCGTCCATGCGCCGGGTCAGCGCGATGCGCTTGCGCGCCACGTCCACTTCCAGCACCTTGACCTTGACGATGTCGCCGGCCTTCACCACTTCGCGCGGGTCTTTCACGTAGCGGTCGGACAGCGCGGAGATGTGCACCAGTCCGTCCTGGTGCACGCCGATGTCCACGAACGCGCCGAACGCGGCAACGTTGCTGACCACGCCTTCCAGCACCATGCCGGGCTTGAGGTCGCGAATGTCCTCCACGCCGTCGGCGAAGGTGGCGGCCTTGAACTCCGGGCGCGGGTCGCGGCCTGGCTTTTCCAGCTCTTTCAGGATGTCGCGCACGGTGGGTTCGCCGAAGCGCTCGTCGGTGAATTGCGTAGCCTTGAGCGAGCGCAGGAATGCGGTGTCGCCGATGATCTGCTTCACCGACTTGCCGCCGGCCGCGAGGATGCGTTCGACCACCGGATAGGCCTCCGGGTGCACCGACGAGGCGTCCAGCGGCTGCTCGCCGTCCATGATGCGCAGGAAGCCGGCGCACTGCTCGAAGGTCTTCTCGCCGAGGCGTGGCACCTTCAGCAGCGCCTTGCGCGACTTGAACGCGCCATTGGCATCGCGGTGCGCGACGATGTTCTCGGCCACCGTGGCGGACAGCCCGGAGACGCGCGCCAGAAGCGCGCCGGAGGCGGTATTCACGTCCACGCCGACGGCGTTCACGCAGTCCTCCACCCGCGCATCCAGTGCGCGCGCGAGGCGGTACTGGTCGACGTCGTGCTGGTACTGGCCGACGCCAATCGCCTTGGGTTCGATTTTCACCAGCTCGGCCAGCGGGTCCTGCAGGCGACGGGCGATGGAAACCGCGCCGCGCAGCGACACGTCCAGGTTCGGGAACTCCTTCGCCGCCAGTTCCGAGGCCGAGTACACCGATGCGCCGGCTTCGCTCACCACGATCTTCTGCGCCTTCAGCTCCGGCACCAGCTTGAGCAGGTCGCCGGCCAGCTTGTCGGTCTCACGCGATGCGGTGCCGTTGCCGATAGCGATCAGCTGCACGCCGTGGGCGAGGCAGAGCTTCTTCAGCGTTGTCAGCGATTGGTCCCATTGGCGACGCGGTTCATGCGGATAGATGGTGTCGGTGGCGACCAGCTTGCCGGTGGCGTCCACCACCGCCACCTTGACGCCGGTGCGCAGGCCGGGGTCAAGACCCAGCACTGCCTTCGGGCCCGCGGGCGCGGACAGCAGCAGGTCCTTGAGGTTGTCGCCGAACACCGCGATGGCTTCGCCCTCGGCCTTCTCGCGCGCCTGGTTGAACAGGTCCAGCAGCAGGTGCATGTGGATCTTGGCGCGCCAGGCCAGCCGCACCGCGTTGCGCAGCCAGGTGTCGGCGGCGCGGCCGCGTGCGTCGATGCCGGCGTGCAGGGCGATGCGGCCCTCGGCGTACTGGTGGCCGGCCTCGGCATCGCTGCCGGGGTCGAGGTCGAGCTGCAGGAATTCCTCGCGGCGGCCGCGCAGCAGCGCCAGCAGCCGGTGCGAGGGAATCTTCGCCAGGGATTCCGCGTGGTCGAAATAGTCGCGGAACTTCTCGCCGGCCAGCTGCTTGCCTTCCACCACCTTGGCGCGGATCAGGCCCTCGCGTTCCAGCCAGCTGCGCAACTCGCCCAGCAGCGCGGCGTCCTCGCCCCAGCGTTCGATCAGGATCGCGCGCGCGCCTTCCAGCGCGGCCTTGGCATCGGCGACGCCCTTGTCGGCATCAACGAAGCCGGCGGCGAATTCCTCCGGCACCAGATCCGGGTTGGCCAGCAGGCCGTCGGCCAGCGGCGCAAGCCCCGCTTCGCGGGCGATCTGCGCGCGGGTGCGGCGCTTCTGCTTGTACGGCAGGTACAGATCTTCGAGGCGCGACTTGCTGTCGGCGGCCTCGATGTCGGCGCGCAGCTCGTCGGTCAGCTTGCCCTGCTCGATGATGCTGGACAGGATCGCCGCGCGGCGGTCTTCCATTTCGCGCAGGTAGGTCAGCCGGGTTTCCAGATTGCGCAGCTGGGTGTCGTCCAGCCCGCCGGTCACTTCCTTGCGGTAGCGCGCGATGAAGGGCACGGTCGCGCCTTCGTCCAGCAGTCCCACCGCCGCCTGCACCTGCGCGGGCTGGGCGTTGATTTCATCGGCGATCGTGGAAGCGATCTTGCGGGCGAGGGCGGGGGAGATGTCGTTCATGCGAAGTCGATGCGGCTGCGGAGCGAAGCAACCATTGTCGCCGTCGCTAGCAGTGCGCGACAGCTTGACAGGCGGCAAAAGGGGTCAGGAGAAAGGGGGCGGCGCGAATTTTTCGCCGACTGCAGGCGCTGAGCCGAATCTCGTCTGGCGAAAAATTTCACTCTGGACCTTTTGCTGGCGCAAACGCAGGGCATGGGCGCCGTTCGGGGCTACGCCAGCCAACGTCGCAGATGGAGGTAGACCTCCTGGCTGTCGAGCAGGCCCAGATGTCCGGTGTTCTCCACCACCCGTTGGCGGGTGGGGGCAATCGCCAGGCGCCGGCGCGGATCGCGATGCTCGCCGAGTGCACTGGCGACAGGCACCAGCCCGTCGCCGCGCAGCGCGCGCCCGATCCGCGTGTTCGACCCGCTGGAGCCCGCCACTGCGTAGGCACGAATCCCGGCCGGCAGCGGGAGGGTTTGGCGAGGAGGCAGCGGAAGGTCGCTGATGCTGCCGTGGCGCAGATCGCGGATGCCGGCGCTGCGCAGATCGCCGATGCGCACGAAAGGCGCCGTCCACGCCGACAGCCCGAGCGCCTGTTCCAGCAAATGGCCGGCGCGCTCCAGCGGTGCGCCGTGGTGGGGGGTGCCGAGGAACACCACCTGGTCCAACCGCTGTACCCAGGGCTGCGAGCGCAGCGTGGCCTCGTGCATCGCGGCGCGTGTCACCAGCCCGCCCATGCTGTGCCCGAGGATGGCGAAGCGCTCCACCGGCACCGGCCAGCCATCCAGCAGCTGCTGCAGCAGTGCGGAGAACGTGCGCCCATTGCGCGCGATCGGCAGCCCGCTGTTGTAGTGGAGGTGGATGGCGGTGTAGCCAAGCGCTTCGGCCAGCTGCTCGCCGTGGTCGTGGCCATTGCGGCGCCATTGCCGGTCGTTCATGCACAGCCCGTGGACCTGCACCAGCAGGCGTGGCGAGGGCGATGACAGGGCGCTGGCCCAGCGGGGTTCGCCGATCGGCAACGTCTGGCCTGCATGGCGCAACGATGCGGCCAGCGCCAATGGATTTCCGTTGGTGGTGAGCTGGTCGCCGAGCACGCCATTGAGCGCGGCCAGCAAGGCATCGCGGCGCGCCGACCCCGCGCCCTGCGGCCAGCGGTCCGCCAGCGGCGCCAGCACGCCGTCCACCGCGCCGCCCAGCAGCGACGCGCCGCTGCGGACGGCACCGTAGGCAAATCCGGCAATGCCGCGCGTGCGCGTTGTCGCTTCTGCCCCAAGCAGGCGCGCAGGCAGGCCAAGTACGTTGGCGTGCACGTTTTCGGCGAGGTCGGTGGTGGCAGTCACGGCTTGCACCAGCAACTGGGCGATCCCACGCAGGTCTTCCGCCAGCCGCGGCGGCGGGAGGTTTCCGGTGGAACCGGCGGTGTGCGCGGTGATGCCCATTCCTCCACCCTAGCGCGGGCAAGCTGAGTGAAAGTTCCAACCCGGCTGCGGGAACGGACCCGTGGCCGTGCGGGCGCTGGGTGGGGATTACCCCGGCTGCGGGCCGCGGAACAGATCGTCCTGGGCCGCGCTGCCGTCGGGTTCGGCGAAGCCGGACAGGCCCACCCCGGCCAGCCGGTAGCGCGTGCCGGCCGCCAGGCCGACGCGTGCGCGCAGGGCGCAGGCGGTATTTGCCAGTGCGCCCTCGCTGGTTGGCGGCTCCGCGCCGGTGAGGCTGCGGGTGAGGGTGCGGAAGTCGGCGGTCTTGAGCTTCAGCACCACGGTGCGGGCGATGCGGTCCGGGTGCTGCGCGCGTTCGCGCAGATAGCCGGCCCAGGTGCTGGTGGCCAACCGCTGGATATGCGGCTCCAGCTCGTCCAGCAGCAGGTCGGTGGCGAAAGTGTCTTCGCTGGAGATCTGCAGGGTGGGACGGCCGGTCTGTACTGCGCGCTCATCGAACCCCTGCGACAGCTCGTGCAGGCGTCGGCCCCAGCGGCCGAAGCGTGTCTCCAGCGCCTCCGCGCCAAGCGCGCGCAGGTCCGAGCAGGTGGCCACGCCCAGTTCGGCCAGTTTTGCTTCCATCACCCTGCCGACCCCCGGCAGGCGTCCCACCGCCAGCGGTGCGAGGAACGCCTCCACCAGCGCCGGCTTGAGCACGAACTGGCCATCCGGTTTGTTCCAGTCGCTGGCGATCTTGGCCAGGAACTTGTTGGGTGCGATACCCGCCGAGGCGGTGAGGCTGGTCTCCTCGCGGATCGCATCGCGGATTTCGCTGGCGATGGCGGTGGCGCTGCCGAGGTCGCGCTTGGGCACGGTGACGTCGAGATAGGCTTCGTCCAGCGACAGCGGTTCGATCCGGTCCGTGTAGCGCTCGAAAATACCGCGCACCTGTTTCGACACCGCCTTGTAGCGGGTGAAGTCCGGCGGCACGAACACCGCCTGCGGGCACAGCCGCTCGGCGCGCAGCGCCGGCATCGCCGAGCGCACCCCGAACCGGCGCGCCTCGTAGCTGGCGGCGCAGACCACGGAGCGCGCGCCTTTCCATGCCACCACCACCGGCAGGCCACGCAGTGATGGATCGTCGCGCTGCTCCACCGACGCGTAGAACGCGTCCATGTCGACGTGGATGATCTTGCGCTGCGGGGTTTCGCTCACCCGCAGATTCTAGTGCGCGGCCGGCGTTACCTCAGCGCCAGAACGGGATCGCATCGAAGCGCGGATCGGGATTGTCCTTGTCCGGCTTGCGATCGGCGCGCGGCGGACGGGCCACGCGCAGCTCGTGCCGGCCGCGCGGCAGCTCGCGCACGTCGATCATCGCCAGCAGGGCGGGGCGGTCGGTGCGCGGGTCGCTGGCGATCTCGTAGCGCAGGTCGGTGAGCGGCTTGCCGTCCAGCGTCGCCGGGTGCAGGCCCTGCAGACATGCCAGTTGCGCCATTGCCAGTTCGGTGCCGGCCAGCTTCCGGGTTTCCTTGCCACATCGGTCGCGCATCGCCGCCTCGTCGCGACGGGGCTGATAGGGCACGACCAGCTTCAGATAGGGCCCGATGATCACGGCGGATTGCAGGTAGGGGCGCACGTTGTCGCGGGCGGGGTCGCGTTGGTCGTCGTAATGCGCAGGGTTGACGGCCAGCGCATCGGCGTCGGGGAACCCGGCATAGCTGCCGATCGCATTGTCGCTGCGCATGGCTAGGTACGTGACGTAAACGCCGATGATCGAGACCAGCATCACTCCGAAGACCGTGACCATCATCCGGCGTTCGCCGCCGTTGCTGCCGAGGATGGCGATGATCCGGTTGTTCGTGCGGCTCATGCCCATGCGGGTGTAGAAGCGCAGCACGCGGGTGAGGAGCCGATGGGAGCGGGTATCCGGGCGGATCCGGCTGGGCAGATATTGGTCAAGACTGGCCGCGATCATGTACGGAACCATCAGGGCTGCAAGCGCGCAGAAAAACAGCCAGGCCGGTTCGATTCGCAGGGCCAAGGCCTGGGTTGCCAGCGTGGCCAGGATCAGCATTGCACCGATGGTGATGCAGACGAAGGCAAGGATCAGCGCCACGCTGACGCCGACGGCGAACACCACGCTTGAGCGATTGTCGGCCCGCTCGATCGCCGCCCCGGTCTTGTCGAGCCGCGCCGCCTCGATGCCGCGCTGGATCGGTCCCATCTTCAGCCGGTCCAGCCGGATGCCTTGCGGATGGACCGAATGCACGCCGATCAACGCGATCCATTGCGCACGCAGGAACAAGTGCACGGCGAAGGTGGTGGCCAACACCACTGCCGCGCTCTTGGCGTAGAAGTACAGCAGTGTCAGCACTATCCACCAATCGCCGTCGAACCGCGGCTCCAGCGCGAACATCCGGTCATCCAGCCACCCCGGCAGCTGCAGCATGGCGAACACCGCCACGCCGGAGATCAGCAGTTCGACTTCCCAGGTGGGCGTGGTACGGCGCGACAGGTGGCGCGTTTCTTCGATGGGTTCGCTCATGGCCGCCGATGGTGCGGGCGACGCGCGGTGCTGGCAAGCCCGGTCAGACCAGCCCGAAACCGTAGAACAGCCCGATCACCATGAACACCGCCAGCGTCTTGATGCAGGTGACGGCGAAGATGTCCTTGTAGGCCTGCCGGTGGGTGAGGCCGGTGACCGCCAGCAGGGTAATCACCGCGCCGTTGTGCGGCAGCGTGTCCATGCCGCCGGAGGCCATCGCCGCGACCCGGTGCAGTACTTCCATCGGGATGCCGGCGGCGTTCGCATTGGCGATGAAGGTATCGGCCATCGCCGCGAGGGCAATACTCATGCCGCCCGACGCGCTGCCGGTGATGCCGGCCAGTGCGGTGACCGTCACCGCTTCGTTGACCAGCGGGTTCGGGATCGAGCCCAAGGCGTTGGCGACCACCAGGAAGCCGGGCAGGGCGGCGATCACCGCACCGAAGCCGTATTCCGAAGCGGTGTTCATCCCGGCCAGCAGCGCGCCGGAAATGGCCGACTTGCTGCCTTCGGCGAAGCTGGTCTTGACCGGCTTCCACGCGAACAGCAGCACGCAGGCAATACCGGCCAGCAGCGCGCCTTCCACCGCCCAGATCGCCGCGACCTTGGACACTTCCTGCACCACCGGCGCGGGATTGCCGATCACCGCCGGCACGAAGCTGGCGCTGTCGCCGTAATGACCGGGGATCCACAGCGTCAGCAGCTTGTTGGCCACGCCCACCACCAGCAGGGGCAGGATCGCGATCATCGGGTTGGCCAGCTTGCCACCGGCGAATGCGGCCGGCTCGTTGACCAGGATGGCCGCATCGCCATAGCCCTCGCCGTTGCGCGCAGCCACGCGCCGGCGCCAGTCGAGGTAGGACAGGCCGAGGATCAGGATGAAGACGCCGCCCAGCGTGCCCAGCACCGGCGCCGCCCAGGTGTCGGTGCCGAAGAAGGTGGTGGGGATGATGTTCTGGATCTGCGGCGTGCCCGGCAGGGCGTCCATGGTGAAGGTGAACGCACCCAGCGCAATCGTGCCGGGGATCAGCCGCTTGGGGATGTTGCTCTGGCGGAACAGCTCCGCGGCGAACGGATACACCGCGAACACCACCACGAACAGCGACACCCCGCCGTAGGTCAGCAGCGCGCACACCAGCACGATCGACAGCATCGCCCGCTGCGCGCCGACCACGCGGATGGTGGCCTGCACGATGGCCTTGGAGAAGCCCGACAGTTCGATCACCTTGCCGAACACCGCGCCCAGCAGGAACACCGGGAAATACAGTTTCAGGAAGCCGACCATCTTGTCCATGAACAGGCCGGTGAACATCGGCGCCACCAGCGTGGGGTCGGTCAGCAACACCGCGCCCAGCGCCGCCACCGGCGCGAACAGGATCACGCTGTAGCCGCGGTAGGCCACCAGCATCAGGAAGCACAGCGCGGCCAACACGATCAGAAACGACATGCCCATCCCCGGCGGCGGATTCAGGGCTGCGAGTGTCGTGGCAGCGGCCGGGCCGGCCCATTGTCCGAACGTCCAATGCCGCAGCGAAGCGTTGCCGCTTACCTTGCCGGGCATTGGTGGTAATCGTGCCGCCTGCAGCACCCGGAGGGGGAGTGATGAAACGCAAGCAATTGAGCATGGCGATCCACGGCGCGCTGGCCGTGTCGCTGCTGGTGGGCACGCCCGCGCTGGCCCAAGACGCCCCTGCGGCCAAGCAGGACGGCCAGAAGACCACGACGCTGGAAAGCGTCAAGGTCACCGCGCGCAAGCGCGAGGAGACCCTGCAGGAAGTGCCGGTGGCGGTCACCGCGTTCACCGCGGACGCGCTGGACAAGCTCAACGTGGAGGACCTGTCCGATCTCGACGCGCAGGTGCCGAACCTCACCATCTACGCTGCACGCGGTTCCAGCAGCACGCTCACCGCCTACATCCGCGGTGTCGGCCAGTCCGATCCGCTGTGGGGCGTGGACCCGGGCGTCGGCATCTACATGGACGATGTCTACATCGCCCGCCCGCAGGGCGCGCTGCTGGACGTGTTCGATGTCGAGCGCATCGAAGTCCTGCGCGGCCCGCAGGGCACGCTGTACGGCAAGAACACCATCGGCGGCGCGATCAAGTACGTCTCCAAGGGGCTGCGCTCCGACTTCAACGGCTACGGCTCGGTGACGGTGGGCAACTACGGCCAGCGCGACATCAAGGCAGGGGTGGGCGGTGGCTTCGGCGGCAGCGAATACCTGCGCGGTCGCATTTCCGTGGCCGACCTGCATCGTGACGGCTTCGGCGAGAACGTCATTACCGGCGCCCAGGTAAGCGACAAGAAGATCCGCGCGTACCGCGCCAACCTGGGCGCGTACGTCACCGACAAGTTCGACCTGCAGTTCGCATTCGACCATGTCGACGACACCTCCGGCGTGCGCGGCGCGAAGATGCTGGCGCCCAACCCGTTCAACTCGATCCCGCTGTACGGTGGCACCGGGCCGAAGGCGCCGATGGCGAGCCGTTACGACGTGCGCAACGGCATGCCGAACGTCAACGACACCACCCTCAGTGGCGCGTCGGCCACCGCGAATTTCCGCATGAACGACGATTGGACGTTCAAGTACGTGCTGGCCAAGCGCGAGTCGGACACAGAGACCAACATCGACTTCGATACCACCCAGGACAAGATTGCCGACGTCAAGGCGTTCTACAGCGACGAGCAGGTCACTCATGAGGTGCAGGCGAACTACGACGCAGGCGGCCGCATGCGCGGCGTATTCGGCTTCTACAAGTTCGACGGCGAAGCCGGCGGCCAGGTGCTGAACAACTTCTTCAACCTGGCCTTCGGCGACACCCAGGGCACGATCTACACCGAAAGCATGGCGGCCTACGCCGACTGGACCTTCGACGTCAGCGACAAGTTCAGCGTGGACCTCGGCTTGCGCTGGACCTCCGAAGACAAGCACGCGGTGGTCAAGAACATCGGCTATACCGACGGCACCTTCAGCAAGCCCAGCGGCGTGGTGGCGGCGGCGTTCGACAAGACCATAAACTTCAAGAACCTGTCGCCGAAGATCTCGATGGACTATCAGGTGACGCCGGACATCATGGTGTACGGCGTGGCGTCCCGCGGTTTCAAGTCCGGTGGCTACAACATCCGCGCGCAGGCCACCGCGGTGCCGCGTTCCGCCGACCCGTTCCAGGACGAGCAGGTGGACAGCTACGAGGTCGGCACCAAGATGGGCTTGCTGGACCAGCGGCTGTTCCTGAACCTGTCGGCGTTCCACAACAAGTACAAGGACATCCAGCTTTCGATCTTCACCGAGTACACCACGCCGCAGAACACCAAGGCGTTCTTCGGTGACTTCACCAACGCGGGTGAGGGCACGGTGGAAGGACTCGAGGTCGAGTACCAGTGGCTGGCCACCGACAACTTCACGATCACCGGCAACCTGGCCTGGCTGGACGCGAAGTTCGACACCTACATGTTCAAGGGCTTCAACATCGCCGACCAGCAGGAGTTCACCAACGCACCGGACTTCTCGGGCGCGCTGAACGCCGAATACCGCATGGACCTGGGCGGCGCCGGCAGCCTGTCCGCGCGGGTGGGCTACAGCTACCAGAGCCGCGTGGTGGCAACCACCGAAGTCGTCTATGACCCGGTCACCAAGGCGACCGTGCAGCCGATCACCCAGGATGGCTACGGCCTGATCGGTGCCGGCCTGATCTGGAAGTACAACGATGCCTGGACGGTATCCCTGCAGGGCAGCAACCTGGCCGACGAGGAATACCTCACCACCGGCTACAACCTGTATTCCGCGCTCGGCGTGCACACCGGTTTCTATGGTCCGCCGCGCCAGTACAGCCTGACCGTGAAGTACGACTTCTGATCCGGTAACCCCCCGGTGGAGACGGCACGGCGGCGGGCTTCGGCCCGCCGTCGCGCTATGCTCGCCGGCCATGCACGACCATGAGCGACTTCCGTTCCCATGCCTGAAGGCGGCGCGATGCTGAGCGTCGCCGCGGTCGTGGCCGCGGCGCTGCTGTGGCTGGGGCTGCTGTTCGGCACCGGCCTGGTGGCGGAGCGGCATCCCGGCGTCTTCGAGAAGCACTGGCGCCACATTTACGCGCTGTCGCTGGCGGTGCACTGCACCTCGTGGACTTTCTACGGCACCGTCACCCAGGCCGCGCGCTATGGCTGGCCGCTGCCGCCCACCTTCGTCGGCGCGATCCTGTTCTATGCGCTGGCGATGGCGTTCATGATGCGGCTGGTGCGACTGGCGCGCGAAAGCAATGCCACTTCGCTGGCCGACCTGATCGCCACCCGGCTGGGCAAGGATCCGTGGCTGGCGGCGGTGGTCACACTGGTCGCCGTGCTCGGCCTGATTCCGTACATCGCGCTGCAGCTGCAGGCGATCACCATGAGCCTGGCCACCGTCACCACCGGGCTGCCTACCGCCGGCAGCGTGCCGCTGTGGCGCGACGGCGCGCTGTACGTGGCGCTGGCGATGGCGCTGTTCGCGATCCTGTTCGGCACCCGCCGGGTCAACGCCGCCGGGCACAACCGCGGGCTGGTGCTGGCGCTGGCGTTCGAATCTCTGTTCAAGTTGGTGGCGATGCTGGCGCTGGGTGTGTTCGTGTGGCTGGGCCTGCGGGGACTGCCGGAAGTGCCCGCTGCGCCGCCGCCGGTGGGGGCGGGTGGCTTCATGCCGCTGGTCATTCTGGGGGCGCTGGCAATGTTCGTGATGCCGCACCAGTTCCATGTCGGCGTGGTGGAGTGCCGCGACGAGGCCGACGTGCGCACGGCGCGCTGGCAATTCCCGCTGTACCTGCTGCTGATCGCACTCCCCACGTTGGCGCTGGCGCGCGCCGGCGCCGCGCTGCTGGGCGACGCGGTGCCCACCGACATGTACGCGTTGGCGCTGCCGCTGGCGCAAGGCAATGCCGCGCTGGCCCTGCTGGTGTTCCTCGGTGGGCTCAGCGCGGCCACCGGCATGGTGATCGTCAGCACGCTGACGCTGAGCCTGATGATCGGCAACCACTGGTTCGCACCCGGCCTGCTGCGCAGTGCGTGGGCCCGCCGCATCGGTGACGACGGACGCGGCGACCATCGCGGTGACCTGCTGCTGCTGCGGCGCACCGGCATCGTCGCGCTGATGCTGCTGGGCTGGGCCTACAGCCGGCTGGTCAGCGGCAACGAGGCGCTGGCCGACGTCGGTGCGGTGTCGTTTTCGGCATTGGCCACGCTGGCACCGGCGCTGGCGTTCGCGGTCTGGCGGCCGCACACGCCCGCCGTCGCTGCTTCGGCGGGCGTGCTGGCCGGGTTCGCGGCGTGGCTGTGGGTGATGTTGGTGCCGATGCTGGTGGCCACCATCGGCGGCGACCCGGCGTGGCTGCGCGACGGGCCGTTCGGGCTGTCGTGGCTGGCGCCGGATGCGGTGTTCGGGCTGACCGGCTGGAGCCGATTGGGCCGCGCGGTGGGGGTGAGCCTGTTCGTCGGCACCGCCGCCACCCTGCTGCTGGCTGCGCTGCGCGGTGCACCCCGCCATCGGCAGGCAGGCGGCGCCGACCTCGCCAGCCTGCGCGACGCGGGGCGTCGCTTCCTGCCGGCGCCCCGCGTCGATGAGCTGCTGCGGCATGCGCCGGCCAGCGGACCTGTGCCGGCGCGGATCGAATCGAAACTGGAGCACGAACTGGCCGCGGTGCTGGGCAGCGCCTCGGCGCGGCTGCTGTTGGACGCGGCGCGCCGCGATCTGGTGGAGGATGCCAACCGCCGCGGCGCCGACCTCGATACCGTCGCCGCCATCGTCGGCGAGGCCTCGCAGGACCTGCGCTTCAACCAGCGGCTGCTGGAGGCGGCGCTGGAAAACATGAGCCAGGGCATCAGCGTGGTCGATGCCGATCTGCATCTGGTCGCGTGGAACCGTCGCTACGAGGAGCTGTTCGGCTACCCGCCGGGAATGCTGCGGGTGGGCATGCCGATTGCCGAGGCGGCGCGCTGGGCGCTGCGCGAGATCGCCGGCATCGATCCGGCCCGCGGCACCGACGCGCTGGAGCGCCGGCTGGCGCATATGCGCGCGGGCACGCCGCATCTGTCGGAGCGCGTGTTCAAGGACGGCTGCATCGTCGAAATCCGCGGCAACCCGATGCCGGGGGGCGGTTTCGTCGCCACCTTCACCGACGTCACCGAGTTCCGCCAGGCCGAGGCCGGGCTGATGCGGGTGAACGAAACGCTGGAGCAGCGCGTGGCCGAGCGCACCGCGCTGCTGGAAACCGCCAAGCGCGAGGCCGAGCACGCCAACGATGCCAAGAGCCGCTTCCTTGCCGCCATCGGCCACGACCTGCTGCAGCCGCTGCACGCCGCCCACCTGTTCACCGACACCCTGCAGCAGCGTGGCGAACCGGCGCAGCGCGAGCTGGCGCGGCATATCGGCTCCGCGCTGGATTCCACCACCGACTTGCTGACCACACTGCTGGACATGTCGCGGTTGGAGGCCGGCGGGCTGGTGCCGGAGCCGCGGGCGTTCCCGCTGGCCGATGTGCTGGATCCGCTGGTGGCGCAGTTCCGCGTGCTGGCCGAGCTGCGCGGGCTGGCGCTGGAGTTCGTGCCCACCCGCGTCTGGATTCGCAGCGATCCGCAGTTGCTGCGGCGGGTGCTGCAAAACTTCCTCGCCAACGCGTTGCGCTACACCGCCAGCGGCCGGGTGCTGCTGGGCGTGCGCCGCAGCGGCGAGGGCCTGCGCATCGAGGTCCACGACACCGGGCCCGGTATCGATGCGGCCAGGCGCGAGGCGATCTTCGAGGAGTTCCGCCGTGGCGATGATGCGCCGGGGCAAGGGCTGGGCCTGGGACTGGCGATTGCCCGCCGCATCGCCCGGCTGCTGGATTCGGACGTCTCGCTGCGCAGCACCTTGGGCCGCGGCAGCATCTTCGCCATCGACGTGCCGCGCGCGCCGGTGGCGCAGCCGCATCGCGCCGTGCCGCGCGGGCTTGGCGGGCTGCGCGTGCTGGTGGTGGACAACGAAGCGCCGGCGCGCGACGCTCTGGCCGGGGTGCTGCGTGGCTGGGGCTGCGAGGCACTGGCGGTAGCAGGCGGCGACGCCGCGACGGTGGTGCTGGCGGCTGCGCCGTTCGACCTGTGGATCTTCGACTACCACCTCGACGAGGGCGACGATGGCGTGGCGCTGCACGCTCGCCTGTCGGCGGCGTTTCCGGCCGCGCCCTGCCTGATCCTCAGCGCCGACCAGACCGGCGCGGTTCGCAGCGCCGCGCAGGAAGCCGGCTTGCCGCTGCTGATGAAGCCGCTGCGTCCGCTGGCGCTGAAATCGGTGCTGGACCGGATGCTGGCGGCGCGCGGGTCGGATTATTCCTAGCCGCAATCGCGCCAAATCCTGCTTGGCCGCGGCGGGGTGGGGCGCTACCGTGTGCCCTTCGGACTGGGGAGAGCCGGGATGGGGATCAGGGTATTCATCGTTGACGACCACGCGCTGGTGCGCGCCGGCTTCCGCCTGATCCTGGGCGCGGAGGGCGACATCGAGGTGGTCGGAGAAGCCGACAGCGCGGAAGCGGCGCTGCCGCAGATCCGCAAGCTCAAGCCGGACGTGGTGCTGTGCGACCTGCACCTGCCCGGACTCAGCGGGCTGGAACTGACCGAGCGCATCGTGCGCGGCGATTACGGCACCCGCGTCATCGCGGTGTCGGTGCTGGAAGACGGGCCGATGCCGCGCCGGCTGCTGGAGGCGGGCGCCTTCGGTTACGTCGGCAAGGCCAGCGATGCTTCCGAGCTGTTGCGGGCGGTGCGCGACGTGGCGCGTGGCAGGAAATACTTGGCCAGTTCGATCGCGCAGGGCATGGCGCTGGCCGGCCTGCACGGCGAAACCGTCTCGCCGTTCGACACGCTGACGCCGCGTGAACTGGAAGTCGCGCTGCTGCTGAACCAGGGCCTGCGGCAGGAAGCCATCGCCCGCCAGCTCAGCCTGAGCGCGAAGACCGTGAACACCCACAAGACCCGGCTGTTCGAGAAGCTCGGCATCCAGGACAACATCGCGCTGGCGCGGCTGGTGGGCCAGTACGGCCTGATCGATCCGGCGCAGGCCGTGCACTGAGCCGCGGCTGCCAGCGGGCAGCCGCGACGTTCGATTCCAATGACCCAAATGCGATGGCGCCGGTTTCCCGGCGCCATCCGTCTTGCTGTGTGCCGCCCCTGGATCAGGCGCTGCGCTGCGGCTCGTCGGCGTCTTTTTCCGCAGCTTCCGCAGCGGCTGCCTGCGCTTCCGGTGCGGCCGGTTCGGCCTGCGGCAGCGATTCGAACAGCCCGCGGGTGGGCACGTCCGGAGCCGGGATCGAAGCCGGTGCGGGTGCCGGGACTGCGGCCGCGAACGGATCGACGGCCGGTGCCACGGCCGGTGCTGCGGGCTCCACGACTGCAACCGGCGTCATTTCCGCGGCGGCGCCAGGTCCGGCGGCAGGGCCAGCCTGCGCCACTTCCAGTTCGGCCAGGCTTGCGTCCGCCGCCTGCGGGATCGCGGTCGGCGCCGGCGCGGGTACCGCCACCGGCGCATCGGCGGCAGTCTCGGCGGAGACTTCGGTGCGCTCGGCTTCCACTTCGACCGAAGCGGTTGCGGTCACGGCGTCCGCCGCCGGCAGCGGTTCGGCTTCGGCCTTGGCGACGTCAGCCGCCTGCACGACCGGCGCTGCGATTTCCGCGGCCACCGGCGCCACCTCGGCGACAGGCGAGCTGATCGCGACAATCGCGGCGGCTGCCGGCGTCGCGGTGGACGCTTCCGCCTTCGCGACGGGCTGCTCGCGGGCGGCCTGGGAGGCGCTGTGGGCCGCCGGTGCTGCAGCCGCCGGCGCTTCGATGTCATCGAAATCGAATTCCGGCTGGTTGGTGTCGGCGCCCACCACTTCGTCCAACGCTTCGTCGTGGTCCAGCATCGCCTCGTCGGCACCGCCGGCGGCGTCGCCGTTGCCACGACGGCGGCGGCGACCGCCGCGACGGCCGCGGCGGCGCTTGCCGCCAGCTTCACCCGCGTTCGCATCGTCGCCAGCGGCGGGCGCATCGTCGCTGGACGTGTCCAGCTGGGCGGTCTCGACGATCGATTCCAGCTCGGCCGGCACGGCCGAGGCCGCAGCTGCGGCCGGCTGCTGGATCACCGCAGCTGCGCTGTTTTCCGCGATCGCCCCCGCTGCGGCCACCGCAGCTGCGGCGACTTCCGCCGGTTGCGCGGCCTCGATGGCCGGACGCTCCTGCCGGGGCGGGCGCGGCTGCTTCTGCAGCTGCGCCTTTTCCGACTGCTGCGCCTTTTCCTGCGGTTTCGGCTGCTGCGGCTGGCGTTCCTGCTTCGGTTGTTGCGGCTGCTTGTCCAGCTTCTGCTGTTGCGGCTGCTTCTGCTTCTGCTGTTTCTGGCCTTCGCCGCGGTTGTCGCGCTGGCGGGTGTCGTCGCGGCGACCCTCGTCACGACGGCCATCGCGGTTGCCGCGCCCATCACGCTCGCTGCGACGATTGCCGCGCTCATCGCGGCGGCCGTTGCCTTCGCTGCGCGCCGGCGCCGGCGCGGGCGCGCTGGGTGCCGCACCGAACAGGCCGCGCAGCCAGCCGATCACGCCACCGTTGGCGGGCGCGGCCGGGACCGGCTTCGCCGCCTGGGCGAACGCCGGGGCGGGCGTCTGCTGCGGTTCCTGCGGCATCGGCTTGGGATCGCGCAACGGTGCCGGCTGGGCGGGGCTGACCCTGGTGACGGCCGGCGGCGGGATGTTCAGCTGGCCCTTGGTCAGGGCGATGGTGTTCAGCTTGCGCGGGGTGCCGCGCTGGTAGCTGGGCCGGCCGGTTTCCTCGCCCATCTCGTTGTCGCGGATGCGCGTCACTTCGTAATGCGGGGTTTGCAGCTGTTCGTCGGCGACGATCACGATGGGGGCGTCGTGGCGCTGCTCGATCTCGCGCAGGGCGCTGCGCTTCTCGTTGAGCAGGAAGTTCGCGATCTCCACTGGCGCCTGCACCAGCACCTGGCCGGTGTTGTCCTTCATCGCGTGTTCCTCGGCGACGCGGATGATGGAGAGCGACAGCGACTCGATGCTGCGCATGCGGCCGTGGCCCTCGCAGCGCGGGCAGACGATCTGGCTGGCCTCGCCCAGGCTGGGGCGCAGGCGCTGGCGGCTCATTTCCAGCAGGCCGAAGCGGCTGATGCGGCCGATCTGCACGCGGGCGCGGTCGTACTTCAGCGCGTTCTGCAGCTTGTTCTCGACCTCGCGCTGGTGCTTGGTGGACGACATGTCGATGAAGTCGATCACCACCAGCCCGCCGAGATCGCGCAGGCGCAGCTGGCGCGCGACTTCTTCGGCCGCTTCCAGATTGGTGTTGAACGCGGTTTCCTCGATGTCGCCGCCCTTGGTGGCGCGCGCCGAGTTGACGTCGATGGCGGTCAGTGCCTCGGTCTGGTCGATCACCAGCGCGCCGCCGGAGGGCAGGCGGATGGTGCGCTCGTAGGCGTTCTCGATCTGCGACTCGATCTGGAAGCGGTTGAACAGGGGCACGTCGTCGGTGTACTGCTTCAGCTTGCGCTTGTTGTGCGGCATCACCTGATCGACGAACTCCAGCGCCTCGGCGTACATCTCCGGGGTATCGACCAGGATTTCACCGATGTCGCTGCGCATGTAGTCGCGCAGGGCGCGCACGATCAGGCGCGACTCCTGGTAGATCAGGAACGACGCCGGCTTGCTCAGCGCGGCTTCGGCGATGGCGCGCCAGATGCTGAGCAGGTAGTCCAGGTCCCACTGCAACTCTTCCGCGTCGCGGCCCACGCCGGCGGTGCGGATGATCACGCCCATGTCGTCGGGGATGTCCAGCGAATCCATCGCGCGCTTCAGCTCGGCGCGGTCGTCGCCCTCGATCCGGCGCGACACGCCGCCGGCGGTCGGCGAGTTCGGCATCAGCACCATGTAGCGCCCGGCCAGCGAGATGAACGTGGTCAGGGCCGCGCCCTTGTTGCCGCGCTCCTCCTTGTCCACCTGCACCACCACTTCCTGGCCTTCGCGCAGGAGTTCCTTGATGCCGGCCTTGTTGTGGTCCACGCCCGCCTGGAAATAGTCGCGGGAGATTTCCTTCAGTGGCAGGAAGCCGTGGCGCTCGCCGCCGTATTCGACGAACGCGGCTTCCAGGGAGGGCTCGAGCCGGGTGATGCGGCCCTTGTAGATGTTGGACTTCTTGTTGTCGCGGGACGGCTGTTCGATGTCGATGTCGTACAGGTTCTGTCCGTCGACGATGGCAACCCGCAGTTCTTCCGCCTGCGTGGCGTTGATGAGCATTCGCTTCATTGTGCGTTCCTTGTGCGCTGCCACACCCGGTAACGGGTGCCGCGCGGAACGCCATGGGGCGTTTCGCTTCTGGATACCACCGAGCGTGCGGCCGCGCTGGGCGCTGGCCGTGCCGCTTTCGAGTTTTCCAGCGCTGCCACACCACGGCGAACCGCGGGAGCGCTTTTTCCTTGTAATGGGCTTGCTGGGCCGGCGACCGCCACCGCATGCCTTTGGGGGGAATGGGCGCGTCGCACGGGGCGTTGTTCAACGGGCAGAATCACGGCGGGGGCCGGCAATGGGCGGGTTTGCCGCGCAGCCGTTAACATGTCCGCCCCGAGGGCGGTGGCAACGTCACTGCGGCGGGGCTCGCCAGGCAGGCCGGCTTTCGGCCGGATGGGCGGTCAACCGCCCGACACTTCCTGCGAAATCAAACCCTTGCATCGCCCCCCGAGTGTAGCAGATCAACCCCCGATGACACAGCCGGACACCCCCCCCAGCAGCGGCGCGCGCACCGTCCGCATTCCCGATGATCGTGCCGGCCAGCGGCTGGACAATTTCCTGCTGGGCCAGCTCAAGGGCGCCCCGCGCAGCCTGGTCTACAAGCTGGTGCGCAGCGGGCAGGTGCGGATCAACGGTGGCCGGGCCAAGGCCGAACGCAAGCTGGAAGTGGGGGATGAGGTCAGGATCCCGCCGGTTCGGCTCGAAACGCAGCAAGATGCCGGACGTTCACCGCCGAAAGGCCTGCTGGCGGCGCTTGAAGCGTCGATCGTGTTCGAGGACACCCGCCTGCTGGCCATCAACAAGCCGTCTGGCATCGCCAGCCACGGTGGCAGCGGCATTTCCTTCGGCGTGATCGAGGCGATGCGCGCCCTGCGTCCGCGCGACACGCTGGAACTGGTGCACCGGCTGGACCGCGACACCTCCGGCCTGCTGGTGCTTTCCAAGAAGCGTTCGGCGCTGTCAGAACTGCAGCGATTGTTGCGTGAAGATCATGGATCAGGCATCGAAAAGCGCTATCTGGCGCTGCTGATCGGTCGCATGCCGGACGGCACCATGAGCGTGGATGCGCCGCTGCACGTCGGCCTGCGCCAGGGTGGCGAGCGGCATGTGCAGGTCAATCCGGCCGGCAAGCCGTCGATGAGCCATTTCCGGGTGCTCGAGCGGCGCGGCGGGCAGAGTTATTGCGAAATCCGCATTGAAACCGGCCGCACCCACCAGATCCGCGTCCATGCCCGCCACATCGGCCATCCGGTGGCAGGCGACGACAAATATGGCGACGAAGCCGCCAACAAGCGGTTGCGCGAGCAGGTCGGCCTGAAGCGGCTGTTCCTGCACGCTTCCACCCTGGAGTTCGCCCTCGATGGGGGCAAGGCGCCGTATTCGCTCAACGCGCCGCTGGTGCCGGAGTTGATCGAGGTGCTGGACCGGTTGGGGTGACAGTCGGCGTGCCCGAGGCGGCGGCAGACCCGGGACGACTCTCGGCGACATGGATGTCGCCGAGAAGCCTACATGGACGTATTCACGGCGTGTCGAACCGGGTCTGCCGCCGCCTCGGGCACTGCGAGAAGCCCTCAGCCCGCCAGCAGGTCCGCCTTTGCCGCACAGATGAAATCGTTCTCGCTCAGTCCGCCCACGTCGTGGGTGGAGAAGTGCACCACACAGCGGTCGTAGTGCACCGACAGGTCGGGATGATGGTTTTCGGCGTTGGCGACGTGGGCCAGCGCGTTCACGAACGAGATCGTCCGGTAGTAGTCGTGGAAGCGGAAGGTCTTGGCCAGCACGTGGTCGTTTTCCAGCAGCTCCCAGCCCTGCAGCTGCGGCAGCAGCTCGCGGATGCGGGCTTCGCCCAGCCGGTGTTCGTGGCCGCGGCGGGCAATGCAGCGCGCCTGGGCGAGGGGGATGAGATCGACCATGGTGTGCTCTCCGTGCGCGGGCTGAACCGGGATTCGGGCGATACGCAGCCGCAACGCCGCGCCGCTAGAATAGCCGGATGATCCAGATTTCCGAAGCCGCGCAGACCCATTTCCGCAAGCTGATCGAGCGCGAGGCCATTCCCGGCCTCGGCGTGCGCCTGTCCGCCCAGCACCCCGGCACCGCGCGTGCCGACGTGCGCCTGGAATTTTCCGAGCCGGACGAGCTTGCTGGCGACGAGTGGGCAATCGATTGCGAAGGCTTCACGCTGTGGCTGGATGCGCCCAGCGTGCCGTTCCTCGACGGCGCCGAAATCGACTACGCCACGATGGCCACCGGCGGCCAGCTGCAGATCCGCGCGCCGCGGATCAAGGGCGTGGCGCCGGGTGAGTCGGCCTCGCTGGTCGAGCGCGTGTGCTGGGTGATCGAGAACGAGATCAACCCGCAGCTGGCCATGCACAAGGGCCACGTCACCCTCACCGAAATCACCGCAGACGGCATCGTGGTGCTCAATTTCGGCGGCGGCTGCCACGGCTGCAGCATGGTCGACATCACCCTGAAGCAGGGCGTCGAAAAAACCCTGCTGGACAAGGTGCCGGGCGTCACCGGGGTGCGTGACGTCACCGACCACGCCAGCGGCAGTGCGCCGTACATGTCGAACTGACGGAACCCGGCGCGCGTGACGACGGCACAGGACCTGATCACCGCACTCGAACAACGGCGCCTGCTGAAGCGCGGGCATGCCGACATTCCCGGGGAAATGCCGGTCGGCTGGCAGCACTGGTTCGATGCCCAGCCGCAGGCCGATGCCGGCGCCGCGCGCGCGCGCATCGAAGCGTGGGTACAGCCGCTGGCGCAGCGCCTCACCTACGCGGCGCAAGGCAAGGCTGCCCGGCTGGGACTGCCGTTTTTCCATCTGCAGCGGCTGGGGCGTCCGCACGATCCGCGCGACGAACGCGCGCTGCGGATCGGCGTGGGCGCGGCCGACATCCTGCTGCACCTGCTGCTGGCGGTAACGCTGCTGTGGCTGATGTACCTGAACCTGGCGGAACTGGCGCGGCAGGACGACGACCCCGGTCAGGTGGTGCAGGTGCATTTCATAGGTCGCGGCAACGCGGAGACCGGCGGCGGTGCGCTGGCCGAACAGGGCGCGCAGTCTGGGCCGTCCGCCGCTGCAGCCGTCGTCCGGACCACGCCGACCCCAACGCCAACGCCGGTGGCGGAGGCGGAGGCGATGCCGGAAGCCGCCGCTGCAACCGCAGCGCCGCCGGTATTGGAGCAGGTGGCGGAGCCGCTGCCGCAGGCCATCGACGCCAGCCGGCCGGTGCCGACGCTGGAGCAGGCGCCGCCCACGCCGCCGGAAGCGCGGCAGGTGCTGCAGGTCAGCGAGGTGCCGCAGCCGCAGCCGGACGGATTCAAGCTGCCGCCGCCGCGCGAACGCAGCGTGGCGCTGCCGCAGGCAACGCTGCGGGAAGCGCAGCTACAGCCGCAGGTGGAGTCGCTGCCGATGCTCGAAACGCCCGCGCCGCGCGCACTGCAGCCGGCGCAGCGGCAGGCCCAGCTGCGTGCGCCGGAACTGAAGGAACAGGTGCGCGAAATCGAGGTGTTCCGGCCCGACCCGCGCCTGCAGCCGCGCGAGCGCGCCGCGCCCACCGCCGATGCCCCTGCGCTGCGGGTGCCACAGCCGGCCGGGCAGGTGCGTGAGTCGCCGTTGAAGCCGGATGCCGGTGGTGCCACCGCCGCGGCCGGTGATCGCGGCAACGCCGCGGCGGAGGGCAGTGCGCGCAACGCAAGCTCCGGCGCCGGGCAGAAGCAGGCCGGCAGCGGACAGGGTGCACGGCCGGCAGCGGTCGGCGGGCGCGGTGTTGCGGCAGCAGGCACCGGCGCCGGACCGGGGCTCAAGCCGGCACCGGGCGGCTGGCCGGGCGCGGCGAAAAGCGACGACTGGGGCGCTTCGCAACGCAACGTCGCTGGCACCGGCAATGGCCAGGGGCGCGAGGGCGACGGCAGGTCCGGCCTGTTCAACGCCGACGGCAGCGCGCGCCTGCCCGATGAATGGCTGGATCAGAACAGCGTCGACCTCGACCGCGCCGGCACCTGGCTGAAGCGGCCGGGGCTGGAATACCGCGGCACCCGCTTCGACAAATACTGGATCCCGCAGGGCACGCTGCTGCAGGAATGGGTGCGCCGCGGGATCAAGGAGCTGTCGATCCCGATTCCCGGCACCAGCCTCAAATTGAAATGCGTGGTGTCGCTGCTGCAGTTCGGTGGCGGCTGCATGCCAGTGAACCCGGACGTCAACGAACAGTCGTCGACCGGCCGTGCCGCACCTGCGGTGCCGTTCAAGCCGGAGCTGCAGGAAGACAACGGCAGCGTGCGCCCGGCGCCGGTGCCTGCCGACAACCCGTAGCGGCGCCGCAGCGCCGCGCGTGCTGTTGAAGCGCCGGCTGGCGCGCTCGCGCTGCCGGCAGTCAGGGAAGCGGTCGGCTTACGCGCGCGCGCCCAACGACTGCAGCATCTGCGGACGCAGGCCGTCGTCGTCGCGCGCCTGCGGTGGCGCGATTTCGGTCAGCGAGAACCCGCGCGTCAGCGCATCGTCCTCGTCCAGCCCCTCGAACGACACGAACTCGGCGTCCATCAGCGCGGCGCGCGCGGTGTCGATGCTGTCGTAGGCGAGGGTGTTGCCGTCGCTGTCGAACACCTCGGCGGTGCCGGCCTCGCGCTCGCGCAGGCGCGCCCAGACCACGGTGCGGCCGAGCGTGGCCAGCCACCAGCTGTCGTTGTCCGTCTCGCTCATGCCAATCCCTTTCCGATGATCCACAGCACCCCGCCCATCGCGATCCCGCCCAGGATCACCAGCAGGGAGATGCGTGAAGGCGTGGCCAATCCCGACAGGCTGCGGTCGGCCGCGCTGCGATAGCCGCCGCGCAGCAGCCACCACAGCGCGACGGGATTGAGGAAGGCGCCGGGGCTGAACTGCGCCACCAGCTGCGGGTGGCGATCGCGCAGGTGCACCAGCGTCAGCGGCCAGAAAATCACGAACGCGGTGGCGCCGGCGATCGCGATGGCGAATGCGGTCAGGGCCAAAAACAGGATCAGGTCGGCATCCATCAGAACTCTGCCGAGCCCGGCGCGCGCGGGTAGGCAATCGCGTCGCGGATGTTGGCCAGCCCGCAGACATAGACCACCAGCCGCTCGAAGCCCAGCCCGAAGCCGGCGTGCGGCACCGTGCCGTAGCGGCGGAAGTCGCGGTACCAGCCGTAATGGGCCGGGTCAAGGCCGAACTGGGCCATGCGCGCGTCCAGCACGTCCAGCCGCTCCTCGCGCTGGCTGCCGCCGATGATCTCGCCGATGCCCGGCGCCAGCACGTCCATCGCGGCGACGGTGCGGCCGTCGTCGTTGATGCGCATGTAGAAGGCCTTGATCTGCTCGGGATAGTTCATCACCACCACCGGGCGGCCCACGTGCTCCTCGGTCAGCCAGCGCTCGTGCTCGGTCTGCAGGTCCAGGCCCCATTCGACCGGGAAATCGAACTTCTTCCCGGACTTCTGCAGCAGCGTGATCGCATCGGTGTAGTCGATCCGCTCGAACGGCGCGTTGATGAATTTTTCCAGCCGGGTGACCGCATCCTTCTGCACGCGCTCGGCGATGAACGCCATGTCGTCCGCGCGCTCGTCCAGAACCGCCTTGAACAGGTACTTGAGGAAGTCCTCGGCGAGGTTGGCATCGTCGTTGAGGTCGGCGAAGGCGATCTCCGGCTCGATCATCCAGAACTCGGCCAGGTGGCGCGTGGTGTTGCTGTTCTCGGCGCGGAAGGTCGGGCCGAAGGTGTAGACCTTGCTCAGGCTCAGGCAGTAGGCCTCGACGTTGAGCTGGCCGGACACGGTGAGGAAGGTTTCCTTGCCGAAGAAGTCGCGGCTGAAGTCCACGTTGCCCTTGCCGTCGCGCGGCAGGTTGGCCATGTCCAGGGTGGAGACGCGGAACATCTGGCCGGCGCCTTCGGCGTCGCTGGAGGTGATGATCGGCGTGCTGATCCAGTAGAACTCGCGCTCGTGGAAGAAGCGGTGCACCGCCTGTGCCAGGCAGTGGCGGATGCGGGTGACGGCGCCGAACAGGTTGGTGCGCGGACGCAGGTGGGCGAATTCGCGCAGGTATTCCAGCGAATGCTGCTTGGGCTGCATCGGGTAGGTCAGCGGGTCTTCCACCCAGCCGACGACTTCGATGTTCGATGCCTGCACCTCGAAGCTCTGGCCCTGGCCCTGCGACTTCACCAGGGTGCCGGTGGCGATCACCGCGCAGCCGGTGGTCAGGTGCTTCACCTCGGTTTCGTAGTTGGCCAGCGTGTCCGGCGCCACCACCTGGATCGGTGCGAAGCAGGAGCCGTCGCTGACGTTGACGAAGCTCAGCCCGGCCTTGGAGTCGCGGCGGGTGCGCACCCAGCCGCGCACGGACACCTGGCCGCCTTCCGGTACCTTCCCGGCCAGCGCCTGGGCCACGGAGATCGTCGTCATCTTGAAATCCTGCACTGCAAGCATGAAATAGATTCGGGAGTTTACCGGAGCAGCCGCTCCCCTTGGATTAGAATCGACGCATGGCCATCCTGCTGACCGACACCGCCCGCGAACGCATCCTCGGCTACCTCGATGCCGACCCCAAGGCCGTGGGCCTGCGCTTCGGCGTCTCCCGCAGCGGCTGCTCGGGCTGGGGCTACAAGGTGGACATGGCCCGCGAGCAGGGCGCGGACGACGTGGTGTTCGATGCCGGCGGCGTGCGCATCTTCGTCGACGCCGCCAGCCTGCCGCAGGTCGACGGCACCCGCATCGACTTCGTGAAGCAGGGGCTGAACGAACAGTTCACCTTCGAAAACCCCAACGTCACCGGCGGCTGCGGCTGCGGATCCAGTTTCACTACCGGATCTGTCCAGCCGGTCTGATTTGCGCGCAACCCCCTGACTGGCCATAATGGCCGGCTCCCGCTTGCGGGAATTCTTGCCCGAACGCGCCTGTCCATGTCACCGGCAGGTGGCCGAGGGCTGCCCGGCCGGCATCGCGCCAGCCGCCATCCACAAGGAAACCACCATGCGTCATTATGAAATCGTGTTCCTGGTCCATCCGGACCAGAGCGAGCAGGTCCCGGCGATGATCGAGCGCTACAAGAGCGCCATCGAGGCCGGCAACGGCAAAATCCACCGTCTGGAAGACTGGGGCCGCCGTCAGCTGGCCTACCCGATCCAGAACCTGGTGAAGGCGCACTACGTGCTGCTGAACATCGAAGCCGAGCAGTCCGTGCTGGACGAGCTGGTCGACACCTTCCGCTTCAATGACGCGATCCTGCGCCACCTGGTCATGCGTCGCGACGACGCGGTGACCGAGCAGTCCCTGATCATGAAGAACAAGGACGAGAAGGGCGACAAGCCCGAGCGTCGCCGCCGCGACGACGAGAGCGACAGTGCCGTGGGCACTGGCGATAACGAAAACGCCGAAGCCGCCTGAGGATCACGCCATGTCCAAGTTCTTCCGTCGCCGCAAGTTCTGCAAGTTCACCGCCGAGGGCGTGACCGAGATCGATTACAAGGATCTCAACACCCTGCGCCAGTACCTGACCGAGACCGGCAAGATCGTGCCGAGCCGCATCACCGGCACCAAGTCCAAGTACCAGCGCCAGCTGCAGAACGCGGTCAAGCGCGCCCGCTTCCTGGCCCTGATCCCGTACACGGACAACCACAACATCTGACGCTTTGCCTGTACGTCAGCCAGATTGAATCCCGTCCATTCGGACAGCAACCGTTGCGGCGCATCGCGCGCCGCTAACGAATACGGAGCAATACCATGCAACTGATCCTCCTGCAGAAGGTCACCAACCTCGGCAACCTCGGCGACAAGGTCGACGTGAAGCCGGGCTACGGCCGCAACTATCTGGTGCCGCAGGGCAAGGCCGTGCCGGCCACGGCCGCCAACCTGGCCGAGTTCGAAGCCAAGCGCGCCGAGTACGAAGCCAAGGCCCAGTCCAACCTCGATGCCGCTTCCGCGCGTCAGGCCAAGCTGGCCGATGCCAGCGTGACCGTGGCCGCCAATGCGTCCACCGAAGGCAAGCTGTTCGGTTCGGTCGGTCCGCGCGAAATCGCCGAGGCCCTGACCAAGCAGCTGGGCGTGGAAGTGAACAAGTCGGAAGTGGTGATGGGCGAAGGCCCGCTGCGCCACACCGGCGAGTTCGAGGTGCTGGTGCACCTGCACGCCGACATCGACACCACCGTCAAGGTGGTGGTGGTGCCGGAAGCCGCCTGAGTTTTCCGCGCCATGCAGTATCCGGACGGGCGCCGCAAGGCGCCCGTTCCGTTTTTTGCGAAGTGTCCCCGGGCGCTGGCGGCGCCGGGCCCGGATCGGGTGCGGGACACGCCGCAAGTACGTCCATGTAGGCTAATCGGCGACATCCATGTCGCCGATTGTCCCGCGCCCGACCCGGGCCCAGCGCCACCAACGTCGTGGCGTCTGTCGTCGGTGTCGCAACCTGTGAGATGCCCACCGGTTATCCACAGGGTTATCTGCAACGCTCGCCGCCGGCGCCAACTACGATGATCGTTTCCGCCGCACAACAACAACCGGCCCGCCATGACGGGCCGACAGGGGAGTCACGCAGCCGATGAGCGCAAGGTCGGGGATCCGTTCCGATGCCAGCTTCCAGACCCGCAACGAGCATCGGGTCGAGCAGCTGCGCGTGCCACCGCAGTCGATCGAAGCCGAGCAGGCGGTGTTGGGCGGCTTGATGCTGGACCCGAACGCGTTCGACCGCGTCGCCGACCAGTTGCTGGAAGAGGATTTCTACCGCCGCGACCACCAGCTGATCTACCGCGCGGTGCGCGAACTGGTGGAGAAGAACCGGCCCTGCGATGCGGTGACGGTGGGTGAGTGGTTCGATTCGCAGGGACTCGGCGAACAGGTTGCCGGCGGTGCCTATCTGGTCGAGCTGGCCGCCAGCACGCCCAGCGCGGCCAACATCAAGGCCTATGCCGAAATCGTCCGCGACAAGGCGGTGCAACGCCGGTTGATCGACATCGGCACCACCATCGTCAACGACGGCTTCCAGCCCGAAGGCCGCGATTCCGGCGAATTGCTGGCGCAGGCCGAATCGGCGGTGTTCGCGATCGCCGAAGGCCATTCGCGCGGCAAGCAGGACTTCGTGCCGGTGCGGCGCGCGCTGGCCGAGGCGTTCGAGATCCTGCAGAAGCGCGCCGAGAACGGCGGCGGCATCACCGGCCTGCCGACCGGTTATTCCGAATTCGACCAGATGACGGCCGGATTGCAGCCCACCGACCTGATCGTGCTGGCCGCGCGACCGGCGATGGGCAAGACCACCTTGGCCCTCAACATCGCCGAGTACGGCGCGCTGAAGTCGAAGAAGGCGGTGGCGGTGTTCTCGATGGAAATGTCCGCCGGCCAGCTGGCGATGCGCCTGATCTCTTCGCTGGGCCGGGTCAACGCGCAGCGGCTGAAGGTGGGCGACCTGGAGGACGAGGACTGGAGCCGCGTCACCGGCGCCATCGCCCAGCTCAGCGGGATCAAGATCTTCATCGACGACACCCCCGGCCTGTCGCCGGAGGTGCTGCGCGCCAAGGCGCGCCGGCTCAAGCGCGAACACGATCTGGGCCTGATCGTGATCGACTACCTGCAGCTGATGCAGGTGCCCGGCAACAGCGAGAACCGCGCCACCGAGATCTCCGAGATCAGCCGCTCGCTGAAGGGGCTGGCGAAGGAGCTGAACGTGCCGGTGATCGCGCTGTCGCAGCTCAACCGCTCGCTGGAGTCGCGCACCGACAAGCGCCCGGTGATGGCCGACCTGCGCGAATCCGGCGCGATCGAGCAGGACGCCGACATGATCGTGTTCATCTACCGCGACGAGTACTACAACAAGGAAAGTTCGCCGGACAAGGGCTTGGCCGAGATCATCATCGGCAAGCACCGAAACGGCAGCACCGGCAGCTTCAAGCTGAAGTTCTTCGGCGAATACACGCGCTTCGACAACCTCGCCCACGACACCGTCGGCAGTTTCGAGGGTTAGGCCGGCCGCCAGTGATGGCGGCATGCCGAAGGTTGGCTAGGCAGCCGCGGCTGCGCGTGTTCGAATAGCGCCCCTATGAGCGAACTGATGAGCCAGCGGCCGACCCGCATCGTGGTCGACCTGGACGTGCTGGGCGGCAATCTGCGCGCGATCCGCGCGAAGGTTGGCGTGCCGGTGATGGCGATCGTCAAGGCCAATGCTTACGGCCACGGCCTGGTGCCGGTGGCCCACCACCTGCAGGCGCAGGGCGTGGAGCAGTTGGGCGTGGCCTTCGTCGAGGAAGGCATGGCGCTGCGCCGGGCCGGCATTACCGTGCCGATCCTGGTGTTGGGCGGCATCCTCGGGCGTCAGACCGGGCAGCTGATCCAGCACGATCTGGAAATCACCGTTTCCTCGCTGGACAAGCTGCGCAAGGTCGAGGCCGCGGCCGAGCGGTTGGGCCGCAAGGCGGTGATCCACCTGAAGATCGACACCGGCATGGAGCGCATCGGCGTGCACAGTTATTCGTGCGGGCCGATGATCGAAGCGGCGGTGGCGTCGCCATGGTGCACGGTCAAGGGCGTGTATTCGCACTTGGCCTGCGCCGACGATCCGGCATCACCGATGACCGCGCTGCAGCTGGAGCGCTTCCTTGAAGCCTGCGCGCATTTCGAACGCATCGGTGCACCGATGCCGATCCGCCACCTCGCCAATTCGGGCGGCGTGCTGCACTACCCGCAGACCTGGCTGGACATGGTGCGGCCGGGGATCATGCTCTACGGCGTGCTGCCGGATCCGGGCGCGCACCGCACTGTGGACGTGAAGCCGGCGCTGTCGCTGATCTCGCAGGTGGTCTATTTCAAGACCGTGCTGGCCGGGCACCCGGTGGGCTACGGCGCCACCTGGGCGCCGCAGCGCGACACCCACGTCGTGACCGTGCCGATCGGCTATGGCGACGGCTATCCGCGCGCGCTGTCCAACTGCGGCGAGGTGCTGATCCGCGGGCAGCGGCGAGCGATCGTGGGGCGGCTGTGCATGGACCAGTTCATGGTCGACCTGGGAGCCGAAGGCACTGCCTATGTCGAGGACGATGTGGTGTTGATCGGCACCCAGGGCGGGGAAACGATCAGCGTCGAGGACGTGGCCAGGCGCGCCGGCACCATCGGCTACGAAATCCTGACCCGCCTCAACGAACGCGTGCCGCGCGAATACGTGGGCGGGCCGGCTGCGGTCGCGTAAGCCGCCGGTGCAGGGCATTCCGGTGTGGACGGAACGCGCCTCGCGTTGACCGCCCACGACGCGGCGTGATTCACTCGCCGGGACTATCGGGGGAGTGCAGGATGGCCACGTCGAAGCCGCGCCTGAAGCGTTCTGCCGAGCCATCGCGCCGGCCGAAACGCGAGCCGATGTCGCGCGTGGACACCGCCTGGCTGCGGATGGAGCGGCCCACCAACCCGATGATGATCACCGGCGTGCTGATGCTCGCCGAGCCGATGCAGCTTGCGCAGCTGAAGAAGGTGATCCAGCAGCGCTTCCTCTCCTACGCGAGGTTCCGGCAGAAGCCGGTCGATGGCGCCGCCGGTGCGCAGTGGGTGGAGGATGCGCACTTCGACCTCGACTGGCATGTGCGCCTGTCCGGGCTGCCGGGGCGGCCCGGCAAGGCCTCCGAGAAGCGCGCGCTGGAGCGCTTCGTCAGTGAGCTGGCGTCGAGTCCGCTGGATCCCACCAAGCCGCTGTGGCAGTTCCACCTGATCGAGCGCTATCAGGGCGGTTCGGCGGTGGTGGCGCGCATCCACCACTGCTATGCCGACGGCATCGCGCTGGTGCAGGTGCTGCTGTCGCTGACCGATACCAGCCGCGAATCGTCTTCGGCTTCGCGCCTCGACAAGAGCTGGCTCAAGCATGAAGCGGTGCCGGTGGCCCGCCGGATGGGCGCGATGGAGCGCTACATGAAGCTCGGCGGCAAGGCGCTGGGCCAGGGCATGGCGATGATGCAGGATCCGTCGCTGGCCACGCTGCTGGCGAAGGAGGGCGGGGACATCGCCCGCGAGCTCGTCCATGCGCTCTCGCTGCCGGACGACCCGCCATCGCTGCTGCGCGGCCAGCTGGGCGTGAGCAAGCGCGTGGCGTGGGCCGAGCCGCTGGACCTGGAGGAAGTGAAGGCGGTCGGCCGCGCCTGCGGCTGCACCGTCAACGACGTGTTGATGGCCGCCGCCGCCGGCGCGCTGCGCAGCTACATGCGCGAGCGTGGCGAGGCGCTGGAGGGCATGAGCCTGCGTGCCACCGTGCCGGTCAACCTGCGTCCGCTGGAACACGCGAAGAAGCTGGGCAACCACTTCGGCCTGGTGTTCCTGGACCTGCCGGTGGGCGAGGACAATCCGCTGCGCCGCCTGCAGCGCGTGGCCGAGTGCATGAACCAGCTCAAGGCATCCCGCCAGGCCATCGTCGCCTACGGCCTGCTGGCCGCACTGGGCATCGCCCCGCAGCCGGTGCAGGAGATCGCGCTGGAGCTGTTCAGTCGCAAGGCCAGCGCGGTGGCCACCAATGTGCCGGGCCCGCAGCAGCCGCTGTACATGGCCGGCTGCACGGTTCGAGAAATCATGTTCTGGGTGCCGCAGACCGGCTCGATCGGGCTGGGCCTGTCGATCCTCAGCTATCGCGGCAAGGTGCACTTCGGGCTGATTGCCGATGCCCGCCTGATCCCCGATCCGGACGCGGTGGTGCGCCGCTTCGGCGAGGAGTTCGAAAAGCTCCTGTACCTGGCGATGATGGGCCCTTGGGATGCGCCGCTGGATGCCGCCGCCGCGGAAGCACTGCTGCAAGACGCAACCGTGGCTTAACGCGGCGGCGCCCGTTCACATTCAGGCCACGGTCCGCCGCCTAGCCTCTGGGTCGTAACGCCACCGCGCCATCCAGACGAGGAATTACCCGATGAAGCCCCATTTCAAGCTCGCCATCCTGGGCGTTTGCCTGGCCACCCTGACTGCCGGCTGTGCCACCTACACCGGGCAGACCAATGATCCCAATGATCCCAATCGCACCAAGCGCGGCGCGCTGATCGGCGCGGCCATCGGTGCCGCCGCCGGCCTGCTCAGCGGTGATAGCGCGGTGGAGCGTCGCCAGCATGCGATGGTCGGCGCCGGCATCGGCGCGCTGGCCGGTGGCTCCATCGGTGCCTATCAGGACCGCCAGGAAGCCGAACTGCGCCGTGCCACTGCCGGCACCGGCGTTGACGTCAGCCGCGACGGCGACGTCATCAAACTCAACCTGCCGGACGGCGTGACCTTCGACTTCAACAAAACCAACGTCAAGCCGCAGTTCTATCCGGCCTTGAACACCATTGCCGGCACCCTGAAGGAGTACAACCAGACCATCGTCGAGGTCAGCGGCCATACCGACAGCATCGGCACGGACGCGATCAACCAGCGCATTTCCGAGCAGCGCGCCAATTCGGTGGCCAGCTACCTGATGGGTCAGGGCGTGCAGCGCGAGCGCTTCGAGATCGTCGGCATGGGCAAGCGCTATCCCATCGCCAGCAACGACACCGACTCCGGCCGTGCGCTGAACCGCCGGGTGGAGATCCGCCTGCTGCCGCTGCGTTCATAAGCGGGCCGCAAGCCGTTTGCCGAAGCGGGCCGCGCGATGCGGCCCGTTTCCGTATCCGGCGGATGAACGCCTGCCGCCCCGGCCTTGTGAATGCCGCCACCGCCCCTATACTGGCCCTGTCGGTAAGATCGACAACTTCCCGGGGGTGCACTGGCTTCGACGGGGGTCGCGAAATTACTTGGCGCATGCCGAGGGGGTAGCTTTCCTCGTTAATCCAGCTGCAAAACTCTAGTTGCCAACGACGACAACTACGCTCTCGCCGCTTAAGGCGTAAGCCCCGAACCCACTTGTGCCCGTGCTCGTGGATGTAGGGTCATTATCACGGAACCGGCTGTGATGGCTGCCTGTCAGTCACGGCTTAACCAAAACAGGCTGGTCCTGCGGTGCGCTTTGCACACCGTGCTGCTGCGGGACGAGACCCAACGGTGAGCTAAGCATGTAGTGCCGGGGATGGAGTGCCTTCGGACGCGGGTTCGACTCCCGCCACCTCCACCATCTTCCAAAACCCCAACCGGCTTCGGTTGGGGTTTTTCTTTTTTGGTGGCCGTTGCCCCGACTCCATTGGTGCCGGCGGGAAGCAAGGCCGGCAGGGGCGACGATCAGAGCAGCGGCGCCAGCCGCGGTTCCAGCAGTGCGCGGCGCCAGCCGGCCAGCTGGCCGTTCCAGCCGCCGCCGTCCTGCAGCGCTTCCAGCACTTTGCGCGAGGCCAGCAGGCCTTCGGGCAGCTGCAGTTCGCCGGCGACCGCGGCCACCGCTTCCTGCAGGGCGCGCAGCTGTTTCTTGTCGCGGTCGTCGCCGCGCGCCAGCGGTGCTTTCGCTTCGTCGGCCAGCGGCGTGATCAAGGCTTCCCACAGCGGCGTGCGCAGGCTGCGCGGGGCTTTGGGGTTGGCATCCAGCAGGGCGTCGAAGCGCAGCCGGCTATCCAGCTTCTGGCGGGCCAGCGCCACCGCCAATTCGTTGTCGAGGATCCAGCTGCGGGGGCGGTCGCTGCTGCGCGCCTGCGCGTCGCGCCAGCGCAGCATGCGCAGCAGCCGGCGCTGGCCCTCCGCGTCGAGGAACTGCGCGCTGCGGATCGCAAGATGCGGCCAGCGCTCGCCGTCGTCACTGGCGGCATTGGCCAGTTGGCGGGCACTGTCTTCTTCCAGCCACGCGGTACGGCCGTTGCCGGCCAGGCGCGCCTGCAGGTCGCGATGGAGGGCGTGCAGGTGGCGCACGTCGTCGGCTGCGTATTCCAGCTGGGCGGGCGACAGCGGCCGGCGCAGCCAGTCGGAACGGGTTTCGCCCTTGGCCAGCTCCACCCCGGTCACGGCCTGCACCAGCTTCTGGTAGCCAAGGCCGGCCCCCAGTCCACACATCGCGGCCGCGGCCTGGGTATCGAACAGCGGCGTCGGCAGGGTGCGGCAGGCGTACTGGAACGCCACCAGGTCCTCGCTGGGGCTGTGCATCAGCTTCAGCACGTCGGGGTTGGCCAGCAGCGGGGCCAGCGCTTCGCGCATGCCGGGGCGCAGCGGGTCGACCAGCAGGATGTCGTCATCGCTTTCGCCCAGCGCGATCTGCACCAGGGCCAGCTGTGGCCAGTAGGTGCGTTCGCGGATGAACTCGGTGTCCAGGCCGATGGCGGCGGGCAGGGTGGCGAGGCGCGCGCGCAGCGCGCCGGGGGTATCGATCCAATGTGTCATCCGCACATTATGCGGTTGCCGGAGGCTGGCCCATGCCCTAAGTTCGTCTGCATCGTGAACCGGCGTCTGCCGGTGCTGATGGAGTCAGGGTTTGCGCGCAGGTGGTTTCCTCATCCCGGTGCTGTTGGTGCTGGCCGGCTGCAAGCCGGAGCCGGAGGCGCCGGCACTGGCGTTGCACCCGGTGCCGGCGCAGCAGCGTCTGCCGGCGCAGGTGCCTGCACCGGCGCTGGAATCCGGTCGGGTCAGCATCCGCGGCGACGATGCGCTGGCCGACGTGCTGAGCTGGACCCTGCCCGAAGCCAGCATCGAACAGCCGGCGCGCGTCCGCGCCGCCGCGCGGCGGGCGCTGGCCAAGGGGGACCTGTTCGAAACCGAGGAATCGGCGATCCCGCTGCTGCTGGCGCTGCGCAAGGCGCAGCCGGACAACGCACAGGATGCGCGCCTGCTGGAAAAAGCCCGCGCGGCGCTGCTGGCGCAGGCCTGGATTGCACTGGATGCCGGCGAAGACCTGGCGTCGCTGCGCTACGCCCAGCGCCACGGCACCGTCCTGCGCACGCTGTGGCCGGCGCTGCCGGAGGCGAAAACCTATCTGGACGCGGTGGACCGCGCCGGCCAGGCGTTCGACCTGTGCGTCGGCGGCGAGCGCGCGCTGCACGCCGGCAATCTGGATACGCCCGGCGGCGCGCTGGAGCTGTTCCGCCGCGCGCAGGCGCTGTGGCCGCTGCAGACGCGCGCGCAGCGCGGCATCGCCGCGGTCCAGGCGGCATTGCTGGCGGGCGCCCAGGCACAGGCAGCGGAGGGCGATTTCGAGGGCGCCTATGCCGAGTTGGGCCGCGCGGGGCGGGTGCGCAGCGATGCGGAAGCCATCGCCACGGCGCGGCAACGGATCGAGGCGACGCGCACCGACCGCATCCGCAGGCTGGGCGATGAAGGCCTGATGGCGCTGGCCGACCCCGCCGGGCTGCAGATGGCCCGCGAGCGGCTGGCCGAGATCCTGCGCATCGCGCTGCCTGGCAGCGGTGCCGGCGTGGCGCTGCGCCAGCGCATCGACCTGGTGGGCCATTACGGCTTGTTCCGCCCCGGCCAGGTGTTCACCGATGAAATGGCCGATGGCGGGCGCGGGCCGGCGCTCAGCGTGCTGCCGCGCGGCGGTTTCTCGATGGGAGCACCGGAAGACGAGGAGGGCGCCAACCCGGACGAGCAGCCGCAGCACCCGGTGCGCTTCGAACGCGGCTTCGCGATGACCCGGCACGAGATCACGGTCGGCCAGTTCCGCCGCTTCGTGATCGCCACCGGTGCTACCCCGCGCGCCACCCAGCGCGGCCACTCGCTGGCCTATGACGCGCGCAGCGGCAACTTCCTGCGCGGCAGCGGAATCGACTGGCAGTCCGGCTACGACGGCCGCCCGGCCGGCGAGGACATGCCGGTGATCCACGTCACCGCGCGCGATGCCGAGGCCTACGCGGCCTGGCTGTCGGAGCAGACTGGCGTGCATTACCGGCTGCCCAGCGAGGCCGAATTCGAATACGCCCTGCGTGCGGGCGGGCAGACCATCTATCCCTGGGGCGTCGGCGCGCCGCCGGCGGACGCCGGCAACTTGGCGGGCGGCAAGGACGTGTCGACGCGCGGGCGCAGCTGGAGCAACGCGTTTCCGGGCTACGGCGATGGCTGGTGGGGGCCGGCGCCGGTGGGCCGCTTCGCGGCCAATGCCTATGGTCTGTACGACATGGTGGGCAACGTCAGCGAGTGGGTCGCGGACTGCTGGCACCGCGGCTATCGGCGCGCGCCGTCGAACGGCCAGGCGTGGGTGAATCCGGGCTGCCGCACCCGAATGTATCGCGGCAGTTCCTGGGCCAGTGCGCCGGCGCAGGCGCGTTCGGCCTGGCGGGCCTCCGGCGGCGTCGATGCCACCAACGCGCGGGTGGGATTCAGGCTGGTGCGGCAGCTGTGAGGCCGGCGCTCACGCGGCGTTGAGTGTTGCAGGCTAGTCTTTTACGCATGCCCATGGCGGGCTCGGAGGACACGATGAATCGCAATCCGGTTGGAACCCGCAGGGGCGGCCTGCGCATCTGGGTGCTGGTGTTGTTTGCCGGCTATGCGGCCTATTACTGGTTCTCCAATCGCAGCATCGACCCGCTGACCGGGCAGGCTGTGGTGATCGACAGGAGCATCTCGCCCGAACAGGAAACCGCGCTGGGCTTGCAGGCCTACCAGCAGGTGCTGCAGCAGGAGCGTCCGCTGCCGGCGGACGCGCAGGTATCGCGGCAGGTTGGCGCCATCGCGCAGCGGCTGATCGCCAAGATCCCGCCGGTGTCGGACGCGCTGGCCGCCGAACACGGGCTGCAGGCCAGCCATATCGAAAAATCCTTCGACTGGAAGGTCAGCGTGCTGCAGTCGGACCAGGTCAACGCGTTCTGCCTGCCGGGCGGCAAGATGGCGGTCTACACCGGCCTGCTGCCGGTGGCGCAGAACGCTGATGCGATGGCCGTGGTGATGGGGCATGAAATCGCCCATGCGCTGCTGCGCCACGGCGCGCAGCGGATGACCCGCGGCAAGCTGGAGCAATTGGGGCAGATGGCCGGCGCCGCCAGCGGCATGGACCAGGGCACGATGCAGACGGTGATGCAGGCCTATGGCTACGGCAGCGCGCTGCCGTATGCGCGCAGCCAGGAGACCCAGGCCGACGAGCTGGGCCTGATGTTGGCGGCGGCGGCCTGTTTCGATCCGCGCGAATCGGTGCCACTGTGGGAGCGCATGGACAAGAATTCGGGGGGCGGCGCGCCGCCGGAATTCGCCTCCACCCATCCCAGCGCCGGTACCCGGATCAGCGAGCTGGAAAAACTGATGCCGAAGGCGCTGCAGTATCGGGCGAAGTTCTGCGAAAGCGCCGCGCAGGGTTGAGCTGACATCGCGCTGCGGTGAGGTGCCAGGAACGGCGCGCCGCAGCCGCCCGCCTGCTTTTCGGTTGCTTCGGCACGGGAGCGATGCGGCGCTCTGCGTGGCGCGTCTACAGCCACCACGCCAGCGCGAACAGCCCCAGCATGGCGAAGGCCAGCGCAAGCTTGAGCGCAGTACCGAGCAGCAGGCCGACCCAAGTGCCGGCGCCGACCTTGGTCGCGTGCCCAACCCGATGTGGATGCAGACTGCGGTGGTGCAGCAGCTCGCCGGCCAGCGCGCCGACGAACGGGCCGAACAGCAAACCGGGCAGGCCGAACAGCAGCCCGACCACCGTGCCGATGACGGCGCCGAGCATCGCCAACCGGCTGGCGCCGACGCGCTTGGCGCCGTGCGCGGTGGCCCAGAAGTCCACCGCCAGTGACACCAGGGTCAGCACCGCCAGTACGACCAAGGTCGCCGCACCGATGTGCTGGAAATCACCCGCCCACGCCGCCAGCAGCATGCCGGCGAACATCAGCGGCACGCCGGGCAGGATCGGCAGCACGGTGCCCAGCAGTCCGATCAGCACCAGCAACGCGGCGATCAGGTAGTAAATCGTGGTGAGGTCCATGGCGGCTCGCGACGGGGTGGCGGGACATTGTGCCAGCAGGCATGCGAACGGCCCGCACTGCGGGCCGTTCGGGGAAGGGCGGCGCGCGAAGCGCCCGGCTGGTCAGCGCAGGTAGGCTTGGCCGTTGTCGATGCGCACCCGCGAGCCTTCGCGGAAACCGGAGACGTTCGACTGGGTGACCTTCACCGTGCGACCGTCATCCATCCGCACATGGACGGTGTAGCCCTCGCTGCGGTTCTTCTGGATGGCGCTGCCTGCCGCGGCGCCCGCAGCCGCGCCGGCCACGGTGGAGATGTTCTGGTTGCCCTTGCTGCCGCCGGTCTGGGCGGAGACCTCATGGCCGGCCACCGCGCCGATCAGGCCGCCGATGAGCGCACCTGCAGTGCCGGATGCCCCGCCGACGGTGATCTGGGTCACGGTGCCGCAGTTGCCGCAGGTGCTGTCGTAGCCGGAGCTGCCGGCATAGCCGGAGCCGTAGGTCGGGTTGGTGCTGGCGCAGCCGGTAGCGGCGGCCAGGGCCAGTGCGAGCGCGGTGGTACCCAGGATGGTGTGGATGCGAACAGCCATGTTCTGTCTCCTTCAGTGCGCGGGGAATGCCGTGATGCCCCGATCCTGTGCCGCCGCGCATGAACGGCGACCGACATCGGCCGGATGCGGGCGCGCGCGCTCAGCGATTGTTCACCGCAGTGGAGGCGGGGTGAAGGCGCGGGATCGGCAAGCCGTGTCGGCCACTGGCCATCCCGACGCCCTGAAAGGAGAAGGCCGCCCGGAGGCGGCCTTCCTGCACGGCTGCTGCGGGCGCGGCGGGCTCAGCCGCGGAAGTCGCGATGGCAGGCCTTGCAGGAGTCGCCGAGCGACTTCATGGTGGCGGCCAGGCTTCCGCAGCTGAGCGGCGGCGCGGTGATCGCCTTGTCGGTGGCCGCGCGCATCGCCGCGGCGGCGGTGCGGAAGCGCTCGTCGTCGCGCAGGTCGGGGAACGCCGGCTCCAGGTCGTTGCCGAGCATCCGCAGGGTCTGCAGGTGCGGCAGCACGTCGGTAGCCCCGCAGCGGTTCTGCTCCATCGCTGTCTTCAGCTGGCCCATGTGCCAGCCCTGGACTTCCATCAGCGAGTCGGGGAAATGATCCTTGCGTGCGTCCAGCGCACGCATCGCCATGACCGTGGCGATCGCGCCAACCACCAGGCCGAGGATCAGCAGGAACAGGTAGCGCCCGGCGTTGGAGGAACGGGCCGCGTCAGGCTTGCCGTTGGGATCGGGATTGGACATGGCGTCTCCGGAAGGATCGAGTGGAAATGGAACCCGTGGATGGTGGCATAGCGGCCGGTCTCGCGTAACCACCGGCGCATTGCTTCCTGTGCGTGGAAGCACGCGCCGGTGCGGGCCGGCGTGGCATCACCAGCCCATGTGGTGGCCGCCGTTGATGTCGAGGTTGCTGCCGGTGATCCAGCCGGCCTGTTCGTCGGCGAGGAAGCCGACGCCGTAGGCGATCTCTTCCGGCGTGCCGAGGCGGCCGGTGGGGATGTCGGCGACGATCTTGGCGCGCACCTCTTCCGGCACCGCCATCACCATGTCGGTGGCGATGTAGCCGGGGCAGATGGTGTTCACGGTGATGCCGTTCTTCGCGTTCTCGCGCGCCAGCGAAATGGTGAAACCGTGCATGCCGGCCTTCGCCGCGGCGTAGTTTGCCTGGCCGTACTGGCCCTTGAGGCCGTTGATCGAGCTGATCTGGATGATCCGGCCCCACTTGCGCTCGCGCATGCCCTCGATCACCGGGCGGGTGACGTTGAAGCAGGAATTGAGGTTGGTGTTGATCACGTCCGTCCACTGGTCGGCCTTCATCCGGTGGAAGGTGCCGTCGCGGGTGATGCCGGCGTTGTTGACCAGGATGTCGATCGGGCCAAGCATCGCTTCAACCTCGCGCACCATCGCTTCCGCCTCCTGTGGCGAGGTGACGTCGCCTTTCACGATGGCGACGTCGAAGCCCTCGGCCTTCATCTTTTCCTGCCAGGCGCGCGCCTTCTCCTCGTTGCGGTAGTTGGTGGCGACCCTGTGCCCCATGTTGGCCAGGCGCTTGACGATGGCGGTGCCGATGCCGCCGGTGCCGCCGGTGACCAGTGCAACCCTGGAAGTCATGTACAGCTCCTTGTGAATGACGGGAAGGTGGTTGTCTCGATTCTAGGCACGGCAGGTGGCGTTTGCGTTGTGCGCTGCGGCGCAAACGTGCCGGGCCCGGAGAGGAACGCGATCCAGCCGGAATCCGGCCACGGCCGCGCGCAGGAATTCAGTCGCGCCGTGCGCTCCGCTGCCTGCAAGCGGCGCCTGGCCGAGGCAGTCCCAGAGCATCTGCAGGGTCGCCAGCGGGGCGTCGGCGGACACCGGCAGCGCCGCTTCCGACTTCGACAGCTTGCGACCGTCGGCACCCAGCAGCAGCGGCAGGTGGGCATGGCGCGGCGTTGGCAGCCCCAGCGCCCGCTGCAGCAGGAGTTGCCGCGGGGTCGAGTCCAGCAGGTCGGCGCCGCGCACCACGTCGGTGATGCCCTGGTCGGCATCGTCCACCACCACTGCAAGCTGGTAGGCCCACAGGCCGTCGCTGCGGCGCAGGACGAAGTCGCCCACCTCCAGGTCCACGCGTTGGGCGACGCGCCCGTGCACGGCGTCGTCGAACGCAATGCTGCAGCCGTCGGCCACGCGCAGACGGATGGCAGGGTCCGGGCGCGGGCGGCGGGTGACGCAGCGGCGATGGATGCCGCCGGAAGAGGCCAGTTCGCTGCGGCTGCAATGGCATTCGAACGCCGAGCCATCCGCCAGCAGGCGCTCCAGCGCGGCCTGGTAGAGGTGGCCGCGACGGCTCTGGTATTCGATCGCGCCATCGTGGTGCAGGCCGAACGCCGCCAGTGTGTCCAGCTGCGCCTGCGCTGCCCCGGCCACTTCACGCGGCGGGTCGATGTCCTCGATCCGCACCAGCCAATCCCCACCGGCCCGCCGCGCCAGCAGCCAGCTGCCCAGCGCGGCCAACATCGATCCGGCGTGCAGCGGCCCGCTGGGGGACGGGGCGAAGCGGCCGCGGTAGCGTGGCCCGGTCATGGGTTCAGGTCGGCGTATTGATTTCGCACGTGATCGGCCACACTACCGGGTGAAGCCGCGCATCGGGCGCGGAAGGACCGGATTATCCATGTTCAATCGCGTCTTCCTCTTCCTGGCGACCAACCTGGCGGTACTGGCACTGGTCAGCATCGTGATGTCCGTGCTCGGGGTGAACCCCAACCAGTTCGGGGGCCTGCTGATCATGGCCGCGCTGTTCGGTTTCGGCGGCTCGATCATCTCGCTGCTGCTGTCGAAGTGGATGGCCAAGCGCAGCACCGGTGCCCACGTCATCGAGCAGCCGCGCAACGAGGCCGAGCAGTGGCTGCTGTCCACCGTGCGCCGGCAGGCCGAGGCGGCCGGCATCGGCATGCCCGAGGTGGCGATCTACGACGCCCCCGAGATCAACGCCTTCGCCACCGGCGCCAACCGCAACAACGCGCTGGTGGCGGTGTCCACCGGCCTGCTGCGGGCGATGAACCGCGACGAGGCCGAGGCGGTGCTGGCGCACGAGGTCAGCCACGTCGCCAACGGCGACATGGTGACCATGGCGCTGCTGCAGGGCGTGCTCAACACCTTCGTGATCGTGCTGGCCCGCGTGGTCGGCCGGGTGGTGGACGGCGCGATCAGCGGCAACCGCGACAGCGATGCGCCGGGCTTCGGCTACTACATCATCGTGTTCGTGCTGGAGATGGTGTTCGGGCTGTTCGCCTCGATGATCGCGATGTGGTTCTCGCGCCATCGCGAATTCCGCGCCGATGCCGGCGGTGCGTCGCTGGCCGGCCGCAACAAGATGATCGCCGCGCTGGAGCGGCTGGCGCAGACCCACGGCGCCAGCACCCTGCCCAAGCAGGTGGCGGCGTTCGGTATCAGTGGCGGCATGAGCGGCCTGCTGCGCAGCCATCCGCCGCTGGAGGAACGCATCGCGGCGCTGCGCCAGGTCGGCTGATCTCCGGAATCCGCAAGCAACGCACGGAGCCCGCCGCCCGGCGGGCTTCGTCGTATCAGGCGTCGAACTCGTAGTTCATGTCAGGGCCGGCAATGGCCAGGAAGTTGCCTTCGACGTAGTCGATGCCCTGCGAGAACAGGATGCTCATGCTGGCCGCGTCCTGCACGAACTCGGCGATGCTCTGGATGCCCAGCTCGCGCGCCTTCTCCGCCAGTTCGCGCACCCGGTTTTGGTTGGCCTGGTGCTTCGACAGGTCTTCCATGAAGCTGCGGTCGATCTTGACGAAGCCCGGCGTGAAGTGGGACAGCAGCTGGAACGAATCCAGGCCGGCGCCGAACTGTTCCAGCACCAACTTGCAGCCCAGCTTGCCGATCGCGGCGGCGAAATCCTGGGTGGCACGCAGGTTGATGAATACCTTCGACTCCGGCAGCTGCAGCAGCAGCGCATCGCCACCGACGCCGTGCGTGGCCAGCTGTTCGCCGATGTAGGCGGGCAGGTCCGGGTCCTGCAGCGAAGCCTGGGTGATCTTCACCAGCAGGGTCACCGGCTTGTTGGCGCGCGCGCGCGCGCCCAGCACCGAGACGGCGTGGCCGATCACCCAGCGATCGATCTGCCCCATCAGGCCATGTTCTTCGGCGATCGGCAGGAAGTTCATCGGGGTGATGGTTTCGCCGGTGCCCGATTCCAGCCGCAGGTAGCTTTCATACATCGCTCGCGGTTCGCCCAGCAGGTGGATGATCGGCTGGTAGTGCAGCAGGAAACGGTCGTTGGCCAGTGCGTCGTGCAGGCGCTCCACCCACGCCTGGACGCGCTCCTCCTCGGCGCGATCGGTGGCGCTGGGGTCGAACACCTCGGAATGGTTGCCGCCCACGCTCAGCGACGACTGCAGGCACTGGCTGGCCTTGGCCAGCACCTGGGTGACGCTGGCGATCTTCTCGCCGATCTGCACGCCGCCGATGCTGGCGGTGATGGTGCTGGAGCTGCCGCCGACCTCGAACAACCGCGCCGCGAACGCGCCGATGATGCGCTCGGCCAGCGCGGCGGTGCGCGCGTGGTCGCCGCGGGCCAGCACCGCGAAGCTGTGTTCGCTGAAGCGCGCCGCGTGGGCGCTGCCGTCGGCCAGCTGTTCGCCGACTTCCTGGCGGATGCAGTCGGCGATCGCCGCCAGCAGGTCGTCGGCGCTGTCCAGGCCGATTTCCTGCAGGATGCGCTGGTAGTTGTCCGGTTCCAGCAGCAGCAGGCCGTACTGGGCGCGCTGCTGGGCGGTTTCGGCCACTGCGTCTTCCAGCACGCGCAGGAAGGTGGGGCGGTTGAGCAGGCCGGTGCTCTGGTCGCGCTGGCGCAGTTCCTCGACCTCGCGCGCCAGCTCCGGGTCCACCTCGGCGGCCTGGTGGCGGAAGATCACCTGTTGGCAGGCTTCGCCCTGGTACCGCGCGGCGGTGAACTCCATCACCGCCGGGAATTCGTTGCCGTCGGCGTCGTGCGCGGTCAGCTCGTAGCGCGGCGGCGCTTCCTCGCCCTTGGACAGGCTCTTGAGCAGCGCCTTGAACGCGGTGACATCGCCAGAGGCCACCAGGTCCAGCAGCGACATCCCTTCGATGTCCTCGAACGACGCGAAGCCGAACATCTCCAGATACGCCTGGTTGGCGCGGATGTGCATGCCTTCGTGGATGTAGGCGATGGGCTCGCGCGAGGAATCGATCAGCATGTCGCAGCGGCGCTGGGTCTCGCGCATCTGCGCTTCCAGCCGGCGCTGGGTGCGGCGGGCCTCCAGCGCCTGCCATTCGGTCTGCACGGTCTTCAGGAACTGCTGCGGGCGATCGCGCAGGGCCACCGCCTGCGCGCCCAGCGCCTGCACGTTCTCCAGGATGTCGTCGCTGACGCCGTCCAGCGTGGCCAGCAGCGGCACGTCGCGGCCGCAACCGATCACCGCCTTGGCCACCTGTTCGAACGGCAGCAGGCTGGAGGCGTAGTCGGCCAGCACCATGTCGACCGGCTGCGCGGCCAGCATCTCGACCATTTCATCCAGCGATTCCGGGCGCAGCGGGCGCACCGCGGTGCCGGCGTTGCGCAAACGGCTGACGAGGGCCTCGGCCTCGTTGACCAGATCGGCCACGAGCATCAGTCGCAGCGCAATGTCTTTGCCTGTGGCCATGCGGAGGATCTTGCGGTGTTCGTTGCCGACAGGCTACATCATCCTGCTGCGGCTGTAGTCCCCTGCAGCAGCGGCGTCTTGCCCGGCTGCCCGGCGATTTCCCGCACCAGTTTCGGCACCAGATAGCCGGGCAGACGCGCTGCCAGCGCGGCGTGCAGCGCGAGTGCGGTGGCATCGCTCACCTCGAAGTGGGCGGCGCCGGCGACGCGGTCGAGCTGGTGCAGGTAGTAGGGGAGCACGCCGGCTTCGTGACCGCGCTCGCACAAATCGGCCAGCGCTTCGGCCGAGTCGTTGACCCCGCGCAGCAGCACCGCCTGGTTGAGCAGGGTGGCGCCGGCATCGCGCAGTGCCGCCATCGCTGCATCGACCGACGCGTCGAACTCGTTGGCGTGGTTGGCGTGCACCACCACCGCCAGCGGCCACGGCAGGCCGCGCAGCCACGCCAGCAGGCCGGCGTCCACCCGCTCCGGCAGCACGATCGGCAGGCGGCTGTGGATGCGCAGGCGGCGGATATGCGGAATGCCGCGCAGCGCCTCGGTCAATTCGGCCAGCTTGTGGTCGGCCAGCGACAGCGGGTCGCCGCCGGACAGGATCACCTCGTGCACGGACGGATCGGCCGCGATCAGCGCCACCGCCTCGCGCCAGCCGGCGGCCGCAGCGCTGTCCTCGGCATAGGGATAGTGGCGGCGGAAACAGTAGCGGCAGTTGACCGCGCAGCTGCCGGTGGCGATCAGCAGTGCGCGGCCGTTGTATTTCTGGATCACGCCGTGGCCGCTGCGGGCGGCGGTATCGCCCACCGCGTCCACGCCGAAACCGGGCACGAGGCGCTCTTCGTCCAGCACTGGCAGCACCTGCCGCAGCAGCGGGTCGTGGGGATCGCCCGGGCGCATGCGGGCGATGAAGCCGCGCGGAACCCGCAGCGGGAACTGCCGGGCCGCGGCCTCGGACAGGCCGTCGGCCAGGGCGTCCAGGTCCAGCATCGCCAGCAGCTGGCGCGGGTCGCGCACGGCGTCGCGCCAGAGCGCCTGCCAGCGCTGCGGCTCGCCCTGCTGCAATGGGGTAGGGGCTGCGGGTATCATGTCGGGCTGCAAGAAAACCATTCCGGCCACACCGGAATCCTCGCCAAACCCACAGTCTAGCCGCCCTGCCGGGTGGCCCCAAGGAGTACCCATGGCCAGCCTGGGCATGAACGACGTCAAATCCGGTCAGAAAATCCTGGTCAACAACGAGCCCGCGGTCATTTTCGAAACCGATTACGTGAAGCCGGGCAAGGGCCAGGCGTTCACCCGCGTGCGCTACCGCCAGATCCGCACCGGCCGCGTGCAGGAAATCACCATGAAGTCCACCGATTCGGTGGAAGCCGCCGACGTGGTCGATACCGACATGCAGTACCTGTACACCGATGGCGAGTACTGGCACTTCATGAACCAGGAGTCGTTCGAGCAAGTGCAGGCCGACAAGGCCGGCGTCGGCGATGCCGCCAAGTGGCTGAAGGGCGAGGAAGACTGCGTGGTCACCCTGTTCAACGGCAACCCGATCCAGGTGACCCCGCCGAACTTCGTCGAGCTGAAGATCGTCGAGACCGACCCGGGCGTGAAGGGCGATACCGCCGGCACCGGCGGCAAGCCGGCCACCCTGGAAACCGGAGCGGTGGTGCGCGTGCCGCTGTTCGTCGCCCAGGATGAAATCATCAAGGTCGACACCCGCAGCGGCGAATACGTCAGCCGGGTCAAGTAAGTCATGACCGATGCCGCCCCGCAGCCCTGCGATCTGCTGATCGAAGCCGGCTGGGTGGTCCCGGTGGTGCCGCACGGCGTGGTCCTCCCGGATCACGCCGTTGCCGTTTCTGCCGGCGCCATCGTTGCCGTGCTGCCCATCGCCGAGGCGCGCACGCGCTTCGCGGCGAAGGAAACCGTGTCGCGCCCGGATGCCGCGCTGATCCCCGGCCTGGTCAACGCCCACACCCACAACCCGATGACCCTGCTGCGCGGGATCGCCGACGACCTGCCGCTGATGACCTGGTTGCGCGAGCACATCTGGCCGGTGGAAGCGGCGGTGATCGGGCCGGAATTCGTGGCCGACGGCATGGCGCTGTCGATCGCCGAGATGCTGCGTGGCGGCACCACCTGCGCCAACGAGAACTACTTCTTCCCCGACGTGCAGGCCGGCGTCTACAAGAAGCACGGTTTCCGCGCGCTGGTCGGCGCGGTGATCATCGACTTCCCCAGCGCCTGGGCGAAGTCGGACGACGAATACTTCGACCGCGCCTGCGAACTGCACGATGCCTGGCGCGGTGATCCGCTGGTCGGCACCGCGTTCGCCCCGCACGCGCCGTACACGGTCAACGATGCCAATTTCGAGCGCGTGCGGATGCTGTCCGACCAGCTCGACGTGCCGGTGCATCTGCACACCCACGAGACCGCGCAGGAAGTCGCCGATTCGATCAGCCTGCACGGCCAGCGCCCGCTGGCGCGGCTGGACCGGCTGGGCCTGGTCAACGACCGCCTGATCGCGGTGCACATGACCCAGCTCACCGAGGCCGAAATCCACCTTTGCGCCGAGCGCGGCGTCAGCGTGGTGCATTGCCCGGAGTCCAACCTCAAGCTGGCCTCGGGCTTCTGCCCGGCCTGCGCGCTGCTGAAGGCGGGGGTGAACCTTGCCATCGGCACCGACGGCTGCGCCAGCAACAACGACCTCGACATGTTCGGCGAAACCCGCACCGCCGCGCTGCTGGGCAAGGCGGTGGCCAACGACGCCGCCGGCTTCTCCGCGTTCGAGGCGCTGCACGCGGCCACGCTGGGTGGTGCCAAGGCACTGGGTTTCGATGCGCGCATCGGCAGTATTGAAATTGGCAAGCGCGCCGATCTGGTGTGCGTCGACCTGTCGCAGCTCGAGACGCAGCCGCTGCACCACGTTGTCTCGCAGCTGGTCTACGCCACCGGTCGCCAGCAGGTCAGCGATGTCTGGATCGATGGCGTGCCCAAGCTGCGCCAGCGCGTGCTGGTGGACATGGACGTCGACGCCATCGTCGCCAACGCCAGGCAGTGGCGGCAGCGCATTGCCGCCATCCAACGATGATTTTCCTCCCGCAGGGATCCGCAGGACGCCAACCATGAGCGCAACCGCCCAGACCAATTTCCACCAGTCCGAACTCGACAAGTTCGACGAGCTTGCGCAGCGCTGGTGGGACCCCAACGGCCCGCAGAAGGCGCTGCACGCGCTGAACCCGGCGCGGCTGGGTTACGTGTTGGACCGGACCACCCTGCGCGATGCGGCCGTGCTGGACGTGGGCTGCGGCGGCGGCCTGCTCAGCGAGGCGCTGGCCAAGGCTGGTGCCCGTGTCACTGCCATCGACCTGGCGCCGAACCTGCTGAAAGTCGCGCGCCTGCACGGGCTGGAGTCGGGAGTGAAGGTCGAATACCGGCAGCTGGCGGTGGAAGCGCTGGCCGAGGAAGCGCCGGCTTCGTTCGATGTCGTCACCTGCATGGAAATGCTCGAGCACGTGCCCGATCCGGCCGCCATCGTGCGCGCCTGTGCGACCCTGCTGAAGCCGGGTGGCCGCCTGTTCCTGTCCACTCTCAACCGCACCCCGGCCGCGTTCGCGCTGGCAATCGTCGGCGCGGAATACATCGCCCGCCTGCTGCCCAGGGGCACCCACCAGTACCGCGACTTCATCAAGCCCTCGGAACTGGCGCGGCTGCTGCGCGAGGCCGGGTTGGCGCTGGAAGACGTCAGCGGCCTGATGTACGAACCGTGGCGCAACGCGGCGCGGGTGGTGCGGCGCACCGACGTCAATTACCTCGCCTGCGCGCGCAGGCCGGAATGAGCGCAGTGTTTCCGAAGCTGGTGCTGTTCGACCTCGACGGCACCCTGCTCGACAGCGCGCCGGACATGGTGGCCACCGTCAACCGCATGCGCGCGGCCCGCGGGCAGGGGCCGATGGCGCTGGAGGCGCTGCGTCCGCACGTATCCAAAGGCTCGCGGGCGATGAGCGCGGCGGCATTCCCGCAGCTGGGCGGCGAAGTGCCGGGCGAGATGATCCGCGAGTTCCTCGATATCTACGAACAGGTGCTGGGCCGGCACAGCGTGCTGTTCGACGGCGTGGCCGAATTGCTGGACGCCATCGAGGCCGCCGGCAGCCGCTGGGGCATCGTCACCAACAAGCCGGAATACCTGGCCCGGCAGGTGCTGCCGGGGCTGGGCTGGGAAACGCGCTGCGCCATCCTGATCGGCGGCGATACCCTTGCCGAACGCAAGCCGCATCCGCTGCCGCTGCTGCACGCCGCGGCCGAACTGGGCGCCGCCATCGACGATTGCGTGTACGTCGGCGACGACCGTCGCGACATCGACGCCGCCCGTGCTGCCGGCATGCGCTCGGTGGTGGCCCTTTGGGGTTATCGCCCCGATGGCGACCAGCCAGCGGAGTGGGGCGGCGACGTGATGGTGGAAACGTCGCGCGATCTGCTGGGCGGCATCCCGACCTGCTGACCACCGCATCGGCTTCCACGCCTCCGCCCGCCTACAATTTCCCCATGAACGACAGCGCTTCCCTCGACAGTTTCCTCGCCAAATGGCGGACGCAGTGGCCGGAATGGTCCGTGGCGGAAGTGTTCCTGCCGATGCCGCAGCGCCAGCGCGCGCGCGCCTGGCTGGCCCTGCGCGGCGAGCTGACCGAGGCCGCCTGGGGCGGGGACGACCCGACCCCGGGCGCGGCCAAGCTGGGCTGGTGGGAAGAAGAACTCGCGGGCTGGTCGCGCGGCGCGCGCCGCCACCCGCTGGGGCTGGCGCTGCAGAAGCTGCCGCTGGACTGGCCGCTGCTGGCGGCCGCCATCCCGGCGCTGCGCGCCAGCCGCAGCCCCGAAGCCGACCGCGCGGCGAGCCTGCGCGGGCTGGAGCCGTTTGCGCGTGCGCAGGCGACGCTGTCGGCGCAGCTGTTCGATGCCACGGCGCCCGCATCCACCCAGGCGACGGCCGAAGCGCTGCTGGCCGAATGGGTGCTGCATCTGCCGATACGCGGCGTGCCGGCGGCCGGAACCGATATCCCCAGCCTGCTGGCGCTGCCGTCGCTGCGTGATGCGCCCCGCACCGAGCGCATCCATGCCGCGCTGGTGCGGGCGCGGTTGGGCCGGCTGGCGCGTGGCGCCAAGGGCCCGCTGCCGGCGCCGGTCGCGCTGCTGGCTGCTTGGCGCGCCGCCCGCGGCTGATCGCGCGCAGCGGTGCGGATGCACCAGAGCGTTGCGCAGGCGCGCATGCCCGCAACGGTACAATGTGGCGATGCACAAGATCGTTTCCCCCGTCTCCCTACCCGATGTCGCCTTTGACCCGGTCGCGCTGGCGCGCCCGCTGGACTGGGTGGGAATGGATGGCATGGCCCTGCCGATCCGGCTGGCCGGCGAGGGCGGCGCGCCGCTGCTGGTGCCGGCCAGCGTCGACGTGGCGGTCAACCTGCGCGATCCCGACGCCCGCGGCATCCACATGTCGCGGCTGTACCTGCAATTGCAGGAAGGGCTGGCCAACGAAGCGCTGGGCGCGCCCTCGCTGCGGCGGCTGCTGGATGCCTGCATCGTTTCGCAGAAAGGCCTGGCCGAACGCGCGCGCCTGCGCCTGCGCTTCGACCACCTGCTGCTGCGCCGCGCGCTGCTGAGCGACAATGCCGGCTGGAAACGCTATCCGGTGGAGATCGAGGCGGAGCTTGTCGATGGCCATCTTCGGCTGACGCTGGGCTTCTCCGTCGAGTATTCCAGCACCTGTCCGGCCTCGGCGGCACTGTCGCGGCAGGTCAACGCGCAGCGTTTCGCCGAGGATTTTGCCGCCGTGCCTGCGCTGTCGCTGCTCATGGTGCACGACTGGCTGGCCGGCGAGCGCGGCATGGCCGCCACCCCGCATGCGCAGCGCAGCCGCGCCGACGTGCGGGTGGAACTGCGGCCTGCCTTCGATGAACTGCCGCTGGCGTCGCTGGTGGATGCGCTGGAAGCCGCGCTGGGCACCCCGGTGCAGACGGCGGTCAAGCGCGAGGACGAGCAGGCCTTCGCGCAGGCCAATGCTGCCAACCTGATGTTCTGCGAGGATGCCGCGCGGCGGGTGTCCTCGGTGCTTGCGGCTGATGCGCGGATCGCCGCGTGGAGCGCCCGCGTGGCCCATTTCGAAAGCCTGCATCCGCACGACGCCGTCGCCAGCGTCAGCGGCAGGAACGCCTGAGCAACGCATCTGCGCGCCTCTACTTCGTTCAATGACGATGGCTGCCGCCGCGATCGCGTCTTTCGACCGTCTGCCGGCGATTGAGACTCTGCAGGGCTGAAACCGGCCTGCTCAGCCTGGCGGCACGGGGTCGTGCCCGCCGGGGTGAAGGGGATGGCAGCGGCCGATGCGGCGGATCGCCAGCCACCCGCCGCGGAGCGCGCCGAAGCGGCCGATGGCGTCCATCGCGTATTCCGAACAGGTGGGGACGAACCGGCAGCGCGTCCCCAGCAGGGGGCTGATCCAGCGCTTGTAGCCGCGCAGCAGCGCGATGAGGAGTCTGTCGATCACGGAGCGGCCACGGACGGGGAGGCAGGCGGCGCCGCGGGATTCACGTGGTTGCCGCCTTGCGCGTGGCAGGGTATAACAGCGCGCCTTCCCGCCTCAAGGGAAAACCCAAGGAACACCTCGACGTGGCAGCGAAAAAACCCGCGAAGAAGGTCGCCAAGGCGGCCAAGAAGGCCGCTCCGGCCAAGAAGCCCGTGGCCGCCAAGAAGGCAGCGCCGGTCGCCAAAAAGGCGGCGAAGCCGGCGGCCAAGCCCGCCGCGAAGAAGGCGGTGGCCAAGCAGGCACCAGTGAAGAAGGCCGCGCCGGTCAAGAAGGCGGTGGTAGCCAAGAAGCCGGTCGCCAAGCCCGTCGCCAAGGCGGCTAAGCCGGTTGCCAAACCGATGGCGCAAAAGCCTGTCGCCAAGCCGGTCACCAAGCCTGCTGCAAAGCCCGCCGCCAAACCCGCTGCGAAACCGGTGGCGAAGAAGGCTGCCGCGGTCGCCAAGCCTGCGCCGGCCAAAAAGCCGGCGGCTGCCAGAGCCCCGGTGGTTGCGAAGAATGTGAACAAGAAGACGCCAGCGCCCAAGCCGCAGCCGCAGAAGGCGGTCAAGGCGGCGGAAGCGCCAAAGAAAGAAACGCACAAGCCCGTGGCACCGCCGGCCGCAAAGCCGGCGCCGGCCGCGGACAACAAGAAGAAAGGGAAAGTGATGGTTGCGGTGAAGAAAACGTCCGGGGGCCAGTCCGCGCCCAAGGGCAAGCACAAGGTCGTGCCGTACAAGGTCGACGATGCCAGCGGTCGCCCGATCCTGCCGGCCGGCTACAAGCCGTCGGCGGACGAGGAATACATGAGTCCGCTGCAGCTGGAATATTTCCGCCAGCGCCTGCTGCAGTGGCGGGCCGACCTGGTGGAGGAATCCAAGCAGACGATCGAGAACCTGCGCGAGGAAGTGCGTGACATCGGCGACGAGGCCGAGCGCGCGACCCGCGAAACCGAGAATTCGCTGGAGCTGCGCACCCGCGACCGCTACCGCAAGCTGATCGGCAAGATCGACAGCACGCTCAAGCGCGTGGACAGCGGCGAGTACGGCTTCTGCGTCGATACCGGCGAGGAGATCGGCCTGGACCGGATGGAAGCGCGGCTGACCGCCGAGCGCACCATCGACGCCCAAGAGCGCTGGGAGCACATGCAGAAGCAGATGGGCGACTGAGCCTCGCAGCTGCGATTGTCAGAAAAAACCCCGCCTCGGCGGGGTTTTTTCATGCGGTGATGGTTGCGCGCCGCGTCGGCGGTCGCGCGGAGCGGGTTGCAGCCCGCTCCGCGGATCGCTTACTTGCTGTCCAGCCCGCGCTGTTCCAGCAGGGCCTCGATCTTCGCCTCGTAGCCGGCGAAGTTGGGGAACAGCTTGCCGGCTTCGATCTGCCCGCCCGGCGCCAGCACGAATTCGCGCAGGCGATCGCCGTTCGCAAGGCTCAATCCGCCGTTCTTGCGGATCCACTGGGTGGTATTGGCGCCCAGCACCTCCGACCAGATGTAGGCGTAGTAGCCGGCCGCATAGCCGCCCATGATGTGGCTGAAGTAGGGCGTCCGGTAGCGCGGCGGCACCGGCGCGTAGTCGAAGCCGTCGGCTTTCAGCGCCTGCGCCTCGAATGCCATCACGCCACTGGCCTCGGGGATGTTCTCCAGCGCCAGCTGGTGCCAGCGCTGGTCCAGCATCGCCGCCTCCAGGTACTCGGTGGTGGCGAAGCCCTGGTTGAACTTCGACGCCGCGATCACCTTGTCCAGCAATTCCTTCGGCATCGCCTCGCCGGTCTGGTAGTGCTTGGCGTAGTGGGCCAGGATCTCCGGCCAGTCGGCCCACATCTCGTTGACCTGCGACGGGTATTCGACGAAATCGCGCGGCACGTTCATCGAGAAGTACGGGTAGCGCACGTCCTGGAAGAAGCCGTGCAGCGCGTGGCCGAACTCGTGGAAGGCGGTGGTGACCTCGTCCCAGGTGAGCAGGGTGGGCTTGCCTTCGGACGGCTTGGGCACGTTCAGGTGGTTGGCCACCACCGGCTTCTCGCCCAGCAGCGCCGACTGCGCCACGTAGGTGTTCATCCACGCGCCGCCGCGCTTGGAGGCACGCGCGTAGGGGTCCCAGATGAAGATCGACAGGCGCTTGCCGTCCTTGTCGAACACGTCGTAGATCCAGGTGTCCGGGTGGTACTTGGGCAGATCGGTGCGTTCCTTGAAGCTGATCCCGTACAGCTTGTTGGCGGCATAGAACACGCCATTCTCGAGCACGTTCCTCATCTCGAAGTACGGCTTGAGCTGGCTTTCGTCGAAGCTGAACTTCGCCGCGCGCACCTTCTCGCTGTAGTAGGCCCAGTCCCACGGCTGCAGGGCGAAGGTCGGCTCGCCCTTGGCCTTCTGCTCGGCGTCGATCATCGCCTGCAGGTCGGCGCCCTCGCGGCGGGCATTGGCCACCGCCTTCGGCGCCAGCTGGCGCAGCATGGCGTTGACGTTGTCCTGGTTGGCGGCGGTTTCGTCGGCCAGCACGAAGTTGGCCGAGGTGTCGTAGCCCAGCAGGCGCGCGCGTTCGGCGCGCAGCTTCAGCACCTGCGAGACGATGGCGGTGTTGTCCCACTGGTTGCCGCGGCTGCCGCGGGCCACCGAGGCCTCGTGCAGGCGCTGGCGCAGGGCGCGATTGGCCAGCTGCGCCTCGGCCGGCTGGCCGGTGGTGTTGAGCAGGGCGATCACGTACTTGCCGGGAAGCGACCGCGCCTTGGCGGCCTCGGCGGCGGCGGCGATCTGCTCGTCGCTCATCCCGGCCAGTTCGGCGCGGGTGTCCACCACGAAGGCCGACGCATTCACTTCCGCCAGCACGTTCTGGTTGAACTGGGTGCCCAGCTTGGACATCTGCGTGTTGATGTCGCGGATGCGCGCCTTCTGCGCGTCGGTCAACGCGGCGCCGCCGCGGACGAAGTCCTCGTAGCGCTTTTCCAGCAGGCGGCGGTCGACTGCGTCCAGTCCCAGTGTGTCGCGGGCGTCGTGCAGCGCCTTGATCCGCGCGAACAGCTTCGGGTTCAGGGTGATCGCATCGCGGTGCGCGGAGAACTTCGGCGCGTACTCGGTCTGCAGCTTGTCGCGGGCGTCGTTCTTGTCGGTGCCGACCAGGTTGAAGAACACGTTGGTGGCGCGATCCAGCAGCTGGCCGCTCTTCTCCATCGCCACGATGGTGTTCTGGAAGCTCGGCGCTTCCGGGTTGTTGGCGATCGCGTCCATCTCGCGCAGCTGCTCGGCCATGCCGGCGTCGAAGGCGGGGGCGAAGTCGCTGTCCTCGATCCGGTCGAACTGCGGGTAGTTCAGGTCCAGCGTGCTGGGCGCGGCGAACGGGCCGCTGTAGGCGGTGGCGGTGTTCATCGAAGTCGAAGCCTCCTGCTTCTGCGCGGCGGCGTTGGCGGTGTTGGCGCCCAGGGCGGCGGCAATGGCGAGCGCGAGCGCGCAGGCGATGGGTTGTTTCATGGTTTCTGGGTCCGGTAGTTCGACGGAGGAAGGCAGCCAAGCGGGCTCGGCGCTACGCGGTTTGCGCACCCGCAAGGGTATCGCATGCCTGCCGGCGGCAGGAGTGAAGCAGCTCAGGTATGGCCAACGGTTGATTGATTTCCCGCGGTTTGCGGATAGGCTGGGTCGATCCCCCTGCACTGCGTTGCCGCGATCGAGCCGCCCATGTCTACCGCATTCGAATTCGAGGCCATCGGCCTGGATGGCACCCCGCAGCCGCTGTCGCAGTGGCGCGGGCAGGTGCTGCTGATCGTCAACGTCGCCAGCAAGTGCGGGTTCACCCCGCAGTACGCGGGTCTGGAGGCGCTGTGGCGCGAGTACCGCGAGCGCGGGCTGGTGGTGCTGGGCTTCCCCTGCGACCAGTTCGGCCACCAGGAACCCGGCGATGCCGACGAGATCCGCGATTTCTGCTCGCTGACCTATGACGTGAGCTTCCCGATGTTCGCCAAGGTGGAGGTCAACGGCGCCGGTGCGCATCCATTGTGGCGGTGGTTGAAGAAGGAGAAGGGCGGCCTGCTGGGCATCGACGCGATCAAGTGGAACTTCAGCAAGTTCCTGGTCGGGCGCGATGGCCGGGTGCTGGCGCGCTATGCGCCCACCGACAAGCCGGAATCCCTGGCCGGCGACATCGAGGACGCCTTGGCATGACCCGGGAAACGCTGGCCGGCGGCAGCTATCGGCTGGAGTTCGACTACCAGCCGCCGCTGCTGACCGTGCAGCTGCTGGGCGAGGTTGCGGCCGAGCACAACCTCGAGATGACCCGCGAATACTGGCGGCACATCGCCGACAGGGTGGCTGCCAGCGGTGCCAGCGCGCTGCTGGTGCTCGACGCGCTGCCCGGCGAGGTGATGGACGATGCGGACCTGGCGCGCTTCTTCAACGGCGTGGCCGGGCTGGGCCTGGAACGGGTGCGGATTGCCTATGTCGAGGCCCGCGTCGATCAGATATCGCGGATCGAATACGTCGAGCAGCTGGCGCTGGAGCGCGGCTACCGGATCCGCATGTTCGCCAACGAGTCGGAAGCCCGGCTCTGGCTGCGTTACGGCGGCGACTAGCGCCGCAGCGGCCGGCGCCGGTGGTTATTTCTCGACGAACGCGCGCTCGAACACGTATTCGCCGGCGCTGCCGATCCGCGGCGAGGCGCTGAAGCCGCGCGCATCGAGAATGGCGCGGAAATCCGCCAGCATCTGCGGGCTGCCGCAGATCATCGCGCGATCGAAAGCCGGGTCCAGCGCGTCGAGCCCCAGCGCGGCGGCGATCCGGCCCTGGTCGAGGTGGTCGGTGATGCGGCCGGTATGGTCGCGGCCGCGGTATTCGAACGCCTCGCGCGAGACCGCCGGGTAGTACAGCAGGCGGTCGCCGACCATGTCGCCCAGCAGCGCGTGGTTGGGCAGCTCGCGCTCGATGTAGTCGCGGTAGGCCAGGTCTTCGGCGCCACGCACGCCGTGGCAAAGCACCACGCGCTCGAAGCGCTCGTAGGTTTCCGGGTCCTTGATCACCGACAGCCACGGCGCCAGCCCGGTGCCGGTGCCCAGCAGGTACAGGTTGCGGCCGGCGTGCAGGTCCGAGATCAGCAGGGTGCCGGTGGGCTTGCGGCCGATCAGGATGGTGTCGCCGGGCTTGACGTGCTGCAGGCGCGAGGTCAGCGGGCCTTCGGCCACCTTGATGCTGAAGAACTCCAGCTGCTCCTCCCAGTTGGCGCTGGCGATCGAATAGGCGCGCATCAGCGGCTTGCGGCTGCCGTCCGGCTGTTCCACTTCCAGCCCGATCATCACGAACTGGCCGTTGTCGAAACGGAAGCCGTCGTCGCGGGTGGTGGTGAAGCTGAAGTAGGCGTCCGTCCAATGACGGACATCGAGCACCGTTTCGGTGCCGAAGGGGGAGGCCATGCGCGTGGGGAGAGCTGCGGGGTAGCCGCCTATTTTACGTGGCGAGGCAGCATGGCGGTTGATCCGGGACAAATTGACCCGGATTTTTCATGGTCCGGGACATGCTGGGGCCATGCAGACCACTGACACGCTCTGGACCATTGGCCATTCCAACCGGCCGTGGGCGGAATTCGAATCCATGCTGGCCGAAGCCGGGATCATGCAGCTGGTGGATGTGCGCCGCTTTGCCGGCTCGCGCCGCAACCCGCAGTTCTCGCGCGACACGCTGCCGCCGGCGCTGGCTGCTGCCGATATCCGCTACTGGCCGCTGCCAGCGCTGGGCGGCCGGCGCAAGGCTGCGCCGGATTCGCCCAACACCGCGTGGCGGGTGGATGCCTTCCGCGCCTATGCCGACCATCTGGCCAGCGCCGAGTACATCGACGCGCGCGAGGCGCTGATGGCCGCGGCGTGCAGCGAGCGCACCTGCGTGATGTGCGCCGAAGCAGTGTGGTGGCGCTGCCACCGCCGGCTGATCGCCGATGATTTCGTCGCCCGCGGCTGGACGGTGCTGCACTTGCTGGGGCCGGGCAATGCCCAGCCGCACCTGCTCAATCCCGACGCGGTGATGGTGGACGGGGTGCTGTGCTATCCGCGGCCGCAGCCTTCACTGTTTTGATGCGGCCGGCGGCAGCAGCCGCAGCAGTTGGCCGTCGCTCTCGTCGGTCAGCACGTAAACCTTGCCGTCCTTGCCCACGCGCACGTCGCGGATGCGGCTGCGCAGGTCGGTCAGCAGGCGCTCCTCGGCGACGATGCGGTCACCCTGCAGGCGCAGCCGGATCAGGCTCTGGCCGGCCAGCGCGCCTAGCAGCAGGCTGTCGTTCCACGCGCTTTGCGGATGGCCCACCAGGAACGCCATGCCCGACAGCGCCGGCGACTTCGCCCAGACGTGATAGGGGCGCTCCATGCCGGGTGCCTCGCGGCCGCGGGTTTCCGCGTACGGCCGGTTGGTCAGGTAGTCCATGCCGTCGCTGATGATCGGCCAGCCGTAGTTCTTTCCCGCGTCGGGCAGGTTGATCTCGTCGCCGCCGCGCGGGCCGTGTTCGCTCTGCCACAGCCGGCCGCTGCGCGGGTCCACCGCCATGCCCTGCATGTTGCGGTGGCCATAGCTCCAGATCGCGCGGCGCACGCCGACGCCGTCGGCGAACGGGTTGTCGGCGGGCAGGCTGCCATCGAGATTCAGCCGCACCAGCTTGCCTTGCAGCACTTCGAGATCCTGTGCGAGTTCCTTCTGGTTGCGCTCGCCCTGGCTGATGAAGACGTGGCCGTTGCCGTCGAAGGCGATGCGCGAGCCGAAATGGTTCGGCCCCTTGAGCTTGGGGATCTGCCGATAGATGACGCGCAGGTCGGAGAGCGCGGCATCGCCGAGGGTGGCGGTGGCGACGGCGGTGCCGGCGGTGTCGTCCCGGCCGGGTTCGGCGTAGCTCAGCCAGATGCGCCGGTTGCCGGCGAAGCCGGGATCGAGCACGACATCCAGCAATCCGCCCTGGCCTTCGGCGAATACGGCCGGCACCCCGACGAGTGGCGCTGACACCGTCCCGTCGGCGGAGATCCGCCGCAATCGGCCCGGTCGTTCGGTCACCAGGAAGCTGCCGTCCGGCAGCAGCGCCACCGCCCACGGGTGCTCCAGCCCGCTGGCCACCGTTTCGATGCGCAGTTCGCCGGCCTTGGAAGCTTCGGTCTGCGGTGCGGCGGTCCCGGCGGCGGGCACGGGCCGCGCACAGGCATTCAATGCCAACGGCAGCGCGAGGGAGAGCAGGAACCGGGAAGTTCGATGCATGGCGGGTACTCCTTCTCTTGGTGGCGCGGGGTGGCGGGTCAACGGTAGCCGGCGGCCTGCAATTCGAACAGCTCCGCATAGCGTCCGCCCTGCGCCATCAATTGTTCGTGGGTGCCGCTGGCTTCCACCCGGCCATCGGCCAGCACCAGGATGCGGTCGGCCATGCGCACGCTGCTGAAGCGGTGGCTGATCAGCACCGCGGTCTTGCCGGCCGACAGCTCCTTGAAGCGCTCGAAGACTTCGAATTCGGCGCGCGCGTCCAGCGCCGCGGTGGGTTCGTCGAGGATCATCACCTGTGCGTCGCGCATGTAGGCGCGGGCGATCGCGATCTTCTGCCACTGCCCGCCGGACAGGTCCACGCCCTGCTTGAAGCGGCGGCCGATGATCTGGTCGAAGCCGTTCGGCAGCGCCGCCACCACCTCGTCGGCCAGGCCCTTGCGCGCGGCACGCTCGATGCGTTCGCGGTCGCCCATCGCGTCGATTTGGCCCACGCCGATGTTCTCCGCCGCGGTCAGGTGGTAGCGCACGAAGTCCTGGAAGATCACCCCGGTATTGGCGCGCAGGTCGTCCAGGTCGTAGTCGCGCAGGTCGCGTCCGTCCAGCAGGATGCGGCCCTCGTCGGGGTCGTACAGCCGCGCCAGCAGCTTCACCAGGGTGGTCTTGCCTGCCCCGTTCTCGCCCACCAGCGCCAGCACTTCGCCGGCATGCAGCGTAAAGCTCAGGCCGCGCAGCGCCCAGTGTTCGCTGCCCTCGTAGCGGAAGCCGACGTCCTCGAACACGAAGCCGCTGCGGATCGGGTCGGGTACCGCGATGGCACCGGGTTTGCTGGCGATCTCCGGCTCGATCCGGAAGAACGAATACAGGTCGTCCAGGTACAGCGCCTGTCCCGCCACCTGCGAGAAGCCGCTCAGCAGGCTTTCCAGCAGCTGGCGCAGGCGGCGGAAGCTGCCTGCAAGGAAGGTCAGGTCACCGATGGAGAAGTCGCCGCGCACGGTGCGCCAGGCGATGTAGCCGTAGGCAACGTAATAACCCAGGGTGCCCAGCGTGGCCAGCAGCGTGCCCCACAGCGCGCGCTTGCCGGCCAACGCCCGGTTGGCTTCGAGGAACTTGGTCGACAGCGTGCGGAAGCGCTCGATGAAGAAGCGGTTGAGGTTGAAGATCTTGACCTCTTTCGCGGTTTCCACGCTGGCGCCCATCTGGCGCAGGTATTCCAGCTGGCGGCGCTCCGGCGTCCACTGGAAATTGAGCGAATAGTTCAGCGCGTTGAAGTGCGATTCACCGATGAAGGCCGGCACCAGCGCCACCGCCAGCAGCACCATCAGCCATGGCGCGTAGGCCAGCAGGCCGGCGGCGAAGGTCAGCACGGTGATGGCGTCCTGCGCCTGCCCGAACAGCTGGCTGAGCAGGTTCATCCGCCCCACCGTCTGCCGGCGCGCGCGGTCCAGCCGATCCTGCAGGTCGGCGTCCTCGAAATCCTCCAGGTCCAGCAGCGCAGCGTGTTCCATCAGGCGGATGCTGGTGGCGTTGGTGAACAGCTCGGACAGCACCGCATCGACGTAGCCGGCCAGTCGGCCCAGCAGGTCGGAGCTGATCGCCAGCGCCAGCTCCAGCGCCAACAGCAGGACCATGTGGTCGAGCTGGCCGGAGCGCCAGGCCGACGCCAGCTCGTGTGGCAGGCCCAGCCCGATCAGGCGTACCGCCTCGTCGATGATCAGCTTGCCGATGTACAACGTGGCGATCGGCAGCAGCGCCCGCAGCAGGCGCAGGCCGATGGCGGCCAGCGTCAGCGGTCGGCTGGTGTTCCAGATTTCGCGCAGGAACGGCCGCAGGTTGCGCATCGCGTCGAAACGCTGGCGCAGGTCGAGCCGCGGCTGCGGGGGAGGGGTCGGCATCGTGGGCGTTCAGATGGTGGGGGCGACTGGTCGTAAAATACCCCCAAGCCCCCTCGCATTGACGCCATCGTGACCATCATCAAGCAGGACGACCTGATTCAGTCCGTCGCCGACGCGTTGCAGTACATCAGCTACTACCACCCGGTCGATTACATCAAGAGCCTTGCTGCCGCGTACGAGCGCGAGGAGTCGCCCGCGGCCAAGGACGCGATGGCGCAGATCCTGATCAACTCGCGCATGTGCGCGGAAGGCCACCGCCCGATCTGCCAGGACACCGGCATCGTCACCGTGTTCCTGGAAGTGGGCATGGACGTGCGCTGGGAAGGCTTCACCGGCTCGCTGGAAGATGCCGTCAACGAGGGCGTGCGCCGCGCCTACCTCGATCCTGACAACAAGCTGCGCGCCAGCGTGCTGGCCGACCCGGCGGGCAAGCGGGTCAACACGAAGGACAATACGCCCTGCGTCATCAACACCAAGATCGTCGCCGGTGACAGGCTCGAGGTGATCGTGGCGGCGAAGGGCGGCGGCAGCGAGGCCAAGAGCAAGTTCGCGATGCTCAACCCCTCCGATTCCATCGTCGACTGGGTGCTCAAGACCGTGCCGACCATGGGCGCGGGCTGGTGCCCGCCGGGCATGCTCGGCATCGGCATCGGCGGCACCGCCGAGAAGGCGATGCTGCTGGCCAAGGAATCGCTGATGGAGGAGATCGACATCCAGGAGCTGATCGCGCGCGGGCCGCAAAATCGTGTGGAAGAGCTGCGCATCGAGCTGTTCGAGAAGGTCAACGCGCTGGGCATCGGCGCGCAGGGCCTGGGCGGCCTGACCACGGTGCTGGACGTCAAGATCAAGGACTTCCCGACCCATGCCGCCAATCTGCCGGTGGCGCTGATCCCCAACTGCGCGGCTACCCGCCACGCGCATTTCACCCTCGATGGCAGCGGCCCGGTGATGCTGGACCCGCCCTCGCTGGAAGACTGGCCCAGGCTCACCTACAGCCCGCAGAACGCGCGCCGGGTGAACCTGGACACGATCACCCGCGAGGAAGTGCAGACCTTCAAGCCGGGCGAGGTGCTGCTGCTCAACGGCAAGATGCTCACCGGCCGCGACGCCGCGCACAAGCGCATGGTCGACATGCTCAACAAGGGCGAGCCGCTGCCGGTCGACCTGGCCGGGCGTTTCATCTACTACGTCGGCCCGGTCGATCCGGTGCGCGACGAGGTGGTCGGCCCGGCCGGCCCCACCACCGCAACCCGCATGGACAAGTTCACCGAGCAGGTGCTCAGCGCCACCGGCCTGCTGGGCATGATCGGCAAGGCCGAGCGCGGCCCGGCGGCGCTGGAGGCGATCCGCAAGCACCGGTCGGTGTACCTGATGGCGGTCGGCGGTTCGGCCTACCTGGTGTCGAAGGCGATCAAGGCGGCGCGCGTGGTCGGTTTCGCCGACCTCGGCATGGAGGCGATCTACGAATTCGAGGTCAAGGACATGCCGGTGACGGTGGCGGTGGACAGCAGCGGCACCTCGGTGCACCAGACCGGGCCGCGTGAATGGCAGGCGAAGATCGGCAAGATCCCGTTGGCGGTGGTTACGTGAGCAACTCCCGCGTCGTCGACGGCCCGGGATTCCGGATCCGTTACGACGGCGAGCCCGGCTACCTGCGCGCGCACGTCTTCGACGGCACCGACTCGCTGGAAGTGTCGACCGCGATGTGGCGCATGCTTGGCGAGGAATGCCGCGCGGTGGGTGCCACCCGCATGCTGGTGCTGGAAGAGCTGCATTCGACCGTCGACGTCGCCGATGTGCCGCAGGTCATCGATTCGATGGTCGATGCCGGCTTGGCAGCGGTGCGGATCGCCTTCGTCGAGCTGCTGGATGACATCCAGGGCAGCGAACATGGCGAAATCCTGTGCCTGGAGCGCGGCATCACCATCCGTATCTTCTCGGACGTGGACGCCGCGCACCGCTGGCTGCGCTACGGGGATTGAGGCGCCCGCGCTCAGCGCGGCTTGCGCGTGTTCCCGGCCTTGTCGCTGTCCTTGGCGGCGGGCGCGGCGGTGGCGCTGCCCAGGCCGTTGCCGAGGTTCTGCTGGAAATCCTTCCACAGCGTCATGTTGCGCTCGGTCAGCTGATTCAGCATCGTCCACGGGGTCTGCCCCAGCATCCCGCCCATCTGTGAGCGGAACTGCTGCTGCTGTTCCAGGAACAGCTGCATCGAGCGTTCCAGGTAGTTGCCCATGAAGCCCTGCAGCGAGTCGCCGTAGAAGCGGATCAGCTGGCTGAGCATTTGGGTGGACAGCATCGGCTGCCCGTCCTGTTCGTGTTCGGTGATGATCTGCAGCAGCACCTGCCGGGTCAGGTCCTCGCCGGTCTTGGCATCGCGCACCTCGAAGGATTCGCCGTCCACGATCAGCTGGCGCACGTCCTCGATGGTGATGTAGCTGGAGATCTCGGTGTCGTAGAGGCGGCGGTTCGGGTACTTCTTGATGACGCGGATCGCGGACATTGAGCACGGACTCTGGACGGCACTGCAGCCAGCATGGCGCAGCGCAGCACGGGTTGCAACTCCCGGGAGGCGCGTCGGAGTTGCCGGAAATTTTTCCGTAAATCCCGGATTTCACGGTGTTTCCCGACATCGCGCGCGGCTGAGGCCCAGGCGCGGTCGCCACGGTCCGGATGGTGGCCGGAACGCGTGGGCCCCGGGCCGCCCGATTAAACTTGCGCGATGGAAACCGTATTGAAAGACCGCTTCGGCGGCATCGACCGCCTGTACGGCAGCGGCACGCTGGCGCGGCTGTCGGGTTGCCACGTCACCGTGGTCGGCATCGGCGGCGTTGGTTCGTGGGCGGTGGAGGCGCTGGCGCGCAGCGGCGTGGGCAAGCTCACCCTGATCGATGCCGACGATCTGTGCGTCTCCAATACCAACCGCCAGTTGCCGGCACTGGAAGGGCAGTACGGCCGCGCCAAGATCGAGGCGATGGCCGAGCGCTGCCGCGCGATCAATCCCGGAATTGCGCTTGAATTGAAGCCGCTGTTCCTCACGCCTTCGAACCTGGAGGAACTCTTGGGTACGCCCGTCGATCTGGTGCTGGACGCCTGCGACAGTTTTCGTGCCAAGGTCGAGATGATCGCCTACTGCCGCCGCCGCAAGCAGCCGCTCATCGCGGTGGGTTCGGCCGGCGGGCGCAGCGACGTGACCCAGATCCGGGTGCGCGATCTTTCGCGGACGGAGCACGATGCGATGCTGTCGCTCATCCGCAAGAAGCTGCGCGGCGAGTTCAATTTCCCGAAGAACCACGACCGCTATTTCGGCGTACCGGCGGTGTATTCGCTGGAGAACGTGCGCTATCCGCAGGCCGACGGCAGCGTCTGCGGCATCCGCCCGCAGCTGGGCAGGGACGAGGCGCTGAAGCTGGACTGCGGCGCGGGCCTGGGCGCTGCTACCCATGTGACCGGCGCGTTCGCGTTCGCGGCGGTGGGCAAGGCGATGGAGATGCTGCTGAAGCCGCCGAAGCAGGGTTGAGTGTTGTTTTGGCCCGCAGCCGGGCCGCGGGCCGATTGGTTCGACCGTTGTCGCGGATACGGGTTCGGTTCCGGACGGCCTTGCCGGGCCTGACGCTCGCAAGTCGCTCCCCGATACTCGCTTGGTTGCGAGCGCCAGGCCCGGCAAGGCCTGCAGTCGATCGCGTCTTACAGAGCAAAAAGCCGTCGCGCGTTGGCGCTCGTTGCACTGGCGATCTCATCCTGCGTTGCGTTGCGCAGCGTGGCGACGATGTCGAGGACTTCCGGCAGGTGCGCGGGTTCGTTGCGTTGGCCGCGATGCGCGGCGCCGGGCTGGTCGGGGCTGTCGGTTTCCAGCAGCAGTTGTTCCAGCGGCATGGCCGCAACGGTGGCGCGCAGGCGCTTGGCGCGCTGGTAGGTGACCGGCCCGCCGATGCCGAGCAGGAAGCCGAGCTTGTGCAGTTGCGCGGCCTGTTCGGCGCTGCCGGAAAAGCTGTGCACCACCCCGCGCAGGCCCGGAAAACGGCGGACGGCAGCGATCACCGCGTCCACCGCCCGGCGCGCGTGCACGATCACCGGCAGGTCGAATTCGGCAGCCAGCGCCAGCTGCCCGTCGAAGTAGTGCTGCTGGCGCCCGGGGTCCAGCCCTTCGACGAAATAGTCCAGTCCGCATTCGCCGACCGCCAGCGGCCTTTCGCGCTCGATCCAGTCGCGCAGCCGGTGCAGATGCTCCGGGCGATGCTCGGCCAGGTACATCGGGTGCAGGCCGTAGGCAGGGTGCAGGCCGGGAAACTGCGCGCATACGGCTTTCAGCTTGGGCCAGCCTGCAGCGTCCACGGCGGGCACGATCTGCACGCGCACGCCTGCCGCCAGCGCGCGCGCATGCGCATCGGCGCGGTCGGCGTCGAACTCCGCGGCATCGAAATGACTGTGGCTGTCGACCAGGCGCATCAGGCCATCAGCGCCGGCTTGCGCGCCCTTCAATGGGGGGCGGGAGCGTGCCCGGCTTTTTCTTCCAGCGCGACAGGAGCAAGGTGCCCAGGCCCAGCAGGATCTCGTCCGCGAACGGAATGAAGTCGGGGACCACCAGGTCGAGCAGGAACAGCGCGGCAGCCAGCAGAAACAGGCGCGGGAAGCTCAGCCTGCCGAACCAGCGCATCAGCGGCGAAACAAGGGGATTGGCCATGTCCGGAAACTAGCATGCACGCGGTGCAAACATCGCGTGTGTGAAGCTGAACGCAGCCCGGTGCCATGCCGGCCTGCTCGGGGTCGATTCAGATTGCCCGTGGTGCAATCGGTCGCGGAACAGGGACCACTCAACTTTCAGCGGGAGAACCACCATGCCGAAGAACAACACTCTTGCCGTTGCGCTTGCCGCGCTGCTGGTTGGCGGTGTGGCCACCGCGGGCTACATGAACAGCCGCAGCAACGAGGGAATTACCGCGCCGTCGCTGGCCGGGGGCGCTGCCACGCGGGCGCAGGTCGATTTCGCCGAGGTCGTTGGCGTCAAGCCGGTGACCGAGCGCGAGCCGCTGTACGCCACCGTCATCGGCAGCGAGCCGATCCGGGAATCCAATACGACCAGCACGCCGCGTGAGGTCTGTGAGAACGTGACGGTGCAGGAGCGCCTGCCGGAGCGCGATGGCAACGTCGGCGGCACCGTCGCCGGTGCGGTCATCGGTGGCCTGGTCGGCAATCAGGTCGGCGGCGGCAATGGCCGCAAGCTGGCCACCGTGGCTGGCGCGGTGGCTGGTGGCTATGCAGGCCGCGAGGTCGACCGGCGCCACGTCGGCGGCCAGGTGGTCAATCGCACCGATCGCCGCTGCCGCACCGTCAACAGCACCTCCACCAGCGCCCGCACCGTGGCGTGGAACGTGACCTATCGCAACCCCGACGGCACCACCGGCAGCATGCGCACCGACAGCAAGCCCGGCGAGCGAATCGCCCTGGGGGATGCCGAGAAGACGGTGGGATATGACGTGACCTACCGTTGGGATGGGCAGCAGCGCACCGTGCGCATGGACCAGGATCCGGGCACGCAGCTGCCGGTGATCGATGGCCGGGTAGTGACCCAGACGGCCTCGGCTGAAGGCGCGACGCTGCGCTGATCCCACGTAGTTCAACCCATCCAGTTGCCATGGCGGGGCCGGAGCGATCCGGTCCCGCCTGCGTTTGGCTGCCGGCAAAATAGCGATGCCGGCGAAACGCACGGCTTTTGCGGAAAGCCCGTCGTTACGCCTGAGCGGGATTGGCGAATCGTACGTACCGATTGCGCGGCATGCGCGATTACAATGGCGGTTCGTCCAATTCGACCGTCAAAACATGGCCCTGCATCCGTACGATCTCTACGACGTCCGCTCCCTGCTGAGCGAGGAAGAACGCGCGGTGCAGGACACCGTGGCGCGCTTCACCGACGAACGCGTGCGTCCCATCATCGGCGAGGCCTTCGACGCGGGCCGCTTCCCGAAGGAACTGGTGCCGGAGATCGCGGAAATGGGCCTGCTGGGTTCGTCGCTGCCTGAAAAATACGGCTGCGCTGGCCTCAATGGCGTCAGCTACGGCCTGATCTGCCAGGAGCTGGAGCGTGGCGACTCCGGCATCCGTAGCTTCGTCAGCGTGCAGAGCTCGCTGTGCATGTACCCGATCTATGCCTATGGTAGCGAGGAGCAGCGCATGCGCTGGCTGCCCGACATGGCGGCGGGCAAGGTGATCGGCTGCTTCGGCCTGACCGAACCGCACGGCGGCTCAGACCCGGCCAACATGAAGACCCACGCCAAGCGCGACGGCGATGACTGGGTGATCAACGGCAGCAAGATGTGGATCACCAACGGCAACCTGGCCGACATCGCCATTGTCTGGGCGCAGACCGACGACGGCATCCAGGGCTTCCTGCTGGAGAAGGGCACGCCCGGTTTCAGCGCGCAGGAGATCAAGCACAAGATGTCGCTGCGCGCCTCGGTCACCAGCGCGCTGTTCTTCGACAACGTGCGCGTGCCGGATTCCAGCCGCCTGCCCAACGTGAAGGGGCTGAAGGGCCCGCTGGGCTGCCTGACCCAGGCCCGCTACGGCATCACCTGGGGTCCGATCGGCGCCGCCATCGCCTGCCTGGACGAAGTCGTCCACTACACCAAGGAGCGCATCCTGTTCGGCCGCCCGGTGGCCGCAACCCAGAGCGCGCAGATCAAGATGGCCGAGATGGCCCGTCGCATCACCCTGGCGCAGTTGCTCTCGCTGCAGCTGGGACGGCTGAAGGATGCCGGGACCATGCAGCCGGCCCAGGTCAGCCTGGCGAAGTGGAACAACTGCCGGATGGCGATCGACATCGCCCGCGAATGCCGCGACCTGCTTGGCGGCGCCGGCATCACCACCGAACACGCGGCGATCCGACATGCGCTCAACCTCGAGTCCGTCATCACCTACGAAGGCACCGAAACCGTGCACCAGCTGGTGATCGGCCGCGAGCTGACCGGCATCAACGCGTTCTGATTCGGCGGAGGCCGGCGATGGAGTTCGGTCCCACCCTCGAAACCGCTCGCCTGCGCCTGCGCGTGCCGCAGGCGGGCGACTTCGAGCGCTTTGCCGAGGTGCTGGGCAACGAGGAGGCCGCGCGCTACATCGGCGGGCAGCAGCCGCGCGCCGCGGCGTGGCGGCGCTTCCTGCAGATGCCGGGTGCCTGGGTGGTGCAGGGATTCGGCATGTTCTCGGTGATCGACAAGGCCAGCGGCCGCTGGCTGGGCCAGGTCGGGCCGTGGAAGCCGGATGGCTGGCCGGGCAACGAGATCGGCTGGACCTTCCATCCGGACGCCTGGGGCCGTGGCTATGCGACCGAAGCGGCCGTCGCCGCGCTCGACTGGGCCTTCGCCAACCTCGGCTGGGACGATGTCATCCACTGCATCGATCCGGTCAACGCCGCGTCGCAGGCGCTGGCGCAGCGGCTTGGTTCGCGCAACCTCGGTGCGGTGAAATTGCCGGCGCCTTACGAAGACGCGCCGTCCGATGCCTGGGGCCAGAGCCGCGCGGACTGGGCGGAAAACCGGAAGCGTTTCGCATGATCGCCGTGCACGGCTTCTCGCCTTCGGGCAATTGCCACAAGGTGAAGCTGCTGCTGGAGCAGCTTGGCCACGACTACCGCTGGATCGAAACGAACAGCGCGATCGGCGAAACTCGGACGCCGGACTACCTGGCGAAGAATCCGAACGGCAAGGTGCCGATGGTCGAGCGCGAGGACGGCAGCGTCCTGGTCGAGTCGAACGCAATCCTGTGCTGGCTGGCCGACGGCACGCCGTTCCTGCCGGCCGATCCGTGGCAGAAGGCGCAGGCGCTGTCGTGGATGTTCTTCGAGCAGTACAGCCACGAGCCCTGCATCGCGGTGGCGCGCTTCATCTGTGGCTGGACGCCGCTGGATTCGCCGCGCCGTCCCGGCCTGCCCACGCTGCGCGAACGCGGCCACGCCGCGCTGGCGGTGATGGAGCAGCACCTCGCGTCGCATCCGTGGTTCACCGGTAGCGATTACGGCATCGCCGACATCGCCCTGTATGCGTATACCTGCGTGGCCCCGCACGGCGGCATCGCGCTGGACGCGTACCCGGCCGTGCGCGACTGGCTGGCCCGCGTCGAGGCCACGCCCGGCTTCGTGCCGATGCCGGCGCCGGACGCCGCGGCGCAGGCGCTGATCGACCAGTCCACCTGACCTTCATTCCCATCGTCCTTCCCGCGCGGCGGGGAGGGGAGACCCGCATGTTCAATACCGTTCCCAACCCCATCCCGGCCCGCATGAAGGGCCTCAACCGCGCCGAGATCTGCGACGTCAATTTCCAGGAATTCGTGCGCGGCTGGAACGGCCATGCGCAGCCCAGGCCGGCGCCGGACGAGGCCATCCTCGACGGCAGCGCGCTGGATGCCCGCGGCTTCCGCGAGCTGTTCGAGTCGCAGCTGATTTCGCGCCACCTGGACCTGATGGCGCGCGTGCTGCGGGTGCAGAACAAGGTCTTCTACACCATCGGCTCCAGTGGCCACGAAGGCAACGCGATGGTTGCGCGCGCAGCCCGCCACACCGACCCGGCGTTCCTGCACTATCGCAGCGGCGGCTTCATGGCCGAGCGCTTCCGCAAGCTGCCGGGGATGGATCCGGTCATGGATTCGGCGCTTAGCTTCGCCGCCAGCGCGGAAGATCCGGCCAGCGGCGGCCGCCACAAGGTCTGGGGCAGCAAGCCGCTGTGGGTGCTGCCGCAGACCTCGACGATTGCATCCCATCTGCCGAAGGCGTTGGGCACTGCGGTGGCGATCGAAGCCGGCAAGCGCCTCGGCGTGGGCCTGCCGATCCCGGACGATTCCATCGCCATCTGTTCGTTCGGCGATGCCTCCGCCAACCACGCCACCGCGCAGACTGCGTTCAACGCCGCCAGCTGGACGGCCTACCAGAAGCTGCCGGCGCCGGTGCTGTACGTCTGCGAGGACAACGGCATCGGCATCTCGGTGAAGACGCCCACCGGCTGGATCGGCGAAAGCTTCCGCAACCGTCCGGACCTCGATTATTTCTTCGCCGATGGCCTCGACCTTGCCAGCGGTTACGGCGACGTGCTGCGCGCGGTCGAGCATTGCCGGCGGACGCGTCGGCCGACCTTCCTGCACCTGCGCACACAGCGCATCATGGGCCACGCCGGCACCGACTTCGAGATCGAGTGGCGCAGCATCGAGGAATTGTGCGCGGTGGAGGCGGGCGATCCGCTGCTGCGTTCGGCCGCGATCGCGCTGGAGTCCGGCGCGATGAGCAAGGACGAAGTGCTGGCGCTGTACGAGGAAACGCGGAAGAAGTGCTTCGCCGCCGCCGAGGACGCCGACAGCCGTCCGCGCATCGAGACGCTGGAGCACGTGATGCGGCCGCTGGCGCCGTACACGCCGGACAAGGTGCAGGCCGAAGCGACGCGCGCGCCGTCGCATGAGGCGCGCATCAAGGCCTTCGGCAGCGAGGAGAGGCTGCCCGAGAAGCAGGTGCCGAAGCACCTTGCCATCCAGATCAACCAGGCCCTGCACGACCTGTTCGCCAAGTATCCGGAAACGCTGCTGTTCGGCGAAGATGTTGCCCAGAAGGGTGGCGTGTACACGGTCACCAAGGGCCTGCACAAGGCGTTCGGCAACCGTCGCGTGTTCAACACGCTGCTGGACGAAACAATGATCCTTGGCATGGCGCAGGGCTTCGCCAACATGGGTATGCTGCCGATCCCCGAGATCCAGTACCTGGCCTACCTGCACAACGCCATCGACCAGCTGCGCGGCGAGGCCTGCTCGCTGCAGTTCTTCAGCGACGACCAGTTCCGCAACCCGATGGTGGTGCGCATCGCCGGCCTGGGCTACCAGCGCGGCTTCGGCGGGCACTTCCACAACGACAACTCGGTGTCCGCGCTGCGCGACATCCCGGGCCTGGTGGTCGGCTGCCCCTCGCGCGGCGACGACGCCGCGATGATGCTGCGCACGCTGGCGGCGCTGGCGAAGGTGGACGGGCGCGTCACCGCCTTCCTCGAACCCATCGCGCTGTACATGACCAAGGACCTGTACGAGCCTGGCGACGGCCAGTGGCTGACCGAGTACCCGGCGCCCGACCAGGCGCTGGTGCTGGGCGAGGAGCGCGCCTACAACCCGGACGCCACCGATTGCGTGATCTTCAGCTTCGGCAACGGCGTGCCGATGAGCCTGCGCGCCGCGCGCGAGATCGAGAAGAAGCACGGCTGGAAGGTGCGCGTGGTCGACCTGCGCTGGCTGGTGCCGCTGAACCATGCCGCGATTGCCCGGCACGCGGGCGAATGCGATCGCATCCTGGTCGTCGATGAAGGCCGCTTCAGCGCCGGCATTGGCGAAGGCGTGATCACCGCGATCACGGAAGGCGGCTTCGGCGGCAAGCCGATCAGGCGCGTCGTCGGTGCGGACACCTACACGCCGCTGGCCGGCGCGGCGTTCCTGGTGATCCCGAAGGACGAGGACATCGTCGCGGCGGCGCAGCAGCTGGCCTGAGGGCCGGCTGCATCGGGCGAGGCTTCAGCGCGGGAGCGGGCCGGTCATTCGGCCCGTTCCAGCGTGTAGTACACCGTGGGCGAGCCCTGCCGCAGCAGCGTCAGGGTGTTGCCGTCGGCACTGAGCTGCACCTGCATGTCGTCGCTGGCCGGCTGCCCCCGCCAGGAGTAGTGGGTGGTCAGCCGGTTTCCCGCGAGCGTGTAGCGGCCCTTCATCGCGTTGAGGATGCCGCCGATGTAGAGGTTCTGCTCGTAGCTGCCATCCGGTTTGAGGGTGAGGGTGCCGCGGGTGTCGAGATGTTCGCTGGTCACGCCGCTGGCGTCGTGGAAGGCCGCGGCGCGGTAGAACCAGCGATCGGCCAGCGAGGGCGCGGCGGCAGGCGGCGTATTGGGTGCGGGACGCGTTGGCGCCGGTCCTGCGACCGGTGGTGCGGGCGGTGCGGTCACTGGCGGCGCAGGCCGCGGTTGAGCCGGAGCCGGCGTTGCCGGCGTTGCCGGCGTGGCGGGCGCGGGCCCTGCCGTTCGGGGAGTGGATCCTGCCCACTCCACGCCGAGCGGGTTGGAGGCGCCCGACGCCCCGGTTGCGGGCGCCGCACCAGCGCGGCGGCCCTGCCATTCCACGCCCAGAGGATTGCCGGGCGATGCCGGTGCCGGCGCGGGGGCGGCGCTCGAGCCCCCCTGCCATTGCACCCCCAGCGGATTGCCGGACGCCGGCGTCGCGCTGCCGCCGCTGCGGCTGCCCGTCGCGTTTCCACCGGGCGCGCCGCCGTCGCCGCCGGAACGGATGCGGCCTGGCGGCACCCATTCGTCCCAGTTGCTGCCGTAGCCGTCGTAGCGCACCAGGGACCGGCCGTCGCGGGTCTGCAGGATCTGCGCCGGATACCAGCGCCCGCTCCATTCCACGGTCACGCGCGCCCCGGGGGCGTAGGCGCCGCTGGCAGCTGCCGGTGGCGCTGCGGCGGCGCTGTTGCCGCCCAGCCGGGTGCCGGTGGCCGCGTGGCCGCCGACGCCACCGAACAGGACGATCAAGCGGTCGTCGGGGGCGCGATAGAACTCGTATTCGCCGCCGGAGGGATGCAGCAGCCGGTAATAGCGGCGACCGGGCTGGTGGTGCCAGGGGCGCACCTCCTCCAGGCGTCCGCTGCGTCCGCCCCAACGGTAGCGGCCGTCCGCGGCGATCTCCAACCGGTTCATCGCCGCGCCGGCCTGGTAGTGCTGGTAGACGTTGCGGCCGTCGCTGGAGTACATCACCGCGCCCGGGATCCATACGTCCCAGCTGCCGGCAATGGCCGCCTCGGGTGCGCCGGGATTGGCCACCAGCGGGGCGCGATCCATGCTGGAGGGATCCACGCGCTGGCCGGCCAGCGCCGGCAGGGACAGGCACAGGAGGATGCAGGATGCAGCGAGCAGGCGCATAACGACTCCTTGGACACGGATGGATTCGGGATCTTGGTCCGTGGCGCCAGCGCGAGGATTGATCTGGATCATCAGGGCGCGATTTTGTGTTTCAGCGTCCGCGCCAGCGGCAGCGGCAATCGTGGGAGCGAACGCAGCAGCCAGGGCAGCATGCGGCGCTTGGTGCCGCCCAGCGCTTCCGGCACGACCGCTTCGATCAGGTGCGGACCGGGCCGGGCCAGCGCGTATTCGAGCGCCTTGCAGAAGCTTTCCGCGCTGTCGGCGCGGGCGGCGTGCACGCCCATGCCCTGCGCCAGTCGGCAGAAGTCCAGCACCGGACCGTGCAGGTCGAGCTGCGAGCGGGCCTTGGGGCCCGGCGCGGCGTCGGCGCCCACGCGTTCGAGTTCTACATTGAGGACCGAATACGACGCGTTGTTGAAGATGATGGTGGTGACGTCCAGACGCTCGCGCGCCATCGTCCACAGCGCCTGCAGCGTGTACATCGCGCTGCCGTCGCCGACCAGCGCGATGACCGGGCGATCCGGGCAGGCGATGGCCGCGCCCACCGCATTCGGCAGGCCCTGCCCGATGGCGCCGCCGGTGAGGGTGAGCAGATCGTGGCGCGGCGCGCCCGCGGTCATCGCGCCCAGCAGCAGGCCGGAGGTGATGGCCTCGTCGATGACGATGGCGCGCTCCGGCAACAGGTGGCCGACCGCCTTGCAGACCTTGGCGGCGCTGAGCCGGCCTCGTGGGCGAGAAGGCCGCGCAACGGGTTGCAGCGCAGGCGTCGCTTGCGTCGCGCCCAGCGCGGCGGCGAGCCTGTCGAGGCTGGCGCCGGCGTCCTGCGCCGGCGTCGCCAGCACATGCACGCGGCAGCCGTCCGGCACCAGCTCACTGGCCTTGCCGGGATAGGCGAAAAACGACACCGGCGGTTTCGCATCCACCAGCACCAAGTGCTCGATGCCGGTGAGCTGCAGCGTGGCCAGTTCGGCCAGGTAGGCGATGCGCTCCACCGCCGGCAGCCCGGCGCCGCGTTCCAGCCGGGTGGGGAAGACTTCGCAGAAAAGCTTCACCCCGCACTGCGCGGCGATGCGCGCCGCAGCCAGCAGCGCCGGTTCGCGCAGCGCGTTGCTGCCCAGCAGCAGGGCGGCCTTGCCGCCGCTCCGGATGGCGCTGGCGATGGCGGCAACGCTGGCGTCGTCCGCCGGCGGCGGCGCGGGCGCGGGCGGAGGCGGGCAAGGCGTGCCGCCTTCCCCCCAGCTGACGTCGGCGGGCAGGATCAGTGTCGCTACCTGTCCGGGCAGGCCGCGCGCGGCCTGGATCGCGGCCACCGCATCGGCGCACAGCGTGGCGGTGGTTTTGGATGTGCGCACGAAGCCGGGCGAGACGTTGCGCGCCACGGTTTCGATGTCGGACTGCAGCTGTGCGTCGAACGGCACGTGGTGGGTGGCGTGGTCGCCGACGATGTTGACCACCGGCACCTTGCCCTTGCGCGCGTTGTGCAGGTTGGCGAGGCCATTGCCGAGGCCGCAGCCAAGATGCAGCAGGGTGGCGGCGGGCTTGCCGGCCATCCGTGCATAGCCGTCGGCGGCGCCGGTGGCCACGCCCTCGAACAGCGCCAGCACCGCGCGCATGCGCGGCTCCGAATCGAGCGCGGCGACGAAGTGCATTTCGCTGGTGCCGGGGTTGGAGAAGCAGACCTCGATGCCGGCGTCGGCCAGCGTTTTCATCAGGGCTTGCGCGCCGTTCATGGCTCAGGCTCCGCTGTGGATGGCACGCGCGGCGGCGCGCGCGGTGAGGATGCAGCCGGGCAGGAAGGTGCCTTCCAGCGAGCGCTTGCCGCAGGCACCGCCGCCGCCGAAGCCGGCGGCTTCACCCACGCAGTACAGGCCGGCGATCGGCGCCGCGGCGGCGTCCAGCACGCGCGAATGCAGGTCGGTGCGCAGCCCGCCCAGGCTCTTGCGGGTGATCAGCTGCATGTGGATGGCGATGTAGGGCCCGGCACCAGGCTGCTGCAGCGGCGCGGGTTTGCAGGTGCGCAGCGCATCCGGCCCCCACTGGCGCGCATGCAGGATGCGCTGCACCTGCGGGTCAGCCTCCGGGTTCGCGCCTGCCGCGAAGTTCGCATCGAAGGCATCGGCGGTGGCCTGCAGCGTGGCCGCATCGACGTCGTGCGAGCAGGTCAGCGCGTTCATCTGGTCCGCCAGCCCGGCCAGCGTGTCGTCGACCAGGAAGTGCGCGCTCTCGTGCTGCATCTGCCGCACCAGCCGGTGGTTGCCCAGCAGTGTTTCCTTGAGGAAGCGCAGGAACTGCTTGTCGCGGATGCGCGGGTTGTGCTCGGCGCCGGAGATCGCGAACTCCTTGGCCGCGATGCGCCAGTTGAGCAGGTGCCAGGTCCACGGTTTTTCCTGCTCGGCCACCCGCTGGCATAGCCAGTGGGTGTCGAAGCCGGTCACCAGCGGCTCCGGACCGATGCGCCGACCGCCGTGGTCCAGCCACAGCGCCGACTTGCACGGGATCGCCGACAGCCCGTGCCCCTCGAAATGCGGGAACGGATGCGGGAAGCCGGCGGCGTAGTTCCACATCTCGCCGGCGCGGACGATGCGCGCCCCCAGCGCTTCGGCGGCGTGATGCATGGCGCCGTCGGCATACGGATGCGCGCCGTTGAGCATGGCGGCGGGCATCGGCCGTTCCAGCGGCCAGTTGCGGCGGGTTTCGGCGTGGCCGCCGTTGAGGCCGCCGGTGGCCAGCACCACCACCGGCGCGTCGATGCGGACTTCGCTGCCGCTGGCTTCGTCGACGGCCCGCGCGCCGGCCACGCGCCCGTCACTTGTTTCCAGCGTGGTGATGCGGTGGCGATGCAGGAGCGTGAGCCTGCCGTTCGCGCCAGCCTCGCGCAGCGCGGAGATCATCCGCCGCGCCAGCTCGCGCGAGCTGCCCCAGACGACGTGATAGCGCGGTACCGAATTGCCGTCGCCGTCGCGCCCGCGCTCCACCCAGTTCACCGCCGGCATGAAGCTGATGCCGTGCGCCTGCAGCCAGTCGTGCACGTCGGTGCGGGAGTGTTCGACGTAATGGCGCGCCCACGCGGTGGCGTGGGTGTCGGCCGGATCGAACTCGCCAAAGCGCATCCAGTCGCGCAGCGCGATCTCCGGCGTATCGATGATCTTGCGGCGCGCCTGCAGCGGCGTGCCCACCAGCGCCATGCCGCCGAACGCCCACAGCGCCAGCCCGCCGAAACGCTCCGGCGTGTCGCGGTCCACCAGCACCACGCGGTGGCCGGCGCGCAGCAGTTCCAGCGCCGTGACGATGCCGGCAAGGCCGCCGCCGACGACCAGTACATCGGAATTCAGTAATGCCATGTGGCCATTCCCCGGAATGCCATGGTCACGTGCCGGTTGCTGCAGCGATCTCAACCATAGCGGTTCCCCAAGGCAATTGGCGAACCGTCACGCCAACGCGCAGCACGTGGGTCAATCCGTATCGGTTCGGCGGCGGAGATCCGCTGCGTAGCGGAGGCCGCGTGCGGATCAGCGGGCCAGGCCGTCCGCCAGCGGGCGACGATGCAACGGCAAACCGGCCGCGACGATGCCGGCATCGGGATGCTCCAGCGGCAATACCGCCAGAGACAGGTTGCCGGCACTGGCGATGATGGTGCCGATGCCGCGGCCGTCGTCGGTCACCTCGGTGGCGGCGGGCAGCGGCGTTGCGCTTTCGAACAGGCCAAGGCCGCGCTTGGCCTGGCCCAGGAAGTGCGTGCGGGCAACGATTTCCTGGCCCGGGTAGCAGCCCTTGCTGACGCTGAAGGCGCGCAGCCGTTCCAGCGACAGCTGCTGCGGCGTCCACTGGCCGGCCTGCGATTCGGGCAGGCGGGGCAAGCCATGCGCAAGATCGAATGCATCCCAGCGTTCGCGCGCGGCGTCGTCGTCGACGGCGGTGGTCCGACGGATCTGCAGGCGGCGCGGTGCTTCGTCGCTGCCCATGTCGAGTTCGATGTCATCGGCGGCGGACGCCGCCAGTGCGGAACCGCGCGCGAGTACCGGCGGCTGGAAGCTACCGATCACCTGCAAGTCCAGCGGCGCGAGTTTCAGCTTGCTCCGGAACACATAGCGCTGCAGTTGCGCGGCCAGCTCGGTCGGCTCCGCATCCGCCAGCAGCAGCCACAGCGTTTCCGCGTCCAGCCGCAGCAGTGCGAACAGCGCCACCACTCGGCCCTTGGCGGTCAGCCACCCGTTCCATTGCCAGTGCCCATCGGCCAGCGCAGCCACGTCATTCATGAGCTGCGCCTGCGCGAATGCGATTGCATCGCGTCCGCATATGGACAGCAGGCGATGGCCGGGCAGTCGGAATTCGTGGTCTGGTGCGGGTTGCGGCTTGTCGTGCATCGGTTGCGAGGCGTAAACTGAGCGGGTTGTGAACGTGTCGATCATAGGCCAATCCAGTCCCGCACCCGAGTCCGCGCCTGCACAGGCCGCGCCCGGAACGCCCGCGCCGCAACCGGTTCCGGACGTTCCGCCCGCCGCCGAAGAGCATGGCGGGCGCGGGGGTCTGGATCCCACCCGTTACGGGGATTGGGAAAAGAACGGCCGCTGCATCGACTTCTGATCCACCGCCACGCGGCGCAAGCCGCCCAGCCCGGAGAAAGCACAGCTCATGGCTGCTCCTGAACCTCGCATCCGCGAACGTCCACTGTCACCGCACCTGCAGGTCTATCGCTGGCAGATGCAGATGATGACGTCGATCATCCACCGCGCCACCGGCACCGCTCTTTCCGTCGGTGCGCTGGCGCTGGTCTATGGGCTGCTGGCGCTGGCCGGTGGGCCCGCCCGCTGGAACGCTTTCGCCACCTGCCTCGGTTCGCCGCTGGGCAAGCTGCTGATGTTCGGCTTCAGCTGGGCGCTGGCCTACCACCTCATCAACGGCATCCGCCACCTGCTGCAGGACGGCGGGTTGGGCTTCGCGATCCCGGATTTCATCCGCAGCAGCTGGATCTCGATCATCGGCAGCGTGGTGTTCACCGTGCTCGCCTGGGGCATCGTGCTGACGCGTTGGGGGCAGGCATGAACGGAAACGCGAAGGATCTGCGCACGCCGCTGAAGCGCGCCCGCGGCTTGGGTTCGGCGAAGGACGGTACCCATCATTTCATCTGGCAGCGCATCACCGCGCTTGCCACCGGCCTGAGCGGGCTGTGGCTGCTGGGCATGGTGCTTTCGCTGCGCACCGCCGACTACGCGGTGGTGCATGCGCTGGTGGCCGACGCGGTCAACGCCACGGTGCTGGTGGCCTTCCTGCTGGGGATGTTCTGGCACGCCAAGCTCGGCCTGCAGGTCATCATCGAAGACTACGTGCACACGCCGCTGACTGGCGCTGTTGCCCAACTTGCCGTCCTTTTCATCTGCGCACTGGCGGCCATCGCCAGCGTGCTTGCGGTGCTGCGCATCGCGCTCGGGAGCTGACCTGCGATGTCCGCCTACAAGATTCAGGAACACAAGTTCGACATGATCGTGGTCGGGGCCGGCGGCGCCGGCCTGCGGGCCACCTTCGGCTTGGCCCAGAAGGGCCTGCAGACCGCCTGCATCAGCAAGGTCTTTCCGACCCGCAGCCACACCGTGGCGGCGCAGGGCGGCATTTCCGCCGCGCTGGGCAACATGGGCGAGGACGACTGGCGCTTCCATTTCTACGACACCATCAAGGGGTCGGACTGGCTGGGCGACCAGGACGCGATCGAATACATGTGCAAGGAGGCTCCGGCCGCGATCATCGAGCTGGAGCACTACGGCGTGCCGTTCTCGCGCACCGAGGAAGGCAAGATCTACCAGCGCCCGTTCGGCGGCATGACCACGCACTACGGCAAGGGCACCGCGCAGCGCACCTGCGCCGCCGCCGACCGCACCGGCCACGCCATCCTGCACACCCTGTACCAGCAGGCGCTGGCGCATGACGCGCGCTTCTTCATCGAATACTTCGCCCTCGACCTGATCATGGACGAGGAGGGCGCCTGCCGCGGCGTGCTGGCGCTGGACATGAGCGACGGCACCCTGCACCTGTTCCGCGCCCAGGGTGTGGTGCTGGCCACCGGCGGCTATGGCCGCGCGTATTTCTCCGCGACCTCGGCGCATACCTGCACCGGCGACGGCGGCGGCATGGCCCTGCGCGCCGGGCTGGGCCTGCAGGACATGGAGTTCGTGCAGTTCCACCCCACCGGCATCTACGGTGCCGGCTGCCTGATCACCGAGGGCGTGCGCGGCGAAGGCGGCATCCTGCGCAACAGCAACGGCGAGCGCTTCATGGAGCGCTATGCGCCGAACGCCAAGGACCTGGCCTCGCGCGACGTGGTGTCGCGCTCGATGACCATCGAGATCCGCGAAGGCCGCGGCGTGGGCGAGCACAAGGATCACATCTTCCTCGACCTCACCCACCTCAACCCGGCCGACATCCACGAGAAGCTGCCGGGCATCGCCGAGAGCGCGCGCATCTTCGCCGGCGTGGACGTCGAGAAGCAGCCGATCCCGGTGATCCCGACCGTGCACTACAACATGGGCGGCATCCCCACCAACTACCACGGCGAAGTGGTGCAGCTGAAGGACGGCAACCCCGATTCCGTGGTGCCGGGCCTGTACGCCATCGGCGAAGCCGCCTGCGTGTCGGTGCACGGCGCCAACCGCCTGGGCTCGAATTCGCTGCTCGACCTGGTGGTGTTCGGCCGCGCGGTGGCCAACCGCTGCAGTGAGACGATCAAGCCGGGCGCACCGCACAAGGAACTGGCCGGCGATGCCTGCGACCGCTCGCTGGCCAACCTCGACAAGCTGCGCAACGCCCACGGCGACACGCCGACGGCGGAGATCCGCAACAACATGCAGCGCGCGATGCAGCGCGATGCCGCGGTGTTCCGCACCGGCGAAACCCTGGCCGAGGGCGTCAAGGCGATCAGCGACATCCACGCCAGCTTCGCCGACGTCAAGGTGGCCGACCGTTCGCTGGTCTGGAACTCGGACCTGGTGGAAACGCTGGAGCTGCAGAACCTGCTGGGCCAGGCGCTGGTGACCATTGTTTCCGCCGAAAACCGCAAGGAATCCCGCGGCGCGCACGCCCGCGAGGACTTCCCGGATCGCGACGACGACAGCTGGCACAAGCACACCATCTGCTGGGCCGACGCCGCCGGCAACACCCGCATCGACTACCGGCCGGTGCACATGTACACGCTCAGCAGCGACGTCGAAGTGGTGCCGCCGAAAAAGCGGGTCTACTGAACCTGTAGGGGCGGCTGCGGCCGCGACCGGAAGCAAACAGAGCGTCGCGCCCAAGGCGCGCCTACAACGCAGGAATCCAGCAAATGGCCGAATTCAACCTCCCGAAGAACTCCAGGATCCAGAAGGGCAAGCACTTCCCGGCGCAGGGCGCCAAGAAGCCGCGCACCTTCAAGATCTACCGCTGGAACCCCGACGACGGCCTCAATCCGCGCACCGACACCTACGAGGTGGACATGGCGGCGTGCGGGCCGATGGTGCTGGACGCGCTGATCAAGATCAAGAACGAGATCGACCCCACGCTGACCTTCCGCCGCTCCTGCCGCGAAGGCATCTGCGGTTCCTGCGCGATGAACATCGACGGCACCAACACGCTGGCCTGCATCTGCGCCAGCGACAGCGTGAAGGGCGGCGAAGTGGCGATCTACCCGCTGCCGCACATGCCGGTGGTCAAGGACCTGGTGCCCGACCTCACCCACTTCTACGCCCAGCACGCCAGCATCCGTCCGTGGCTGCGCACCCAGACGCCGGCGCCGACCGACCGCGAGCGCCTGCAGAGCAAGGAAGACCGCGCCAAGCTCGATGGCCTGTACGAGTGCATCCTGTGCGCCTGCTGCAGCACCGCCTGTCCCAGCTATTGGTGGAACGGCGACCGCTACCTCGGCCCGGCGATCCTGCTGCAGGCTTACCGCTGGATCGTGGACAGTCGCGACGAAGACACCGGCGCCCGCCTCGACGAGCTGGAAGATCCGTTCAAACTGTATCGCTGCCACACCATCATGAACTGCACGCGAACCTGCCCGAAGGGCTTGAACCCGGCCAAGGCGATCGCCGAGATCAAGAAGCTGATGCTGGCCCGCAAGATCTGATGGAAGGACGGATTCCCGCTGCGGCGGGATGATGCCGCGCGCATGGACAGCCTCGACGACGAGACCGAACTGAGGAAGCTGCGCTGGCGCTGCCGGCGCGGCATGCGCGAACTCGACCAGCTGCTGGAACGCTGGCTGGATCGTGCATGGCGGCAAAGTCCGACCGCCGAACGCGAGGTTTTCCTGCGCCTGCTGGACAGCGAAGACGACAGACTCTGGCGCTGGTTCCTTGGCCATGAGGTGCCCGGCGATGTCGAAATCGCGGCGCTTGTCGAACGCATCCGCGCCCTGCCGGTTTGACTGGCTTCCCTCGCGCTGGCTGACCGCCGCGCTGCTTGCCCTGGCGCTGCTGGCGCCGTTCTCGCTGCTTGCTTCCGACCTGCCGCCCATCGTGGCCTGGCCGCTGACGCTGCTGGCCGGCGCTTGGGGCATCCGCGAGGTGCGCCGGCATGTCCTGCAGCCGCCACGCGCGCTGGTGATTCCGGGAGGTTTGGGCGAAGCCCGCTGCGATGAAATGCCCATGGCCTCGCTGCGCGTGCGTTGGCGCGGCCCCCTGGGGTTCCTGTGCTGGCGCGATCCCGACGGGCGCACCCGGCGTCTGGTGTTCTGGCCGGACATGCTGCCGGCCGCGGCCCGGCGTGAACTGAAGCTGGCGATGCAGCAGCGCGAGGCTGCCGGCGGCGGCGCATCGATGGCAGGATAGGCGGTCACTGGAAAGGGCCTTCGATGTTCAAACCCATCCCCGTCGCCATCGGCCTGCGCTACCTGCGCGCGAAACGCCGCAACGGCTTCATCTCGTTCATTTCGCTCGCTTCGATCCTCGGCATCGCACTGGGTGTCACCGCGCTGATCACCACGCTGGCGGTGATGAGCGGGTTCCAGAAGGAAATCCGCGACCGCATGCTGGGCATGGCCGCGCACGCCACCGTCAGCGGGTACGGTGAACCGCTGCAGGATTGGCGGCGCGCGGTGCAGGTGGCCATGAACGATGCGCGCGTGGTCGGCGCGGCGCCCTATGTCGAGAAGGAGGCGCTGATTTCCGGCGCCAACAACCAGCCGGCGATGCTGCGCGCGGTCGATCCGGCGCAGGAAGGAAAGGTCTCGGAACTGCCAGCCAAGATGGTGCAGGGCAGGATCGCGGACCTTGCGCCCGGCAGCTTCAACATCGTGCTGGGCAAGGAGTTGGCGATCTGGCTGGGCGTGGGCGTGGGCGACGATGTCATCGTCACCCTGGCCGAGTTCCGCAGCACCCCGGTCGGCGGCGTGCAGACCATGAAGCGCTTCAAGGTCAGCGGCATCTTCGAGGCCGGCTACAACGAATTCGACAAGGGCCTGGCGGTGGTCAACCTGTCGGATCTGCAGCGGGTGCTGCGAATGGGCGATGGCGTCACCGGCGTGCGCCTGAAGCTGCACGACATGGACCGCGCCTTCGAAGTGGCCCGCGATCTGGCGCTGCAGCTCAAGGGGCCGTACCGGGTCAGCGACTGGACCCAGGACAACGCCAACCTGTTCCGCGCGCTGAAGATGGAGAAGACGGTGATGGCGATCCTGCTGTCGCTGATCGTGGCGATGGGCGCATTCAACCTGGTGTCCTCGCAGGTGATGCTGGTGACCGACAAGCAGGCCGACATCGCCATCCTGCGCACGCTGGGGCTGACCCCCGGCCAGGTCATGCGCACCTTCATGGTGCAGGGCGGGTTGATCGGTTTCATTGGCACCGTGGCCGGCGTGATCGGCGGCGTCACCCTGACCCTCAACCTCAACCGCATCCTGCAGGGCATCGAACAGTTGTTCGGCGTGCAGCTGCTGCCCGAGGACGTGTACTACATCACCGGATTGCCCACCGACATGCAGACCGGCGACGTGGTTGCGATTGTTTGCGCGGCGCTGCTGATGGCCTTCCTTGCCACCCTGTATCCCGCCTGGCGCGCCTCGCGCACGGCCCCGGCGGAGGCGCTGCGCTATGAATGAGCCGATGCAGGACGTCATCCGCGCCGAAGGCCTGGGCAAGACCTACGCCGAGGGCAAGCTGCACACGCCGGTGTTCGACGGGCTGGACTTCGTCGTGCAGGCTGGCGAAACCGTGGCCATCCTCGGCGCGTCCGGTGCCGGCAAGAGCACCCTGCTGCACCTGCTGGGCGGGCTGGATGTTCCCAGCGCCGGCGAGGTGTACGTGGCCGGCCAGAAAATGAGCGCGCTGTCCGATGCCGCTCGCGGCCGCCTGCGCAACCGCGCCCTGGGCTTCGTCTACCAGTTCCATCATCTGCTGCCGGAGTTCACCGCGCTGGAGAACGTGATGATGCCGGTGCTGCTGGCCGGGGGTACCACCGGCGAAGCGCAGCAGCGCGCGCAGGCGCTGCTGGAGTCGGTGGGGCTGGGGCATCGGCTGGCGCACAAGCCCGGCGAGCTGTCCGGCGGCGAACGCCAGCGCGCCGCGGTGGCGCGTGCACTGGTCAACAATCCGGCCTGCGTGCTGGGCGACGAGCCGACCGGCAACCTCGACGAGAAGACCGCCGCGATCGTGTTCGAGCAGATGCTGGAGCTCAACCGCGCGCAGGCCACCAGCCTGGTGCTGGTGACCCACGATCGTCGCCTGGCGCGCCGGCTGGACCGAGTGCTGGAGCTGCGCGCCGGGCGGCTGCACGCGTTGGCGGCAGCCGAGGTCTGAGCATCGGGTAAAACCCCCACCCCGGCGCGCGGTCAGCACCGACTGCCGCGCGACGTGCCGCCAGCGAAGCTGCGGGCATGGTGGCCATTCTTCGATTTCCGCGAGCGCATCCGGCAATGGCGGTTTTCCGGGGTGCCGGACCGCTGGCGTTTCCGCTGTTCGGTCCCGCCTGCGCAGCCGCGCTGCTGGCTGGCGTCACCGCTTGCCTGCTACTGCCGGCGCTACCGCCACGCTGGCTATTGGGGCTGCTGCTGGTGGCGGCGATCCCGTTGCTGCGCGCCCCGCGTTTGCGCCCAATCGGCATGCTGTTGGCCGGGCTGGCGTTTGCCGGCTGGCAGGCCGGTGCCGTGCTGGACGCGCAGTTGCCGCGTGCCCTGCAGGGCACAGTGCTGACAGTCGAGGGCCGCATCGTCGAGCTGCCCGTGCACGAGCCGCGTCGGACCCGCTTCCGCTTCGTCGTCGATGACGTGGCGACCCAGCCCGTCGCCCTGCGTGGCCGCACCCTGCAGCTGGCCTGGTACGGCGAGGAGCTGCAGCCGCGCCAGCGCCTGCAGGCGGGCAGCCGTTGGCGGTTCCCGCTGCGCCTGCGCGCGCCGCGCGGACTGCGCAACCCGGGTGGGGGCGACGCGGAGAAGTTCGCGCTGGCGGCGCGGTTGGCTGCTACCGGCTTCGTGCTGGAGCCGACGCTGGCCATCCGGCTGGCGGCGCCGACCGGCATCGATGCCTGGCGCGAAGCCATGAGCGCGCAAATCGCCGCGGCGGTGCCCGGCGCGTCTTCGCGCTACGTGCGCGCGCTGGCGCTGGGCGATACCCGCGCGCTGGACGATGCCGACTGGGCGCGGCTGCGCGCCGCAGGCCTGACCCACCTGATCGCGATTTCAGGGTTTCACGTCGGGCTGGTGGCCGGGTTCTGCGCGCTGTGCGCGGCGGCGCTGTGGTGGCTGTGGCCGCCGTTGGCGCGGTGGCTGCCGCGTCCGTTCGCCGCCGGCGCCGGCGCGCTGCTGGGCGCGTTCGGCTACGCGCTGCTGACCGGCATGGCGGTGCCGACCCTGCGTACCGCGGTGATGATCGCTGCGCTGGTGGCCGCGCGCTTGCTGCGGCGCCGGCTGCGCCTGGTCGACACGCTGGCGCTGGGCTGCGTCGTCCTGCTCTTGCTCGATCCGCTGGCGGTGCTGGGGGCGGGCTTCTGGCTGAGCTTTGCCGGCGTGGCCTGGCTGCTGTGGTGCCTGCCGGACGCCGGCGGCAAGGGGCCGCGTGCGCTCGCGGGTGGCTTCCTCGCCGCGCAGGCGGTGGCCAGCCTCGGGCTGCTGCCGCTGACCGTGCTGCTGTTCGGGCAGGCGTCTTTTGCCGGGCCCATCGCCAATCTGGCCGCGGTGCCGTGGTGGAGCCTGGTGGTGGTGCCGCTGGCGCTGCTGGGCGTGCTCGCCGAAACCCTGCATGCCGGCCTCGGGCAGTGGAGCTGGCAGGCGGCGGCCTGGTGCTTCGACCTGCTGTGGCCGCTGCTGGCGCGCATCGCCGACAGCCCGCTGGCGATGGCCTGGCTGCCGGCGCCGCGCTGGTACGCGCTGCCGCTGGCGCTGCTGTCGGCTTTCTGGCTGCTGCTGCCGCGCGGGCTGCCGGGCCGTTGGCTGGCGCTGCTGCTGTGGCTGCCGCTGCTGTATCCGCCGCGCGAACTGCCGGCGCCGGGCGAGGTGGAGCTGACGGTGATCGACGTGGGGCAGGGGCTGTCGGTGCTGGTGCGCACCGCCCGCCACAGCCTGCTGTACGACATGGGCCCGGCGATTCCGGATGGCTTCGATGCCGGCGAACGCGCGGTGATCCCGGCGCTGCATGCGCTGGGCGTCAGGCGGCTGGATCTGGCCGTGGTCAGTCACGGCGACAACGACCACGCTGGGGGCCTGCAGGCGGTGGCGGCGGCGTTCCCGATGCCGCTGGTGCTGGCGCCCCGCGGCAGCCCGGTGGCCGGCAATCGCGCCTGCCGGGCCGGCTTGACCTGGAAATGGGATGGCGTGCGCTTCCGCGTCCTGCATCCGGGCAGCACGTTTCCGTATCTGGGCAACGAGGCCGCCTGCGTGCTGCGCATCGAGAGCGCCCATGGCAGCGCGCTGCTGGCCGGCGACATCGGCCACTACGTCGAGCGCAAACTGCTGGCGGAAGCGCCAACGTGGCTGCGCAGCGATGTGGTGCTGGTGCCGCACCACGGCAGCGACGGTTCCTCCGATCCCGGCTTCGTGGCGGCTACCGGGGCGAAGCTGGCGTTGGTATCGTCCGGTGCCGACAACCGCTTCCGCCATCCGCGTCCGCCGGTGGTGCGGCGCTGGTGCGACGCTGGCGCGGAGGTGCTGGACAGTGCACGTTCGGGCGCGATCCGGGTCTGGCTGGGCCGCGACGGCCTGCGCCTGCGCGAGCAGCGCAGTTTCCATCCGCGGCCGTGGGACGCAGTGCGCAGGCGCGGGGAAACGGCTGGGCTATGCTACGCGCCGGAGTTTTCGCGGCCATGACGGCCGGAAGGATGATGCGTGCTGGAACTCGTCAAGGCCGGTGGCTGGCCGATGATCCCGCTGCTGCTGTTGACCGTGGCGGCGCTGGCCATCATCGTCGAACGATTCTGGAGCCTGCGCCGCGAGCGCGTGCTGCCGCCTGGCCTCGGCGATGAGGTGCGCGCCTGGGTGGCGCGCGGCAAGCCGCTGGAGCCGGCGCATATCGAGTCGCTGCGCGCCACCGCGCCGTTGGGCGCGCTGCTGGCGGCCGAGCTGGACGTGCGCCACCGTGGCCGCGAGGTGATCCGCGAGCGGGTGGAGGACGTCGGCCGCCACCTGGTCCACCGCATGGAACGCTTCCTCAATGCGCTTGGCACCATCGCCGCCGCCGGCCCGCTGCTGGGCCTGTTCGGCACCGTGGTCGGCATGATCGAAATGTTCCTTGGCATCCTCGACCATGGCCTGGGCGATGCCGGCCAGCTTGCCGGCGGCATCGGCAAGGCGCTGATCTGCACCGCCACCGGCATGGTGGTGGCGATCCCGGCGCTGGCTTTCCATCGCTATTTCCGCGGCCGCATCGCCGGCTACATCGTCGACATGGAGCACGAGGCGATGCGCCTGCAGGACGTACTGGACGAAGCCCCTGCCGCCAGTCACGGCCGTCAGGACTGAGGCCCCGATGCGGATCGCCGACCGTCGCGACGACGACATCCCCGAGATCAACCTGGTGCCGCTGATCGACGTGGTGCTGTGCCTGCTGATCTTCTTCGTCGTCACCACCACCTTCGATGCGCGCTCGGTGCTCAGGCTCGAGTTGCCGCGCGCCGACGGCCAGCCGGCCGAAGCCCAGGCGCACCCGCTGGGCATCCTGATCAATGCCGATGGGCGCTATTTCGTCGGCGACCGCGAAGTGCTGCGCACCGACGTTGAATCGCTGAAGCAGGCGCTGCGCGACGTGGCCGGCGACGACCGCCAGCGCGTGGTGCTGATCCGCGCCGATGCGCGCACGCCCTGGCAGGCGGTGGTGACGGCCTACGAGGCGCTGGCCCAGCTCGGCTTCCGCAAGGTCGCCAACGCCACCACCCCGGCCGCCGCCGGCGCGACGGGCAAGGGCAAGGGCGCATGAGCGACACCGCCTCCCCGTGGGCGATCTACCGGCGCCTGCGCGGCCTGGCCACGCCTTATCGCGGGGTGCTGTTGGTGGCGCTGTTCGGGCTGGTGCTGGAAGGCGTTGCCGCCGGCGCGTTCGGCCTGCTGACCAAACCCATGGTTGACGAGACCTTCGTCGCCCGTAACCAGGACTACGGCCTGCTGCTGCCGCTGGCCATCATCGGCATCTTCGTCGTGCGCGGGGTGGCCGGCTACGCCACCGACCTGTACATGGCCAAGGCTGCGCGCGGCATCGCCCGCGACATGCGGGTGAACGCGCTGGACAAGTACCTGCGCCTGCCGGGCCTGCGCTTCGACGCCGAGCCAGTGCCATCGATGCTGGTGCGGCTGGGTTCCGACAGCGACCAGGTGGCGCAGGCGGTGGTCGATTCCGCCAAGGTCATGCTGCAGCAGTCGTTGCAGGTGGTGGCGATGCTGGCGGTGATGCTCTACGCCAGCTGGCGGGTGACGCTTGCGGTGCTGCTGCTGGGCCCGCTGATCGCGTGGATGATGGACAAGGTGGGCCGGCGCTATCGCCGCTTCGGCCACCGCGTGCAGGAAACCTCGGCGCAGATGATGCTGGCTGCCGACCAGGCGCTGTCCAACCAGCAGGAAGTGAAGGTCTACGGCGCCCGTGCGGCCGAGCTGCAGCGCTATGCCGAACTGGCCAACCACAACCTGCGCCTGAGCCTGAAGGTCGAGGCCACCCGCAGCATTTCCTCGGCGGTGGTGCAGCTCACCGGCGCCGTCGGCCTGGCCGTGCTGCTGTTCTTCGCTGGCCGCGAGGCGCTGGAAGGCCGGCTGACCGCCGGCGGCTTCGTGCAGCTGATGATCGCGATGCTGGCGATCATCCCTGCGCTCAAGCAGCTGACCAACGTGCAGGGCATGCTCCAGCGCGGCGTCGCTTCCGCCGAGCGGCTGTTCTCGGTGCTGGATGCCGACGACGAGATCGATGCCGGCACCCGCCCGCTGACTCGCGCGCGCGGGCTGATCGAGTTCCGCGACGTCCGCCTGGTCTATCCGGACCAGCCGCGGCCGGCGCTGGACGGCGTCAGCTTCACCGCGCGCCCCGGCACGGTGACCGCCATCGTCGGCCGTTCCGGCGGCGGCAAGTCCACCCTGGTCAAGCTGATCCCGCGTTTCTACGAACCGGATGGCGGGCAGGTTCTGCTCGATGGCCATCCGCTGGCCGACTACCCACTGGCCGACCTGCGCCGGCAGCTGGCGATGGTGGGCCAGCAGGTGATGCTGTTCGACGGCACGGTTGCCGCCAACGTCGCCTACGGCGAGCTGGGCGGCGCGCCGGAGCAGGGTGTGGCGCAGGCGCTGCGCGACGCCAACGCGATGGAATTCGTGGAGCGCCTGGCTGACGGCACGCAGGCGCAGATCGGGGTCAAGGGCGGCAAGCTGTCCGGCGGCCAGCGCCAGCGCCTGGCCATCGCCCGGGCGATGCTGAAGGATGCGCCGATCCTCATCCTCGACGAGGCTACAGCCGCGCTCGACAACGCGTCCGAACGGCTGGTGCAGGAAGCGCTGGCGCAGCTGATCCCGGATCGCACTACCCTGGTCATTGCCCATCGCCTGTCCACCGTCGAGCACGCCGACCAGATCCTGGTGCTGGACGAAGGCCGGCTGGTGGAGCAGGGCACCCATGCGCAGCTACTGGCGCAGGGCGGCGTGTATGCGCAGCTGCATGCCGCGCAGTTCCGGGAGGGCGCGGCTTGAGCCGTCCGCGGTTGCCGCAGACGCCCGCGTGGTGGTTCGACGGCAGCACCCCGCCGCTGTGGGCGCGCGCGGTCGCGCCGCTGTATGCCGGCGCGGTGGCGCTGCGCTGGCTGGCGTATCGCCGCGGGCTGTTGCGGCCCCGGCAGGCCGGCGTGCCGGTGGTGGTGGTGGGCAACCTGATTGCAGGCGGCAGCGGCAAGACGCCGCTGGTGCTGGCCGTGGTCGAGCGGCTGCGCGCGGCGGGCTGGACCCCCGGCGTGGCCAGCCGCGGCTACGGGCGGGAAGATGCGGCGACCCCGCGCTGGGTCGAGGCGGGCATGGATGCATCGCTGTGCGGCGACGAGCCGCTGCTGATTTCGCATGCCAGCGGCGCGAAGGTGCGGGTGGATCGCGACCGCGCCGCCGCGGCCGTTGCCCTTGCCGCCGCCGGCTGCGACATCGTGGTTTGCGACGACGGCCTGCAGCATTACCGGCTGGCGCGCGACGTCGAGATCGAGGTGCAGGACGCGCGCCGCCGCTACGGCAACGGCCTGCTGCTGCCGGCCGGCCCGCTGCGCGAACCGCTGGAGCGCGCGGCCGATTGCGCGCTGCGCGTGCTCAATCTGGGCGTGGCCGCAGACGATGCCGCGGCGGCCTGCGCCGGCGAATGGCCGATGCGTCTCGGCATCGGTGAACTGCGACCGCTTGTCGGTGGCCGCGGCCTGCCGCTGGCGGCGTTTGCCGGCCAGCGCGTGCATGCGGTGGCCGGGATCGGCGAGCCCGAGCGCTTCTTCTCGATGCTGCGCGATGCCGGCATCGGCGTGGTGCCGCATGCCTTCCCCGACCACCACGTCTACACGCCCGCGGACTTCGAGTTCGGCAGCCAGCTGCCGGTGCTGATGACCGAAAAAGACGCGGTGAAGTGCATGGCGTTCGCCCAGCCCGGCTGGCATGCGGTGCCGGTGGCGGCGCAGCTGCCGGAGGCGTTCTGGCAGGCGCTGTTGGAACGTCTGCCGCAGCCGCTGCCGTAATGCTCTACACCCGGAATGCGATTCCGTTTGATGGTCGTCGGCCTGCCGGGGTGTGCTTCGAGCAGGCCATGGATGGCCTGCGGCCGCGCATCGTAGCCGGACGCGAAGCCTGAGCGGCGAGGCCCCCCCGGCAGTCCGGCGACCGGCGATAATCCAATCCATGCAAATTCCCGATTTCATCGTCGCCATCCCCGCCCGCTACGCCGCCTCCCGCCTGCCGGGCAAGCCGCTGCAGCCGATTGGCGGCGAACCCATGGTGCTGCACGTCGCCCGTCGCGCGCTGGCCGCGGGTGCGCGCGAGGTGTGGGTGGCCACAGATGACGTCCGCATCGCCGATGCGCTGCAGGACAGCGGCGTGCGGATCGCGATGACTTCGGCCGCGCACGCATCCGGTACCGACCGGCTGGCCGAATGCGCCGGCATCGCAGGCTGGGCCGATGACGCCATCGTGGTGAATTTGCAGGGCGATGAGCCCTTCGCGCCGGCCGACGGCATCACCTGCGTCGCGCGCGCGGTCGCCGACAGCGGCGCCGGCATCGCCACCCTGGCCACGCCGATCGACGCGGTGGATACCCTGCTGGATCCGAACGCGGTCAAGGTGGTGCGCGCTGCCAACGACGATGCGCTGTACTTCAGCCGCGCACCGGTGCCGTGGCCGCGCGATGCCTTCGCCCGCGACCGCAGCGCGATGCCGGCGGGCCAGTGGCTGCGCCATATCGGCATCTACGGCTACCGCGTCTCCGCGCTGCGCGCGTTCGCGGCGCTGCCGCCGGGCCGGCTGGAACAACTCGAAGCGCTGGAGCAGCTGCGCGCGCTGGAAGCCGGCTGGCGCATCGCCGTCGCGCTGGCGCCGTCGCCGTTCCCGCCGGGCGTGGACACGCCGGAAGATCTGGCGCGCGCAAATAACATCTTCAAGCAACAGAGTTCAGGAATCGATCATGGCTAGAGCCACCGGCATCCTCATGGTGTGCCTCGGCAACATCTGCCGCTCGCCCACCGCCGAAGGCGTGCTGCGCCTGCGGCTGGAAGAGGCGGGCCTGTCGGCGCGCGCGCGGGTGGATTCCGCGGCCACCGGCAGCTCGCACATCGGCCACCCGCCGGACGAGCGCGCCATCGCCTGCGCGGCGAAGCACGGGGTGGACATCGCTGCGTTGCGCGCGCGCCGGCTGTCGCTGGAGGACTTCGATGAGTTCGACACCATCCTCTGCGCCGACCGCACGATCCTGCACGATGCGCGCATGCGCAAGCCGCGCACCTCGCATGCGCAGGTGGAGCTGCTGCTGGAATGGAGCGGTGTAGGCAAGAAGGATGTGCCCGACCCCTACTACGGCAATGCGCGCGATTTCGAGCAGGCGTTCAAGCTGGTCGATGCCGCCGCGCAGGGCATCGTGGAGCGGGTGCGCCAGGGCCGGTTTTGAGCCGATGGGCAAGCGCAGGTCGCCAGTACCGGAATTCGACGGCCGCGAATTCGCCGCCGCGCAGCCGCTGGCGCCCGGCGTCTACCGCATGTTCGACGCCGACGGCGGCCTGCTCTACGTCGGCAAGGCGCGCGCCCTGCGCAACCGCGTCGGCAGCTATTTCAACGCCACCCCGAAGCCGACCCGCATCATGGCGATGCTGGCGCAGGTGGCGCGCATCGAAACCACCGTCACCCGCAGCGAAGCCGATGCGCTTCTGCTGGAAAACCAGCTGATCAAATCGCTGCAGCCGCGCTACAACGTGATGCTGCGCGACGACAAGAGCTATCCCTTCGTCCTGCTCACGAGGGAGCAATGGCCGCGGCTGGCCTTCCATCGCGGCCCGCGCGCGATCCCGGGGCGCTATTTCGGCCCGTATCCCAGCGCCGCGTCGGTGCGCGAGACGCTCAACCTGATGCACAAGCTGTTCCGCCTGCGCAGTTGCGAGGACAGCGTGTTCCGCAACCGCAGCCGGCCCTGCCTGCAGTACCAGATCGGCCGCTGCAGCGCGCCCTGCGTGGGACTGGTGGATGAGCGCGACTACGCCGATTCGGTGCGTCGCGCCACGCTCTTTCTCGAAGGCCGCAGCCGGGAATTGGGCGACGAACTGGGCGCGGCGATGCAGGCCGCCAGCGATGCGCTGGAGTTCGAGCAGGCCGCGCGCCTGCGCGACCTGATCGCCACCATCCGCAAGCTGCAGGCCCGCCAGTACGTGGACGGCCGCAGCGCCGATCTCGACGTGCTGGGCGTGGCCATGCAGGGCGCCGCCGCCTGTGTGCTGCTGCTGGCGTTCCGCGACGGTCGCAACCTCGGCACCCGCGCGTTCTTCCCGAAGACCAACGGCGAGGACAGCGCCGCCGAGGTGCTGGCTGCGTTCGTCTCGCAGTACTACGCCGAACAGCCGCCGCCTGCCGAGATCGTGCTGGACGGCGACATCCCGGAGCGCGAGCTGATCGAGCGGGCGCTGTCGGAACATGCCGGCCGCAGGGTCGAGTTGCGTACCAGCGTGCGCGGCGAGCGCGCGGCGCACCTGGAGCTGGTCCGCCGCAACGCCCAGCTGACGCTGGCAACCGAGCTGGCCAGCAGCAGCGCACAGCAGGCGCGTGCGCTGGCGCTGCAGGAACTGCTGGATCTGCCGGCGCTGCCGGCGCGGATCGAATGCTTCGACATCAGCCACACCATGGGCGAGGCGACGGTGGCCTCGTGCGTGGTGTTCGACGCGCAGGGTCCGGTGCGCAAGCAGTACCGCCGCTACAACATTGCCGGCATCGAACCCGGCGATGACTACGCGGCGATGCACCAGGCCCTGCAGCGCCGCTTCCGTTCCGCTGCCGAAGGCGAGCCGGACGCGGTCCTGCCGGATGTGCTGCTGATCGACGGCGGCGCCGGGCAGGTGGCGCAGGCGCGCGACGTGCTGACCGATGCCGGCATCACCGGCGTCGCGCTGGTCGGCGTGGCCAAGGGCCCGGAGCGCAGGCCCGGTGCGGAAACCCTGCTGCTGGCGGGCGGCCGCGAAGTGCAGCCGGGCGCGGCCTCGCCCGCGCTGCAGCTGGTGCAACAGGTGCGCGACGAGGCCCACCGCTTCGCCATCACCGGCCACCGCGGCAAGCGTCAGAAGGCGCGCAGCAGCAGCCGGCTGGAGGACATCGCCGGCATCGGCCCACGCCGCCGCGCGGCGCTGCTGAAGCACTTCGGCGGCCTGCAGGGGCTCAAGGCAGCGCCGGTGGACGAACTGGCGAAGGTCGAAGGCATCAATCGCGCGCTGGCCCAGCGCCTGTGGGACAGCCTGCATGGCCTGGCCACGGATGCCGCCACGGGCGAGGGTGGCAAGTAGAATGCGCGCATGACCCTGACCATTCCGACCTGGCTGACGCTGGCGCGCATCGCCCTGATCCCGGTGCTGGTGGCGATCTACTACCTAGATTACCGCTGGTCCAACGTGGCGGCGACCGTGGTTTTCGTGGCGGCGGCGGCAACGGACTGGCTGGACGGCTGGATCGCGCGCCGCTATCGGCAGTTCTCGAAGTTCGGCGCCTTCCTTGATCCTGTCGCCGACAAGCTGATGGTGTCCACCGCGCTGGTCATCACCGTGCAGCACCACCACACCGTGTGGATGGCGTTGTGGGCCAGCGTCATCATCGGCCGCGAGATCGCGGTGTCGGCGCTGCGCGAGTGGATGGCCGAACTTGGCTTGCGCGCCAAGGTGGCGGTGGCGATGGTCGGCAAGATCAAGACCACCGTGCAGATGATCGCGCTGGGCTTCCTGCTGTACCGCGAGCCGCTGCTCGGCATCCCGGTGTTCGTGATCGGCGAATGGCTGCTCGCGCTGGCCGCGATCCTGACCTTGTGGTCGGGTTTCGAATACCTGCGCGCGGCTTGGCCGGCGCTGCGCGCGGACGATGAAAAAAGTTTGTGAGAGGGTGTTGACGCACTGAAAAAAGCCCGTAGAATGGCGGGCTCAACGCGGGAATAGCTCAGTTGGTAGAGCACGACCTTGCCAAGGTCGGGGTCGCGAGTTCGAGTCTCGTTTCCCGCTCCAGTTTCAAGAAGCCCCGTTCGCGGGGCTTCGTTTTTTCCGGGACATGTCCCGGTGTGCTTCCGGGTTTTCAGGCATCGCAAGCGGTCGCGCGATGTGGAAGAATCCGAAGCGCGAAAAGTCATCCGGCCGGGTGGCAGAGTGGTTATGCAGCGGACTGCAAATCCGCGTACGCCGGTTCAATTCCGACCTCGGCCTCCAAACATGAAACCCCGCTTCGGCGGGGTTTTTTGTTGTCTGGAGTAACGGGTCCATCGCGGTGGTCGTGGCATCGCGAAATCCCTGATCGCGTTGGAGGATCACGATTGGACGATGCGCGGGCCGCTCCTGCATCGGGCCAGATCGAGCGCACGCGCGCGGCGCGGCGGCTACCATGCAGTTCCCCATACGTCGGAACTGCCCATGACCCTCTCGATGCACGCCGCCTCCGTTCCCGTGTTCCAGCAGATGCTCGCTGCATTGGCGGGCGTCCTGTCCAAGGCAGAGGCGCACGCGGTTGATGGCAAGATCGAACCGGCCGCGCTGCTGCAAGCGCGCCTGTTCCCGGACATGTTCCCGCTGGCGCGGCAGGTGCAGATCGCATGTGACTTCGCCGCCAGCGTGTCGGCGCGGCTTGCGGGCGCAGAGGTGCCGGCTTACGAGGGTGGCGATGCGACATTCGCAGACCTGCAGCGGCGGATCGAAGCAACGCTGGCCTTCATCGGCGGCCTGGACGTGGCGGCCTTCGAGGGCAGTGGGGCGCGCGAGCTGTTGTTGCGCCCGGGCACCCCCAAAGAACGCCGCATCGGTGGCCAGGCCTACCTGCTGGCTTACGGGCTGCCGCAGTTCTTCTTCCATGTGACCACCGCGTACGACCTGCTGCGCCACAACGGCGTGGCAATCGGCAAGAAGGACTACATGGGCGCGTACTGACATGGACGCCAGCGATTCCCCGTTGTTGCTCAGTGCCGCCGAAGCGCGGGTGCTGGGCTGCCTGATCGAGAAGGAAGCGACCACGCCGGATGTGTATCCGTTGACCATCGCGGCGGCGCAGGGCGCGGCCAACCAGAAAACCGCGCGCGAGCCGGTGATGGCGCTGGAGGCGGGTGCGGTGAACCACGCGCTGCGCCAGCTGGAGGCCAAAGGCTTGGCCAAGCAGGTGTTTTCCTCGCGGGCGGAACGTTACGAACATCGCACTGCGCTGCATTTCAGCCTGTCGCCGCCGCAAGTGGTGTTGCTGGGCTTGCTGCTGCTGCGCGGCCCGCAGACCTCAGGTGAATTGCTGGCGCGCAGCGAACGCCTGCATGCTTTTACCGAGGCCGAAGATGTGCGCCACCAGCTGGAACGGCTGACCCTGCGTCAGCTGGTGGTGCAGCTGCCGCGCGGTGCGGGCCAGCGCGAGGATCGGTATGCACACCTGCTGTGCGGGCCGGTGGACGTGGAAACCGTTGCCGCGCGCCAGGTCAGGCCCGCTGCCGACCCCGCGACGTCAACGCTGGCGGCACGCGTCCTGGCGCTGGAAGCCGAGATGGCTGCGCTGCGCGAACAGGTCGAGCGGCTGGCAAGGGGTGTCGGCGCCAGGGAATGAGGCGCCCGCGGGCGCATCGGCTGACAAGTGTTTGCGTTAGGCTGGCTTTCGGCGCGGTGTGCCGGAACCCGCGTCCCTTCGAGTTGGCCCTGGTGGCGGCGATCTACGTGGCCACGCAAGGCGCGAAGCTGTTCAACGTCCAGTCCGCCCGATGCCGACACTGCTGTTGCACATGTCGGCAGCCGCGATCTCATGGGTGGCGATCGTCATGGCATGGCCTCGCCTGATCTGATCAACGGTGCCAGCGGTGCAAGCCCGCGCGCGTGCGCTTGCTACGGCGTGCCCACGCCGCCGCAACGCTCACCTTGTCCCTTTTCTAGTACGTGCGGCACTGCTTGAAGCGCACCGGCTTGCTGCTGCCGGCCGGTGGCTGCAGCTGCACGCGCGAGGCCGCCAGTTCCGGGTAGCGCTCGAGCAGCGGGCACAGGTCGGTGGTGGGGTCGACGTCTTCCGCGGACAGATACACCAGCAGGGTGGATTGGGTCGACCACAGCGCGCGATCGACGCCGAACAGCGTGGTGATGGCGTTGGCGGCTTCGCGCCTGCGCGCTTCCAGCGCGGCCGGTTCGGTGGGGACCACGCTGACCGGCGTCGGCTGCGGCGTGGTTGCGGCGGTGTGCGCGATGGCGTGCGCCGGCGCGTCGATCTGCGGCGCGGCATCTCCGCCGACGGGCTGCATGCCCTGCGCCAGCATCCAGGCCAGGCCGCCGATCACCGCGGCGCCGCCCCAGGCCAGCCCGATCAGCCTGGTTGCGGTGGCATTTGAAGGCACGGCTTCGGCGGGTGCGGTCCCGCCGCTGACGTAGGGCCGCACTTCCGGCCACAGGCTTGGTCCGTCGATCAGTTCGATGTTTTGCTGGCGGGCGATGCGGGCGGCTTCTTCTTCGAAACGGCCCGGCGTGACCACGATGACTTCACCGGTGCCGCGCAGGGTGGCGGACTTGGCCAACCCCAGCAGCGCCTGCGCGCCGACCACCGCCCCGCTGCCGTACTTGCAGGACAGCAGGGTGCGAACGCCCTCGCGCTCCAGCACGATGTCGCTGCCATCGGTGGGGATGCCGTCGGCGGGCAGGCCTTCTTCCGTCGCGACCCGATAGCCGCGCGCACGCATCACCTGCAGCACCAGCTTGGCGAAGTCGCGCCAGCGCAGCTTGCTCAGTTCGTCGGCGCTGCGCTCCGTGGATGCGGGCGCCGGTCGCGCGGCCTGATTGCGGCGCAACCAGGCAGTGAGTCCGAGGCCGGACAGGGCGAAGACGATCAGGGCGATCAGGGTAGGCATCATGCGGTTCGTACAGCGGAGGACGTGGGCGGCGCCACTATACCCACTGGAACGTGGAACGCAGGTGTGGACAGGACACGCCCGGCCGTTTTCAGAGGGCCGGACGTGCCGATGCAGTTGGGCGGGGTGGCCGTAAGCGCTGGTCGCGAACGCGTGGCCGGCGGCCCGAGGACCCGGCCAGCGCAGGGGGATCAGGCGTTGCCGGTGTCGCTGCTGGCGGCGGCGGGTGCGGGCGCCTTGGCCGGCTTGCGAGCCTTGGCGACCTTGCTGGTCTTCTTCGTGGCGGGTTTGGCGGCGGGCTTGGCGACCTTGCCCGCGGCCTTGGCCGGCTTGCGGGCGGCCGGCTTGGTCTTGGCGACAGGCTTGGCCGGCTTGCGCGCCGGCATGCTGCCGCCGGACTTGCGCAGCGCATCGGTCAGGCGCTCCACCCGATCGGTCAGGGCGTTGAGGTCATCGCGGCCGGGCACGCCCAGCTTCACCAGCGCGCGCTGCACGCGCTCCTCAAACACTTTTTCCAGCTTGTCCCAGGTGTCGGCGGCGCGTTCGCGGGCCTGATCGACGTGACCTTCCATTGCGTCGCGAACCACGGTGGCGCGGTGGCCGGCGAACTTGCGCGCGGTCTGCTCCAGCGACAGGCCGTCACGCACCAGGGTTTCGAACAGCTTGCTGCCCTCGGACTGCGCGCGGTTGAACGCACCCATCCCGGCCAGCCAGATCTGCTGCGCCGATTCGGTGATCGACTTCGGGTTGATGCTGGCGCGCGGCTTGCCGGTGCCTGCCTTGCTGGTGCCGGCCTTGCGGGTGGTGCTGCGTGCGGTCTTTGCGGCGGACTTCTTGAGCTTGGCCATGGCGTACTCCCCGCGTCGTGGCGACGCATGCGTGATAAGGATTGCAGCGCAGGATCGGACGGCCGTCTAGAGCATTCACACCATGCCGCGGCGGCGCAGGCTGTGTTCGATGTCGTCCAGCGCGTGGGTGAGCTGGGCGGTGGCGTCGGTGACGCGCGGCGCCGGCGGCAGATGCGCCAGGATCGAACGCGGGCGGTCCGCGATCACCTCCTCGCGCAGGGTGATGCCGTGGCGGGCCAGCACCGGTTCCAGCTGCGCGCGGCGTTCGCGCAGGTCGGTCAGGGTGTTGCGGTAAGCCAGCTGCGAGATCCGCCGCCGCGCCGAGAAGCTGAAGATGTTGGTGTAGAACAGCTCGCGGTCGGCGGCATTGGGTTCGAACACCACCTGGTCGATCCCCGGGTACTGCTGCGGGTAGCGCGCCAGTCCCACCTGCATGCGCGACTGCAGCATGGTGCGCAGGGTCTGCGACAGCACGCCGGGCAGGCCGGCCTGGATGATGCGGCGGTCGCTGAAGCGGTGCGCCTGCGCGTCCTCGCTGGCGTCCTTGCCGGGATTGAACGGCACCAGCGGATTGATGCCCAGCATCAGGTCGACGTCGCGGTCCAGCACCACCGAGGCATGCATGGTGCGGCGCAGGGCGCCGTCGACGAAATGGCGGGTGCGGCCGGCGCGGTCGGCCATTTCCACCGGCGGATACAGCCCCGGCAGCGCCGCGCTGGCCTGCACCGCACGCGAGATCGGCACCTCGTCCCAACCGACATCGCCGAAGCGCACCGCCTCGCCGCTGTCCAGGTCGACGCCAATCACGTAGAGCGCGCGGTCGAGCTTGCGGAAGTCGTTGCTGCGGCCGTGGCGCGAGAACACGTCGCGCAGGAAGCGCTCGACCTCGGCGTTGTCGAACAGCCCGGTGGGCACCAGGCTGCCGACCCGGTTGAGCAGGTCCGACCAGCGCGAATCGGTGCGGCCCGACCACACGTCGCGCAGCAGCCGCGCGGCCAGTTGCGGGGTGGCTGCGGCGCGCTTGAGGTATTCGCCCAGCGCCGGGCGCAGGAAGGTCTCCGGGCGGAACTGCACGTCCTCGCTGTCGCCGCTGATGAAGATCCGGCACAGCTCGGCGGTGTCCATCCGGTTGGCCAGCCCGGCAGCGAAGAACGCGCCCGAGCTGACCCCGACGTAGCAGTCCAGCCGGGTCAGGTCGAGGCCGTCGCAGGCTTCGTCCAGCGCGCGCAGTGCGCCCAGTTCGTACATCGCGCCGACCGGCCCGCCGCCCGCGATCGCCAGCCCGATCCGCGGCGGATCATGGGTCGGGCGGGGGGCGTTGGCGGCGTGCAGGGACAGCATGCGGGCGGCTCTTGCGGGTTTCCCCGAGTGTAGCGGAGCGTCCTTGAGTATTGCGTCGGGAACCGGCGCGCGCCGACACTGCGCCCATGCAACCACGCACCGACCTGCATTCCCGGCTGGCACGCCGGCTGGCGCTGCACCAGCGCCTGTTCGACCGGGCGCTGGAGCCGCGCAACGATCTGGCCTGGTTGAAGCCGCTGCAGGCATGGCAGGCGCAGCGGCTGGAACGTAGTTTCGATGTCTTCCTGCGCGACCCGGCGCGGCGTCCGGCGGCGCGGTTCTTCCTGACCGACGTCTATGGCGACCATGACTTCAGCCGCCGTGACGCCGACATCGCGCGGGTGATCCCGATGATGCAGCGGCTGCTCCCGGCGGCGCTGCTGGAAACGGTGGCCGACGGCGTCGTCCTGGCGGCGCTCAGCCATGCGCTGGACCTGCGCATGGCCGAGGCGCTGCAGGCGCTGTCACCGCGCCAACGGGCGCTGGACGTAGTGCTGTATGTGCGCGCCTACCGGTGGGTGGGATTGCCGCGGCTGCGCCGGCGGCAGATCGAACTGATCGATGAAGTAGGGCAGGGCCTGGCCGAGGCCCTGCGGCTGCCCGGCGTGCATTCGCTGCTGCGGCTGTCGCGGCTGCCGGCGCGGGCAGCGGGGCTGGGCGCGCTGCAGTCCTTCCTCGAGCGCGGCTGCGCGGCGTTTGCCGGGCTGGGCGATGTCGGCGATTTCCTCGGCGATATCCGGCGCAGCGAGACGATGGCGATGCAGCGGCTGTTCGCCGGCGATCGCGATCCGTTCGGCGGCGGCTGACGCAGGCGCCAGCAGCGCCCCTTCATCTGCGGACCGGCTGTGGCCGGATCAGCGTGCGCCGAAGACCAGCAGCGCGGTCAGTGCGGCGGCCAGCAGCAGCGCGGCCAGCAGCAGCCACGGTACGCCCTGCGTCCAGCGCCGGCGCGGCGGTACGGGCGGGGCATCGGCCTCGGTGGGCGGCGCCGTGCGCGGCTGCTCGGCGGCTGGCGGCGGCGGGCCTTCCAGTACGAACCGGTGCTGTACGCCGAACGCGATCTGGTCGCCGCTGTGCAGGACTGCCTGGCGCAGCGGGCGACCGTTGACCAGCACGTCGGCGGCGGCATTGCGCAGCAGCGCCTGGCCGTTGCCGGCTTCCAGCAGCGCGTGCTCGGCAGCGATGCCGGCGCCTTCGATGCGCAGGTCGGCAGCCGCGGCGCTACCGACATGGCACGGGCGATCCAGGCTGATGCAGCGGCCGTGGTAGGGGCCGCCGACACCGCGCAGCACCATCCGCAGGTTGCCGGCCGGGTCGCGCACCGCTGACGTGGAGGGCGACGGGGTGCGGTCGTCGTTGGCGGCGTACAGCAGCAGTTCGCTGCCGTCGGCATGGATGCTGTCGCCGGCGCGCAACATTGCCACCTGCTGTACCGGGCGGCCGTTGACATGGACGCCGCGCATGCCCTCCGTCACGGTCATCCAGATGCCGCGGCGGTCGTTGCAGAGCTGCAGCAGCGCTGGCCCGCCGGCCGCCACCGGGCCGAGCCCGACGGCAGTGCGGCCAAGCGCATGCACGCCTGGCTCCAGGGGCAGGTCGGGCTGGCGGCCATCGCAGAAGCGCAGGTGCAGGTCGTTCATCGCCGCGGAATCTAGCACGCGCTGGCGCCGCCCCGGCTGTTCTCGCGCCGCTGCACGCGGCAGAATGCGGCAACACCCGCCACTGCCATTGCCATGTCCCGCATCGATATCCGCCACGCCCATGCCCTGCCCAAGCCGCAAGCCCGCAAGGCGGTGGAAGAGGTTGCACGCAAGCTGCAGGAACGGTTCCAGGTCGACTGCGGCTGGGACGGCGACATGCTGAACTTCTCGCGCTCCGGCATCGACGGCCACATCGCGCTGGAGGAAGGCGGGCTGCACGTGTTCGCCAAGCTCGGCTTCCTGGCGGCGATGTTCAAGGACCCGATCGAGGCGGAGATCAAGCGGGTGCTGCAGGAACGGTTCTGAGCGCCGGCGGCGCCCGCGCGGCGTCGCCGGTCAGGGTTGCAGCAGGTGCGCGATGACCTCGCGCAGTCCGTCTTCCAGCAGCGTGCGGTCGAGATCCGGTTCGCGGGTTTCGCGCAGGCGCATGCCTTCGAACAGTAGCTGCAGCACCAGCACCCGCTTGGGGATGTCCTGCGCTGCGATGCCGGGACCGCCGGCCTGCTTGTCGCGCCCCAGCCATTCCTGCAGCGACTGCCGCAGCTGGCGGTCGAAGTGCTGCACCGCCGCGGCGATCTGCGGATCGCGGGTCGCCTCGGCGGATACTTCCAGCAGCAGCGGTGCACTGAGGTGGCGGCCGTCGGCATGGCGCTGGCTGCCGTAGGTGTCGGCCAGCTCCTTCGCTAGATCGACCTTGCGGTTAAGGCGGATGTCCTCGCGCACCAGGTCCAGCTGGCGCTGAACGATGGCCTGGATGATCGCGCCCTTGTTCTCGAAGTAGCGATAGATCAGACCCGGGCTCATGCCGGCGGTTTCGGCGATCTTCGCCATGCCGGCGGCGTGGAAGCCGTGCTCGATGAAGCACTGCTGCGCGGCCTGCAGGATGCGTTCGCGCTGCGCCTGGGTACGCGCTTCGGCCTTGCTGCTGCGGGGGCGCGGGGTGTTCATGGGCGGGCTTGGCTGCGACGTGGAAGCAGCGCACGGTACAGCAATCGCCCGCGCCCCCGCGTGCGGGTGTGGCGGAGCGGTGCGGCCACCGGACGCGGCGATGCGGTCACGGCGGGCTGCCGTCGCCCGGCTCGGTTTCCGGGTCGCTGCGGTGGCGGGCGTCGAACAGCTTCTCGATCACCAGATAGAACAGCGGGATGAAGAACACGCCCAGCGCGGTGCCGACGATCATGCCGCCCAGCACGCTGGTGCCGATGACCTGCTGCGCGCCGGAGCCGGCACCGCTGGCGATGGCCAGCGGCAGCACGCCCAGGCCGAATGCCAGTGAGGTCATGATGATCGGACGCAGGCGGTCGTGGACGGCGTGCATGATCGCCGGGATCAGGTGCATGCCGTGCTTTTCCAGGTTCTGCTTTGCGAACTCGATGATCAGCACCGCGTTCTTGCTGGTCAGGCCGATGGTGGTCAACATGCCGACCTGGTAGTACACGTCGCGCTCGAACCCGCGCAGGTTGGAGAACAGCGCTGCGCCGAGGATGCCCAGCGGCGCCACCATCAGCACCGCGGTCGGCACGCTCCAGCTTTCGTACAGCGCGGCCAGCACCAGGAACACGATCAGGAACGACAGTGCGTACAGCATCGCGGTCTGCGAGCCGGCCTGCCGTTCCTGATAGGACATCGCGGTCCATTCCAGCGCGATGCCTGCCGGCAGCCTGGCCACCAGCGCCTCCATCTCGTCCATCGCCTCGCCGGAGCTGGCGCCGGCGGCGGCCTGGCCCTGGATCTCCATCGACGGCACGCCGTTGTAGCGCTCCAGCCGCGGCGAGCCGTATTCCCAGCGGGTGGTGGCGAAGGAGGAGAACGGCACCATCTCGCCGGTCCGGTTGCGTACCGACCACTTCAGGAAGTCCTCCGGCACCATGCGGAAGGACGATTCGGCCTGCAGGTAGACGCGCTTGACCCGACCGCGGTCGATGAAGTCGTCCACGTAGGCGCCGCCCCAGCCCACCGCCAGCGTCTGGTTGATCGCCGCCACCGGCACGCCCAGTGCCTCGGCCTTGGCCGGGTCCACGTCCACCCGCAGCTGCGGCGTGTCTTCCATGCCGTTGGGGCGCACGTTGGCCAGCAGCTTGCTCTGCGCGGCCATGCCGAGCAGCTGGTTGCGCGCGTCCAGCAGGGCCTTGTGGCCCAGCCCGGCGTTGTCCTTGAGCATCAGGGTGAAGCCGGCGGAGGTGCCCAGCTCGGGCATCGGCGGCGGCGAGAACGCGAAGATCATCGCGTCCTTGATCTGCATCAGCGCTCCCATCGCGCGGCCGGCGATGGCGCTGGCCTGCGACTCCGGCGTGGTGCGTTCGCTCCAGTCCTTGAGCTTGATGAAGGCCATGCCGGTGTTCTGGCCGGCGCCGGCAAAGCTGAAGCCCTGCACCATCAGCACCGACTCGACGTTGTCCTTTTCCTGGTCGAGGAAGTGGTTCTCCATCTTGTACATCGCCTGCAGGGTGCGCTCCTGGCTGGAGCCCACCGGCGCCTGCACCATCGCCATCAGCACGCCCTGGTCCTCGTCGGGCAGGAACGAGCTGGGCAGGCGCAGGAACATCAGGCCCATCGCCACCAGCAGCGCGGCGAATACCGCCATGAAGCGGCCGGGGCGATGCAGGATGCCCTTCACGCCGCGCTGGTAGCGCGCGCTGCCGCGGTCGAAGCGGGTGTTGAACCAGTCGAAGAAGCGGCCCAGCGGCCCGCCGGCGTGGACGTGGTGCTCGCCCGTCTTCATCGGCTTGAGCAGGGTGGCGCACAGCGCCGGGGTCAGCACGATGGCCACGATCACCGAGAAGCCCATCGCGGTCACGATGGTGGCGGTGAACTGGCGGTAGATGATGCCGGTGGAGCCGGACATGAAGGCCATCGGCACGAACACCGCCGCCAGCACCACGCCGATGCCCACCAGCGCGCCGGTGATCTGGTCCATCGACTTGCGTGCGGCTTCCTTCGGCGGCAGGCCTTCCTCGGCCATCACCCGCTCGACGTTCTCCACCACCACGATGGCGTCGTCCACCAGCAGGCCGATCGCCAGCACCATCGCGAACATGGTCAGCATGTTGATCGAGAACCCCAGCGCGTACAGCGTGGCGATGGTCGCCAGCAGCACCACCGGCACCGCGATGGTGGGGATCAGGGTAGCGCGGAAGTTCTGCAGGAACAGGTACATCACCAGGAACACCAGCACGATCGCTTCGACCAGCGTCTGCACCACGCTCTTGATCGATACCCGCACGAACGGGGTGGTGTCGAACGGCACCACCGTCTTCAGCCCGGCGGGAAAGTAGGGCTCCAGTTCCTTCAGCCGCGCGTTGACCGCGTCGGAGGTGTCCAGCGCGTTGGCGCCGGTGGCCAGCGAGATGGCCACGCCCACGGTGGGCTGGCGGTTGTAGCGGGCCACGAACTCGTAGGTTTCCGGGCCGATCTCGACCCTGGCCACGTCGCCCAGGGTCAGGGTGGAGCCGTCCGGGTTGGCGCGCACGATCACGTCGCGGAACTGTTCCGGGGTCTGCAGCCGGTCCTGGGCGTTGATGGTGGCGTTGAGCTGCTGGCCTTCCACCGCCGGCGCGCCGCCCAGCTGGCCCAGCGCGACCTGCGCGTTCTGCGCCTGCAGGGCGGACAGGATGTCGGCGACGGTCAGCTTGTAGCCATCCAGCTTGCCCGGGTCCAGCCAGATCCGCATGGCGTACTTGGAGCCGAACACCTGCAGGTTGCCCACGCCGGGCACGCGGCTGAGCGGGTCCACCACGTTGGAGACGATGTAGTCGCCGATGTCGTCGCGGCCCAGCTTGCCGTCCTCGGACACGAACCCGACCACCATCAGGAAGCCGGCAGAGCCCTTCGAGGTCACCACGCCCTGTCGCTGCACTTCCTGCGGCAACAGCGGCATCGCGGTCTGCAGCTTGTTCTGCACCTGCACCTGGGCGATGTCGGGGTCGGTGCCGTTCTCGAACGTCAGCCGGATTTCCGCGCGGCCCACGCCGGAGCTGTTGGAGGCCATGTAGATCAGGCCGTCCAGGCCCTTCATCTGCTGCTCGATGACCTGGGTCACCGAGTCCTCCAGCACCTTGGCGGAGGCGCCGGGATAGATCGCGCTGACGCTGATGGTGGGCGGCGCGATCGAGGGATAGCGCTCCACCGGCAGGTTGCGCAGCGAGACGATGCCCGCGAGCATCATCAGGATCGCGATCACCCAGGCGAAGATCGGGCGATCGATGAAGAAACGTGCCATGGCGCGGCCCCCTTACTTGGCCGACGCGGCGGGCGCGCCCTGCTCGACCGCGCGTACCGGCGCGCCGGGCCGGATCTTCTGCAGGCCCTCGACGATCACCCGGTCGCCCGGCTTCAAGCCATCTTCCACCAGCCAGCTGGCGCCGACCGTGCGGCTGACCGTCACCTGCCGCAGCGCGGCCTTGCCCTCGGCATCCACCACCATCGCGCTGGCCTGGCCCTTGGGATCGCGGTTCACGCCCTGCTGCGGTACCAGCAGCGCGTTGCGCCGCACGCCGTTGGCGAGTACGGCGCGCACGTACATGCCGGGCAGCAGCAGTTGGTCGGGATTGGGCACCACCACGCGCACGATGAAGCTGCCGGTGGTCGGATCGACCGTGGTTTCGGCGAAGCTCATCTTTCCGGCGTGGGCGTAGCGGCTGCCGTCCTCCAGCACGATGCCCACCGGCACCTCGGCGGTGCTGGCCAGGTTGCCGGCCGCCGTTTCGCGCCGCAGCTGCAGCAACTCGGCGCTGGACTGGCTGAGGTCGATGTACATCGGATCCAGCTGCTGGATGGTGGCCAGCGCGGCGGGCTGGCCGGCGTTCACCAGTGCGCCGGCAGTCACCGCCGAGCGGCCGATCTTGCCGCTGATGGGCGCGCTGACGCGGGTGAAGCCCAGCGGCACGTTGGCGCCCTGGACCCCGGCCTGGGCGGCGCGCAGTTCGGCCTGCGCCTGCCGCAGCGCAGCCTGCGCATTGTCGTTGTCCTGCTTGCTGATCACCTGCGTCTTCGCCAGTTCGGCCGAGCGCGCCGCCTTCAGGCTGGCGGTGGTCAAGGCCGCCTGCGCCCGCACCACCTGCGCCGCGGCGGCGTTGCGGTCGGCGAGGAAGGCGGTGTTGTCGATCTGGTACAGCGCCTGGCCGGCGCGGACGCTGCCGCCTTCAGTGAACAGCCGCTGGCGGACGATGCCGGTGACCTGCGGGCGCACCTCGGCGATCAGCGACGGGGTGACCCGGCCGGTGAGTTCGCGGCTCAGGGTCACGTCGCTGGATTTCAGCGTCACCACCGTCACTTCCGGCGGTGGCATCTGCGCGGCGGCGGGCGGCGCGTTGCCGCCGCAGGCGGAAACGGCAAGGGCAACGGCGATCAACGTCAGTGGCAACGCGGCGCGCGGACGAAAGCTGGGCATGGGGGGCCTTGGAGGGGAGGGCCGCCTTGCGGCGGCGGGATTTCGGAAAGATGTTAAGAATGAACGATCATTCTCTTTATGTCAAAGGCGACAGGGGAACATGACTTGTTGCAATGGAAATCAACGGTGCGTGCGTGCTGCAGTGCGGCATACTCCGAAGACCCTTCGCAAATTCCGGATCGCCGATGTCACGCGCCTACAACTTCAGCCCCGGCCCCGCGACGCTGCCGGAACCCGTGTTGCGCCAGGCGCAGGCCACGATGCTGGAGTTCGGCGATTGCGGTGCGTCGATCCTGGAAATCAGCCACCGCGGCCCGGACTTCATTGCGGTGGCGCAGCAGGCCGAGGCCGACCTGCGCACCCTGCTGTCCATTCCCGACGACTACGCGGTGGTCTTCGCCGCCGGCGGCGCCACCACCGTGCAGGCGCTGCTGCCGCTGAACTTCGCCACGCCCGGCCAGGCCTGCGACTACGTGGTCAGCGGCCACTGGGGCAAGACCGCGATCCGGCAGGCCGCGCACTGCGTGGACGCGCGCACCGCCGCCAGCAGCGAAGCCGGCGGCTTCCGTGACGTGCCGGCGCGCGCCGACTGGCAGCTGTCGCCAGATGCCGCCTATGTCCACCTCACCGCCAATGAAACCATCCACGGGGTCGAATGGCGGGACGCGCGTTTTTCCGAAGCCATCGAAGCCGGCAACGCGCCGCTGATCGCCGACTTCAGTTCCTCCATCGCCTCAGAGCCGCTGGACGTGGCGAAGTTCGGCGCGATCTATGCCGGCGCGCAGAAGAACCTCGGCCCGGTCGGCATCAGCGTGCTGATCGTGCGCCGTGACCTGCTGCAGCGCAGCGGCCAGCCGCGCGCGCCGATCTTCGACTACGCCGCGCAGGCCAAGGCCGAGTCGATGCTCAACACCCCGCCCAGCTGGAACTGGTACGTGCTGGGGCTGACCGTGAAGTGGATGCTGGACGAAGGCGGCGTGGCCGAGTTCGCCCGCCGCAACGCGCGCAAGGCGGCGCTGCTGTACGCCGCTATCGATGGTTCCGGCGGCTATTACCGCAACGAGGTGGCGCCGGGCGCGCGTTCGCGCATGAACGTGCCGTTCTTCCTGCACGATCCGGCGCTGGACAGGGTCTTCCTCGACGAAGCCAAGCAGGCGGGATTGGTAGCACTGAAGGGCCACCGCGTGCTCGGCGGCATGCGCGCCTCGCTCTACAACGCCATGCCGGAAGCCGGCGTGCAGGCACTGGTCGATTTCATGCGGGAGTTCCAGCAGGCCCATGGCTAAGAAGACTTCGACCACGACGAAAACCACGTCGAGCAAGCTCGCGCAGAAGCGCGTCAGGAAGCCCGCGGAAAAGCACGCGGAAAAGCCTGCGAAGAAGCTGGCGAAGAAGCCTGCGGCTGTCGCCGAAACCAGGCTCGACCTGGCGCAGGTACGCGCGCAGATCGACGGCATCGACCTGCAGATCCAGCAGCTGATCGCCGAGCGTGCCAACTGGGCGCAGCAGGTCGGCAGGGCCAAGGGCAAGCTGGCCGCAGCGGTGGATTACTACCGCCCCGAGCGCGAGGCGCAGGTGCTGCGGCGGGTGGTGGACCGCAACGACGGCCCTCTGGCCGATGATGTGCTGGTGCGGTTGTTCCGCGAGGTGATGTCGGCCTGCCTGGCCCAGCAGGAACCGCTGAAGATCGGCTATCTGGGCCCCGAGGGCACCTTCAGCCAGCAGGCGGTCTACAAGCATTTCGGCCACTCCGCGCATGGGCTGCCGCTGGGCAGCATCGAGGAGGTGTTCCAGGAAGTCGCCAGCGGCAGCGCCGACTTCGGCGTGGTGCCGGTGGAAAACTCCGGACAGGGCACCATCCAGGTCACGCTGGACCTGTTTTTGACTTCGCCGCTGCGCATCTGCGGCGAGGTGGAGCTGCGCGTGCACCAGTACCTGCTGTCGCGCAGCGGGCGGCTGGAGGACGTGGAACGCATCTTCGGCCATCCGCAGGCGCTGGCGCAGGCCGGCGGCTGGCTGCGCACCCACCTGCCGGGGGTGGAGAGGATCCCGACCTCCAGCAATGCCGAGGGCGCGCGGCGCGCGCGCAATGCCGACGATTCGGCGGCCATCGCCGGCGAGTCCGCGGCGGTGGTGTACGGCCTGCGCAAGATCGCCGGCCCGATCGAGGACCGCAGCGACAACACCACCCGCTTCCTGGTGATCGGCCGGCAGCCGTTCCCGCCGTCGGGCAACGACCGCACCTCCCTGCTGGTATTCATCCGCGACCGTCCCGGCGCGCTGTACGGCGTGCTGGAGCCGCTGGCGCGCCGCGGCATCAGCATGAACCGGATCGAATCGCGCCCCGAACACGGGCACAAGTGGCAGTACGCGTTCTTCATCGATGTGGCCGGCCACTGCGAGGAGTCGCCGCTGAAGGACGCGCTGGCAGAAATCAACGCGGCCGGCGATGAAGTGCGCGTGCTGGGTTCCTATCCGGTGGCGATTCTCTAGGTTCTGCTCCCTCCCTTTCGCCGCAGGCGAAGGGGAGGGTTGGGGAGGGGTGCTCTTTGATCGATTTTTCTTCGCTCGCCAACGCCGGCATCCGCGGACTGCGCGCCTACGATCCGGGCCATGACCTGGTGGCGCTGCGCCGCGCCGCGCCGCAGCCGCTGCTGGAGCTGGGCTCCAACGAGAATCCGCACGGCGCCAGCCCGCGGGCGATACAGGCTGCGATCGCTGCGCTGGACAGCGCGCATGTATATCCCGATCCGCTCGGCGGCGACCTGAAACGCGCGCTGGCCGACGGCCTTGGCGTGGAAATCGCCGGCATCGTGCTGGGCAACGGCTCGCACGAATTGTTGATGCAATTCGCGCAGGTGTTCGCCGGGCCGGGCGATGAGGTGGTGGCATCGCAATATGGTTTCGCCGTCTATGCGCTGGCCGCGCAGGCCGCCGGCGCGACGCTGCGGCTGGCGCCCGCCTTGCCGCGCGACCACGCGATGCCGCGCGGCCACGACCTCGATGCGTTGCGCGCGGCGATCACGCCGCGCACCCGGCTGGTATATCTCGCCAATCCCAACAATCCCACCGGCACCTGGTATTCCGGCGCGGCGTTCGAAGCCTTCATCAAGGCCGTGCCGGCGGAGGTGCTGGTGGTGGTCGACGAGGCCTACGCGGAATTCGTCTATGCGCCGGATTACGCCAGCGCGCTGCCGCTGCTGGCGAAGCATCCGAACCTGATCGTCACCCGCACCTTCAGCAAGGCGCATGCGCTGGCGGGGCTGCGGGTGGGCTACGCGCTGGCGCACCCGGACTGCATCGCGGTGATGGAACGGGTGCGCGAGAGCTTCAACGTCAACGCGCCGGGGCTGGCGGCGGCGCAGGCGGCGCTGGCCGACGCCGCGCATCTTGCCGCCTCGCTGGATGCCAACCGCGAGCAGCGGCAGGCGCTCGCCGACGCGCTGCGCGCGCGCGGGCTGGCGGTGTCGCCGTCGCAGACCAATTTCCTGCTGGTCGAGTTCGGCGATGGCACCGCGCGCATCGAAACGGCGCTGCTGGCGCGCGGGGTGATCCTGCGGCCGATGGGCGGCTACGGGCTGGGCGATTGCCTGCGCATCACCGTTGGCACGGAGAACGACAACGCGCGGCTGCTGGCCGCGCTGGACGAGGTATTGGCGTGAGCGGAACCAAGGATTGGGTGGCGCGCGCGGGCGCGTCGCTGCGCGGCACGCTGGCGATTCCCGGCGACAAGTCGGTTTCGCACCGGGCGGTGATGTTCGCCGCGCTGGCCGACGGCACATCGACGATTGACGGCTTTCTGGAAGGCGAGGACACCCGCGCCACCGCGGCGATCTTCGCGCGGCTGGGCGTGCGCATCGAGACACCGTCGCCGTCGCGGCGGATCGTGCACGGCGTCGGCATCGACGGCCTGCAGGCGCCGGATGGCCCGCTGGACTGCGGCAACGCCGGCACCGGCATGCGCCTGCTGGCCGGCCTGCTGGCGGCGCAGCGGTTCGATTCGGTGCTGGTTGGCGATGCCTCCTTGTCGAAGCGCCCGATGCGGCGCGTGACCGTGCCGCTGGCGAAGCTGGGTGCGCGCATCGATACCGAAGCGGGCGGCACGCCGCCGCTGCGCATCCACGGTGGCCAGCCACTGGTCGGCACCGACCACACGCTGGAAGTGGCCAGCGCGCAGGTGAAGTCGGCGCTGCTGCTGGCCGGGCTGTACGCCGACGGCGACACCGTGGTGCGCGAGCCGCACCCCACCCGCGATTACACCGAGCGGATGCTTTCGGCGTTCGGCGTGGACATCGCCTTTTCGCCCGGTTTCGCCCGCCTGCGCGGCGGCCAGCGCCTGCGCGCCACCGACGTGGCGGTGCCGGCGGATTTCTCCTCGGCGGCGTTCTTCCTGGTAGCGGCCAGCATCGTGCCGGGTTCCGAACTGCGCCTGCGGCAGGTGGGATTGAACCCGCGCCGCACCGGCCTGCTGCAGGTGCTGCGGATGATGGGCGCGGACATTTGCGAGGAAAACGCCGCCCTCCACGGCGGCGAACCGGTGGCCGACCTGGTGGTGCGGCATGCGCCGCTGCGCGGCATCGAGGTGCCGGAGGCGCTGGTGCCGGACATGATCGACGAGTTCCCGGCGCTGTTCATCGCCGCCGCCTGCGCCGAAGGTGCCACCGTGGTGCGCGGCGCGGCCGAACTGCGGGTCAAGGAATCCGACCGCCTCGCGGTGATGGCCACCGGCCTGCGCACGCTGGGCCGGCGCGTGGATGAAACCGCGGATGGCGCCACCCTCCATCCGGGCCCGCTGGGCGGCGGCACGATCGAAAGCCACGATGACCACCGCATCGCCATGGCCTTCGCGGTGGCTGGGCAGATGGCCGCCGGCGAAGTGCGGATCCACGATGTTGCGACCGTGGCGACGTCTTTCCCCGGCTTCGACGCGCTGGCGCGCGAGGCGGGCTTCGGGCTGGAGGATGGCGCAGGCGGGCAGGGCCGGTAAAAAAAACGGCGTCCCGGCAGCCGCTATGGCGACGGGGACGCCTCGGGGGAGGGTGCGGGCGCGGCCGCTCGAACGCGGCGCGCGCCCGTCAGGGTTCAGTTGCTGGTGATCGCGATGCCCTTGCCCTTGGCGTCCTTGCCGCAATTGTCGATGTCTTCCTGGGTCATCGTCGCGTAAGGCTTGAACGCCGGCAGGCTGGCGGCCAGCGCCTGCTGGCTGGCCAGCAGCGGCGGCAGCTGCGTGCACAGCTTCAGCGCCTCGGCCTCGATCTTCTTGCCCTCGGCTTCCATCCGCGCCTCGAACTCCTTCTCGGCCTGATCGCCGCCGAAGATCACCCCGAACACGCCGCCCAGCGCCTTGCCGGCCAGGTCGGCGCCCTGCGAGCCGATCGCCATGCCGGCATCGGCGATGCCCAGTACCTGGTTGCGATAGGTGAGCAGCTGCTGGCGCTGCGCGGCGGTGGTCTGCACCGGCTTGCCCTCGACCAGCAGATCGCCCTGCGGGCTGATTTCGGCCTTCGGCAGCTGGCTGTCGGACTTGCCGAACTGCTTGCCGTTGACGTTGATGTTGATGTCGCCGTTGATGCTCAGGTTGCCCTCGTGCAGCTCCTTGCGCGCATCGTCCAGGGCCCGATCCACCTGCCGGGCGATGAAGCCCTTGTTGGCGCTGTCGGCGGTGGGCGCGGCGGGGGGCGCGGGCGGCGCCGGCGGAGCGGGGGGCTGGCTGCAGGCCAGCAGCGGCAGGCTGGCGACAACCACGGAGGCCAGCAGGTAAACATGCTTCATCGGGTGCTCCGGGTCAGAGGCTGGCGAATTCGCGGCGGACGCTGTTCTCGCAGTCGGCCACGTCGTCGCGTTCCAGGTTGGCGTAGGGGCGGAACTGCGGCAGGCTGGCGGCCAGGCGCTGCTGCGAGTCCATCACCCGCGGCAGCATCCGGCAGATGCCACGCACGCCGGGCTCCACCTGTTCGCGCACCGTCCGCTCGATGCGCCGCTCCAGGCTGCCGGTCATGGCGCCGAACATCAGGCTCACCCAGGAGCGATCGACCGCTTCCAGCGCCGCATCCGCGCTGGTCTGGCCGATGTCGATCCCGACCTTGGCGATTTCCACCACCAGCCCGCGGTAAGCCAGCAGCTGGCGACGCTGGCCGGCGTCGATCTGCTGCGGCTTGCCGTCGATCAGCAGGTCGCCCTGCGGGGTGATCGCCGCTGCCACCTGCTTGGCGTCGCGGCGCTGGGCCTCGGACTGCTTGCCGAACTGCAGGTTGTCCTGCAGCTGCAGGTCCCCGGTGTCCAGCTCCAGCTTGGCCTTGGCCAGCTCGGCCCGGACTTCCTTGCGGGCGTCGCCCAGTTCGCGGCGGATCTCGGCACTGATGCCGGTGTCCGCCGGGCGGGGCGGCTGGGCCTGCGCTGCCAGCGGCAGCAGCAGGGCCAGGGCGGCGATGGGAAGAAAACGCTTGGTCTGCATGGTCTTGTCCCTTGCGGCAATGCGGGTCATGGGAAAGCGGCTCAGTTGTCGTCGCGCCAGCGGCGCAGGCGGATGGCGGCGGTGATCATCGCGATGCCGGCACCGGCGCCGATCCACAGCTGCGGACTTGCCAGCACCGAATACAGACCCTTCAGCAGCACCAGGTGGTTGCCCAGCTCCTTGGCCTGCAGTCCGTGCAGATCCATCGCGGTGAACCAGGTGCCGGGGAACACGCCGCCCAGCAGGTGCGCCACCACGTTCTTCCAGAACCAGCTGCTGTCCAGGTTGAACATGTTCATCACGTCGAACCAGCTGATGAACACGCCGGCGAATACCGGGATCATGATCGCCCACAGGAACGGCTTGCTCTTCGACCAGGCCGAACACAGCAGCAGCCAGCCGGCGCTGGGCAAGGCCCACAGCGCGTACACCGGGATTGCCGCCAGCGCCAGGCCGGCATTGGCCAGCAGGTTGTCGGGGCTCCACAGCAGCGCGAACGGGTTGCCGTTGTGCAGCAGCACGAACGCGCTCAGCACCAGCAGGAAGGCGACCATGCAGGCGATGCCCACCGCGATCGCCAGCGTCGGCGCCACCACCAGGGCGCTGAGCGCCTTCGACAGCACGGTGTCGCGGTCGGACACCGGCAGCGATTTCCAGAACAGCACGCTGCGGTCCTTGCGCTCGTCGTACAAGCTGCCCAGGCAGTAGAAGAACACCACGAAGCCCAGCACCAGCAGCGGCCAGAACATCGCCGAGGCGGTACTCAGGCTGATGCCGTCGGCGAGCCTCTGCACGTCCTCCGGCGACATGTTCTCGGTGATCAGGCTCAGGTCGAGGCCGTTGATCATCACCTGGCCGTTGATCTTCATCCCGGTGACGGCTTCACGGCGCATCGCCACTTCACCGAAGATCAGCGCCATCAGGGTCAGCAGCAGCGAGATGCCGCCGGCCCAGATCGGGGCCCAGAAGAAGCCGCCCTTGTGTTCCCAGAATTCGCGGCGCAGCAGCAGCTTCAGCTTGTGGGTGGGGTGCGGCGGGGTGCGGGGCACGCTGGATTTGGCGACATCCATGCCCGCGGCGTCGTAGGCGGCGTTCATGCGTAGGTTCCTTTCATGGTGGCGACGAACAGGTCGGCCAGGCCGGGGGTGCGGGTCTCGCCCAGTGCGCCGAGTCGGGCGCGGTCGGCGCCGTCGAACATCATCACGGTCTTGCCGAACGGCAGGGCGCGTTCATCGATCGGCTGCAGGGCGCGTGCGGCATCCTGCTTGCCGGCGTCCACCAGCACCTCGGTGTAGCGCTCGCCCAGCGACTCCATTGGCGTGTTCAGCGCGATCTTGCCGTCGCGGATGAACATCACGTCGGTGAGGATGTGCTCGATCTCCTCGACCTGGTGGGTGGTGACCAGGATGGTCTTGTCCTCGTCGAAGTAGTCCTCCAGCAGGCGCTGGTAGAACTGCTTGCGGTAGAGGATGTCCAGGCCCAGGGTGGGCTCGTCCAGCACCAGCAGGCGGGCGTCGATGGCCATCACCAGCGCCAGGTGCAGCTGCACGATCATGCCCTTCGACATCTCGCGCACCTTCAGGCCCGGCTTGAGCTGGGTGCCCTCCAAGAAGCGCCGGCACTTGGCGGCATCGAAGCGCGGATGCACGCCGGCGACGAACTCGATGGCCTGGGCCACGGTGATCCAGCGAGGCAGCACCGCCACGTCGGCGATGAAGCAGACATCGTTCATCAGCTCGTCGCGCTGGGTGCGCGGGTCCTTGCCCAGCACTTTCAGGTCGCCCTCGAACGGGATCAGGCCGAGGATCGCCTTGAGCGCGGTGGTCTTGCCGGCGCCGTTCGGCCCGATCAGGCCGACGATGCGGCCGGAGGGGATGTCGAACGCGGTGTTGTCCAGCGCCAGCTTGTTCTTGTAGGCCTTGCGCAGGCCGCGGGCTTCAATCACGGAGGTGGTCATGGCAGTACTCACTTGGGTGCCCACTTCTGCTGCGGATCCAGCAGTTCCTGGATGCTCAGGCCCAGCCGCTGGATACGCTCCATGACCAGCGGCCATTCCTCGCGCAGGAACCGTTCGCGTTCGCTCTGCAGCAGGCGCGCATTGGCGCCTTCGGTGACGTACATGCCCAGTCCCCTTCGTTTCTCGACGAGTTGTTCGTCCGCGAGCTCCTGGTAGGCGCGCGAGACGGTGATTGGATTCAGCTGGTACTCGGCCGCCACCTGGCGGACCGAGGGCAGCGCATCGCCCGGCTTGAGCACCCCGTCGAGCATCATCGCGACGACGCGGTCCTTCAGCTGGCGGTAGATCGGAGCGCTATCGCTCCATTCGACGGCAACCATGATTCAGTCCTGCGGCAGGAAGAAGGAAAAGAACGGCATCCGTACCGATTGATAGGAACGCCGCGACACCCGACGCTCGCTGCTTGCTGCAATGGCCGCGGCCGGGGTGGCATTCGCGGCGACGATGGCTTCGCCGGCGGGCGCGGAAACCGGCGTGGCGGCGAAGTCCGTTACGGTAGGCGCCGGCGGTTCGACCGGGGCGCCGGCCAGCACGGCAAGGGTCAGCAGCGCACTGCAGGCCATTGCGGCGTTGAGGGAGTTGTGGAGCTTGCGGTTCATGGTGAACGTCCTGCTCTGGGGGTTCGGTGTTGTAGGCAACTATAACACTACAAAATTACCCGTCAAGCATTGTTTGACCCAACTGAAGTCATGGTTGCCACAGCCCGGCCCACGGTCGGCCTGAATCGCTGCCGTGGCAGCCTGCGCGACAGGATTGCCGGCTGCCGCGGTGCAAACGACAATAGGTGCGTTCATGCGCCTGCGCGGCTCCTCGCCGCAGGTCATCCGGAGATCGACACGATGAAGTTTTCCCTGCGTGCGCTGGTCGCGCTGCTGGTGGCCGTACTGGCAGCTGCGCCGGTGCTGGCCCAGGACGGCGCCAGCCTCAGCGAGCGCGACAAGGTCGGTTACATGCTGGGCCAGGATGTGGCGCGGGACATCGGTCCGGGCCTGCCGGACGTCGACCTGGCCAGCTTCCAGAAGACCATCGAACAGGTCCTGGCCGGTGGCCAGCCGACGCTGGATGCCGAAGAAGCCAAACGCCTGTCGCAGGCGCTGATGCTCAATATCGGCGCGCGCAAGGCGGGCAAGCCGCTGGTGACGCTGGACCGCGCCAAGGCGGGAATCCTTGCCGGCACCAACATCGGCCGCCGGCTGGTCGGCCTCGGCGACGAATTCGACATGCCGATGTTCATGCGCGGCCTGATGGACGGCGCCAATCCGGGCGCCAAGCCGCTGCTGGACCAGGCCCAGATCGACCAGGTCCGCACTGCGCTGTCCGCCCGCGTGGGCGCCGCCCGCGAGGCCCAGCGCAAGGCGCAGGGCGAGGCCGCGCTGAAGGAGGAACAGGAATTCCTGGCGAAGAACAAGCTGGTGAAGGGCGTGTTCACCACCCCCACCGGCCTGCAGTACATGGTGCTAAAGCAGGGTGACGGCACGCGCCCGAAGCCCGGCCAGCGGGTGCGCGTCCACTACGTGGGCACGCTGCTGGACGGCACCAAGTTCGACAGTTCGATCGACCGCGGCGAGCCGGCGGTGTTCGGCCTCGACCAGGTCATCAAGGGCTGGACCGAAGGCGTCGGCATGATGCCGGTCGGCGCCAAGTACCGGCTGTGGGTTCCAGCCGCACTGGGTTACGGTGAGCGCGGCGCCGGTGCCGGCATCCCGCCCAATTCCACCCTGGTGTTCGACGTGGAACTGCTGGGCGTCGAATGAGTCCAACCTGATCGTGTTTCCGCCGGCGCCCGTCGCCATTCCTCTTTTCGCATCCCGGAGTTCCCTGCAGATGAAGCCGTTTGTCCGTTCCACCGCCATTGCCGTCGCCACGCTGCTGGCGCTGTCCGCCTGCAAGGGCGAGAACAAGCCCGTAGATGTTTCCGCCAGCGCCGAAGCGGGCAAGGACCCGACCGACAAGACCGGCTATCCGGGCCTGCCCACCGAGAAGGAACAAATCAGCTATGCCATCGGCATGGCGATGAGCAAATCGCTGTCCCAGCCCGAGGTCAAGGAAGAACTGAATGTCGATACCGTGGTCAAGGCGTTGCGCACGCAGATGGATGGCGGCAAGGCGCTGATCAACGACGAGCAGGCGCAGCAGATCATGGAGGCGTTCACCCAGAAGATGCAGGCCAAGCAGATCGCCAAGATGATGGAAGAGGGCAAGGCCAACCTCGACAAGGGCGAGAAGTTCCTGGCCGAGAATGGCAAGAAGCAGGGTGTGGTCACCACCGCTTCCGGCCTGCAGTACCAGGTCCTCACCGAGGGCAAGGGCGCCAAGCCCGGCGCCACCGACGGCGTCAAGGTGAACTACAAGGGCACCCTGCTGGATGGCAAGGAATTCGACAGCTCCTACAAGCGCGGCGAGCCGGCGGTGCTGCCGCTGCAGGGCGTGATCCCGGGCTGGGCCGAAGGCCTGCAGCTGATGCCGGTGGGGTCCAAGTACAAGTTCTGGATCCCGGCCAAGCTGGCCTATGGCGAGCAGGCGCCGCCGATGATCGGTCCGAACCAGGTGCTGGAGTTCGAGGTCGAACTGCTGGAAATCGTCAAGGCGCCGTCCGGCAAGTAACCGTTCCGGAACACCGGGGGACGTATCCTTGCGATGCGTCCCCCTTTCTTTTGCCCACGGATACCGCGCATGCGCGTCTGCATTTTCGGCACCGGCTACGTTGGCCTGGTGACCGGCACCTGCCTGGCCGAGGTCGGCCACGACGTGGTCTGCGTCGATGTCGACGCGGCCAAGGTGGAAGGCCTGAACAACGGCATCGTGCCGATCTACGAGCCGGGCCTGACCCCGATGGTGAAGGCCAACCACGCCGCCGGGCGCCTGCGCTTCACCACCGACGCGGCGGCCGGCATCGCCCACGGCGATGTGCTGTTCATCGCCGTGGGCACGCCGCCGGACGAGGACGGCAGCGCCGACCTGCAGTACGTGCGCGAGGTGGCGCGCACCATCGGCCGCCACATCGCGCGGCCGGTGGTGGTGGTGGACAAGTCCACCGTGCCGGTCGGCACCGCCGACAAGGTGCGCGCCACCATCGACGCCGAGTTGGCCGTGCGCGGTGCCGACATCGGCTTCGACGTGGTGTCCAACCCCGAGTTCCTGAAGGAGGGCGCGGCGGTCGAGGACTGCATGCGCCCGGACCGCATCGTCATCGGCACCTCCAGCGCGGCCGCGCTGGACACGCTGCGGCGCCTATACGCCCCGTTCAACCGCAACCACGAGCGCATCGTGGCGATGGACGTGCGCTCCGCCGAGCTGACCAAGTACGCGGCCAACGCCATGCTGGCGACCAAGATCAGCTTCATGAACGAGATCGCCAACATCGCCGAGCAGGTGGGCGCGGACGTGGAGATGGTGCGCAAGGGCATCGGCTCCGACCCGCGCATCGGCTGGCATTTCATCTATCCGGGCGCCGGCTACGGCGGCTCGTGCTTCCCCAAGGACGTGCAGGCGCTGGCGCGCACCGCCGCGCAGCACGGCGTGCAGCCGCGTCTGCTGGAGGCGGTGGAGGCGGTCAACGCCGCGCAGAGGGGTCACCTGTTCGAGCTGATGCAGCGCCATTACGACCTCGGCGAGGACGAAGGCCTGCGCGGCAAGACCATCGCGGTGTGGGGGCTGGCGTTCAAGCCGAATACCGACGACATGCGCGAGGCCTCCAGCCGCCGCCTGCTGCAGCAGCTGTGGGACGCGGGCGCCAGCGTGCGCGCGTTCGATCCCGAAGCGCTGGCCGAAACCCGCCGCATCTACGGCGAGCGCGAACACCTGGTGCTGTGCGGGAGCGCGGCGGATGCGGTGGAAGGCGCCGATGCGCTGGCCGTGGTCACCGAATGGAAGCAGTTCCGCAGCCCCGACTTCGCCATGCTGAAGGAGGCGCTGGCCGACGCGGTGCTGTTCGATGGCCGCAACCTGTACGAACCCGTCGAAGTGGAAGCCGCCGGCATCGCCTATTACGGCATCGGCCGCGGACGTTCGCTGCGCAAGGAAGAAGCATGACCGATCTCGAACACCGGCTGGTCGATCTGGAAACCCGGCTCGCCTTCCAGGAACAGGCGCTGCTGGAACTCAGCGACGCGCTGGCCGCCGCCCGCAGCGAGGAGGCCGGCAACGCGCTGCGCCTGCACCGCGCGCTGGAAGAATTGCGACAATTGCGCAGCGCGATGGCTGCAAGCCCGGTCACCGGCGATGCCGCCAGCGAACCGCCCCCTCCGCATTACTGACCGCCGCGACCGACATGATCAACTCCCTCCGCGACCAGCTGCTTGGCCTTGGCTTCAAAGATGCACCCAAGCCCGCCCCGCGACCGAAGCAGGACGCCCGCAAGCCACAGGCACCGCACGGCGGCAAGCCGGCCCATGCCGGCCGTCCGCCACAGCCGGGCCGGCCGCAGCAGCGTCCGCACAAGCCCGCGCAGAATCCGCACAAACCCGGGCAGAAGAAGATGTCGCGCGAAGACATCGATCTGGCCAAGGCCTACGCGATCCGCGCGCAACGGGAAAAGGAAGAGCGCATCGAGGCCGAACGCCTGAAGCAGGAAGAAGCACGCCTGCGCCGCGAGGCCAAGGCCAAGCTGGAAGACTTCCTCAAGGACAAGGCGCTGAATGCCGCCGAGGCGGAGCACGTCCGTCATTTCGAATACGGCGGCAAGATCAAGCGCGTGCACGTCACCGCAGAGCAGCTGAAGGCGCTCAATGCCGGCGAACTGGGCGTGCTGCAGATGAATGGCCGCTACCTGCTGGTGGATGCGGCCACGCTGGCCGAAGCCGAAGCGATCTTCGCCCAGGCGGTGGCGCTGAAGGTCGACCCCAACGCAACGGCCGAAGCCGATCCGTATTCCGACCCGGCGTATCAGGTGCCGGACGATCTGGTCTGGTGACCCCGCTTTTCGGTTGGCTCAATCCGGGTCGTAATCCAGATTGAACGACAGCCAGCGTTCCGCCTGCGCAAGGTCCACCCCCTTGCGTCGCGCGTAGTCGGCCACCTGTTCTCTGGTGACCCGTCCGACCACGAAGTACTTGCTGTCCGGGTGGCTGAAATACAGCCCGGACACGCTGGCCGCCGGATACATGGCGAAGTGGTCCGTCAGCTCGATGCCGGCCTTGGCGGTGACGCCCAGCAGGTCGAACAACACCCGCTTTTCGCTGTGCTCCGGGCAGGCCGGATAGCCGGGGGCGGGGCGGATGCCGCGGTAGCGCTCGGCGATCAGCGCGTCGTTGTCCAGCGTTTCGTCTGCCGCGTAGCCCCAGAACTCCTTGCGCACCCGCTGGTGCAGCCGTTCGGCGAAGGCTTCGGCCAGACGGTCGGCCAGCGCCTTGAGCAGGATCGCGCTGTAGTCGTCGTATTCGGCGCGGAAGCGCTCCAGATGCGGTTCGATGCCCAGTCCCGCGGTCACCGCGAAGGCGCCGATCCAGTCCTGCCTGCCGCTGTCCTTCGGTGCAACGAAATCAGCCAGGCACAGGTTGGGGCGTTCCACCGGCTTGTCCGCCTGCTGGCGCAGGAAGCGGAACCAGTGCGGCTCGCCGCCAACGTCCAGCACCACGTCGTCACCGACGCCGTTGGCCGCCCAGAAACCGCAGACGGCCTTCGCCGTGAGCCACTTCTCATCGACGATCTTGCGCAGCATCGCGCGCGCGTCTCGGTACAGTTCGCTGGCCTGGGCGCCGACGATTTCGTCGGTGAGGATCGCCGGGTATTTGCCGGCCAGCTCCCAGGCGTTGAAGAACGGTGACCAGTCGATGCAGTCCACCAGCTCGGCCAGCGGGTAGTCGTCGAACACGTGCAGCCCGGGCTGCTTCGGCGCCGGCGGGGTGTAGCTGCTCCAGTCGTACTTGAACGAGTGCGCGCGCGCCTTCTCCAGCGACACCAGCCGCTTGCCGTCGCCGCGGTTGCGGTGGCGCTGGCGCACGTCGGCGTAGTCGTTGGCGGCGGCCTGCACGAAATCGCCGCGCAGCTCCGGGCTCATCAGCGACTGCGCCACGCCCACCGCGCGCGAAGCATCCTTCACCCAGATCGTCGGCGATTTGTAGTGCGGGTCGATCTTCAGCGCGGTATGCGCGCGCGAGGTGGTGGCGCCGCCGATCAGCAGCGGCATGGTGAAGCCCTGCCGCTGCATCTCGCGGGCGACATGGCTCATCTCCTCCAGCGAGGGCGTGATCAGGCCGGACACGCCGATCATGTCGGCGTTCTCGGCAATCGCGGTGTCGAGGATCTTCTGCGCCGGCACCATCACCCCGAGATCGATCACCTCGAAGTTGTTGCAGGCCAGCACCACGCCAACAATATTTTTGCCGATGTCGTGCACATCGCCCTTGACCGTGGCCATCACGATCTTGCCGTTGGTCTTGCCGACATCGCCGGTGCGCAGCTTCTCGGCCTCGATGTAGGGCAGCAGGTGCGCCACCGCCTTCTTCATCACCCGCGCCGACTTCACCACCTGCGGCAGGAACATCTTGCCGGCGCCGAACAGGTCGCCGACCACGTTCATGCCGTCCATCAGCGGGCCTTCGATCACGTCCAGCGGGCGCGTGGCCTGCTGGCGCGCTTCCTCGGTGTCCTCCACCACGTACTGGTCGATGCCGTTCACCAGCGCATGCGAGAGCCGCGCGGCTACCGGCTGCTCGCGCCACTGCAGGTCTTCGACCTTCTTCTCGCCCTTGCGCTTCTTGTAGTTGTCGGCGATCTCCAGCAGCCGCTCGGTGGCGTCGTCGCGGCGGTTCAGCACCACGTCCTCGACCCGCTCGCGCAGTAGCGGGTCCAGCTGGTCGTACAGCGGCAACGCGCCGGCGTTGACGATGCCCATGTCCATGCCGGCCTTGATGGCGTGGTACAGGAACACCACGTGGATCGCCTGCCGCACCGGCTCGTTGCCGCGGAAGCTGAAGCTGACGTTGGAGACGCCGCCGGAGATATGGCTGTACGGGAACAGCCGGCGCAGCTCGGCCGCGGCTTCGATGAAATCGACGGCGTAGTTGTTGTGTTCCTCGATGCCGGTGGCGATGGCGAAGCAGTTGGGATCGAAGATGATGTCCTCGGGCGGGAAGCCGATCTGTTCGGTCAGCAGCTTGTAGGCGCGTGCGCTGATCTCCACCTTGCGCTGCGCGGTATCGGCCTGGCCGACCTCGTCGAAGGCCATCACCACCACCGCGGCGCCGTAGCGGCGCACCAGCCGGGCCTGGCGCAGGAACTCGTCTTCGCCTTCCTTCATCGAGATCGAATTGACGATGCCCTTGCCCTGCAGGCATTTCAGGCCGGCCTCGATCACCGACCACTTCGAGCTGTCCACCATCACCGGCACCTTGGCGATGTCCGGCTCGGCGGCGATCAGGTTGAGGTATTCCACCATCGCCTTCTCGGAGTCGAGCAGGCCCTCGTCCATGTTGACGTCGATGACCTGCGCGCCGTTCTCCACCTGCTGGCGGGCGACCACCACGGCTTCGTCCAGACGGCTTTCCAGGATCAGCTTCTTGAACTGCGCACTGCCGGTGACGTTGGTGCGTTCGCCGACGTTGATGAAATTGGATTCCGGCGTGATGACCAGCGGCTCGAGCCCGGACAGGCGGGTGAAGCGGGGCAGGTTGCTGCTCATGCCGCCTGCTCCTGTGCGCCGACCACGGGCACCGCGCGTGGCGGCAGGTCGCGCACCGCCGCGGCGATCGCGGCGATGTGATCGGGCGTGGTGCCGCAGCAGCCGCCGACCAGGTTGATCAGGCCGCTTTGCGCGAATTCACGCAGGATCACCGCCATGTCTTCCGGGATTTCGTCGTAGCCGCCGAACGCGTTCGGCAGGCCGGCGTTGGGGTGGCAGCTGACGTGGGTGTCGGCCACCGTCGCCAGCACATCCACGTGCTGGCGCAGGTCCTTGGCGCCGAGCGCGCAGTTCAGGCCGATCGCCAGCGGGCGGCTGTGCCGCAGCGAATACCAGAACGCCTCGGCGGTCTGGCCCGAAAGGGTGCGGCCGGAGGCATCGGTGATCGTGCCGGAAATCATCACCGGCAGGCGCGCGCCCAGTTCATCGAACACGTCGTCGATGGCGAACAGCGCGGCCTTGGCGTTGAGGGTGTCGAACACGGTTTCCACCATCAGCACGTCGGCGCCGCCTTCGATCAGGCCGCGCGCGGCTTCGCGATAGGCCTCGGCCAGCTCGTCGAAGCTGATCGCGCGGAAGCCGGGGCGGTTCACGTCCGGCGACAGCGAAGCGGTGCGGCTGGTCGGGCCCAGCACGCCGATCACGAAGCGCGGCTGCGACGGGTCTGCGGCTTCGATGGCATCGCACTCGGCGCGGGCCAGGCGCGCGCCTTCGCGGTTGAGCTCGCGCACCAGGTGCTGCAGGTGATAGTCGGCCAGCGAGATGGAGGTCGAGTTGAAGGTATTGGTTTCGACCAGGTCCGCGCCGGCCTGCAGGTACTGGCGATGGATGCCGGCGATGATGTCGGGGCGGGTCAGGGAGAGCAGGTCGTTGTTGCCGCGCTGATCAAAGCCTTCGCAGCCGCAGCCGGGGCCGTGGGCGTGGCCGCCCGGCGCGAACAGGGCATCGAAGCCGTGGGCGAAGCGTTCGCCGCGATAGTCGGCCTCCTGCAGCTCATGGCGCTGGATCATGGTGCCCATGGCGCCATCGATGATCAGGATGCGCCGCGCCAGCGCGGCCTGCAGCGCTTCGGCGCGGGCGGGGGTTTTCCAGGGAAGGGTGGTCATGTCTTGTTCCTGCTCGTCATTCCGTTGTTGCGGGAGTGACGGATGGGTTGGATCACGGCTTCACGCCGGTCAGCGAAATCACTTCGAAATGCGGCGGGCGGCGTTCGCGGGTGACGGTCTCGCAGTTGGCGATACTCAGGCCGGCCTTCTCCGCGAACTTGCGCAGTTCCTTGCCGGTGAAGCCCAGGTGCACGTGGCCATAGGCTTCCACCACGCTGCGGTGTTCGTGGCGGGCCAGGCTGGACAGCAGCAGCCGGCCGCCGGGCTTGAGCACGCGCGCCGCTTCTGCCACCGCCTGCGCCGGGCGTGCGGCGTAGGTCAGTGCGTGCATCAGCACCACCAGGTCGAAGCTCGCATCCGCGAATGGCAGCGCATGCATGTCGCCTTCGCGCACCTCCACGTTCTCGAAACGGCGCAGGCGTTCGCTGGCCGCGGCCACCACGCGTTGGCTGGAGTCGATGCAAACGTAGCGGTCGGCGTGCGGGGACAGCAGTTCGGCCAGCACACCGTCGCCGGAAGCGATGTCCAGCACGTCGCCCGGCCACAACAGCGGCAGCGCGGTGCGCGCCAGCGCCTCCCAGGTACGGCCCGGCGAGTAGTGGCGCTCCATGTCGCCGGCCACGCTGTCGGCCCAGTTCTGGTCGGCGGCGCGCATCGCCAGCACTCCCGGCACGCGTTCGGCGTCCTGGCGCAGCAGCGGGTCGTCGCTGCCGGTGCGGATTGACTGCCACAGCATTCGCTGCGCCGGCTCGATGGCGGCGTCATCGAAACGGTAATAGGCCGACACCCCGGCGCGGCGGTCGCGCACCAGCCCGGCTTCCTTGAGCTTGGCCAGATGGGTGGACACCCGCGGCTGCGCCAGCTGGGTAATCGCGGACAGTTCGGCCACGGTGAGTTCCTCGCCTTCCAGCAGTGCCAGCAGGCGCACGCGGGTGGCGTCGGCGAACACCTTCAGGTGTGCGGACCAGCCTTCCAGATCCATATATATCTTTCCATCGCGATTTAAAGATAATTCTCTCGCGATGTCGCTTTGTGGTCAAGCCGTGCGCATGTCGGCGACGCTTTCAGCTGGCTGGCGTGGCGTTCCGTCGTAGCGGCAGCGTGGAAAGCGCAGTGTACGCGGGCATGGATGGGCATTTCGCGCGGGCCGCCCGGCGAAGCGTCGGCCCGCTTGCAGGCGCTACGGTTCTGCGCGCTGCAGGGATACAATGCCGCACTTTCGAATGACGCCAAGGGGCGGTTGTGGATTTCGGATTCAGCGAAGAGCAGTTGATGCTGCAGGACGTGGCGCGACGCATCGCCCGCGAAAAAATCGCCCCCAGCGCAGAGCATCACGACCGCACCGGCGAGTTCCCGCTCGAGAACATCCGCGCGCTGGGCGAGAACGGCCTGATGGGCATCGAGGTGCCGGTGGAGTACGGCGGCGCCGGCATGGATCCGGTCAGCTACGTGCTGGCGATGGTGGAGATCGCCGCCGCCGACGCCGCGCACAGCACCATCATGTCGGTGAACAACTCGCTGTTCTGCAACGGCATCCTGACCTTTGGCAGCGAGGCGCAGAAGCAGAAGTACGTGCGCGAGATCGCGGAAGGCCGCGAGATCGGCGCGTTCGCGCTGACCGAGCCGCAGTCCGGTTCCGACGCCACCGCGATGCGCTGCCGCGCCGTCAAGCAGGACGACGGCAGCTACGTGGTCAACGGCAAGAAGAGCTGGATCACCTCCGGCCCGGTAGCGAAGTACATCGTGCTGTTCGCGATGACCGCGCCGGAAAAGGGCGCGCGCGGCATCACCGCGTTCATGATCGACACCACCCGCGAGGGTTTCCACCGCGGCAAGACCGAACCCAAGCTGGGCATCCGCGCTTCCGCCACCTGCGAGATCGAGTTCACCGATTACGTGGTCCACGCCGACGAGGTGCTGGGTGAGGAAGGCCAGGGCTTCAAGATCGCCATGGGCGTGCTCGACGCCGGCCGCATCGGCATCGCCAGCCAGGCCATCGGCCTGGCCCGCGCGGCCTATGAGGCGACGCTCGAATACGTGAAGGAGCGCAAGGCCTTCGGCCAGCCGATCGGCGCGTTCCAGATGACCCAGGCCAAGATCGCCGACATGAAGTGCAAGCTCGACGCGTCGCTGCTGCTGACGCTGCGCGCGGCGTGGCTGAAGGGCCAGGGCAAGCGGTTCACCACCGAGGCGTCGGTGGCCAAGCTGACCGCCTCGGAAGCGGCCATGTGGATCACCCACCAGGCGCTGCAGATCCATGGCGGCATGGGTTATTCCAAGGAAATGCCGATCGAGCGTTTCTTCCGCGATGCAAAGATCACCGAAATCTACGAAGGCACCAGCGAGATCCAGCGGTTGGTCATCGCCCGCGGCGAAACCGGCCTGCGATAAACGACAACGACACCAAGACGGCCGCGCCCCCTGCGCGGCCGTTTCCCTTTGGAGGCTGTGAAGCAGATGAAAAAGTCAGTGGAAACCGACGCCGGCAACGACCTTAAACCCATCCTCGACGCGCTGGCCAAGCGCGTGGGCAAGGCCGGGCAGGCCGAGGCGCAGGCGTTTGCCGCCGCCTTCTACCAGCGCATGGATGCCGACGAGATCGCCAGCCGCAACGCCGCGGGCTGGGCCGAACTGGCCGCCGACATGCTGGAGTTCGCGCGCTCCCGCAAGCGCGGCAAGGCCAATGTGCGCCTGAGCAACCCGGCCGATTCCACCCATACCTTGGTGCAGGTCGTCAATGACGACATGCCGTTCCTGGTCGATTCGGTGACCATGGCGCTGGCCGACGCCGGCATCGGCGTGCACGTGCTGGGCCATCCGGTCATCCGCATGAACCGCGACAAGGCCGGCAAGCTGGTCGGCGTTGGCGAGGGTGCGGCCGAATCGCTGATGCACCTGGAAATCGACCGCCAGCCGCAGGCCGCGATGGCCGCGGTCAAGGCGCGCATCGTGCAGGTGCTGGACGACGTGCGCGCGATCGTCAACGACTGGGAGCCGATGCGCGATCGCATGCGCGAGGTCGCCGAGGAAATGGCGACCAGCAAACTGCCGGTGGCCGACGCAGGCCGCCAGGAGGCGCAGGAGTTCCTGCGCTGGGCCGCCGACAACCATTTCACCTTCTTCGGCTACCGCGAGTACAAGGTCGGCAAGCAGGGCAAGGAAGACATCCTGTCCGCGGTGCCGGGCAGCGGCCTGGGCCTGCTGCGCGGCGAGGAAGGGGGCGCGCGTCCGCTGAAGTCGCTGGCGGCGCACGCATTGCCGCAGTCCGGCGCGGTGGATGCGCTGATCCTGACCAAGACCAATGCGCGCGCCACCGTGCACCGCCCCGGCTACATGGATTACATCGGCGTGCTGGGCTTCGACGCCAAGGGCCGTGCGATCAGCGAGCAGCGCTTCGTCGGCCTGTACACCTCCAGCGCCTATACCCGCCGCCCGTGGGACATCCCGCTGGTGCGCGAGCGCCACGACTACGTGATGGACAAGTCCGGGCTGGACCCCAGCAGCCACAGCGGCAAGGCGCTGCGCCACATCCTGGAAACCCTGCCGCGCGACGAGCTGTTCCAGGCCGGCGAGGAAGAACTGTTCCGCACCTGCATGGGCATCCTCGGCCTGCAGGAGCGCGTGCGCAGCAAGCTGTTCGTGCGCCCTGACCGCTACGGCCGCTACTACTCCGCGCTGGCTTACGTGCCGCGCGACCGCATGAGCACGCAGGTGCGCCACCGCATCGAGGCGATGCTGCGCGAAGCGCTGGGCGGCGAGCGCGTCGACACCAACGTGCAGATCGGCGATTCGCCGCTGGCGCAGTTGCACATCATCGTGCGCCCCAGCGCCAACGCCGCCCATGCCGAGATCGACCTGCCGGCGCTGGAAGCCCGGTTGGCGGAGATCGTGCGCGACTGGCGCGACGACCTGCGCGAGCGGCTGGTGGCCCGCCACGGCGAAGAGGCCGGGCTGAAGCTGGCCGCCCGCTTCGGCAGCGCGCTGCCGGCCGGTTACATCGAAGAGGTCAGCCCGGAAGCCGCGGCCGACGACGTCGAGCATCTGGCCGCGTTGACTCACGACGACGACCTGCGCCTGCAGCTGTGCCGCTCGCAGCGCGGCAGCCTGCGCTTCAAGCTGTACCGCCCGTTGCGCGACATCCCGCTGTCCGATGCGCTGCCGATGATGGAAAACATGGGCCTGCGCGTCATCACCGAGCATCCCTACAAGGTCGATGTCGAAGGGCGCCTGGCCTGGATCCAGGACTTCGAGGTCGAGTCCCTGCAGGGCGAGCTCGACGTCGATGCGCTGGACGAGGGCTTCGAGGAAGCGTTCGCGCGGATCTGGCGCGGCGACGCCGAGAACGACGGCTTCAACCGGCTGGTGCTGGCTGCCGGCCTGTCGTGGAAGCAGGTCGCGATGCTGCGCGCCTACTGCAAGTACCTGCTGCAGGCCGGCGTGACCTTCTCGCAGAGCTACATGGAAGCCACGCTGACCCGCTATCCGCTGCTGGCGCGGCTGCTGGTGGAGCTGTTCGAGGCCCGCTTCGACCCGGCCACCGGCAAGGAAAGCGCGGCCGAGGTCAAGCTGGGCATGGAGCGTTTCCATGCCCAGCTGAAGGCGCTGGCCGGCAGCGATGTCGCCGCGCAGAACGCACTGAAGGCGCTGGTGAAGTCGCGCGAAGGCGACCGCGAAGCGCAGGTCGAGGCCGCGCGCAGCACCCTGCTGGGCCTGCTGGACCGCGTTGGCAGCCTGGACGAGGACCGCATCCTGCGCAGCTTCATCGGGGTCATCGAAGCGACCCTGCGCACCAACTACTACATCGAATACAAGGACGGCCTGCGCAAGGACGGCGGCCCCGCCGACTACCTGGCGTTCAAGTTCGACACCGCCCGCGTGCCGGACCTGCCGAAGCCGCGCCCGTACCGCGAGATCTGGGTCTGCGGCCCGCGGGTGGAAGGCACCCACCTGCGCTTCGGCCCGGTGGCGCGCGGCGGCCTGCGCTGGTCCGACCGCCGCGAGGACTTCCGCACCGAAGTGCTGGGCCTGGTGAAGGCGCAGATGGTGAAGAACACGGTCATCGTGCCGGTGGGCAGCAAGGGCGGCTTCTTCGCCAAGCAGCTGCCGAACCCGGCGGTGGACCGCGACGCGTGGATGGCCGAAGGCATCGCCTGCTACAAGCGCTTCATCAACGGCCTGCTGGACATCACCGACAACCTCAGCGTGGACGGCAAGGTGCTGCCGCCGGCGCAGGTGGTGCGCCATGACGGCGACGACCCGTACCTGGTGGTGGCGGCCGACAAGGGCACCGCAAGCTTCTCCGACATCGCCAACGGCATCGCCCAGGCGCATGGCTTCTGGTTGGACGACGCGTTCGCCTCGGGCGGCAGCGCCGGCTACAGCCACAAGGGCATGGCGATCACCGCGCGCGGCGCCTGGGAGTCGGTCAAGCACCACTTCCGCGCGCTGGGCCGCGACAGCCAGAAGCAGGACTTCACCTGCGTCGGCATCGGCGACATGTCGGGCGACGTGTTCGGCAACGGCATGCTGCTGAGCAAGCACATCCGCCTGGTCTGCGCGTTCGACCACCGCCACATCTTCCTGGACCCCAACCCGGATTCGGCAATCTCGTTCAAGGAGCGCCAGCGCCTGTTCGACCTGCCGCGCTCCAGCTGGGCCGACTACGACGCCAAGCTGATCAGCAAGGGCGGCGGCATCCACCCGCGTTCGGCCAAGTCGATCGACATCACCCCGCAGGTGCGTGAGGCGTTGGGTATCGATGCCAGCATCAAGGCGATGACCCCGAACGAGCTGATGCACGCGGCGCTGCGTGCGCCGGTGGACCTGCTGTGGAACGGCGGCATCGGCACCTACGTGAAGGCCGCCAGCGAGTCCAACGCCGAAGTGGGCGACCGCGCCAACAACGCGCTGCGCGTCAACGGCGCCGACCTGCGCTGCAAGGTGGTGGGCGAGGGCGGCAACCTCGGCATGACCCAGCTGGGCCGCATCGAGGCGGCGCAGGCGGGGGTGCTGCTGAACACCGACTTCATCGACAATTCCGCCGGCGTGGACACCTCCGACCACGAGGTGAACATCAAGATCCTGCTGACCGGCGAAGTGCAGAAGAAGCGCCTCAAGCTGGCCGAGCGCAACAAGTTGCTGGCGGCGATGACCGACGAGGTCGCGCAGCTGGTGCTGAACGACAACTACCGCCAGAACCAGACGCTGAGCCTGATGGAGCGGATGAGCGCCACCCGGCTGGGCTCGAAGATGCACTTCATCAGCACGCTGGAAGCGCAGGGCCTGCTGGACCGCCAGATCGAGTTCCTGCCCACCGACGCGCAGATCGCCGAACGCAAGCTGCGCGGCCAGGGCCTGACCCGTCCGGAGCTGTCGATCCTGCTGTCCTACGCCAAGCTGGTGGCCTACCCGCAGCTGCTGGAATCGGACGTGCCGGAAGACCCGTACCTGTCGAAGGAACTGGTGCGCTACTTCCCCGAGCCGCTGCAGAAGAAGTACGCCAAGGCGATGGAAGACCACCGCCTGAAGCGCGAGATCATCGCCACCGCGGTCACCAACTCCACCATCAACCGGATGGGCGCCACCTTCCTGATGCGCATGCAGGAAGACAGCGGCCGCAGCATCGGCGAGATCGCCCGCGCCTTCACCATCACCCGCGAAACGCTGGATGCGCGCGAGCTGTGGGCGCAGATCGACGCGCTGGACGGCAAGGTGGGCGAGGGCGTGCAGGTCGATGCCCTGCAGGTGATCTGGGAGCTGCAGCGCGGCTTCACCCGCTGGTTGCTGTCGCGCCCCGGCGCGGTGCCGGCGATTGCCACCGCGGTGGAGCGCTACCACGACGGCTTCCGCGACATCCGTGCCGGCGAGGGCATCCTGCCGCCGTCGCAGCGCCCGCAGTACGAAGCCAGCCGCAAGCAGTGGCGCGAAAAGGGCCTGTCGGCCGCACTGGCCGACCAGCTGGCGGCGCTGCCGTACCTGGAGTCGGGCGCCGACATCATCGAGCTGGCGCGCGAGCGCAAGCTGCGCCCGATCGAGGTGGCCAAGGTCTACTTCCGCCTGGCCGACGCGTTGCACGCGCCGTGGCTGCGCGAGCAGATCGAGGCGCTGAAGGTGGAAGGCCGCTGGCATGCGGTTGCCCGCGGGGTGCTGCGCGACGAGCTGTTCGCCCAGCTGCGGGCGCTGACCGCGCAGGTGCTGGCGATGCCGGGCAAGGAGCCGGACGCGAAGGTGCAGGCCTGGCTGACCCGCGATGATTCGTCGCTGCGCTTCACCCTGGCGATGCTGACCGAGCTGGCCGCGCAGAAGGCGCTGGACTACCCCACCGCGTCGGTGGCGGTGCAGCGCGTCGCGCAGCTGGCGCAGCGCGGCTGACCTTCGTCACCAGCGTGCCTGCGATGGGCGTCCCGAAAGGGGCGCCCATCTTTTTTCCGCGCCTCGGCCGCTGGCGCCGATGGGCGCGAAGACCGTACAACCGCCTTGCATACGCTCTTGCTATCCTCGCCGCATGACCATGCCTCGCCTCGCCTTGCTTGCCAGCCCCGCCGATGAGGCCCGCGCCGCGCTTGCCCTGCTGGAAGCGCGGCATGGCGCGATCACGCCGGAGGATGCCGACGTCATCGTGGCGCTGGGCGGCGACGGCTTCATGCTGCAGACCCTGCATCGCCACGGTGCGCTGGGCAAGCCGGTGTACGGCATGAAGCTGGGGACCGTGGGTTTCCTGATGAACCAGTACAAGGCCGAAGACGACCTGCTGGCGCGGATCAATGCCGCCGAGCCGGCGGTCCTGCATCCGCTGGAGATGCTGGCGCAGACCGAGTCGGGCGCGACCGTCGGTTCGCTGGCCTACAACGAGGTGTCGCTGCTGCGGCAGACCCGCCAGGCCGCCCACGTCGGCATCGAGCTCAACGGCGAACTTCGCCTGGACGAGCTGATCTGCGACGGGGTCATGCTGGCCACCCCGGCCGGCAGCACGGCCTACAACTTTTCCGCGCACGGGCCGATATTGCCGCTGGGGGCGAACGTCATGGCGCTGACCCCGATCGCGCCGTTCCGTCCGCGGCGCTGGCGCGGCGCGGTGCTGAAGTCGGGCACCGAGGTGCGGTTCCGGGTGCGCGACCCGCACAAGCGCCCGGTCAGCGCCACCGCGGATTCGCACGAGGTGCGCGATGTCACCGAGGTGCTGGTGCGCGAGTCCAGCGACCGCAGCGTCACCCTGCTGTTCGACCCCGAACACAACCTGGAGGAAAGGATCCTGATCGAGCAGTTCGCCGCCTGATGTCCGTCCACTGCCTGGGGTGAAGATGCCGTTCGATAGTCGAAACATGGCCGTATCCGCCGCCGCTTCCCCTTCCGGGCGGCGAGTGCCGGCATGGCTCTGGGCGCTGATCGCCTTTGCGCTGGGGATGGCCCTGACCCTGTGGCTGGCGAACGCCGAGAGGCACCGCAGCCGCAGCGAGGCGCGGCGCGTGTTCGTGCAGGAAACCCGCGGCGTGGCCGAGGCCATCCGCCTGCGGCTGGACCAGTGCGGGCACCTGATCCGCGCGTTCCAGTCGATCTTCATCGCCTCGCAGGAGGTGACCGAGATCGAGTACATCCGCGCCTACGAGAACATGCAGTCCAATGGCGCCACGCGGGTCAGCCTGCAGGCGCTGGCCTACGCCGAGCGCGAGCGCCGTGCCGATGGCGACCATTACGTGACCACCCTGTTCGCGCCGCAGTCCGGGAACCTTGCGCTCCGCGGGCTCGACGTCAACAGCCAGCCCAGTAACCTGCAGTCGCTGGAACGCGCGCGCGATACCGACGAGCTTGCGATGTCGGCGCCGTTCGCGCTGCGCCAGAGCGGGCGCCAGAGCCTGGGCGACGGCTTCATCCTGCGCCTGCCGGTGTTCGCCCCCGGCACCCGGCCGGGCACCGTGCAGGCGCGTCGCGACGCGATCATCGGTTCGATTGGCGCGTCGTTCCGGATTTCCGACCTGATCGCCTCGGCGCTGCCGGAAGCCCCGCAGCAGCTGGCCGACGTGGTGGTCGAGGACATCAGCGACGGCCCCCCCCGGCCGCTGTATTCGCAGGCCTTCGCCGGCCACGCGGTTGACGCTTCGAATTCGGAGCATGCGGTGCCGCTGCAGTTCGGCGGGCGCACCTGGAAGGTCGTGGCCCGCGGCGTGGAGAGTCCGGAAGGCCGCAGCTGGCTGTTGGTGCTGTGGATCGGCGCGGCCATCAGCGCGCTGCTGGCGGCGCTGACCTGGTCGGTGGTGAGCACCCGCGAGCGTGCGATCGCCCTGGGCACCTCGATGGCGCGGCGCTTCCAAGCCAGCGAGGAGCGCTTCCGCAAGCTCAACGAACTGTTGCCCTGCCTGGTGCTGCTGGCGCGCGAGGACGACGGCACCATCGTCTACCGCAACGCCTTCGCCCGCGACCGGTTGGCGCCGGACACGCAGAGCGCCCGCCTGTCCGACGTGCTGGGGCAGGAGGTGATGGTGCGCCTGGCCGCCGCCGATGCCGACACGCTGCTGTCGGTGGACGCGCAGCTGCCGGGCGCCGACGGCGGCGGGTTCTGGGCCAGCCTGTGGCTGAGCACGATCGAACTGGATGGCGCGCCGATGTGGCTGCTGGTGGCCAGCGATGTCTCCGAACAGCGCCAGCTGACCGAGCGGCTCAGCTACCAGGCCAGCCACGATTCGCTGACCCGGCTGTACAACCGCCGCGAGTTCGAAGCGCGCGCGCAGTCGCTGCTCAACTTGCCCGGGCGGGGCGATGGCGCGCTGCTGTTCATCGACCTGGACCAGTTCAAGATCATCAATGACACCTCGGGCCACTGCGCCGGCGATGAGCTGCTGGTGCAACTAGCCGCGGTGATGCGCGAGAAGCTGCGGCCGGGCGACGTGCTGGGCCGGCTGGGTGGGGACGAATTCGGCGTGCTGCTGCGCGGCGCGCCCACCGTGGAGGCGGCGCTGCTGGCAGCCGAGCGCCTGCGCATCAGCATCGAAGGCTTCATCTTCAGCTGGGAGCAGCGCACCTACACCATCAGCGCCAGCATCGGCGTGGTGATGCTGGCCCACGCCACCACCCTGCGGGAACTGTTCGCGCATGCGGATGCCGCCTGCTATCTCGCCAAGGACGGGGGCCGCAACCGGGTGCATGTGTACGCCGAGGACGACACCGCGATCAGCAGCCGGCTGGGCGAAATGGAATGGGCCAACCGCATTCGCGAGGCGTTGCGCGACGGTCGCCTGCTGCTGGACTACCAGGAGCTGCACCCGCTGCAGCCCGGCCACTCGGAAGGCGCCCATGTCGAGCTGCTGCTGCGCCTGCGCGGCGAGGACGGCGGGGTGGTGCCGCCCGGCGCGTTCCTGCCGGCGGCGGAGCGCTACGGCCTGATGCCGCTGATCGACCGTTGGGTAGTGGAAACCGCGCTGGGCAACCTGGACCGCATCCATCCGCACGGCAGCCGGCTGGCCACCTGCGCCATCAACCTGTCCGGCGGCAGCCTGGAGGACGACGGCCTGTTCGCCCGCATCGAGCAGCTGATCGAGCTGCACGGCATCGAACCGCGGCGGCTGGTGTTCGAGGTCACCGAAACGGTGGCGGTGCGCAACTTCATCGCCTCCAGCGCGCTGATCGCGCGGCTGCGCTCGCTGGGTTGCCGGGTGGCGCTGGACGATTTCGGCGCCGGCATGTCCTCGTTCGGCTACCTGAAGAACCTGGAGCTGGACATGCTGAAGATCGACGGCAGCTTCGTGCAGAACCTGACCAGCGACCGCATGTCGCAGTCCATCGTCAGGGCGGTGACCGAGATCGGCCACCAGCAGGGGTTGATCGTCGTGGCGGAGTGGGTGTCCACGCAGGAAATGCTGGATATCCTCGTGCCCATGAACGTCGATTACGCGCAGGGGTTCGCCCTGCACAAGCCGGAACGCGCCGTTTTTCAACGCAGTGCCGACCAGCGCAATGCCCATGGCTGACCCGCAGCCATCACCAGACCGCCTGCCGCCGCCGCTGGTGGTGGCGATCACCGCGCGGGCACTGTTCCACATGGAGGACAGCCACGCGCTGTTCGAGCGCGAGGGCATCCTGGCGTTCGCCGAATTCCAGCGCCAGCGCGAGGACGACGTGCTGCCGCCGGGCATCGCCTTCCCGCTGGTGCGCAAGCTGCTGGCGCTGAACGAAGGCACGCCGGCCGACGCGCCGCGGGTGGAAGTGATCCTGCTGTCGCGCAATTCCTCCGACACCGGCCTGCGCGTGTTCAATTCCATCCAGCACCACGGGCTGGACATCCGCCGCGCCACCTTCACCGCCGGCGCTCCGGTCTGGCCCTACATCAAGCCGTTCGGCGCGCAACTGTTCCTGTCTGCCAACCCGGAATCGGTGGGGCAGGCGCTGGCAGCCGGCGTGGCCGCCGCCACCATCCTGCCGGAGAAGGCCAGCGAATCGCGCCAGCAGCAGCTGCGCATTGCCTTCGATGGCGACGCGGTGATCTTCGGCGACGAGAGCGAGCGCGTCTCGCGCGAGCACGGCGTGGAAGCCTTCGGTCGCCACGAGGCCGAACGCGCGCGCGAACCGCTGTCCGGCGGCCCGTTCCGCGGCTTCTTGGCGGCGCTGCACGGCCTGCAGGCGGCATTTCCGCCCGGCGAAGCCTCGCCGTTGCGCACCGCGCTGGTCACCGCGCGTTCGGCACCCGCGCACGAGCGGGTGATCCGCACCCTGCGCGAATGGGACGTGCGCCTGGACGAGGCGCTGTTCCTCGGCGGCCGCGAAAAGGGCCCGTTCCTGGAAGCCTTCGGCGCCGACATCTTCTTCGACGATTCCCCGCACAACATCGATTCCGCGCGTCGCCACGTTGCCGCCGGCCACGTGCCGCACGGCGTGGCGAATGCGCCGGCCGCACCTTCGGATCCCGCTCCGTAGGCGAGCACAGCAAGGGCGGGATGGCGACCGCCACCCCCGAAAAATGGCCACGCCCCAAGGTGCGACCCGAACATATGCACAGATAATCGGAAAAAATCCGATCAAGCGTGAAAATTTTGGGCGCTGTTCGCGTTGGCTGTTGATCGTCTCAATCTGTGAGCCTGCCTACCTGCATGGTTTCGTCACGGCTCGAAGGTTTCGGGCGGCGGGAGACCGGGATGCGCGCACGTGAACTCAAGCGTTGGCTGGCAGAAGCGGAACGGCTGACACCGGCCCAGCAGGAGCAGGTTCTGGCAAAGCTGCAGGGCCAGCGGTCTCAGGGGCTGGTGGCGCGTTTGCTGTCCGATCGCGTCCCGACGAAGTGCCCGCATTGCTCGGACACTCGTATCGTTCGTCATGGTCAAGCCGCTGGCGTTC